>NZ_JBIVQF010000008.1:0-183008 GCF_044755045.1 Pseudarthrobacter sp. NPDC092419
CAGCCCTGGCCGACCTCGGCTGGGCAACCACCAAAACCGTGGACCAAATGTGCCAGGACCACTGGCGCTGGCAGAAAAACAACCCCAACGGCTACAAGGGCTAGGAATGGCCCTCGTTGGACGTAAGAATGCACGTCCCGTCCCCGGCGGGCGATAGATTGGCTCGCATGACTGAAGCTACCGCCGCCGGCCGCGGCACCATCCTGGTGATCAATGGACCCAACCTCAACCTGCTGGGCACCCGCGAGCCGGAGAAGTACGGGACGTCCACCCTGGCGGACGTCGAGCAGCTGGCCGCGGACGCTGGCAAGGGCCACGGTTTCGAAGTGGAGTTCGTGCAGTCCAACCACGAGGGCGTGCTGCTTGACGCCATTCACGCAGCGAGAGGCGCAGTGGCGGGCATCGTCATCAACGCCGGCGCCTTCACGCACACATCCGTGGCGCTTCGCGACGCCCTCGCCGCCGTGCAGCTTCCGGCCGTCGAGGTGCACATCACCAACGTGCACCAGCGCGAGGAATTCCGGCACCACTCCTACCTGTCACCCGTGTGCTCAGCGGTGATCGTGGGCGCCGGCGTCACCGGTTACCGGCTGGCCATCGACTACCTGGCCGAGGTTCTCTAGCGAGGCCTTACTTCTGGATGCACTGCCCGGAGGAAACGGGCGATGACATCGCTGGCGCCTGGGATGCCACCGGGTTCAGGTCGTCCATGGTGATGGCAAAGCCCATGGCAGTGTCCGCGGTTGCCTTCGCGAAGATCACACCGGCCACCTGGCCCTCGGTAGTGAGCAGCGGCCCGCCGGAGTTGCCCGGCTGCACGTCCCCCGCCAGCCGGTAGATTTCCTCCGGCGCAGGGTCCGACCCGTAGATGTCCGGAACCAGCACGGTCGCAATGTCCTGCACGGTAGCGGGCTTCGACTGGAACGGACCGCCGTGCGGATACCCGGCGAACGCGGCCGGGCTGCCGTCCGGCAGGTCGGCGCTAAGCGGAAGCGGCTGGGCGGGCAGGCCGTCAACGGCGAGCACCGCGAGGTCGTGCCGGGTATCGAAGTAGACGACCCGCCCGGGGTAAGCGCCGCCGTCGGGCATCTCCACCACCGGCTGCGACACTCCCGCCACGACGTGCGCGTTGGTGACCACCCGGTCCGCGGAAACCACGAAACCGGTGCCGGTCTGGTTCTGTCCGCATTCATAGGCGGTACCGGCGATCTTCAGTACGGAGGCCGCAGCACGGTTGAGCGCGGGCGTGTCCGTGCTGGCGTTGGGCACCGGAACGGTCTTGCCGTTCTCCAGGCCCTGGATGAGCGTGGGAATCCCGTTGCCGATCACGGTGGACCGCAGCTGCGCCAGGGTGGCTTTCACGGGCGTGGGTGTCAGCCCGTCGATGAAACGGATCACCTTCGAGTCGGCCAGCTGCTGTGAAATAAACGGCACACCCAGCGAGCTGACGCTGAACGCCAGCATGGACATCACCAAGGCCGAGACCACCACATTAACGGCGCCGCCCACCAGCCGGTCCACGGCGCGCAGGGGGCTGATCCGCACGGCGCCCCGGATGGCGCGGCCCGCCATGGTGCCCAGCCCATGCCCCATGACCACGAGCACGACGGCGGCGGCAATGGTGGCGGTCAGCCTCCATTGCGGGTCGGGGACAAAGCCGCTGACCAGCGGAACGGCGACAACGGCGGCCACGGCGCCGGCCGCGAAGCCGGCGATCCCGCCAACGGTGACCAGGAAGCCGTTGCGGAGCCCGTACACAAGATAGGACAACAGGACCAGGACCAGGACCAGGTCGAGGACAGTCAGGCCGGGCACGCAGGCTCCTTAATCAACAGGTGAAACCCCATTCTAGTGGTGCCGGCTGACAATCGCCGGGGACGCGAATGTGATGCCCGGCTCCTGCCACGGTGCGTTTCGCCTGCCAAGTTCGTCACAGAACCTTGAAAATTCTGAAACAATGGCACAAGCGCCACAGCCGATACTTTTACTCAGGAGATTTTATGGACATCGAGGTACTGCGCCGAGCACCCCTTTTCGCCACGCTCGACGACGACGCATTCCGTCTGCTGACGGACGAGCTCACCGAGGTGGACCTTTCCCGCGGAGCATCGGTGTTCCGTGAAGGCGACCAGGGCGACCAGCTCTACTTCATCGTCTCCGGCAAAGTGAAGCTCGGCCGCACGTCCCCGGACGGCCGCGAGTCCCTGCTGGCTATCCTCGGCCCGGGCGAGCTGTTCGGCGAGATGGCCCTGTTCGACCCCAGCCCCCGCACCGCCACGGCCACTGCTGTTTCCGAGACCCGCCTCGCCGGCCTCAAGAACGAGAGCCTGAACAACCTGCTGCGCACGCGCCCGGAAGTGTCGGCCCAGCTCCTGCAGGCTCTGGCCCGCCGCCTGCGCCGCACCAACGACTCCCTGTCCGACCTGGTCTTCTCCGACGTCCCCGGCCGCGTGGCCAAGGCACTGCTGGACCTGGCCGACCGCTTCGGCCGCCCGGCCACCGACGGCGTCCTGGTGGCGCACGAGCTCACCCAGGAAGAACTGGCCCAGCTGGTGGGCGCTTCCCGTGAGACGGTCAACAAGGCCCTTGCCGAGTTTGTTCAGCGCGGCTGGCTCCGCCTCGAGGCCCGCGCCGTGGTCATCCTCGACATGCAGCGCCTCCGCCAGCGCTCCCGATAAAACGTCGAACGCTCGCTCACTTTCTCTTGAGAGTGAGCGAGCGTTTCCGTTTAAGCGCCGATAAGTGAGAGAGCGTCGGGAGGGGTTCAGCGGTCGCGCTGGGGATCGTCGGGGGTGGTCTTGGCCGCTTCGACTTCCAGCATCAGCTTGCCGTCCTCTTCGACGAGGACCGGCTGGTAGACATGCGCCTTGCGCTTGTAGCTAAGGTAGGCGATGCACCCATTAGCGGCCGCCATCTTCTCCAGCATGATCTCCGAGCCCGGCACCAGCAGCTCACTGAGGGTGCGGCCCACAGTGTTCTCCTGGCCCGCTTCATCACCGAGTGCCGTGGTGTGGCGCTCGGCAATCACCTGGGCCGCATTGACCCAGCGGCCCCACACGCCTTTGCCCTCCAGCATCACCGGCTGCTGGTTCACGGGGACGGTGGTGGCAAAGTAGCGGGTGTCGAAGCGGCGGTGCGCAAAGTCCGGGCTCCGCCAGTTGACCAGGGATTTCAGGAGGTCCGTCCGGAGCGACAGGCCGCGCTTCTCGAGTATCTGCCCGAGCGTTTTCTCCTGCTCCGCCACGGCCTGGCGCGCGCGCATCCATTCCGGGGTTGAGGTCGCCTCCACCACGCTGGACATGTCCGGCCCGGCGAGCAGGACTCCGGTCTCCTCGAACAGTTCCCGAATGGCGCCCACCACGTGACGCCGCGCCAGCCCGACGTCGTCCGTTCCCATTTGCTCAGCCCATTGATTGGGTGAGGGGCCCAGCCAGCCGACGGGGTCGTCGTCGGCCGCATCGATGGAACCGCCCGGGAATGCGAGGACCCCCAGCGGCGAGGACCCTGGCCGGTAGGCCAGCCAGGTTTCCAGGCCGGTGGGGGAATCCCGCAGGAGAACCACGGACGACGCGAACCGCGCAGCGCGGGGGGTGCGTTCGCCGTGTTCGAGCCAGCTTTGCGCGGCCCCTTCAAGATCCGGTGGCAGAGCGAACAGGCGTCTGGCTAAATGCGGCAAAACTGTCCTAGCTGAATTCGGCGATCAGTTCGACCTCTACCGGAGCATCCAGCGGAAGGACGGCAACGCCGACGGCGGAACGGGCGTGCTGCCCCGCGTCGCCCAGGACGCGTCCCAGGAGTTCGGAGGCGCCGTTGATGACGCCCGGCTGGCCGGTGAACGACGGGTCGGAGGACACGAAGCCCACCACCTTGACGATGCGGGTGATCCGATCCAGGTCGCCGATGACGCTCTTGACGGCAGCGAGGGCGTTGACGGCACAGACGGCAGCGAGCTGCTGCGCGTCTTCCGGCGATACCGTGGGCTCGTCTGCGTGGCCCTCCGTGCCGGTGGAAACCTTGCCCGTAGCTGGGAGTTTGCCATTAATAAAAGGCAGCTGGCCGGAGGTGTAAACGTGGTTGCCGGAAATGACGGCCGGAACGTAGGCGGCAACGGGGGCGGCAACCTCAGGGAGCTTCAGCCCGAGTTCGGCGAGGCGCTGTTCGACGGCGGAGACGGGCGCCGTTGCCGTGCCGGCCGTGGATTCTGCGGGGGTTGACATGCTACTGCTTCTCCCTCTTGAGGTAGGCAACCAGGCCGTTTCCGTCGGGTCCGGGGACAACCTGGACAAGCTCCCAGCCGTCCTCTCCCCACTGGTCCAGAATCTGTTTGGTGGCGTGAATAATGAGCGGAATCGTCGCGTACTCCCATTTGGTCATGAGAGAAAGACTAGTCCTTGCCGGTAAAGTGGAAAACATGGCGACTCGCAAGAACCCTCTATTCGACACTGCCACCACACTGGGTAAGATCCTTCTTTTCCTTGGCGTGAGTGGGATTTGTGGTGTCCTGGTCGCGGGACTCCTGGTGCCTGCCGCGGCCGTCTCCGGCAGCGCTGCAAGTGGGTCCATCGAGTTCTTCGAGCAGCTCCCGGCCGAGCTGAAGGTTGACCCGCCCAGCCAGACAACCAGGATCCTGGCCGCGGACGGCAGCGAGATCGCCAGCGTCTTCATGGAGAACCGCACGAAGGTTTCCCTGGACAACATTTCGCCCTTCATGAAGGACGCCGTCATCGCCGTCGAGGACAGCCGCTTCTACGAACACGGCGGCGTGGACACCACCGGCATTCTCCGCGCGCTGGTCAGCACCGCGCGCGGCAACAAGCAGGGCGCCTCCACCATTACGCAGCAGTACGTCAACAACGTCCTGAACGCGAACCTTGCGGCCGAAGGCAACGAGGACCAGATCAAGCTCAACGGCGTAAACAAGGGCGTGGGCGACAAGCTTCGCGAGATGAAGCTGGCCATCGCCCTGGAGAAGGAATTCAGCAAGGACGAGATCCTTGAGGGCTACCTGAACATCGTCTTCTTCAACCGGGACGCGTACGGCATCGAGGCCGCCTCCCGCTTCTTCTTCAGCACGTCCGCGAAGGACCTGACGCTTCCGCAGGCCGCACTGCTGGCCGGCCTGGTCAACAGTCCCTCTGCGTTCGACCCGATCTCCAACCCGGAGAACTCGAAGGCCCGCCGCGACCTGGTGCTGGGCCTGATGCTTGATCAGAAGAAGATCACCCAGGCTGAGTACGACGCCGCGGTGGCCACACCCGTCGCGCCGAAGGTCACCCCCGCACGCCAGGGCTGCGCCTACGCCTCTAAGGCGCCCTACTTCTGTGATTACGTGCTGCACCTGCTGGAAAACAACCCGGCATACGGAGCAGACCCCCAGGACCGCAAGCGCCTGATCTACGGCGGCGGCCTCACCATCACCACCACCCTGGACCCCAAGGCCCAGGCGGTGGCGCAGGAGCAGGTCAACGCCTCTGCCGGCAAGAACCCCGACAAGTGGGGCGCGGCCATGGTTTCGGTGCAGCCCAACTCCGGCAAGATCATCTCGATGGCACAGAACACCACGTTCCTTCCGGTCAAGGGCGGGTTCGACTCGCAGGTGAACTTCAACGTGGACAAGCTGGACAAGAACGGCGCGGACCTCAACGGCATGGGCGGTGCGCAGCCGGGCTCCACCATGAAGCCGTTTACCTTCGCTGAATGGCTGAACGAGGGCAAGTCCATGAAGACTGTCGTGGACGGTTCCAAGCGCCGTTATCCTCTG
This sequence comes from Pseudarthrobacter sp. NPDC092419, assembly GCF_044755045.1. Taxonomy (NCBI): domain Bacteria; kingdom Bacillati; phylum Actinomycetota; class Actinomycetes; order Micrococcales; family Micrococcaceae; genus Pseudarthrobacter; species Pseudarthrobacter sp. NPDC092419. The sequence continues at coordinate 5,762 of NZ_JBIVQF010000008.1, forward strand.
GACTTCCCGTGGCGGAACTCCTGCGGCCAGGTGGCCGGCGCCTACAACGACAACGAGACCGCCCTCGGCGCCGCGGAAGACCTGCAGAACGCCGAACCGCAGTGGTACCGGCCGCTGTCAGTGCTGGAGGGTCTGTACAACTCCATCAACACGGTGACGTTCGCGTCCGCCGCCCAGTTGGACTTCTGTGGGATCCAGAAGATCGTTGACGCCGTGGGCCTGCACGGCGGCCTGCCCTCGAAGGACGACCCCAACCCCAAGATCAATATGTTTACGCTGGCCAACCTGTTGGGTTCCACGCAGACTGCCCCCCTGACCATGGCCAGCGCGTTTGCGACGTTCGCCAATGACGGCAAGTACTGCGAGCCCATCGCCATCACGGCGGTGAAGGACGGCACCGGCAAGGCCCTTCCGGCGCAGTCCAGCAGCTGCCGGGACGCCATCAAGCCCGACGTCGCCCGTGGCGTCAACTATGCGTTGCAGGAGGTCCTCAACAGGGGCTCCGGCTCGCTGATCCAGCCGCGGATTTCCACCGGCACCCACTTCCCCATCGGCGCCAAGACCGGTACGTCCAACAACAACGGTTCCACCTGGGTTGTGGGCCACACAACCGGCCTGGCCACCGCCTCCTGGTTCGGTGACCCGCTGGGCAACCAGGGCCGCGCCGGACAGAACATCACAGTCAACGGCCAGTTCTACGAGGGCATCGACGGTTACATGATTGCCGGACCGATGTTCTCGAACTTCATGGCACGGATTGCACCGGCCTACGGCACGGACCCGTTCCCGGCGCCGCCGAGCAACCTTCTTGCGGAGTCGTACGTCAGGTCCGAGCCGCAGCCGTCAGCCCCGAAGAACGAGGACAGCAAGGCGCCCCCCGCGGAGCCTGCCCCCGCGCCGACCAAGACCAAGGGCAACGACTAACCCATGGATACGGGCAGCCTGGCGGACAGCGTGCGGACCGCAGCCCGCGCGCTGGCGGTCGCTGCCGGCGCCGGGGCCGCCGCGGGTGCCGCGGCCTTCGGCTACGGCCTCTGGGAAAAGAACCAGTTCATCGTGCGGGAGGAGTCCCTCGCGATACTCCCGCACGGCCGGAAACCGTTTCGCGTCCTGCACCTGAGTGATATCCACTTCGTTCCAGGCCAGCATAAGAAAGCCGCCTGGCTCGAGTCCCTGGCGGAGCTGCGGCCGGACCTGGTGGTCAACACTGGAGACAACCTCAGTCACGTCAAGGCAGTTGATCCCCTGCTCGCGGCACTCCGTCCGTTGCTGGAGTTCCCCGGCGTGTTCGTGCCGGGATCCAATGACTACTTCGCGCCTACCCTGAAGAACCCCGCCGCGTACCTGCGTGGCCCGTCCAAGGTGAAACCCAAGCCGCAGGAACTGGACTGGCCGCGGCTGCGTTCCGGCTTTGGCATGGGCGGCTGGGTAGACCTCACCAACCGCCACCAGTCCCTCATTCTCAACGGCATGCGCTTCGACTTTTCCGGGGTGGACGATCCACACCTGAACCGCGAACGGTATGCCGGCTGGCCCCGGGGCACCGTCAACCAGGATGCGCAAGACCACCTCCGCGTTGCGGTAATCCACGCCCCGTACCAGCGGGTCCTGGACCACTTCACCGAGGCCGGGGCGGACCTGCTCCTCGCCGGCCACACCCATGGCGGGCAGATTTGCATCCCCGGCTACGGCGCCTTGGTCTCCAACTGCGACCTCCCCACCTGGCGCGCCAAGGGCCTCAATGCCTGGGAAAGCAACGGACGGACGACGCCGGTCAACGTCTCGGGCGGAATCGGCACCTCGCGCTTCGCCCCGGTCCGGATCGCCTGCCGGCCCGAGGCCGTGCTGCTCACGCTCACCCCACGCGAAAGTGTGTGAAGGATCTCACTTCATCGCATAAGGTAGTTGCTACAGGAAACTACCCTAGGAAAATTAGCTAAGAAGCGGGCATGGCCAGCCAAACGACGTTCTTCAGATCCATCAGCCGCCTCTACCCCCATGTCCGCCCCATCATCCCCCGGCTGCTGCTGGGCCTGCTCTCCGCGCTGCTGGCCAGCGTGGTGGCCCTGGCTATTCCGCAGGTGCTGCGGGTGCTTGTCAACAGCTCGTTGCAGCCCGGTGGAAACCCCCAGACGGTGTGGGCTTCGGCGGGCATCATCCTGCTGCTGGGCACGGCCGAGGCTGTCCTGGTGGCGTTGCGCCGGCAATTCGTCATCAACCCGGCCACCACAGTGGAAACCCGGATGCGCAATTCCTTGTACGGGCACCTCCAGGACCTGCCCGTCGCCTTCCACGACCGGTGGGGCTCGGGGCAGCTCCTCTCCCGCGCCATGACGGATCTGAATTTCCTCCGGCGTTGGATGGCGTTCGGGGCCATCATGCTGGTGGTCACCACCCTGACGGTCCTGATCGGCATCGCGGCCATGTTCGCCATGAGCTGGCAGCTGGCCCTGATCTTCCTCGCCGCGGCCCTGCCCATCATGGCTTACGGCTTCCGCTTCCGCAGGCGGTTCAGCAAGGTCACCCGCCGCAGCCAGGACCAGGCCGGCGACCTTGCCACCACGGTAGAGGAGTCCGTTCACGGCATCCGGGTACTGAAGGCGTTCGGCCGCAGCCGCGAGGCACTGGAAAACTTCAACGGGCAGGCGGAGGAGCTGCGGCAGACGGAGATCGCCAAAGCCCGCCACCAGGCCACGTTCACCATGGTGGTTACGCTGCTGCCGGAGCTGGCCCTCGGCGCCGGCCTGGTGGTGGGCATCATGCTGTGCACCGCCGGGGACCTGAGCATTGGCGCCCTGGTTGCCTTCTTCGCCACCGCCGCCGTCATCGCGGCACCCGTGGAATTCAGCGGCATGCTGCTGGCCATGGCACTCACCGCCAAGTCCGCCGTCGACCGGCATTTCGAGGTGATGGACGCGGAGAACACCATCGTCAGCCCTGCGGAGCCGCGCCGGCCCGAAAAGCTCAGCGGTGCGCTCACCTTCAGCAGGGCCTCCTTTGCCTTCGACGATGCGCCGGACAAACCGATCCTCAAGGACATCACCCTGGAAATCCGGCCGGGCGAGACCATGGCACTGGTGGGTGTGACCGGAAGCGGAAAGAGCGCGCTCATCCAGCTGGTGCCGCGGCTCTACGACGCCACCGGCGGCGCCGTCCGCATCGACGGCGTTGACCTGCGCGACTTCGACGTCGCCGAACTTCGCAGGATCGTGGGCGTGGCGTTCGAGGACACCACGCTGTTCTCCAGCTCGGTGCGGGACAACGTCCTGCTCGGCGCCCCGGAGGCTACCGCCGAGGTGCTGGATGAGGCCCTGGACGTGGCTCAGGCCCACTTTGCGTATTCGCTGCCGGATGGCGTTGACACGCTCATCGGCGAGGAGGGCCTGAGCCTTTCCGGCGGGCAGCGGCAGCGGATTGCGCTGGCCCGGGCCATCGCCGCCCGGCCCCGGGTACTGGCACTTGACGACCCGCTTTCGGCCCTTGACGTCCACACCGAAGAACTGGTGGAGGCCCGGCTTCGCACCGTCCTGAAGGACACCACCACCCTGATCGTCGCGCACCGGCCGTCAACCGTGGCGCTGGCGGACCGGGTGGCGCTGCTCGAAGACGGCACCATAACCGCCGTCGGAACCCACGCGGACCTGCTCGCACGCAACCAGCACTACCGGCATGTGATCGCCAGCCTCGACGTGGAGCCCAAGGACCTGGACACCGAATTATCCGACCTCGAGGACCAGGCCGAGGAGGCCACGCGATGAGCACGGCAACCTTCGGCACCGCCAATGAGGACAACGCGCACCTGAGCAGGGGCGACAGCAAGGCCGTACGACGGCGGTCGCTCGCCTTGCTGGGGTCGCTGATCCGCCCGGTGCGGGTCCGGTTCTGGCTGACCATCGCGACGGTGGTGCTCTCGCAGGCGGCACGGGCGGCGGGCCCGGCGCTGATCGCCTTCGGCATCGACCACGCCCTCCCGGCGCTCCGGGCCGGCGACAACCTTCCCTTGGTGCTCACCGGCGGTGCCTACCTCATGGCAGCCTTCACGACGGCGGGACTCACTGCCCTGTACGTCACCTCCACGGCACGGCTCAGCCAGGCCATGCTCCTGGACCTGCGTGTCCGCGTGTTCCGCCACACGCAGCGGCTGAGCCTGGAGTTCCATGAGAAGTACACCTCCGGCCGGATCATCGCCCGGCAGACGTCCGATCTTGAGGCGCTGCGGGAACTCCTGGATTCAGGCGTCAGTTCGCTGGCGTCCGGGCTGCTGTTCATGGTGTTCACGGCGGCCACGGTGTTCATTTTGGATTGGCGCAGCGGGCTGCTGCTGCTCGCGGCGGGGGTGCCCATGTATTTCCTTTCCCGCTGGTACCAGAAGCATTCGCAGATCGCCTTCCGTGAGTCCCGGGTGGTCTCGGCGCGGCTCATCGTGCACTTCGTGGAGACCATGACGGGGATCCGGGCCGTGAAGGCTTTCCGGAAGGAACGGCAGAATGCGCGGCGTTACGGGCAACTCGGCGAGGACTACCGGCAGGTCACGGTCCGTTCCATCAACCTCAACGGCGTCTTCCAGCCTGGCCTGGTGCTGATCGGGAACGTCTGCGTGGCCGTGGTGCTGCTGGCGGGCGGTTTCCGGGTGCTGGACGGCAGCTTGGCCGTGGGCGTGCTCCTGGCCCTCATCCTTTCCACGAAGCGGTTTTTCCAGCCCGTGGACCAGATGGCCATGTTCTATAACTCCTTCCAGAGCGCCCAGGCGGCTCTGGAGAAGGTCTCCGGCCTGCTCGAGGAAGTGCCCACGGTCCGCCCGCCGCGCGATCCCGTCGCCCTGCCGGCGGCCCGCGGCGCACTGGACTTCAAGGACGTGGAGTTCCGTTACGGGGACGGTCCCCTGGTGGTGCCCCGGCTCAACCTGCACATTCCGGCCGGACAGACGGTGGCGCTGGTGGGCCAGACGGGAGCGGGCAAATCCACGCTGGCCAAGCTGATCGCACGGTTTTACGATGTCAGCGCCGGTGCCGTGACCCTGGACGGCGTGGACCTCAGGGACCTTGCCACTGCCGATCTCCGGCGGAACATCGTCATGGTCACCCAGGAGGCGTTCCTGTTCAGCGGTTCCGTGGCGGACAACATCGCACTGGGCCGGCCTGGGGCCTCCCGCGCCGAGATCGAGGAGGCAGCCAAGGCCGTGGGTGCCCACGGTTTCATCATGGAACTCCCCGACGGCTATGACACGGACGTGAACAAGCGCGGCGGGCGGGTTTCCTCCGGCCAGCGGCAGCTCATCAGTTTTGCCCGGGCCTTCCTGGCGCAGCCGGCGGTGCTCATCCTGGACGAGGCCACCTCCTCCCTGGACATCCCATCCGAACGCCTGGTCCAGGCCGGCCTGGCGCGCCTGCTCGCGGGGACGGAGGCCGCACATCGGACTGCCCTGATCATCGCCCACCGCCTCTCCACCGTGGAGACGGCGGACCGGGTGCTGGTGGTCCACGACGGCCGCATCGTGGAGGACGGCACCCCTGCTGCGCTGATTGGGGGCGGCGGACGCTTCGCCGACCTCCACGGTGCGTGGAAGGACTCCTTGGTCTGAGGTGTAACGCCGGATGCCGGACCGCAGATTTCGCATCGGGACCGTGCATCGGCTATCCTTGTAAAGTTGCTTTTGCAGCGGATCGGGATGTAGCGCAGCTTGGTAGCGCGCTTCGTTCGGGACGAAGAGGTCGCAGGTTCAAATCCTGTCATCCCGACCAAGAGAAGAGGGTCTCCACATGGAGGCCCTCTCTTTTTTGTCATGCCCTTTTGTCATAATGCCGGTAACAGCTTGGTAAAGAAAGACCCCGGAGCGGCTGCTCCGGGGTCTTCACGCCTCCTGTGGTGAGGAGGCTATTACATCGGGTCCGGCCAGTTGCCGACATACGTGATGTATGAGATCTGCTCGGCACTCTTACCCCGCTCGACCTCCGCGCTGTTGCCCTTGGTAGTCGTGGACATCGGGTCGGGCCAGTTGCCAACCCTCGCCGAGGTTGTACCACTGGGATCCCCGTGGGAACCGGCAGACAGGACGGCTGGAGCCGCAGCAGAAAACGCCAGGGCGCCAGCGAGGGCGGCCGCGGCTGCGATCTTCTTCAACATATTAGGTTCCTCAATACGAGTCGGATTCGTTACAAAGTCAGCACTGCCCTTGTTGACATACATTGTAAAATGTTTTCCACAGGGACTGTCAAGCATTTGGTACAAAGACGGTCTGGAAAGAGGAGGAAATCCCGTGGGCAACGGATTCGGGGAGAAGCTCCGCGCGGAGCGTCTCGAACGGGGGATGACACAGGCTGAACTGGGCAGGGACCTGTATTCACCAAGTTACATCTCGCTACTCGAAACCGGCCGCAGGGAGCCTACGGCCGAAGTGATCGAGGAACTGGCACGTCGGCTGGAGCTGGCGCCCAAGGCCCTGGAAGCCTGGAGCCAGCCTATTTCCGTCAGTGACGCCGAATACGTCCTCGCCGGCCTGTACGCCAGGCAGGCATGGGACCTGAGGGACTACTCCCTGGCGGCCAGTCACGCGGCCACCGCCGCGCAGACCGCGCTCGATGGCCGCAACACCAGCGCCTGGTGGAACATGACCTATATGCAAGCGGAATGCCTCATGAAGCAGGGTGAGTGGCAGGAATGCGAGCGCATCATGCAGCACCTGCTGGAGCACCCCATGGCGACGGAATCCGCCGGACTTGCCGTACGTGCCCGACAGATGCTCGCCGGCATCTGTCAGGGGCAAGGCAGGTTGAGCGCCGCAGTTGACTACGCCATGGAGGCGGTCCGGCTCTGCTCCCAGCTACCCAAGGGGTCCACGCTCATCATCGGAGCCCACCGCGCCCTGATCGGCGCGCTGGCCGAGAGCGGCCGGCTGGAGGAAGCCTGGAAGTACTGCCTGGACATGATCGAGCACGTGGACGAACATTCCATGTCCCAGCTTGCCGGTGAGGTGGCCTGGGTCATCGGCAACGTGGCCTTCATGCGCCACGATTACCAGGAGGGGATCAAACACCACGAGCGGGCAGCGCGGCTGCTCTCCCCCGCCAATGACATCGAACTCTGGGCCCGGTTCAACAAAGCATCAGCAGCCGTCCGGCTGTCCTCGGGCATCGTGGAACCGGAAACGCTGTCGGCTATCGAACGAGCCGAACTGGCACTGTCGATCGTGGGCGGCAACAAGTCCGACCAGCTGGAAGTCGCCTTCATCCGCGCCCGCTGGCTGTACCTGACCGGCGATATCGTGGCCGCCGTCGAAAAGCTCCGCGAAATCCACAAGGAACGCTCAGCCCTGGCCAAGCACACGGCCGGTGAGGTCTCCCTGCTGCTGGGCAAATCCCTCAAGGCGGCCGGCGAACCGGAGGAAGCACTGCTGCACCTGGAAGAGGCCCAGAAATCCTTCAGCGCCGCAGGAGCAGCAGACCGCGTCCAGCAGACGCTGGACGCGGTCCTTGAGATCAAGCTGGCCCAGCAGCGCGCAGCCGCTGCGGCCAAGGCAAGCTAGGCAGGCCGGTCAGGCGAACCTGGTGCCGGTCAACTTCTCGTAGGCCTCGACGTACCGGCTCCGGGTCCGCTCCACTACGTCTGCGGGCAGCGCCGGCGGCGGGGTGTCGGATGCCCGGTCCCAGCCGGATTCCGCGGAAGTGAGCCAGTCCCGGACGTACTGCTTGTCGTAGGACGGCTGGGCCTGGCCCGGCCGGTACGTGGCCGCGTCCCAGAACCGGGAGGAGTCCGGGGTGAGGACCTCGTCGCCCAGCGTGATGGAACCAGAGACGGCGTCATAGCCGAACTCCACCTTGGTGTCGGCCAGGATGATGCCGCGCTCGCGGGCGATCCGTTCGGCCATGGTGTAAATCTTCAGCGTCAGTTCACTGAGCCGGCCCGCGATGTCGTCACCCACCATCGCCACCACGGCGTCGTAGGTGATGTTTTCGTCGTGCTCGCCGATTTCGGCCTTGGCGGACGGGGTAAAAATGGCGTGTTCCAGCCGCGAACCGTCCACCAGGCCCTCCGGCAGCGGGATGTTGCAGACCGTGCCGTGGGCGCGGTATTCCTGCAGGCCGGAACCGGTCAGGTACCCGCGCGCGATGCATTCCACCGGGAACATGTCCAGCTTCTTGCAGATCATGGCCCGGCCCTCAACTTCGGCGGGCACGCCGTCCGCCACGGTGGAGGCCAGCACGTGATGTTCCACGTCCAGCTGGTCGAACCACCACAGGCTCAGCTGGGTGAGGATGCGGCCCTTGTCCGGGATTTCGCTGCTGAGCACATGGTCGTAGGCGCTGATCCGGTCGCTGGCCACCACCAGGACGCACTCCTGGCCCACCCGCTCTTCGATGGACGGGTCCACCGGCTCGTACAGATCGCGGACTTTTCCGGAGTAGACGTGGCGCCAGCCGGGCAGGTCCAGTGCGGTGGCGTTGAAGCCGCGGGGAGTCTCAGTCATGCTAGGCCTTCGCTTCCGGGGCGGCCACCGAAACGGCGGCGCCTGACGTTACCTTGATTTCGCCGCGCGCGGCCTTGCGGCCGATGTCCGTGCGGAACTGGCCGCCGTCGAGCTTTACCAGCTCGACGCCGTCGTATGCCTTTTCCCGCGCCTCCACCAGGTCGCTGCCCAGCGCGACGACTGCGAGCACCCGGCCGCCGGCGGAGACCACCTTGCCGTCCCCGTCCAGCGCGGTTCCGGCGTGGATCACGTGCACGCCGTCCAGCTCCTCCACCTTTTTGAGGCCGCGGATGCGGTCCCCGGTGCGCGGCGTGTCCGGGTAGTTTTCGGAGGCGATGACGACGGCGACAGCGGTCTCCTTCGCCCAGCGCAGTTCCTCCGCCTTGTCCAGTTCGCCCTTGGCGGCTGCCAGAAGCAGGGAGCCGAGGGGGGTTTTGAGGCGGGCGAGGACTGCCTGAGTTTCGGGGTCGCCGAAGCGGACGTTGAATTCGATGACCCGGGTGCCGCGGGACGTCAGCGCCAGTCCCACGAACAGCACGCCGACGAACGGGGTGCCGCGGCTGGCCATCTCGTTGATGGTGGGCTGGGCAATGCGGTCGATCACTTCCTGGACCAGGCCCTCGGGAGCCCATTCCAACGGGGTGTAGGCGCCCATGCCGCCGGTGTTGGGGCCTTCGTCGTTGTCAAAAATACGCTTGAAGTCCTGCGCCGGGGACAGTGCCACGGTGTTCTGCCCGTCGCAGACCACGAAGATGGACACCTCGGGGCCATCCAGGAATTCCTCGATGACCACGGAACCGCCGGCGTCGAAGCAGGCCTGCGCGTGCGCCAGCGCTTCGTCGCGGTTGGAGGTGACCACTACGCCCTTGCCGGCGGCGAGGCCATCGTCTTTAACCACGTAGGGCGCTCCGAAGGTGTCCAGCGCAGAGGCGGCTTCTTCAGCGTTGGTGGCCACCATAGCCATTGCGGTGGGGACGCCGGCTTCTGCCATGATTTCCTTGGCGAAGGCCTTGGACGCTTCGAGCTGCGCGGCGGCCTTGCTGGGGCCGAACACCGGGATTCCGGCGGCGCGGACGGCGTCGGAGACACCGGCGGCCAGTGGGGCCTCCGGCCCCACCACCACCAGGTCCACCGCCAGCTTGGTGGCGAGCCCGGCTACGGCGTCCGGATCGTTGCCGTTGATGCCGTGGGTGGGGACCAGCTTGCTGATGCCGGCATTGCCGGGCGCCGCGTGGACCTCGGACACGTTGGGATCGGCAAGCAGGGATCGGACTATGGCGTGTTCGCGGCCTCCGGGGCCAATGACGAGTACCTTCACAGTCTCCAAGGGTACTTTGTGCACCCTCCGTGCTCCTAAGGTGTGACCTGCCCGGCCGGCCCGGCAATCCGCGCCGCCTCCGGCTGCGAATCCCTTGCATGAATAAGCTTCGGAAGTGGCTCAAGGGGCCGTACGGACTGGCTGCGGTGGCAGGCGTGGTGAGCGCCGCCGTCGTACTTTCCGTGGCGGAACTGGCCGGCGCTTTCTTCACCGCCCGCGCGGCCCCGCTGATCGCGCTGGGTTCGACCTTCATCGACTTCACGCCGTCCTGGCTCAAGGATTTCGCGATCGCCACGTTCGGCACCAATGACAAGGTGGCCCTGTTCGCCGGCATGGGCCTGACCATTGGCGTGCTCGCGTGCGTCCTGGGGATCGTGGCGTACCGGAAGTGGGCTCTGGGTGTGCTGGGGGTGCTGTTCATGGGCGCCGTGATCGTGGCCAGCGTGGTGACCCGCGCCGGCGTGGGACCCGCCGATGCGCTGCCGTCTGTGGCCGGGACCCTCGCGGGGCTAGCCGTACTGCGCTGGCTCATGGTGCGGCTGTGGCGGCTGGCGCCGTGGCCCGAAGTGCCGGCTGACGTCGCCGCTGACTCTCCCGCGGCCCGCCCCAGCCGGCGCGGGTTCTTCGCCGCCGCCGGGGTAACTGCGTTCGCCGCGGCCGCTGCCGCCACCGGAGGACGCATGCTCAGCTCGGCCCGGAGCAACATCGCCAAAGCCCGTGAGGCGCTCCGGCTGCCCACGCCCGCCAAACCCGCACCGGCCGTCCCCGCGGCCGTCCAGTCTCCTGCCCCCGGCATGCCTCCGTGGCTTACCCCCAACAATGACTTCTACCGCATCGACACCGCCCTCAGCGTTCCGCAGATCAACCTTGAAGAATGGCAACTGCGGGTGCACGGCATGGTGGAGGAAGAGGTCACGCTCACCTTCCAGGACCTGCTCGACGCCGACCTGATCGAATCGCACGTGACGCTCACCTGCGTGTCCAACCCGGTGGGCGGCAACCTGGCCGGAAACGCCAAGTGGCTCGGGATGCCGCTGCGCGACGTGCTCAAGCTGGCACGGCCCAAGGACGGCGCGGACATGGTGCTGTCCACGTCCATCGACGGCTTCAGCGCATCAACTCCGCTCCCCGTGCTGCAGGATGACCGCGACGCGATGCTGGCCATCGGCATGAACGGTGAGCCGCTGCCGCTGGAGCACGGCTACCCGGTACGCATGGTGGTGCCCGGCCTGTACGGGTTCGTGTCGGCTACCAAGTGGGTAGTGGACCTCGAGGTGACCCGCTTTGCGGACAACAAGGCGTACTGGACGCAGCGCGGCTGGTCCGAGCGCGGACCGATCAAGACGATGGCACGGGTAGATGTGCCCAGGTCCTTCGCCAAGGTTCCTGCGGGCAAGGTAGCCGTGGGCGGCACCGCCTGGGCGCAGACCCGCGGCATCACCAAGGTGGAGTTGCAGATCGACGACGGCGACTGGGTTGAGGCGGTCCTCTCCACCGAGGCTTCAGTGGACACTTGGCGGCAGTGGTCTTACGAATGGGATGCCGCACCGGGCGCGCACTACCTTAAGGTCCGTGCCACGGACGGAACTGGCGAGGTCCAGACGGACCAGCGGGCCGACCCCGTCCCGGACGGCGCCTCCGGCTGGCAGTCGGTAATGGTCACGGTCGAGTAGCAGCCCCAGCGGGCCTGCCCGGCCGCGCACGGCGCGGGCCCTAGACTGGCAGGATGCCGCACAATCCGCATGCAACCTTCACCGTGGACTCCGCCGTCGAACTTGCCGTGATCGAGCGCAGCGGCTTCGTGGAATCCCGGCACATCGGCTCCGCCGTGCTGCTCGCCGCAGACGGCTCCGTGGTGACGGAGCTCGGTGACGTCAACACTCCCATCTATGCCAGGTCCACCCTCAAGCCCTTCCAGGCACTGGCCGCCATGCAGTCCGGAGTTCCGCTGCGCGGGGCCCAGGTGGCCATCGCCTGCGGCAGCCACACCGGCTCGCTGGACCATATGGACGTGGTGTCCGGCATGCTCAAGGCCGCCGGCGTGCGCGAGGAACAGCTGCAGTGCCCGCCCGCCTGGCCGCAGGACGAGGCCGCCAGGAACTGGCTGGTCCGTTCGGAACGCGGAAAATCCCGGCTCGCCTTCAACTGTTCCGGCAAGCACGCGGCGTTCCTCTGGGCCTGCACCGAAAACCACTGGGACACCGGCAGTTACCTAGAGCCGAACCATCCGCTGCAGCAGCGGATCCGCACGGTAATCGAGGAGTACACGGACGAGAAGATCGCGCACCTGGGCATCGACGGCTGCGGCGCCCCCGTTGCGGCGGTGTCGCTCAAGGGGCTGGCGCGCGGATACTCGCAGCTGGCCAAAGCCCCGGGCGACCAGAACTTCAGCGCCCGGGCAGCCACCATCGCCACCTCGATGCTGGACTACCCGTGGGCGGTCCAGGGCCATGGGGAGGCCAACACCCTGGTCATGGACGAGCTGGGAATCATCGCCAAGATCGGAGCCGAGGGGGTGCTGGCCATGGCTACCCCGCAGGGCGTTTCCGTGGCGGTGAAGATCCTGGACGGGAATGTCCGGGCCACCTCCCTGGTGGCGTTGACCCTCCTGGCCGCGGCCGGCGCCGTGGAGATCCCCGGGGTGGCCAGCGTCCTGGAGAAGGTTGTGGAACCCGTGTTGGGCGGCGGTCACCCGGTAGGCAAGATCCGGCTGGGACCGGCTGTTTCCGCGCTGCTGGACTGACGCGTTTCAACCGACTGCTCTGATCACCCCCGAAAGGAGGCCGCGCACATGGCTGTGGCCCGCCGTCGTATCGACGTCGAAGAAGGGAAAGCGGCGCTGAAGGCGTGGCTGGAAGGAACCGCACCGGCGTCGGACGTTCCCGTTCCGCGTGCCGTGGTGGCAACCGCCGTGCGCTACTCGCTCGAGGAGGTCACGGCCCGGGCGCCCGGGAACTCCGTAGAGGTACGCGTGCCGCCGTTTGGCGTAACGCAGTGCGTGGAGGGGCCCCGGCACACGCGCGGAACGCCGCCGAATGTCATCGAGTGCGACGCCGCCACCTGGCTTGCGATGGTCACCGGCAGGCTGCGGTGGGCGGACGCCCTCTCGGCAGGTCAGGTGTCCGCCTCCGGGCTGCGGGCGGACCTGGCTGCCCTTCTCCCGCTGTAGCCAGTTCGCGGGATAGCGGCTGGTTCGCTGTAAGTTTTCCGGCGAAGTCAGCCGCGGCCGATGAACGGCATGCCCGCTGCGGTGATGACCACCGAGCCCACGCTCGCCGTCGCAGGCATGTTGGCCATCATCAGCACCGCACGGGCCGCGTCCGACACAGGGAACGTGGGCTCCACTCGCCGGCTGCCGTCCGCCTGCAGCGCCCCGGCGCCCACTCCGATGGTGTCCATCAGTTCCGTGGCCGTGTTCCCGATGTCGATCTGCCCGCACGTGATCCCGAACCCGCGGCCATCCAACTCGATGCTCTTGGTCAGCCCGGTGATCGCATGCTTGGTCACGGTGTACGCCACGGTCCGCGGCCGCGGTGAATGCGCAGCGATGGAACCGTTGTTGATGATCCGGCCGCCCTGCGGTTCCTGGGACTTCATGGCGCGGACAGCCGCCGCTGCGCACAGCATGGCGCCGGTCAGGTTCACCGCGAGGGTGTCGTTCCAGTCCTCGAGGCTGATCTCGTCCACCCCGGCCGCGGGGCCGAACACCCCGGCATTGTTGAACAGCACGTCAACGCGCCCCCACCGTTCCCGGACGGCCTGGAAGAGACGTTCCACGTCGGTTGGCCGGGTGATGTCGCACGGCACCACCAGCGCGTCCGGGTTGCGTGCGGCCGTCTCTTCGAGCTGGGCTTCACGGCGTCCGGCGAGTGCCACACGGTATCCGTCAGCAAGCAGCTGGCGGGCCACCTCGCGGCCGATGCCGGAACCCGCGCCGGTCACGACAGCGGTGCGCCCCGGAGAATTCGCGCCGCGCACGTTACCAGCGGGGGTGGATGGCATCGCGGAAGTAGTGGTCGTAGATCCAGCGGACGCCGTCGTCGAACCCTCCGGGCAGCGCCACGGACGCTGCCGCGGCGTTCGCCTGGGCCTGTTCCACGTTTCGGGCACCCGGAATGACGGTGGTGACGCCATCCTGGGCGGCCACCCACGCGATCGCGGCCTGGGCCATCGACGCGCCCTCAGGGACAAGCTGTTCGAACTCGGCCACAGCCTTGAGCCCCAGCTCATAGTCGACGCCCGAGAAGGTTTCCCCCACGTCGAACGCGCTTCCGGTGCGGTTGTAGTTGCGGTGGTCGTCCTCGGCGAAGGCCGTGTCCTTGGCGTACTTGCCGGTCAGCAGGCCGGAGGCGAGGGGGACGCGGGCGATGATGCCCACGCCTGCCGTCTTGGCCGCCGGAAGCACCTCGTCCAGCGGTTTGAGCCGGAACGCGTTGAGGATGATCTGGACGGAGGCCGTCCCGCTGTGGCGGATCGCTTCCAGCGCCTCATCGGTGCGCTCGACGCTGACGCCGTAGTTGCGGATGGCTCCCTCGGCAACGAGCGTATCCAGGGCGTCGTAGACCTCGGCGCTGCTGTAGACGGGCGTGGGCGGGCAGTGCAGCTGGACGAGGTCGAGAGTGTCCGTGCCGAGGTTTTTCCGCGAGCGGTCCACCCACTGGCGGAAGTTGGCCAGGGTGTAGTTTTCGGGCAAATGCTCCGCGCGGCGGCCCATCTTGGTGGCCACGGTGATGTCCAGCCCCGGGTTCTGGGCCAGGAACGTGCCGATGGCCTGCTCGCTGCGCCCGTCGCCGTAGACGTCCGCTGTGTCGAAGAACCTGACACCGGCTTCGGCCGACGCTGCGAGGACGGCCTGCGCCTGCTCCGGCTCCACGGATCCCCAGTCCGCTCCGAGCTGCCAGGTTCCCAATCCAACCACGGAAACGCTCCGGCCGGTCTTCCCCAATATCCGCTGTTCCATCCTCCGACTATAGGGGCACGCCTGCCGGGGTCCGGAAAATTACGACGGCGGCACGTCAGTATTCGGTCCGGTCCTCCAGTGCGTTCCAGGTAGTAAAGGGTTCCAGCGGGGCCGGCGAAGGGCTGCCGGCCAGTTCCAGCTTGGAGACAGCCATCAGGGAGCCGCGGTCCGGATTCTGGAAATATTCGTAGAAGACGGCGTCGTCAAAGCCTGCGGCGGCGGCATCATGCCGGTCGGCGGCATAGACCACCTTGCCTATCCTTGCCCAAAGGGCCGACGCCAGGCACATGGGGCAGGGCTCGCAGCTGGTGTACAGGACGGCACCGGTGAGGTCGAAGGTGCCCAGTTCGCGGCAAGCGGTCCGGATGGCGGTGACCTCGGCGTGTGCCGTGGGGTCGTTGTCCGCGGTGACCCGGTTGACGCCGTCGAACGCTTGCCCGTCCGCGGTGACGACCGTGGCGCCGAACGGGCCGCCGTTGTTCAGGACATTGGCCGTGGCCAGCCGGACGGCGCGGGACAGGAACTGTTCGTCGGTGGCAGTGGTGCTCATGATGCGACTCCCTTGCGCCGAAGCCGGGCGGGCGCGGCCCGGTGGAACCAGGTGCGACGGTGAGCCAGGATTCAGCGGTGTGCTGTTGAAGGTTCAGTAGCGCCTGGTAGATAGCTTCCCGTGTGGGTGCCCGCCGTTGGCAGAATCGAGATTAGCACCTAACGTGGCCGCATGAACCCGTCCAAGGCACCGGCGCAGATCCTCGACGTTGACGGCCACGAGGTCCGCATCTCCAGTCCGGACAAAATGGTGTTTCCCGAGGCCGGGCTGACCAAGCTGGACCTGGTGCGCTACTACCTTGCAGTGGCGGAGGGCGCACTGCGCGGGGCAGGCGGGCGTCCCATGGTACTGAAGCGGTTTCCCAAGGGCATCGATGCGGAGCCGTTCTTCCAGAAGCGGGTGCCGGAGAACCATCCGGACTTCATCGGCACGGCAACGCTGCAGTACGCGTCCGGCACGTCCGCGGAGGAGGCCGTCATCCGGGACGCCGCGGGCCTGGCCTGGGTGGTGAACCTGGGCTGCCTGGACCTGAATCCGCATCCGGTGCGCGCCGAGGACCTGGAGCACCCCGACGAACTGCGGGTGGACCTGGACCCGATGCCGGGCGTGGAGTGGGCCCGGATCGTTGACACCGCCTATGTGGCCCGGGATGTTTTGGCCGATACCGGGCTGGCGGGCTGGCCCAAGACCAGCGGTTCGCGCGGGCTGCATATCCTGGTCCGGATCGCCCCCGAGTGGTCCTACCGGGATGTCCGCCTCGCTGCCGAGACCCTGGCCCGCGAAGTGGAGAACCGTGCCCCCGGACTGGCCACTGCACGGTGGTGGAAGGAGGAACGCGGCGAGAGCGTGTTTGTCGATTTCAACCAGAACGCCAAGGACCGCACCGTTGCCTCAGCGTACTCAGTGCGGGCACTGCCCGATGCCCGTGTGTCCACGCCGCTCACCTGGGATGAAGTCCGATCTGCCCGGCCGGAGCAGTTCACCGTACCCACCGTCCTTCGCCGCTTCGCAGAATCCGGCGACGCGCATGAGGGAATCGACGATGCCCCCGGACGGCTGGACGGCCTCCTGGACCTGGCGGCGCAGCTGGGCCCCGCGGAGAAAGCCCCGCGTGCGGGAGACGGTTCGGGCCGCCGTCGGTCCGTCATGCCCTTGGTGGAGGTAGCCCGGACCAAAACGAAGCCGGAGGCCCTCGCCGCTCTCGAGGAGTGGAAGTCCCGGCACCGGGACGTGGTCCCTGCCCTCAACCCGGCCGATGTCCTGGTGGACGGCATGCGCGGATCGAGTTCGCTCTGGTACCGGGTCCGGGTGAACCTGCAGCACGTCCCCGAACCGGACCGGCCGGCGCAGGAGGAACTGATCGCGGACTACGATCCCTGGGCCGGCAAGCAGCCCGGCTCCTGAATCCCACGAATGAGGGGGTCCGGCAGACTAGGGATTCAGGACCACCTTGATGCAGCCGTCCTCTTTTTTCTGGAACTTCTCATACAGTGCGGGCGCCCCGTCCAGCCCCGAGCGGTGGGTGACCAGATCCATCACCCCCAGCGGGTCGGCGTCGTCCTCCACCAGCGGAAGGAGGTCATCCGTCCAGCGCCGCACGTTGCCCTGTCCCATGCGGACCTGGAGCTGTTTGTCGAACATGGTGAGCATGGGCATGGGGCTGGCCTGTCCGCCGTAGACGCCGCTCAGGGACAGGGTCCCGCCGCGCCGGACGGCGTCGATGGAGGTGTGCAGCGCGGCCAGGCGGTCCACCCCGGCGGTTTCCATCGCCTTCTGGGCAAGCTTGTCCGGCAGCAGCCCGAGTGCTTGGTGCGCAAAGCCCGCCACCGGCGAACCATGGGCTTCCATGCCGACGGCGTCAATCACCGCGTCCGGGCCCCTCCCCGCTGTCTTCTCCCGGAGTTCGTCCGCCACGCCCTTGCCGTAGTCCAGGGTTTCCACGCCGTGCCGGGCAGCCATGGCCCGGCGTTCCGGGACCGGGTCCACGCCGAGGACGCGGAGGCCGCGCTGCACGCCGATCCGGCTGGCGAACTGCCCCACCGGGCCCAGCCCGAACACGGCGAGCGTTCCACCCTGCTGTACGTCGGCGTACTCGACGGCCTGCCAGGCGGTGGGCAGGATGTCGGAGAGGAACAGGTACCGTTCATCGGGCAGGTCGGTTCCCACCTTCACCGGACCGTAGTCCGCGTGCGGCACGCGCAGGTACTCGGCCTGGCCGCCCGGAACGGAACCGTACAGCTCCGAGTAGCCAAAGAGGGCCGCCCCGGAGCCCTTGTCCTTGACCTGCGTGGTTTCGCATTGCGACTGGAGGCCCTGGCGGCACATGTAGCAGGACCCGCAGGCGATGTTGAACGGAATGACCACCCGGTCGCCCTTGCGGAGATTGGACACCCCGCTGCCTACTTCCTCCACGATGCCCATCGGCTCGTGCCCGATCACGTCCCCCTTATGCATGTAAGGGCCCAGGACCTCGTACAGGTGCAGGTCCGAGCCACAAATCGCCGTGGAGGTGATCCGTACAATGGCGTCCGTCGGCTCCTGGATTACCGGATCCGGTACTTCTTCCACGCTCACCGAGCGCTTGCCTTGCCATGTCAGTGCTTTCACGGTGTTCCTTCCGCCGAGCTCCTCTTATCGGGGGCCGGCAACGGCCCTTATTCGACGCTAGCGGGAAAGGCCGGGAAAAGTAAGCATGCTGATGAAACTCTTGTGGGAGACGCGCGGGGCTTCTAGCGTAGGAGGGGACAGAGTCCGGCCCACACCAATGAAAGAGGTCCACCATGTCGCCGTACCAGCCGGAACCGGTTGAAATTTCCACCCGCATGCGGCCGGGCGAATGGACCGAGACCAGCCTTGAACAGCTCGTCGATACCTACCGGGCGCGCATTATGGAGATGGGCGCCAGCCTCACCGAGATCTACACGGACGTTGACCGCAACGACGATGGCTCGGTCAAGGTGGTGGTGTCCTGGCTCAAGCCCGGGGATCCGGCGGCCGGAACGGTCACCGATGGCCCGCTTCGGTAGCGTTCAACAGCCGCCCGATAGCGCTTGAGGTCAGGTTGGCCAAGAGCTCACGCGGATCCTCATAGACTTCAGCAGCGCCGGCGTCCCGAAGTTCAGCGGCGCTGATGCCGCCGCAGGTGACCCCTATGGCGGGAATGCCCAGTGCAGCTGCGGCCTGCATGTCCCAGACGGCGTCCCCCACATAAACGGAGTCCGCCGCGTCCACATCGACCGCTGCAAGGGCGGCAACCAGGATGTCAGGCGCGGGCTTGCTTTCCTCCGCGTCGTTGGCACTGGTGGCGGCGTCAATGGCCGCGTCTGCATCCAGGATCTGCCGCATTGCCTGCAGGTCCCGCTCCCGGGCGGAGGAAGCAAGCGCCACGGCCAGCCCGGACGAATGGCACTGCAACAGCAGGTCCTTGGCGCCGCCAAACGCGCGCAGCGACGGCCAATGGGAGGCGTACAGCGCTGAGTGGCTGGCGAGGATCTCCTGGTCGGCGCTGCGGTCCCGGCCAGCCGGTAGAAGGCTGTCCACCAGGCGGTCTCCGCCCATGCCTACGCAACGGTGGATCCGGGCCATGGAAACGTCGTAGCCCTGCTGGCGGAAGGCCCCCCACCAGGAAAGGGTGTGCACGTAGGAAGAGTCGATCAGCGTGCCGTCAACATCGAACAGCACCCCCCGGCGGCGGCCAGGGGTCGCGGAGCCGTCGGGCCGGCCGGGATGCGGACTCAACTGACCGCCGCCCGCCGGACCTCCGGCGCCTTCTTGCGCCGGGCGGCTTCTTCCTTGGGCGAACTTACGGGGCGGACCCGCTCCCGAAGCACGGACCCGTGGCCGTCATGGCTCCGGTCCCGGATCAGGCCCGTCCCGGCAATCTCCCGCGCCATGGCCACACCTGCCACGGCGGCGCGCTTGGTGGGAAACGTGACCGAGATGGCCATCAGTTCTCCGGCGCCGTCGAGCATGCGGACCCGGTACCCGCCGTCGGGGGCATCAACCAGCTCAAAATATCCGGCCATTACTATCACTCCTCCGTCGATCACGGCACCGCACCAGGGCGCTCCGTGAGTATTAGTAAGTTTACTTACTTATCCTGGGAAGGAAAAGTTCGCTCTCAGATTTCCCGGCGTTCCGGGGCATCCTGCCCCTCCGTCCTACCCTCCGGAGGAATCGGGGTATCGCTCCGGCGCACCGTATCCTGATAGAGCTCCAGCGCGCTAGTCACAAGCGCGAAGTGACTAAAAGCCTGGGGAGTGTTGCCCAACTGCCGGCTGGCACGCACACCCCACTCCTCGCTGAGGAGCCCGACGTCGTTGCGCAGTTCCAGGAGCCGCTCGAACAACTCGCGTGACTCCTCGTGCCGGCCGGCACCCAGCAGCGCCTCCACCAGCCAGAAGGAGCACGCAAGGAAGACACCCTCGTCACCCGGCAGGCCGTCGTCGCTATCCGCCGGCCGGTACCGGAGGACGAAACCGTCTTCCGTCAGTTCCCGCTGGATCGCGTCAATCGTGCCCACCACACGCGGATCGTCCGGCGGCAGGAATCCCACCTTGGGAATAAGCAGTAGGCTGGCGTCCAGTTCAGGCCGGCCGTATGACTGGGTAAAGGTGTTGCGTACCGGGTCGAAACCGTTGGCCATGACGTCCGCGTGGATGGTGTCCCGCAGCGCCTCCCAGCGTTCCACCGGCCCGGGCAGCCCGGACTCACGGACGCCTTTGACCATCCGGTCTGCCGCAACCCAGGCCATCACTTTTGAATGGGTGAAGTGGCGCCGCGGCCCGCGCATCTCCCAGAGCCCGTTGTCCGGCTTGTCCCAGATGGTTTCCAGGTGCTGCATCAGGACCACCTGGAGGTCCCAGGCCTCGTCCGTGTGCTTCAGCAGCGAATTCCGCGTCAGCGCGAGGCAGTCCAGCACCTCGCCCCACACGTCCAGTTGCAGCTGGTCCACCGCACCGTTGCCGATCCGCACCGGGCCGGACCCCTCATAGCCGCGCAGCCAGGGCAGCTCGATCTCCGGCAGCCGGCGCTCGCCGTGGATGCCGTACATGATCTGGAGGTCGGCGGGGTCGCCGGCCACTGCCCGGAGGAGCCAGTCCCGCCAGGCCCCGGCTTCCTTCGTGTAGCCCGCCGCCAGCAGCGCCTGGAGGGTCATCGCGGCGTCCCGAAGCCAGCAAAAGCGGTAATCCCAGTTGCGGGACCCGCCCAGCTGCTCCGGGAGCGACGTGGTCACGGCGGCAACAATCCCGCCCGTAGGACCGTACGTGAGGGCCTTCAGGGTGACCAGGGACCGGACGACGGCATCCTGGTATTTGCCCTTGACCGCGCACTGGGATGCCCAGCCGCGCCAGAAGGCGTAGGTGGTGCCCAGTACCTCTTCCGCGTCCACGGTCTGCGGCCGCCCCACATGGCTGGGCGCCCAGGTGAGCACGAACGGGACGCGTTCGCCCGCACTGACGGTGAACTCGCTGGTGGTGTGCATGTTTTCGCCGCGCAATGGGGCAGGGGTGGCAAAGTAGACGGCGTCCGGCCCGGCGATGGCGTGCAGGCCGAACTCGTCCCGCCGCACCCACGGAACGATGTGCCCGTAATCGAAGCGCAGCACCAGCTCCGAGCGCATCCGCACGGTTCCGGTGACGCCCTCAACTATGCGGACCACGTCCGCAACGCGGTCCCTCGGCGGCATGAAATCGATGACCCGGACGGCACCCTCGGGAGTCTCCCACTCGGTTTCCAGCACCAGGCTGCCGTCCCGGTACTGCCGCCGGGTACACGGTCCGGCGCCTTCGGGAGCGATGAGCCAGCGGCCGGCGTCGGGCGTGTCCACGAGGGCGCTGAAGCATGCCGGCGAATCGAAGCGCGGCAGGCAAAGCCAGTCGATGGAGCCTTCCGTGCTGACCAGCGCGCCGGTCTGGAGGTCCCCGATCACCGCATAATCCTCAATGCGCGCCATGGACCAACATTGCCACACGGGCGCGGAATTGGCAGGAACCCCGGCGGGTGTAGCCTGCTGGGGTGGGAGTCCATATCGGTACCTCCGGCTGGAGCTACGACCATTGGGAAAACGTCCTATACCCGCCGGGCCTGCCCGGCCGCGAACGGCTGGCCTGCTACGTTGCCGAATTCAGCAGCGTGGAACTGAACGCGAGCTTCTACCGCTGGCCCCGGGAGACCTCCTTCGCCAGCTGGAACCGGCGGCTGCCGCCCGGCTTTGCCATGTCCGTCAAGGCTCCCCGCGGCCTTACCCACGCCAGGAAGCTGTACGCGCCGGAGGTGTGGCTGGAGCGGATCAGCCGGTGCTGGCATGAACTCGGCGACAAGCGAGCCGTGCTCCTGGTCCAGTTGCCACCGCAGATGGCCCGCGACGACGCCCGGCTGGACTACTTCCTGGCCGCCGTCCCTCCGTGGGTCCGGGTGTCGGTGGAATTCCGGCACCCCAGCTGGGAGGACCCGGAAGTGTTCCGACTGCTTGAACGGCGGCAGGCCGCCTACTGCGTCATGAGCGGCGCCAACCTGCCCTGCACCCTGCGCATCACGGCACCATTCGCCTACGTCCGGCTGCACGGACCGGACCACGAGCACCTGTACGGCGGTTCCTATTCGGACGCGGACCTGCACTGGTGGGCTGAACGCATCCGCGAATGGTCCAGCCAGGGCGTGGACGTGTACGCCTATTTCAATAACGACGGCGGCGGCAACGCTGTGCGGAATGCCCGGACCCTGCGGGGCATCCTCGGCGCGGGTTGAGCGGGGCGCGGAGGCAACGGCCGCAGTCCGCCCGCAGCCAGCGGGGGAGCCAGCGGCGCAGATCGCCTCGCTGTGGCAGAGTGGTGGCATGGATACGGCTCCCCAGAAACCGTCGCAGGACCACCCGCAGGATGCGCCCCAGGCGCTTCCCCCCGCCGCCGAGGCGGCCTACGATGCTGGCCTGGACCCCCGCGCAATCTCCGGCAACCAGGTGTTCCGGCTCGCACACCGGACTTCCGACGCCGTCAACGCCCTTCGCGTCCGGCTCGCCAAACGCTGGAAGTTCGAGCCGCAGACCATCGCCTATCAGGGCTACGGATCCACCACGCGCGTGCGTATCCTGGGCCGGGTCCTGCTGACCCGGAAGCCGCAGCCGGGAAGCCGCGCCGAACACGCCGCCCTGAACGGAACGCAGAACGTCCGGGGCTGGCGCGCCTTTACCAGCGTCCCGGTCCAGTTCACCGACGTCACCATCACCATCGGGGACGTCGCCACCAAGGTGCAGGCAGACCGGGGCGGGCTGATCGATACCGAGGTCGACGTCCGGCTGCAACCAGGGCTACACACCGCAGTCCTGCAGGCCGCCGGGACCGAACCTGCGGAAGCCCTGGTCCGGGTGATCGCGCCGGACGTAAAGTTCGGCATTGTTTCGGACATCGACGACACCGTGATGGTCACTGCGCTCCCCCGGCCCTTCCTGGCGCTGTGGAACACGTTCGTGCTCAGTGAGCGCGCCCGCATGGCCACCCCCGGGATGGCTGTCCTGCTGGACCGGCTCACCATTGAGCACCCGGATGCACCGGTCATCTACCTGTCCACCGGCCCCTGGAACGCCGCCCCCACCCTGGCCCGCTTCCTGAACCGGAACATGTACCCCGCCGGCGCCCTCCTGCTCACCGACTGGGGCCTGACCCAGGACCGATGGTTCCGCAGCGGCCAGGACCACAAGCACAAGAACCTCGAGCGGCTTTCCCGTGAGTTCCCGGACATGCAGTGGCTCCTGATCGGCGACAACGGCCAGCATGACGAGGCCATCTACTCCGCCTTTGCGGCACAGTACCCGGACAAGGTGGCCGCCATCGCCATCCGCCAGCTGTCCATCAGTGAATCCGTGTTCGCGGGCGGCCACTCCGAGGACGGCGACCATACCGCCTCCAAGGTGCCGTGGATCTACTCTCCGGACGGCGCCGGGATGGCCAAACAGCTGACCGCCCTTGACCTGCTCTAGCTAGCCTGGCTAGCCCTGCGCCGTCGCGGCTACCTCACCTGCCGCTTCGTCACCTGCAACAGCGCGCACGACGGCGGCAGTCGCCTCGGCGGCGAGGTCACGTTCCTCGATGAGTTCCTGGAGCCAGAAATAGGACGCCTTCGGCGTGCGCTCGAGCGTCTCGTGATCCAGGTGCACGAGTCCGAAGGGCTGGTTGTAGCCGGCGGACCATTCGAAGTTGTCCATCAGCGACCAGACGTAGTAGCCGCGCAGGTCCACCGATTCGGCTATGCCGCCAGGAGCCGTGGCCCGCAGCGCGGTCTCCAGGTGGTCCGAGAGGTACTTGAGCCGGCGCTCGTCCGGGATGAACCGGGTATTGGTCGATTTGTCGCGGACAATGATGTCCTCGAAGCTTGCGCCGCCCTCGGTGAGGATCACCGGCGGAAGATTGGGGTAGCGCTCCCCCATCTCCTTCAGCGCCACAGCCATGTACTCCGGCTTTACCGGCCAGCCGTACGCCGTGATGTCCGCTTCCGGCCACGTTTCCACGTGGAAGGGGGTTCCGCCGTTGCCGGCGGCGCTGAGGTCGCTGCCCATGGCTTCTGCCATGCTGGCCGGCACTGCTCCGCCGCCCGGGCCTGCCGCCACCTTGGTGGGCATGTAGTAATTCAGCCCGTAGAAGTCCAGGGGCTGCGAGATGGTCTCCATGTCCTCGTCAGGGTGTTCAAAGGTGCTGAAGAATTTGGCCGCCCGAATCAGGTCCGGGTATTTCCCCGTCAGCACGGGGTCCGCGTAGAGCCGGTTCTGCGCAAGGTCCATCAGGCCTGCGCTGACCCGGTCCAGCGGGTTGATGGAGTTGGGCACCATCGGCGAGTAGACGTTGGTCATGCCGATCTCGCCAGGCACTCCGACGGCGCGGAGGGCCTGCACTGCGAGGCCGTGCCCCAACAACTGGTGGTGCACGGTGGGAAAAGCGCCCAGGGCAAGCTCTTTCCCGGGTGAGTGCAATCCGAACGCATAGCCGTTCGCACTCACCGTGGCGGGTTCATTAATCGTTACCCACCGCGCCACCCTGTCACCGAACGCTTCTGCCAGGATCCCCGCGTACTCGCCCAGGCGGTGGGCCATGTCCCGGTTGAGCCAGCCGCCCTCCTCGTCGAGGGGAAGCGGCGTGTCCCAGTGGTAGATGGTGGCCATGGGCGAGATTTCATTGGCCAGGAGCTCGTCCAGCAGCCGGTCGTAGAAGTCCAAGCCGGCTTGGTTAACCGCGCCCCTGCCTTTGGGCTGGATCCGCGGCCAGGCGAATGAGAACCGGTAGGAGTCCACGCCCAGCTGCTTCATGAGCGCCACGTCCTCCGGCATGCGGTGGTAATGGTCGCAGGCTATGGCGGGGCTGTGGTTCTCCACGATGGCACCTGGCCTGGCGGCAAAGACATCCCATCCCGCCGGACCGCGGCCATCTTCATCAAGGGCACCTTCGATCTGGAACGCCGCCGTGGCCACACCGAGCGTGAACCCCGGCGGGATGATGGCGGCGAGGTCCTTGGCGGTGATGTGCATGGGTGGGCCCCTTGTGACGGCTGGACAGGTACGTCCCAGAATGGCACAGCGGGCGGTCCCTGACGAGTATTTGCCCGTCCGCCGTACCGCGGTCCCTACTGCGATCCGAAGAGGAACTCTTTGGCGTGCGCCACTGCCTTGCGGAAGGCGTCATTCCGCAGCGTCACCAGGTGCTCGGTCTCGCCGTCGGCCGGTTCAAGGTAGCCCGTGTAGCCCGGCCGCAGGACCCAGATGTCCCCGGCCGGGGGAAGATAGAAGACGCCGAAGGAGCGCTGCTGGCGTTCATCGTTGCTCCACACGGGCACCACAGCCAGGGCAGCTCCGGTGGCAGGGTTGATCCACTGGGCCCGGGGCAGGGGCTGCTCATGCGCCTCCGGATCCAGGAACGGGGCCGTCCCCTCACCCCACCGCTGCTCGAAACGCTCGTGGAATGCCGGGATCAGGGGTGTATCGTAGCGTCGCCATTCGCTCATTCGACTCTCCGCCTCCTTGCGGTTGATTGGTTGTGGTTCTCCCGGGCCGGCTAGGACCAGGGGCCGCTTTCCCAGCGGACGGGGGTCACCCTGAGAACGGGACCGGAAGACCCGGCATCCGGCCGCGGCTGCGCCTTGCGCACCGGGATAGCCGTGCCCTCCGGGGCCGCCAGTTGCCTGTCGTAGGCTGCGCGGCGCTGCGGATCGCGGAGCACGTTGAACGCCTGCATGATCCGCAATAGCTCGTCTTCCGGCACCGGTCCGTGGTCCATGTCAGGGTGGTGGCTGCGCATGAGCGCACGGTAGGCACGTGAGATTTCCTGAGCGCCCGCGTCCCGCCGGACTCCCAGTACGGCGTAGTGGTCAGGATCGGAGGTCATGGAAACTTCCCGGGAAGCTAAGGGCGCTCCGGCCGCGGGCACCGGGGGCGGCCCGTGTCCGGAGCGTCGTGGCTATTTATTGATCTCCTGCATCTGGTCCTGCTGGGTTTCGATCTCGATCTTGCGCGGCTTGGCCTTCTCGGCCACCGGGATGCGCAGGGTCAGCACGCCCTGGTCGTAGCTGGCCTTGATGTTGTCCGTGTCCAGGGTGTCGCCGAGGATCAGCTGCCGGCTGAAGACGCCGCGCGGCCGCTCCGAGGCCACCAGTTCCACGTTGGGCTGCGTTGGATCCTGGCGCTCTGCCCGCACGGTCAGGACGTTGCGTTCGAGATTGAGGTCGAGCGTGTCCAGCTTGACACCCGGAAGATCGAACGCCACCACGAACTGGCCGTTCTCCTGCCAGGCGTCCATGGGCATGGCCGCCGGCCGGGCGGCCGTTCCGAAGACCTGCTGCGTGAGCCGGTCCAGCTCACGGAACGGGTCCGTCCGCATCAACATCATTTCCCACTCCTTCAGCTTCTAGGGTGTTGGATCTAAGCCATATCCACGTCCGTAATCTATGGTGATGGATATAGATTTTTTATAGCACCCGTGGGAAACTGAAGCAATAGCCCGCTCAATTTCTGGAGACCCCATGGCAGACGAACACGGCCGCGCCGGCCGACCCGCCCCCGGGCACGCCGTTTATGCCATTTCCGTCGCCGCCAAGCTCGCGGGCACGGGGCAGCAGAACATCAGGCTCTACGAGACAAAGGGCCTGCTGACACCGTCGCGTACATCGGGAGGCACCCGCCAGTACAGCGACGACGACGTGGCGGTGCTCCTGCGCATCGGTGAACTTCTGGACCAGGGTCTGAACCTGGCCGGCGTGGCCAAGGTGTTGGAGCTTGAGGAGGCAAACTCGAGGCTCCACCGGGCGTTGAAGCGGGCCCGGTCGCAGCAGCAGAAATAGCGAGGCCGCACTAAGGACGCGGACGACGGCGGGGGGCCGGGTCAGTCGTTCGGCGTTTCCGCCGTGGACAGCTCGCCGGTGATCCGCTCGCCCGGGATGCGCGCCGTGCGCCAGGTGTCCAGGGCGATGACTGCGCCCAGGATCACCAGCGACAGCGAGAGCGAGGCCAGGGTGTCGCTCAGCCAGTGGTAGCCCAGGTATAGCCGGCTCAGCGCTGCGAGGACGATGCCCACACCCGCTCCGATGAAACCGAATACTGCCGCGCGGCTGTTCTTTCGCCGCGAGAAGATCAGGAACGTGCCCACCAGCAGGAAGTCGCAGGCGCCCAGGACATGGCCGGACGGGAACGAAAACGTGTGGTCGATACCGAAGAGCATCTGCTCCACCGGCGGCCGTGAGCGCCGGACGATGTGCAGGATGATCTGCGAGACGATGACGCCGGTGAGCATGGCCCCGGCCAACAGGATGGGCCGCCAGGCATGCTTGGCCAGGAACCCCCAGGCCACGTTCACCACCAGGACGATGATGGGAAGCGCGATGGGGCCAAAAACGATGGCCAGGAAGATCATCACGGCCGTGAGCGTGTCTGACCGGAGCGTCAGGAGCCAGTCCCGGACGGGAACGTCAGCGGCGGAGAGCCCGTCGGCCTGCACCACGCTGATCAACGTTGCAATGAAGAGCACCACCCCGGTAGCCGCCAGCGTCACCGCGGTCCGGTAGAGGCTCCTCCGATCCTCGGGGTCCATGTAGCGCTCCTCCACGACGAACTTGTCATGGAAGGCGCGCCATCTGCCGCCTTTTCCGTTGGTGCCGGATGCTGTTGTCTGGTGCTGTCCCACTGTGTTGTGCCCGTCCGTACGCCGAAGATTTGCTGAGTGAAGACTATCCCGGTTCAGCGGTTTTGGCCCTGCAGTACAACGCAGGGTGGTTCCACCAGTCGTATCCGCTCACCAGTCATGGACGGTACCGTCCACGAGGCGGTTGTAGGGCAGGTAGGCCTGCTGGTATGGGAAGGCAGCGGCGGCTTCCTCGTTGAATTCGACCCCGATGCCGGGTTCGTCGCCGGGGTGCAGGTAGCCGTCCTTGAAGGTCATGGACTGGTGGAAGACCTCATTGGTCTTGTCCGAGTGCTGCATGTATTCCTGGATGCCGTAGTTGTGGATGGCCAGGCCAACGTGCAGCTGCGCGGCGAAACCGACCGGGGAGATGTCGGTGGGGCCGTGGAAGCCGGACTTGATCTGGTACTGCGCGGCGAAGTCCATGACTTTCTTCAGCGGGGAGATCCCGCCGAAGTGCGTGGAGGCTGCCCGGACGTAGTCGATCAGCTGTTCCTTGATGATGGTCTGGTAGTCGTACACGGTGTTGAAGATTTCACCGATGGCCAGCGGGGTGGTGGTGTGCTGGCGGACCAGGCGCAGTGCTTCCTGGTTCTCGGCCGGGGTGCAGTCCTCGAGCCAGAACAGGTCGTACGGTTCCAGCGCCTTGCCCAGCTTCGCGGCCTGGATCGGGGTCATCCGGTGGTGCCCGTCGTGCAGCAGCGGGATTTCGGGGCCGAACTCGTTCCGGACGGCCTCGAACACGGTGGGCAGGTGGCGCAGGTAGGCGCGGGTGTCCCAGTCCTCCTCCACCGGGAACGCGCCGCGCCCGGCGGGTTCGTAGTCGTAGCGTTCACCTGAGGCCTGGGCCTGCGCGGCAACACCGTACAGGGCCTTGATGCCCGGCACCGCGGTCTGGATGCGGATGGACTTGTACCCGAGTTCCAGGTGCTCGCGGACGGAGTCGAACAGGGAGTGGATGTCCGCGCCGGATGCGTGGCCGTAAGCGCGCAGCCCGTTCCGGGACGCACCGCCCAGGAGCTGGTAGACCGGAAGGCCGGCGATCTTGCCCTTGATGTCCCACAGGGCCATGTCGACGGCGGCGATCGCGGCCATGGTCACCGGGCCCCGGCGCCAGTACGAGGACCGGTACAGGAACTGCCACGTGTCCTCGATCCGGTGCGGGTCCTTGCCGATCAGCAGCTGGGCAACGTGCTCCTTCAGGTACGCGGCCACGGCCAGCTCACGGCCGTTCAGCGTGGCATCACCAATGCCGACCACACCGTCCTCCGTCGTAATCCGAAGAGTGACAAAATTCCGGGAGGGACTGGTGACAAACACGTCCGCGGCAATAATTTTCACCGTAATCTGACTTTCTGGTCGGGCCGAGCCGTCTGCCCGGCGGGATTTAGCGTTGGGTGGTGCCGCGTGCCAGCTCGGTCAACAAGGCCAGTTCCGCGCGGCGCGGCAGGCCCTCCCAGTCGCCGCCGGTGCTCACGGCGAACGCTCCGGTGAGCACTCCCCGCTGCAGGCGTCCCGCGGCGTCTTCCCCGTCCAGCAGCGCGGACAGGTACCCGGCCGTAAACGCGTCGCCGGCTCCAACAGTGTCCACACTGGTCACCGGGACGGCCGGCGCCTCCCGGCGTCCGCCGGAAGTGTAGACGCCGGCGCCGGCCGCGCCGCGTTTGACCACGACCTCACGGACGCCCCCGGCGAGGAGCTCTGCGGCCATGGCAGCTTCCGCATCCACGCTGTCCCCCCGCCCAGGCCAGGCCGGGCTCACTAGCGCGAGTTCGTCGTCGGATGCGATGACGATGGTGGCGTACTGGACAAGGTTGGTGAGGACTTCACGCGCTTCCCCGCGGGACCAGAGCTTACTGCGGAAGTTGACGTCCAGTGATACGACTGCGCCCGCGTCGGCCGCGCTCCGGGCTGCATGTTCCACCGTGTCGCGCGCCAGGGGGCCCAGCGCGGGCGTTATTCCGGTCAGGTGGAGGACGGCCGGTCCTCGTTCCAGACCGCGCTGCACGTCCTCCCGCGACAACTGGGAGCCGGCCGAATGCGCCCGGTAGTAAAACGCCCGGCTGATGTCGGCGGTGCGCTGCTCCAGGAACATGACGCCGGTGCTGCGCTCCGGATCGATGCGGCACTGGACGTCAATCCCTTCCGAGCGGAGCTGGCGCCGGATAAATTCACCGTGCGGATCGTCCCCCAGCACTCCGGCCCAGGCCACGCTGTGGCCGAGCCGTGCCACGCCGGCGGCAACATTCGACTCCGCACCTGCAACGTGCATGACCAGGTTCCCTCCGGACGCGAGCGGACCCGCTGACCTCAGCGAGACCATCGACTCCCCAAACGTCAGGAGGCTGACGCCGCCGCTCACTGCTGGCCCGGCAAATCAGTCCTGCGGGAAAAGGCCGCTGCGAGGCTCAAGAAGGAACGCGCCCGTCCCCGCATGGGACCCAGGTCTCCCCCGGATCCGGCGTCCCCGAAGAGCGGACCGCCGAGCCCGACGGCAATAGCCCCCGCGTCCCAATAACCGGTTGCTTCATCAAGCCCAACTCCGCCTACGGCGATAAACGGGATGTCGGGCAACGGCTCCCGGATGGCCTTCAGGTAGCGCGGGCCACCGATGGACGCCGGGAACAGCTTGATCGCCGTCGCGCCCCGGTCCATGGCTTCATAGGCTTCACTGGGAGTCAGGGCGCCGGCGAGGAGGGGGAATCCGCGCTCCATCGAGGCACGGATGGACGGGGCGAGTGACGGCGTCACCATGAACTGGCCCCCGGCTCCGGCGACGTCGTCAACGTCCTTTTCAGTCATCACGGTTCCGGCCCCGACGAAGCACCCGGACGGAGCTTTCCTCCGGACGTCGCCAATGGCCTCGAGCGCACCCGGCGTGGTCAAGGCGATTTCAACGAACCTGAATCCCTCTTCCATAGCAGCCAGCGCCGCTTTGGCAGCGGCCGTGCCATCCGTGCCACGGACAATTCCCACCAGTCTTTCCCGGCTGAGCCCAGCCAGCAGCGCAGCTTCCGTCAGCGTGTCCGCACGGGTCATTCCATTCACCATTCTGCAAACGCTCCGTCGGCATGGCGCCACACCGGTCCGCGCCAGGCATGCCCGCGCTTGTCGGCGGCACGGACTACTGCCTCGTCTATCTCGATGCCCAGGCCGGGGCCGGTCAACCGCTCTATGTGGCCATTGACGAATTTCAGCGGCGTCTTGTCCACCACGTAATCCAGGACCTCGGCGCCCTGGTTGTAGTGGATGCCGATGCTCTGCTCCTGAATCAGGAAGTTAGGGGTGGCGAAACCCACCTGCAGGCAGGCCGCCAGGGCCAGCGGGCCCAGCGGACAGTGCGGGGCCAGCTGCGCTTCGTAGATTTCGGCCAGCGACGCAATCTTGCGCACTTCCGTGATTCCCCCGGCGTGGGAGAGGTCCGGCTGGGCCACGGCGATGCCGGCCTGCAGCGCCGGAAGGAATTCCTGCCGGCTGTAGAGGCGCTCCCCTGTGGACACAGGTGTGGTGGTGGCGGACGTCAACTCCCGCAGCAAGTGGATATGCTCGGGGACCGTCGGCTCCTCGAGGAAGAACGGCCGGTACGGTTCCAGCAGCGGAGCCACGCGCCGGGCGTTGGCCAGGCTGAAGCGGCCATGGAAGTCCACGGCAACGTCCCGGTGGTCACCAAGGACTTCCCGGGCGGCAGCAACCCGTTGGATGACGCCGTCTATCTCCGCAACCGAGGCGATGGGGCTCATCCGGCCGCTGGCGTTCATTTTGACGGCGGTGAGGCCCACCTCCAGCTGGGCGCTGATCTGATCCGCCACCTCGTTGGGCTCGTCGCCTCCCACCCAGCCGTACATCCGGATCCTGTCGCGGACGTGGCCACCCAGGAGCTGGTGCACGGGGGTGTTGAAGTGCTTGCCGGCGATGTCCCACAGCGCCTGGTCCAGGCCGGACACGGCACTGGCCAGGATGGGGCCGCCGCGGTAGAAGGACCCTTTGGTCATGACCTGCCAGTGGTCTTCGATCCGCAGCGCGTCGTTGCCGACCAGCAGTTCGGCCAGCTGCCCGACGGCCGTGCGCACCGTTTCGCTTCGTCCCTCGCACGTCGCTTCGCCCCACCCGACGATCCCGCACTCCGTCTCGATGCGTACGAACAGCCAGCGCGGCGGGACGAGGAAGGTTTCGATCCTGCTGATAGTTGTCATGTGCGCCTAGCCCTTGGTTGCGCCGGCGGTCAGGCCGGAGACGATGTACTTCTGCGTGAAGAGCGCAATGATCATGATCGGGATGGTGACCACGGTTGCCGCCGCCATGAGTCCGCCCCAGTCGATGCTGGCGTAGGAGACGAAGTCGAAGATGGCCACCGGCAGCGTCTTGGTCTTGGCCCCGGAGAGCACCAGCGCGAACATGAAGTTGTTCCACGAGAAGATAAAGGACAGGATGCCCGCGGTGGCGATTCCCGCCACGGACAGCGGCAGCGTGATCCGGCGGAACGCCCCAATAGGGGTAAGCCCATCCACCTGCGCCGATTCCTCAAGTTCCAGGGGCAGCGAGTCGAAATAGCTCATCATGATGTAGACGATCAGCGGCAACGCCACGAACATGTGGCTGAGGATCAGCACCTCGAAGCGCCCCACCATCCTCAGGTTGGAGAACACGTAGTACCAAGGCACGAGGAGGGAAACACCGGGGATGACGCGGGCCATAAGGACCACCAGGGCTGAGCGGTGCATCGTGAAGCGGCTCATGGCGTATGCGGCCGGCACGCCGAGGACGATGGACAGTGCCGTGGAGATGAAGGCTACCCAGAAGCTGTTGAAGATGAAGACGAAATAGTTGTTCCGCTGGAGCACGTTCGCGTAGTTCTCGCCCGTCGGGGAAAAGAATAGTGCCCTTCCGGTGTCATAGATGTCCACGTTGGTCTTGAAGGAGGCCAGGAGCATCCAGAACAGCGGTGCAACGAGGAACAGCACCACAGCGACCAGGGCGAGGATGCGGAAAAGCTTGTAGGCGCGGGTGGCCAGCGGCTTCCGACGGCGGCGCAGCACCTGGGGTGTGCTGGCTGTCGCTTGGTTCCGGGTTAGGACCGTCATTTGGTTACCGCTTTCTTGCGCATGGTCAACAGCCACATGGAACCGATGATGATCATGAAGAACAGGATGAGTACTGCCGAGGACAGCCCGTACTGGTTGTAGTCAAAGCTCAGGCCGTAGGCATAAACGTTCAGGGTCTCCACCTCATGGAAGGAACCGCCGCCCTTGCCCTTAGTGGCGTACAGAATGTCGAAGGTCTTCAGGGCGTCGATACCGCGGAGCAGGATCGCCACGATCACCGTCGGCATCATGAGTGGCAGGGTGATATAGAAGAAGCGCTGGAAGGCGTTCGCGCCGTCCACCCGGGCGGCTTCGTCGGGTTCATCGGAAAGGGAAGTCAGGCCGGCAAGCAGGATGAGGACCACCATGGGCGTCCATTGCCATACGTCCATGAAGATCGTGGTGCCCAGTGCTGTGTCCTGCCCGGAGAGCCAGGGCTGCGGAGGGATACCGAGTATGCCCAGGAGTTGGTTGGCGAAGCCGATGTTGGGGTCGAAGATCAGGCGCCACATCATGCCTACAGCCACCGGGGTGGCGACGAGCGGCAGCAGGATGGCTACGCGGACCCATTTCTCACCGCGGAAGGGGCGCCACAGGAGCAGGGCGATTCCCATGCCAAGAACCACTTCGCACAGCAGCGCGACCCCTGTGAAGGAGAGGGTCCGGCCGACGGCGGGCCAGAAGCGGTCCATGTCGGAGAGGACCGTGAGGTAGTTCTGCAGCCCGATGAACTCGGTGGCGGCACGGACCGAGCCCTGTGAATCCGTCAGGCTCAGGTACAGAGTCCACGCGAGCGGGAACACAATCAGGACGCCGACGAAGATCATCGCCGGGGCGGCAAAGAGCCACTTGCGGTGCCGGTTGGCCCAGGCGGAAAAGCTTCCCTGGAGGCTGGGCGGCCGGCCGGCGCTGCGGGCGGGAGCGCCTAGGTGAGCGTTCGTTACAGACATGGTTCGCCTAAAAGTTGGGGGCTTGCGGCGCGGCGGGACAGCAACAGGGCTGCCGTCCCGCCGGGCCGGGGCGCTACCGGACAGGTGAGCCCGGTGCGTTACTTCTTTTCGCTGTCCAAGAACTTCTGGAAGGCTTCCTGGGCCGAGTCAGCGGCTGCCGCAGCGTCCGCCCCGGTAATGCTGGCCACGATCGGCTCGCCGACGATTTCGCGGGCCTTGCCAACGGTGACAACCTCCGGGCGGTCATGCCCCACGCCATTTTCGGCGCTGACGGCGATGGCCTCGGCAAGGTCCTTCGGATAGGTCGAGGTTCCCTCGGGGTTGGCCCAGACGGAAACACGGGGTCCGGGGACTCCGGCCTTTTGGGCGGCCAGGGTACGTTCCTTACTGGTGGCCCACTGAATGAACTTCCAGGCGTTGTCCTGGTTGGCCGAGGCCTCGTTGACTGCCAGGCCCCACGACGGGACGTTGTAAGGCTTGGAACCTGCAGGACCGGCCGGCAACGGAGCGAAACCAACCTTGTCCGAAACCTTGGACTTGGCAGGATCCGTGGCGTTCTTGTAGAGCGAATCCGCCTCCGTGTAGAACGCGGCCTTGCCTTGGGTGAAGATAGCCATTGCCTCCGGCCAGCTCATGTCCGTGCTGACGTTGGCCGGACCGAAGTCCTTGATGAGGCCGCCATAGAACGCGTAGGCCTTCTTGGCAGCGTCCGAGTTGACCGTGGCCTTGCCCTCAGCGTCGGTGAAGTCACCGCCAAAGCTGTACAAGAAGCTGGAGAACTGGGTCACAGCGGCGGATTTGCTGGTGCGTGCCACGAAGCCTGCGGTGCCGGGGTTGGCGGCCTTGATGGCCTTTGCGGCAGCCTGGAGCTCCTCCATGGTCTTGGGAACTTCCAGCCCCGCAGCTTTCAGGAGGTCCTTGCGGTAGTAGAGGACTTCCCGTTCGGTGATGATGGGAACGCCCACCACCTTGCCGTCGATCGTCGTGGCCTTGACCGGGCCCTCCTGGTAATCCTTCCAATCCCAGTCGGCGTCGGCGGATACCTTCTCCGTCAGGTCGGCCAGGTAGCCGTTCTTCGCGAAGAGCTTGCCCTCCTGCAGCGGGCGGTACATCATGACGTCGATCTCGTCGCTGCCGGCGTTGAGTTTTACGTTGTACTGGTCGGAGAGCTGGTCTTCGCCCAACTGGGTCAGCTCCACCTTAAGTCCGAATGCCTCTTCGAACTCCGGAATTGCTGTCTTGATTCCCTCGGTCCAGACGTGGTTGGCCAGCGTCACCCGGACGACACCTGACTCCTTGGCCTCGTCGCTTCCGCCTGCTGATCCGCAGGCGGTCAGGCCAAGTGACAGTGCGGCGGCGACAGCCGCGTACTTCACGATCGAACGTCGCTTCATTACGACTCCCTTTTCAGTTGCTGGTGAGCCCAGCCGCGTACAAATGCGTCTTTACATCTGCTCTGAAAGAGATCATAGGTAAATAAGGCAGACTTAAACAACCCTTTACCTGAAGCCCGTATGATTTAAGAATGAAGACCCCAAAGGCGGAATCATCCCAGGACCTGCACGCGTCGCTCGTGCAGAAACTGGGGCTTGCGATCGCCGATGGGCGCCTGGCGCCGCACTCGATACTGCGCCTGGATGAGCTGGAAGTTGAGCACAAGGTCTCCCGCTCAGTTGTCCGCGAGGCCGCCAGGGTTCTCTCGTCCAAGGGTCTGTTGGAGTCCCGGCGCCGGTTCGGGACCGTAGTTCAACCGGAAGAGGCCTGGAACCTTTACGACCCCGAGGTCATCCGATGGCGTTTGGCATCATCACGACGACTGGAACAACTACAGGCCCTGAACGAGCTGCGTGGAGCGATCGAACCGCACGCAGCCCGGCTTGCGGCCGGCAGGGTGTCCTGGGACGGCGGCAGCCAGCTGGTCTCGCTCGCAGCACGGCTCTGGGCGGCAGGCCAGAGCGGCAACCAGGATGAGTTCCTCCGACTGGATGTGGAGTTCCATACGGCAGTCCTCAAAGCCTCGGGCAACGCAATGTTTTCGCAGCTCCAGAACCTTGTGGCGGAGGTTCTGACCGGGCGCACACAACATGGCCTGATGCCGCATTTGCCCCAGCACGAGGCGCTGCAGCTTCACGTCGATGTAGCCAGTGCCATCCAGCGCGGCGAGGCAGCAGCCGCCCATGCCGCAATGTCCCGGATTGTTGAGCAGTCCACCGAAGAGATGGGCCACATCTGGTCAAGCCATCAGCAGGACGGCCAGCTCCCCGCCTAGAACGAACCCGTGGTGAACTGCCAGGTTTTGGAAGCAAGCGCATTCCCGGCCAGGTCGCGGATACCGGCAGTTCCGCCGGTGAGCGCCACCGTGTACTTCGTCTTCTTGGCCAGAGCCAGGCTGGGATCCAGGATCCATTGGTTGGTAGTCCCGTTGCGGAATAACCGGGCAGAAACCGTCGCACCGGTGGAGGCATTCTTTACCGTAAAGGTCCCGGTTCCAACACCCTGGACCGCCTCGCTGAACGTCACCGTGATGTTGCTGCCCCGCTTGACCAGGAGTGCATTGCTTCCCGGTGCAAAGCCCGTGATCACCGGAGCCGGGCCCGTCAGGAACGTCCAGCTGGCGGTCGCCAGCGGCGTCCCCGCGGCGTCCCGGATGGCTGCGCTGCCGCCCACCAGCGTGGCGGTGTACATGGTGTCGGCGGCCAGGCTGGACGTGGGGTCCAGGACCGCGGTCCGTGTGGTCGGGTTGTAGGACACAGCTGCTGGCACCGTGGTCCCGGCAGCGGTCCTGAGCACGAAAGTGGAAGATCCAACACCCTGCACACCGGTGCTGAAGGTTGCCGTGACATTGGCGCCCGGCACCACCCCCGTGGACTTGGCGGCAGGGCCCACGGCCGTGACGGTGGGTGCAGGTGCGGAGGGAGCAGCAGGCGCAGCCTGCGCGGGCGGTGAATACAGGAGACGGTTCGGCGTGCCGGCGCTGCTGCCCGTGATGGCTCCCGCCGTCGCGTTGGCGGTCAGTGATCCGGCGACCTGCGCAGGAGTAAACGCGGGGTTCAGCGAGAGCAGGACCGCGGCTGCGCCGGCGGCGTGGGGTGCTGCCATGGATGTCCCCGACATGGAGGCCGCGGCGGTAGTGGAGGTGTAGGAGGCGGAAGCAATGGCAACCCCGGGCGCGTACAGGTCGACGCAGGAACCGTAGTTGGAGAAGGACGCCTGCCGGTCGGCGGAGTCGCTGGCGGCCACGGTCACCGCGGCCGGCACCCGGGCGGGGGAACTGCCGCAGGCATCGACGGCAGAGTTGCCGGCGGCCACCACCGCAGTGACGCCGTCATTGATGACTCCCTGCACGGCGGAATCCACCGCGGTGCTGGTGCCGCCGCCCAGGCTGAGGTTGGCAACGGCGGGCTCGCCGGCGGCATGGTTGGCCGCGATCCAGTCCAGGCCGGCCACAACATCGGAGTTGTAGCCGGACCCGTTGCAGTCCAGGACGCGGACGGGAACCACTGTGGCGCCCTTTGCCACGCCGTAGGTGGCGCCGGCAACCGTGCCCGCAACGTGTGTGCCATGGCCGTTGCAGTCACCGGTCCCGCGTCCGTCGGCCACTGCTGTCCAGCCTCCGGCCACCCGGCCGCCGAACTCCGAGTGGGACGCCAGGATGCCGGTGTCCACGACGTAGGCCTTCACGCCGGAACCGGAAGCGGTCCAGGTGTAGGAGCCCGAGAGCGGAAGGGCCCGCTGGTCCAGCCGGTCCAGGCCCCACGGGGACGGCTGCTGCGACTCGGTGGCGCTCACCCGGGCATCCGCTTCCACTGACAGCACCCGGCCGGAGCGCGCCAGGGCTGCAGCCTGGGCCGGGGTGGCGGTTACCACGGCGCCGCGGAAGGCGTGGGCAAAGGTCCGGCCCACTGCCAACCCCTGGGCCTTGAGCCCGGCAGCCTCGGCGGCCACATCGGCCCCCGGCGTGTATTGGACAATATAGCGGCCGGCCGGTGCAGGATCTGCCGCAGGAGCGGCCTGGGCCGGTACGGAAACGGTGACGAGCGCGAGGGCCGGAACGGCCACAGCAAGGGCTTTGCGGGCGAAGGGGAAGATGCGAATCGGAGGATCCTTGGGGTGGCAATGTCGGACGTGGGAAGCGGTCACATAACCCCGCTACAAAAAGGATAGGAACGGGCCGCCCGCCCGGGCCCGCTCCTTGCACGATCCTGTGCCAACCTTTGGCGCCCCCTGCGGATCTGCCGGGCTTAGCCCTGGTGGTCCCGCCAGGAGTGCTGGGGCTCAAAGCCCAGCAGACGCCGGGCCTTGTCGATCGCCAGCATGGTCTCGTGCTCGCCGAGTTCGCGGGTGACCTTCACCGCCGGAAATACTTCCGCCGCGAGGCTGGCGCTGGAGCGGCTCATCACCGTGTCCGCGTTGGCGACAATGAACGCCTCAAATCCGGGCTTTCCGTTCTCCAGCGCCCGGGCCACGGCCTGTGCCCCGTCCCGGCCGTCAATATAGCCCCACAAGTTCCACTTGCGGAGCGTGGCGTCGGCGTCGAAGGACGGGAATTCCCTGTAGTCCTCCACGTCCATGACGTTCGAGAAGCGCAGGGCCACGATGCTCAGTTCCGGGTCCCAGCGGGTCAGCTCAACGGCCATCTGTTCCTCGAGGTGCTTCACCAGGGAGTAGGTGCTTTCGGGGCGGGCAGGGTACTCCTCGTCGACCGGAATGTAGGGAGGATCGATGTCGAACGGCAGCCCCAGCACCGTCTCGCTGGAGGCGTACACCACCTTTTTGATCCCGGCCCGCCGCGCTGCCTGGAACACGTTGTAGGTGGAGAGCATGTTGTTCTCGAACGTCGCGGCATCCGGAAGAAGGCCCGGCGCCGGAATGGCACCCAAGTGCACGACGGCGTCGAACCCGGTATGCCGGTCATCCACGCCCAGCAGAGCGTCCACCACCTGGCCGTAATCGCGAAGGTCCACCACGACCAGGCCGGGACTGCGGCTGCCGGCCCGGTCCAGGTTGAGTACCTGGTGCCCGTCCTCGATCAGCCTGTGCACCACGTGCCGTCCGAGCTTGCCACTGCCTCCGGTTACTGCGATCTTCATCGGTGTCCTTCCGTTCGGGCGTGCGTCCGGTTCCGCGCAGGCGGAACGGGCATCGAATTACGACGGCGGCGGGCCCCGTCCGCGTACACCGAGACTACCTGCCAGGGCGCCCCTGCGCGGCCCTGGATGGGCGCGTCATGATGACACCGGCGCACTCCCGGGGATGTATATACTCGTGCATATCGGTTTAGCAGCAGGCCGTTGGAAAGCGCGTCAATCCAGCGACCTCCACCGCATCCCGGCCTGACGGCGGGACGGCTGTGTGTTGCCGGCTCGTTTTGACCTGAGCGAATGGCACTAATAATCGTGGCCAGCGAGTCAACAGCTAAAACCGAAACCTCCATCACCGAACACCTGCACGAACTGGTCCTCAACAGCTCCGACGTTGAGGACTTCCTTAACGAACTCGCGCAGGTGTCTGCCCGCAACCTCACCGAGCCCGGCGACGAGATGCTCTGTGCCATCACCCTGCTTCGCCAGCGGAAAGCTGCCACGGTCGCCAGCAGCAGCCATGACGCCAAGGCTGTCGGTGAGCTCGAATACCAGTTCAGCCGCACGCCCAGCCTGTCGGCAGCCGATTCCCGGGAAACCGTCCATGTCCGGGACCTGGAGCAGCAAACAGAATGGCCGGACTACGCCGAGGCAGTCCTGGCCCAAGGCGTGCGCTCCGTGGTGGCGATCCCCTTCGAACTCGAAGGCGAAACCAAGGCTGCCCTGCTGCTGTATTCGGGACGCCCCCACCGCTTTGCCGGCCGAGTCCTGGACATTGCCGAAGACTTCGTGACCCAGGCTTCGCTGGCACTGCGCCTGGCCGTCAGGTTCGCCCATTACAGCGAAACCGCAGCAAACCTCCGGGCCACCCTGGAGACGCGTACGGTGATCGACATGGCGGTAGGCATCATCATGGCCCAGAACCGCTGCAGCCAGAGCGACGCGTTCGAGATCCTCAGGACGGCGTCCAGCACCCGGAATTCCAAACTGCATGACGTGGCTGCCGCCGTGGTCAATTCCTTGGGCCAGGGACCGGCCCGCACCCACTACGACGGGTAGCGGGCCGGCGCCTGCTACTTGGCCAGGAAAGCGAGCAGCGCCTCGTTGACCTCGGCGGCGTGCGTCCAGAGGAGCCCGTGCGGCGCACCCTCGATCTCGACGTACTCCGCTGCGGGCAGGGCCTTGGCGAAGAGCCGCCCCGTCGTTTCGATGGGAAGGATGTTGTCCGCGGTGCCGTGCAGGATCAGGGCAGGGACGTCGATCTTGGGAATGTCCTTCCGGAAGTCCGTGAGCCAGGTGGGCTGGGCGGCCACGGACGCGGTGGCGCCGGAGGAAGCAGCCAGGTTCCAGCTGGCGTTGACCGCTTCCTGGCTGAGCCGCGGCGTTCCCAGGAACGTGTCCGCGTTGTAGAAATTCTTGAAGAACTCCGTGAAGAACGCGTACCGGTCCGCCGTGACGGCCTCCATCAGCCCGTCGAACACTTCCTGCGGGACACCGTCCGGGTTGTCGCCGGTCTTCAG
Source organism: Pseudarthrobacter sp. NPDC092419 (assembly GCF_044755045.1). Taxonomy (NCBI): domain Bacteria; kingdom Bacillati; phylum Actinomycetota; class Actinomycetes; order Micrococcales; family Micrococcaceae; genus Pseudarthrobacter; species Pseudarthrobacter sp. NPDC092419. Next base: position 45,844 of record NZ_JBIVQF010000008.1, read on the forward strand.
CAGGAACGGTTCCAGCGACCCAAGGAAGGCGGCACGGGCCACGCGGCCTGAACCGTAGGTGGAGAGGTAGCGGGCCACCTCGCCGGTTCCCATGGAAAAGCCCACCAGGACGGTGTCGTTCAGGTCCAGGGTGTCCAGGAGAACCTTGAGGTCCGCGGCGAAGGTGTCGTAGTCATAGCCCACAGTGGGTTTGCCCGACTTGCCGAAACCGCGGCGGTCATAGGTGATGACCCTGTAGCCGGCCGAGAGCAGGGCGGCCGTCTGTTTCTCCCAGGACGAACCGTCCAGCGGGTAGCCGTGGATCAGTACCACCGGCTGCCCGGTGCCGTGGTCCTCGTAATAGAGCTCGATGTCAGTGCTGTTTTCAGTTCCTACGGTGATGTATGCCATCGCTTCGGTCCTTTCTCGACTGGTATCGGTGCCCTCCGGATCAGGCCTTGGCTGCCTTGCCGGGCAGTGCCAGCCGGAAAATTTTGCCCCAGGTGGAGCCGACCTGCTTCAGCAGCGGCCCGGTGGTGTAGCTCAGACCGTACCGCTGGCAGATTTCCCGGACCTTGGGCGCCACCTCGGCGTACCGGTTGGAGGGCAGGTCCGGGAAGAGGTGGTGCTCAATCTGGTGCGAAAGGTTGCCCGTCATGATGTGCATGAACTTCGACCCGGAGATGTTGGCGGAACCGATCATCTGGCGGATGTACCAGTCGCCGCGGGTTTCGCCTTCGGCCATTTCCTCCGTGAAGGTGTCAGTACCTTCGGGAAAGTGGCCGCAGAAGATCACCGCGTGGGCCCACACGTTCCGCACGGCGTTGGCCGTGATGGTGCCGTAGAGTGCCTGCTTGCCGGAGCCGGTGAGCATGGCAACGGCCGGGGTCGCGGCATAGTCCTTCGTGAACTGGGTGACAACCTTCTTGCCGAGGGCCTTGAGGTCCTTAAGCAGCGCTTCCTTGGACTTCGTGCCTTCCTTGAACTCCGTGAGCTCAAGGTCGTAGATGGCGATGCCCCACTCGAAAAAGGGCGCCAAAATGGCGTTGTACAGGGGGTTGCCGAGGTTCATCGGCTTCCACGGCTGGTTCTCGTCCATACGCAGGAGGTTGTATCCGACGTCGTTGTCCTTGCCCACGACGTTGGTCCAGCGGTGGTGGAGGTCGTTGTGGGTGTGCTGCCAGGAGCGTGAGGGCGTGACGAAGTCCCACTCCCACGTAGTGGAGTGGATGTCGGGATCCCGCATCCAGTCCCATTGGCCGTGGAGCACATTGTGCCCGATCTCCATGTTTTCCAGGATCTTGGCCAGGCTCAGCAGCGTGGTTCCGGTGACCCAGGCGGCCTTGTTCTTGCTGACCAGCAGCGCGGCGCGGCCGGAGATCTCCAGGGCCCGCTGGACTTTGATCACGCGGCGAATGTAGGCGGCGTCTTCTGCGCCGCGCTTGGCAAGGACCTCGTCGCGGATTGCGTCGAGCTCGCGGCCCAGCTCCGCCACCTGCTCGTCGGTGAGGTGCGCGGCGGCGGGAGGACGGACCGTGGGGCTGCCCGATTCGGCGAGCTTGCCGGGGCGGGCGCGCGTGGGTGTTGGCTTGGAGGGTGAAATGACAGACATACCTTGATGCTCCTCAGAGTTCGAGGTTGACGGGTCCGGCGGCTGCCGAGACACACGTTTGAATCAGTTGGCCGGGTTCGCCATGGATTTCCCCGGTGCGGAGGTCGCGGACCTGGCCGGCCAGCAACGGTGTGAGGCAGCTGTGGCAGATGCCCATCCGGCAGCCGCTGGGCATCAGCACCCCGGCGTCCTCGCCGATGTCCAAAAGGGGAGTATCGCCGTCGGCCTCGACTTCCCGGTCCGAGGCCTCGAAGGTGACCAGTCCGCCGTCGTGTCCCACGCCCGCGTTGAACGTGGTGTTGAACCGTTCAATCATGAGGTTCCCGGGTTCACCGGGGACGGCGAGGTCGGTACCGGCGCCGGCGGCGGTGAGTGCGACCCGGTTCCAGAGCGCTTCGGCGTCATCCAGGAAGCTGTCAGGACCGCAGGCGTAGGCAGCACGTTCCTTCCAGTCCGGGCAGATCTCGTCGAGCTGCTCGGTGTTGGAGAAGTCCATCCGGCCCTGTTCTCCGGTGAACCAGTGTGCCAGGCGGAAGTTGGGGAACTGGTCCGCGAGCTCGGCAAGTTCCTCCCGGAAGAGGCTGTCGCCGGGGCTGCGGGCCGAGTGGACCAGCACGACGTCGGCATCCGGGCGTCGTGGCACCAGCGTGCGGATCATGGACATCACCGGAGTGATGCCGCTGCCGGCGGTGACCATCAGGAGCGGGCGGGGATGTTCCGGGAGCACGAAATCACCCTGCGGCGGCGCGAGGAACAATACGTCGCCCGGTTTGGTGGTCCGGACGAGGGTGCCGGAGACGGCGCCGACGTCAGTCACCGTGATGGCCGGATCCTTGCCGGCAGGGGCGCTCAACGAGTAGGAGCGCCAGTGGCGGACCCCGTCGAGTTCGACGCCGATGCGCGCCCACTGGCCAGCAAGGTGCGCCTTCCAGCCGCGGCCGGGGCGGAAAAAGATCGTGGCGGACTGGGCGGTTTCCTGCACCACGCGCGTGACTACGCCGCGCAGCTGGCGCGCGGAATAGACCGGATTGAACAGTGCAAGGATGTCCTCCGGCGCCAGGGGCGTGGTGAGCACAGTGGCCGCCTGGGCCAATTGCCGTAACCGGATCATGCGATCAAGCCTAATGCGGCGCGAGCCATAGTTCTCTCTCTCCGTCATATGACCGTTCCGCAGTCACACTGTAAATGGTGGCGCTAAGCCCCCACAGCCGCACTCTAAGAGTAACGGCTGGCATGGGCGGATGGTTCCCCGTCGTATTCCGTAAGCATGCTTAGTATACCCATGATGTTACCCAAAAGCTTCGAGTTGAAGTCCACTCCCAGCTGGTTGGGGACCGTGACCAGCAGGGTATCTGCCGCCTGAACGGCAGCATCGCCGGCAAGTTGTTTGGCCAGGGCTTCCGGTTCTCCGACGTAACTCTTGCCGAACCGGGCGGTCAGGCCGTCGATGACACCTACCTGGTCCCGGGTATCGCGCAGGGCGCTGCCACCGAAGTACCGCCGGTCCTGGTCGTCCACGATGGGCAGCACGCTGCGGCTGACGGACACCCGCGGGGCGTGTTTGTGGCCCGCGGCGGTCCAGGCCTCGCGGAAGAGTCGGATCTGTTCGGCCTGGAGTTCGTGGAAGGGGACTCCCGTGTCCTCGGTCAGGAGGGTGGAACTCATCAGGTTCATGCCCTGCTCCGCTGCCCACACGGCGGTGTTCCTAGTCCCGGCGCCCCACCAGATGCGCTCCCGCAGGCCGGGCGACTGGGGCTGGACGGGCAGCAGTCCGGTCGCAACACCCGCATAGCGCGGGTCCGACTGCGCCACGCCGGCGCCGCCGATGGCATTCCGGAACTCCCCTGCGTGCCGGCGGGCCATGTCAGCGTCCGTTTCCCCCGGCAGGGGCCGGTATCCGAACGCGGACGCGCCCTGCAGGGCGGGTTCAGGTGAGCCCCGGCTGATGCCCAGCTGGAGCCTGCCGCCACTGATCAGGTCCGTGGCGGCGGCTTCCTCGGCCATATATAAGGGATTCTCGTACCTCATGTCGATGACCCCGGTGCCGATTTCGATCCGGCTGGTCCGGGCTGCGATGGCGGAAAGCAGGGGAAAGGGTGCCGCCTGCTGGCGCGCAAAGTGGTGCACCCTGAAGTACGCACCGTCCAGGCCCAGTTCTTCGGCGGCTACCGACAGTTCGATGCCCTGGAGCAGTGCGTCCGCTGCCGTCCGGGTGCGCGAGCCCTGACCGGGGCCCCAATGGCCGAAGGAAAGGAAACCAACGTTCTTCATATCTGGCCCAACAGGGCAGGCGGCGCGGGAATTCCCCGGGCCGAAAGACTCTGTGCCGCCTGTTGAGTGTGTGGGACGCTTCCAGGATCCGCCCCGCGTGGGGCGGCCTCCCATCCAGGAAAGAAGTGTGTCATGCATCGGAAAAACCTGCAGCCTGTCCGTTTCGCTGCCATGGTTATGGCCCTGCTCGGAATCCTTAGCGGCGGCCTCCTCGTGGCTTCGCCGGCGTCGGCCGCCACCACATTCAGGGTGGATTACAGGTCACAGTTCGCAGAGGCTTACTCGGACATGGTGTCCCCGGACGGCTGTACCTTCACTTCTGTCATGGCCGGCGCCGGCTATAGCCCGGAGGAAGGAAGCACCATGTTCTATTCGACATACAGCTTCAACGACTGCACCCAAGAGTTCTACTACTCCGCTTATGGATCAGCTCCAACCGACGTCTTCACCTTCGATAAGGACTTTGTCCACGCCGTTGCCACCGTTCTGCTTTCCGATGGAAGCCAGATCTACCTGGACCTGACCTGGCAGGGCACTGGCCCTGTCATGCGGGGAGGCACCAACTCCAGGACCATCCTGCCCGGGCAGTTCGTCAACCGGTTCAGCCTCAGGGGAACGTCGCAGGAGGCCGTGGTCACCGGGACGCCTTCCTTCGCTAGCGGAGTGATCTCGCAGGCCAAGGGCTCATCGCTGACGGTCATGATCGGCAACCCGTAGGCCTCCTGCTGGGATGATGGCTGGGTGGACAACTTAGCCCAGGCTCTCACCGCCTCCAGGATCGTCTTGCTGTTCGCTCTGGCCGCCGCGGCTGAAATCGGCGGGGCCTGGCTGGTGTGGCAATCGGTACGGGAAGGAAAGGACTGGTGGTGGGCTGGCCTGGGCATCCTGGCCCTGGGGGCATACGGATTCGTGGCCACCCTCCAGCCGGACGCCCATTTCGGCCGGATCCTGGCGGCCTACGGCGGCGTGTTCGTTGCCGGGTCACTGGCCTGGGGCATGGTGTTCGACGGTTTCCGGCCCGACCGCTGGGACGTGGCCGGCTCCGTCATCTGCCTGCTGGGCGTTGCCGTCATCATGTTCGCACCGCGGAGCGCAGGCTAGCGGCAGTCCTGATAAGCGCCCCGGCTAAACTGGCACCGTGACCAACAGCGAGCCGCCCGCCCACGCCCCCGTTCCGCCATCGCGCGGTAAAGTCGCCCAGCGGCTGCTGCCCGGCGGCGAGGAACCGGACCCCCGTTTCACCCTGGCGAACGAACGGACGTTCCTTGCGTGGATCCGGACGTCCCTCGCCCTCCTGGCCGGCGGCATCGCCATTGAGGCCTTCACGGGCGACCTGTTCCTGGAGCCCCTCCGGAAGGGCCTCGCCATCCTGCTGCTCCTGCTGGGCATGCTGCTCAGCGGCGGCTCAGCGGTACGCTGGCTCCGCGTGGAACGGAGCATGCGCAATAAGGCGCCCCTCCCCCTGCCGCTCATCGTGCCGCTGTTGGCCGCGGCGGGCGCGCTGGCGGCCGCCGTCGTGCTGGTTTTTGTCCTCTGGCGTTAACACCCAATGGCCCGCTACCGCCCCGCCTCCACCCTGCACGGTGACCCCGGACTCCAGCCGGAACGGACCGCCTTGGCCTGGGGCCGCACCATGATGGCGCTGGCCACCGTGAGCGCGTTCTTCCTCCGCTGGCTGCCGATCCACGGGCTGCCCATCCTGCTGTTGTTCGCCGTCTCCTCAGCTGCGGCGCTGGCCATCTACCTGACGCAGCGGCGCCGGTACAGCCACCGCGCGCAAGGAATAGCGTCCGAAAGCGTGGAGGCAGACGTCTCCGCCGTCCTGTGGACCGCTTTTGCCGGGGTGGCGCTGGGAACCCTGGGAATCGGCGTCGTCCTCGCCGGATAGTCAGCGCACCGCAGGGCAGTCGGCGCGGTGCGGCGCTGGCCGCCCAGTTAGAACATCGGGAGCAGGAAGCCCGCCACCAGCGCCACCGCCCCGATGCCCGTGAGCCAGGCGCCCAGGATTCCTGCCGTCCGGCCCGGCTGTTCCGGCGTGACCATGCGCCACTGGGTGGGCCGCTTCGGGTGGTAGTAGATGGGGAGGGTGTCGCCCGCGGCCATGTCCTTGATGTCGTGGGGCGACATCGGCGCCTGATGCACCTGATGCCTGCGGTCCGCCCACCGGAATCCCACGCCGGTGATGTCCGAATAGACCACTCCCTGCGCCACCTCCCATGGATGGACGAAACGGCGCATGAAGCCGGCATAAGAGAGGAGTCCGAGCCCAGCGGGCAGGCACAACCAGGTCAGCATTTCCAGGATTGGACCTGCCAGATCGAGCACGGTGGTCATGGTGAAGATCGTACAGCGCGGGACGGGCTTCCCGGGGTGGTGGCCGGGGCCGCGACTCCGTACGCTGGGAATCCGGACGCGGCCGCAAACACGCCCGCGGACAGCGACGAAGGAGACGCCATGAACGACCAGGATATTTTGACGCGCATCCAGGCCCTCGTGGAGGAGGAGCATTCCCTGCGCGAACCCGCCGACGGGCAGGCGCCGGACCGCACCCGCCTGCGCCAGGTGGAGGAAAGCCTGGACCAGTGCTGGGACCTGCTCCGGCAGCGGCGGGCTAAGATCCGCTCCGGCGAGGACCCCAACGACGCCGAGGCCCGCCCCGTCAGCGAGGTGGAGGGCTACCGGCAGTAGGCCCGTAGGCTACAAGGTAAACGCGTTCAACGAACAACCCTGACAACAGGTTGGAGCCTTTCCATGCGCATCGCAGTCGCCCAGATCATCAGCAGCGCCGACCCGGCTGCGAACCTGGACCTGGTCCGGGACTACACCGGCAGGGCCAAGGCCGCGGGGGCTGGACTGGTGGTGTTCCCCGAGGCCACCATGCGGGCGTTCGGCAACTCACTGCGCGGCATCGCCGAACCGCTGGACGGACCGTGGGCGACGGCGGTCCGCGACATCGCGCGCGAGCACGGCATCGCGGTGGTGGCGGGGATGTTCACCCCCGGCAAGGACGGGCGGGTGCGGAACACGCTCCTGGTCACCGGACCCGGAGTGGAAGCCTCATACGACAAGGTGCACCTTTTCGACGCGTTCGGCTTCACCGAGTCCGAGACGGTGGACGCCGGCGAGGCCCCGGTGACGTTCGAGTACAACGGTACGGTCTTCGGACTGGCGACCTGCTACGACGTCCGTTTCCCCGGGCTTTTTACGGCCAACGCCAATGCCGGAGCGCAGGTCACCATCCTTTGCGCGTCCTGGGGCGCCGGTCCGGGCAAGTCCGAACAGTGGGACCTCCTGGTACGGGCCCGAGCCCTGGACAGCACCACGTTCGTGGTGGCGTGCGGCCAGGCCGACCCGGCGAGCGTTGGCGCCGGTGGCGCCGAAACTTCCGATACCCCCGGGACGGCTCCGACCGGCATCGGGCACAGTGCCGTCATCACTCCCCTGGGCGCCCCCTTGGTGACGCTGGGCGCCGAACCTGAGCTCGCCGTCGTCGACCTCGATCCCGCAGAGGTAGCTCAGGCCCGCCGGAAGCTCCCCGTGCTGGCCAACGCACGGCGATTCTGACCGCGCCGAGAGGCCGCGTTAACATTTCCGAAACATCGGCGACACGCGATCTTCACGCAACGGCAATTTGTGTAACGTGACCGCAACTTGACGCTCGATTAGCGGAAACACTGGACCCGAAAAATGGACGGCGGGGGAAACACGGGGCGTGCAGCCAGCTCCCCCGTTTGCCGTTTACATGCGAAGGGACCTTCCGGTGGAGATCACTGCCCAACACGTCTGGCTGATGATTTCAGCCGCGATGGTACTGCTGATGACCCCCGGGCTTGGCCTCTTCTACGGCGGCATGACCCGCGCCAAGGCCGCGCTGAACATGATCATGATGAGCTTCATCTCGGCCGGGATAGTCGGCGTGGTCTGGGTTCTCTGGGGCTATTCCATGGCTACCGGCGACAGCGTGCTGGGCATCGTCGGCAGCCCGGCTACCCACTTTGGCCTGCAGGACATGATGGGTTCACCGGACCTGATCTCCGCCGGTTACAGCGCAACGTTCGCCATCATCACCGTGGCCCTGATCAGCGGGGCCATCGCGGACCGGGCCAGGTTCAGCGCCTGGTCGATGTTCGTCCCTGTGTGGATCACCGTGGTGTACTGCCCCCTGGCGTTCATGATCTGGGGCGGCGGACTCATGGGACCGGACGGCGCGGTGACCGCAGCGTTCGGCCAGGTCATAGACTTCGCGGGCGGCGCCGTCGTCGAAATCAGCTCCGGCACTGCGGCGCTGGTTCTCGCACTGATCGTGGGCCAGCGGCACGGCTTCGCCAAGGATCCCAACCACCGCCCGCACAACATCCCGTTCATCATGCTGGGTGCCGCGATTCTCTGGTTCGGCTGGTTCGGCTTCAACGGCGGAGCCGCCACCAGCGCCGAGCAGGCCGGCCTCATCTGGATCAACACCCTGGTCACCCCCGCTGCCGCCATGCTCAGCTGGCTGGTTGTCGAGAAGATCCGCCACGGCCACCCCACCTCGCTGGGTGCCGCGTCGGGCGTCGTGGCCGGCCTGGTGGCGATCACCCCCTCCTGCGCCAACATCAGCCCAGTGGCCGCCGTCGGGCTGGGCCTGGTGGCGGGCGCCGCGTGCTGCTGGTTCGTCGACCTCAAATACCGCTTCGGCCTGGACGACTCCCTGGATGTTGTGGGCGTGCATCTGGGCGGCGGTCTCATCGGCACCCTGGCCCTCGGATTCATCGCCCTGCCGGTGGACGGCGCGGGTGGAGGCCTGTTCTACGGCGGCGGTTTCCAGCAGCTGATCGCCCAGACCGCGGCCGTCGTCATCACCGTTCTGCTCTCCGGCATCGGCACCCTGGTGATCGGCCGGGCGATCCACAAGACCGTTGGCTTCCGGGTCAGCCACGAAGCCGAGACCGCAGGTGTGGACCTGTCCGAACACGCTGAAACCGCCTACGCCTTCGGGGAGGCCGGGGCCGGCTTCAACCCGCTCGGACACCTGCGTTCACACCAGGAAAGCACGACGGCGGCACGCGCCAAGGAAGACTCCTTCGCCTGAGTGCGTTCAGGCCGCGGCACCTGCTCTGGTCCGGTAAACGTGACCAAATCCTGACCTGCATGTCTCTGGATCGGCCCACCGCTGCGGCGTAGTCTGATGCCACCTCCGAGGCTCAGGGGCAGCTGAATGGCACAGACAATGAAGCGCAAGTACGGCGTTGGCGCCGTCTTGGCACGCTTTATCGGGTTCATTGCCGCGAGCGTCGTGTGCGGCGTCCTGGCGGCCAGCCTGGTGGTTCCGGCGGTGGCGGCAGCCGGGCTGGGAGTCAGCAGATCCATTGGGTTTTTCGAGAACCTGCCCGACGAGCTGACGGTGCAGCCGCCGTCGCAATCCACCAGGGTGCTCACCTCCGACGGCAAGCTGATCGCCACGTTCTTCGCGGAGAACCGGGTGCGGATCCCGCTGGGCCAGATGTCTCCGTACGTCAGGAATGCGGTGGTGGCGATCGAGGACAGCCGGTTCTACGAACACGCCGGGATCGACCCGCAGGCCATTGCCAGGGCGGTAGTTTCCAACCTCACCACGGGCGGCCAGCAGGGGGCTTCCACCATCACCCAGCAATACGTCACCAACGTGGTCAACGAGGCCCGGCTCTCGCAGGACCGTCCCGACGAGGTGATCCTCAGCGGCCAGAAGGACATGGGCGACAAGCTGCGGGAGATGAAGCTGGCCATCGCACTGGAGAAGAAGTTCACCAAGGAGCAGATCCTTGAGGGCTACCTGAACATCGTTTTCTTCAACAGCGAGGCCTATGGGATCGAAGCCGCGGCGCGCTACTTCTTCAGCAGCACCGCCAAGAAGCTGACCCTCCCCCAGGCGGCGCTCCTGGCCGGCCTGGTCAACAGCCCCACGTTCTACAACCCGGCCATCAATCCGGACAAGTCGATCGTGCGCCGCAACCAGGTCCTGTCCGAGATGCTGCGCCAGGGCATGATCACCGACGCCGAGCACGACGCCGCGGTGGCAACCCCCATCCAGTTGAAGCTCACGCCCCAGCGGCAGGGCTGTGCCTACGCGGCCATCGCACCATACTTCTGCGATTACGTTTCGCACCTGATCCTGAACAATCCTGCCTACGGCACCAGCCTGATCGAACGGCAGCGCAAGCTGTACCGCGGCGGGCTGACCATCATCACCACTCTGGACAGCCGGTTGCAGGGAGCCGCCCAGACGCAGGTCAACGGGACGGCCGGCGCCAACCCGGACCGCTGGGGCGCAGCCCTGGTGACGGTGCAGCCCGGCACCGGAAAGATCCTGGCGATGGCGCAGAACACGGTGATCCTGCCGGCCAGGGGGAAGTTTGATACCCACCTGAATTTCAATGTGGACGCCAAGGATCCGGAGGGGAACGACCTTAACGGCGCGGGCGGTTTCCAGCCGGGCTCGACCATGAAGCCGTTTACGTTTGCGGAATGGCTGAATGAGGGGAAGTCACTCACCGCAATGATCGATGCTTCCCGAAGGGTCTACCCGGTGGGCTTCCCGTGGCGATCCAGCTGCGGCCGGGTGATGGGCGCCTACAGCACAGCGCAGAACAACCCGGAGCTGGGGGCTGCCGACGACCTGCAGAACGCTGAACCCGGCTTCTACCGGCCGATGCCCATCAACTATGGACTCTACAACTCGATCAACACGGCCACCTTTGCCTCCGCCACCCAGCTGGACTTCTGCGGCATCCAGAAGGTGGTGGACGCGGTGGGCCTGCATAGCGGCCTGGATGGAGCCCAGATTAATATGCACCAGCTGGGCAACCTGCTGGGTGCCATCGGAGTGGCCCCGCTGCACCTTGCCAATGCGTACGCCACGTTCGCCAACGATGGCCGCTACTGCGCACCCATCGCCATCCTGGAAATCCGTGATGTCACGGGCGGCAGGTTGCCGGCGCAGACCACGGAATGCCGGGACGCGCTCAAGCCGCAGGTGGCACGCGGGGTCAACGCGGTGCTGCAGGACGTCATGAAGAAGGGCTCGGGTGTATGGATCGAGCCGAAGGTCCACACGAAGTTCCCGGTCGGCGCGAAAACCGGCACGTCCAACAACAACGGCTCCACCTGGGTTGTGGGGTACTCCAGCGGACTGGCCACGGCATCCTTCTTTGGCGACGCGCTGGAAGGCCAGGACCGGCCGGGACAGAACGTCACCATCAACGGCGTGTTCTACGAGCGGCTGGACGGCTACATGATCGCCGGGCCGCAGTGGGCCAACTACATGCTCAAGGTGGGTCCGCTGTATCCGCGGAAGGAGTTCCCGCCGCCGCCGGCATCGATGTACGGGACGCCGCCTTCTCCGTCGCCCAGCCCCGGGACGTCCACCGGGGGCGCCGGCCCGGTGTCCACCGGGGGCACCGGCCCGGCACCCTCCAGCCAAAACGACGGATCCACCGGTGGTGCCACCCCGAGCGGGCCGGATAGCGGTTCCGAACGTCAAGGCGGTGGCAGGCCGCCGGCGCCTCCCGGCCGTTAGCTTTCCCCGCGCCACACCTTCCGCCACCACCGGCTGCTCCATCCCCGCGGCCCGGCGGGTGCGGCCGACGGCTCCTCAACAACACGAGCCGCCCGCCGTTTGCGCCACCGGGCCAGCTCGGTTTCCACGTCGCGGGTTTTGGTAACTACCGGCGGACCACCCTGCAGCTGGCGGCGCGCGTCGATGACCCTGCGGTTAAAGTCCTCCAGGAGGTCCCGCGCCTGCTGTTCGGTGTACTGCGAGTCCAGGGTGGCATCGAGCCCGGCATCCTCCTTACGGAGCAGTATCGCTGCGGGCCCCATGCCACTGATGTTCTCCCGTTCCAGGAGGCCTTTGACCCACCAATCGGGGTCGTACGCTTCCCCAAGGCCGGGAATCGGCTTGCCCGCGTATTTGAGGTTGTCGAACTTGCCCTGGGCCATGGCGTCACGGATCAGGTAATCGGCGCGGGCAGCGTCTCCCACCTTCCGGCGCTTTTCACGTTCGCGGGCTTCGGCGGCTTCCAGCGCGGCTTCCTCCTCCGCGCTGATACCCGCTCCCCGGTACGATCTCAGCTCCGCCGCCCGTTCCAGCCGGTTCCGAAATCCGTCGGATCCCCCCGCCATTCCATGCCCTCCGAAAGCTCAGGCGTTGGCGTGTTCGGCCAGGATGCCGTCCATCTGGTCCACGGCGCCCTTGAGGCCCTCTTCCATGCCCATGGCCACCATCTGTTCCATCTGCTCCTCCGACTCAAACTTCGAGTGGATCGTCATCCGGGTCCGCCCGCCGACATCCTCAAGGGTCACCTCGGCATGGGTGATGCCGAGATCGCCGGTGGGGTTGCCGTCGTCATCCGCAAAACCGTCATCGAACTCAAGCTGGCGCGGCGCGTCAATGGCGGTGAATTCCCACCAGCCACGCGATTTTTGCCCCTCCGGGCCGGTCATGTAGTAACTCGCGCGTCCGCCGCGGACAAAATCGAGCTTCTCAAACGTCGCTGGCCAGGTGGGCGGCCCCCACCAGCGTTCCAGTTGCCGCGGGTCTTCCCACAGGTTCCAGACGCGGTCGACGGCGGCGTCAAACTCCGCGACGAGGGTGAGGCAGAGTGCCTCGGGGTTTTTGTCCATACTGATGACTGTCATGGCTGTGCCGTCCTAGTTTTCAGCGAGAATGTCAGCAATCCGGCCGGCGCGTTGCCGCCAGATCATTTCGTATTCGTCGAGCAGCAGACGGGCTTTCTGCAGGCCTTCACGGCTGCCCCGCACCAACTGCTCCCTTCCGCGCTTTTCCTTGCTCACCAGGTTCGCGCGCTCCAGCACCGCCACATGCTTCTGGACTGCGGCGAAGCTCATGGCATAGAGATCAGCGAGGCCGGACACCGAGTACCCAGCCACCGTCACCCGCCGGACAATGTCACGTCGGGTGGGGTCTGCGAGCGCTTGGAACAGGCGGTCGAGTTCTGTTTCAGGGAGCTGATCTACAACCATTTGGTTGTACGATATTCCCATCCCGCGGAGGAGTCAACAGTTTCAGGAATCGAAGTGCGTCTCAATTGAGGTTCCGGACAGCTGCTCAATGAGCTCGCGGGCCACGTCCCGCAACTTGCGGTTGCGGTTGCTGGAAACCTTGGTGAGGATGTCCATGGCCTCAGCCTGCGAGCAGCGGTTCTGCGCCATGATCACCCCGCACGCCAGATTGATGGCGGTCCTGCTCTCCAGGGCCGCCTCCAGGTCCTCCGCCCTGCTCTGCGCGGAAGTGATCCGCACGGATAGCCGAAGCGTGTTCTGCGCGGCGCCCGCGAAACCCACGGCCTGCTCGTAGACATCTGCGGTGAAGACGCCGGGCCTGCCGGCAAAGAAGTTCAAGGCGGCACTGGCATCCGGACCGATCTCCAGCGGCACGCCCAAAGTGCTGTGGACATCGTTCTCCGCGAGCTGCCGGTTGTAGGCGGGCCACCGCGGATCCCTGCTGACGTCGTCGATGATCACCGGGGACATTTCCCGCAGCGCCCTGATGCACGGACCGTCGCCAAGGGCCTGCTCCACGTGGTCAAGGTCCAGTGCGCGCTGGCTGCTGCCTGCCGCCGTCGCGGGTTTGCGTTTGGCCTTGAGGGTTACAGCGCATTCGATGTGGTCACCGGCGGTTTCCGAGACCGCGGCTGCCGCCATCCCGGAGAGACCGGACAGGAAATCCATCGCGTTTTCCGCGCCCACCAGAATTTCCTGAAGCTGGTGGACGGGCCCGCGTTCGGTTGATGTCGGCATGCGGCCATCCTACTGGCCCCGCCGTGTATCGCATGGCCCGGCAGGGGCGTAGTGTCGATAGCAGGAGACTTCGGGATAGCGACAGGATCCGGGGGTTGACTGTCCGGGCCGCCCCGCACCCAAGAGCGGCGGCCACCAGCCACCCGCAGGGCGGCGTTTGGGAAGTAGGGCCGAATGGCCATAAACATTGCAATGACCCCCGCCTCGTCGACCAGCAACAGGGCGGCCCCCGTGGAGCGTGACCGGCAGTGAACACCCGCGACGCGGAAACTGACCTGACCATGCAGGAAATGGTGCTGGCGAACCCGGACATCCGGAGTTTCCTCACCGAACTGGCCACGCTCGCCTCCGGGCGGCTCTCCTCTCCGGGCAGCCCCGTCCACAGCGGGGTCACGGTGCTGCGGCGAAAGCGGCCGGAAGCCGTCGCCGCCAGTGACATCACCGCCCGGGCCCTGGATGAGCTGCAGAACGGATTCGGCGACGGGCCGTGCCTCACCGCCCTGCGGACCAGGTCCACGGTACTGGTTCCTGACCTCGCCGCCGAAGAACGATGGCGGGCATACATCCGCGCCGCCGCCAGCAACGGCGTGGCCTCGATCCTCGCCGTTCCCCTGGATCTGGCGGGGGAGGCCGACGCCGTCCTGAACCTTTACGCCCCGTCCCGCCACAGCTTCCCCAGCGACAGCATCGCCACGGTAGAAGCGTTTGCGGAACAAGCGGCGGGCGCGCTGCGGCTGTCCCTTCGGATTTCCCAACTCAGCGAGGCGAAGGAGGACCTGACGGCGGCGCTGCAGTCGCGGACAATGATCGACACGGCCATCGGGGTGATCATGGCGGAAAACCGGTGCAGCCGGGACACCGCGTTCAGCATCCTGACCAGGGCCTCCAGCACCCGCAACGTCAAAGTGCGGGACTTGGCCGCCACAGTGATCGCTTCGGTGTCGGGTGAGCAAAAGATTGACACACACTTCGACGAATAACCCGCCGACCGTCCCGCACCCAGGAGCATCCACGCGGGGAAAGTCAGCGGCGCTCAGGCGCCACGGGTGTGCCGTTGACGCCCGATCCGGCCCTGCCCTCGCTCCAGTACCCGCGGAATTCGCCGTTCCTGGTGTCCACGCCAAACCCGGACATCACCCGCCGGAGGGTGCGGACCGTTGCGGCCTCGGCGCCGACCCATGCGTATCCGGGCGGCCGCCCGCCGTCTGCAATTGCCTGCTGCAATGCCTGCCGTACGGCCCCGACCAGCCGCTCTCCGCGAACTGGTCCGCCGCCCCGATGCAGCCATGTGACCTGGATGCGGCCCGGCGTCGACAGCGGCTGGATGTCCATCGCTGCCGGGACCTCGAGGAACGCATGGCCGCGGACATGCGCGGGCACGGACTCCAGGATGGAGCAGATGGCGGGTGTTGCCGTTTCGTCACCGGCAAGGAGCACACGCCCGGCGGTGCCGGGGCGCCAGTTAATGCCCGCTTCGGGCAGCGGCGTGGCCGGCGTAATGGCTTCGGCGTCGGGCCCAACGAACCACACCGGCTGACCCACGACGGCGGCGGCCGCCCACGATGATCCGGGTCCGGCCGGGGTGCCATCCCTGGCGCGGAGGACAACGTCGACGTCGATCTCCCGGGCCGCGCCTGCCTGCCTCAGCGCGCGCACGGTGTAGCTGCGGATGTGGCCGCGGCCGGGCAGGTCCCGCCGGAGCCAGTCCTGGTACCAGCCGGCGTGGAGGGTACCGTCCGGGCCACCGGGCAGGAACAGCGGTCCGGGCTCGGACGGCGCATGCCCCGGGGAGGGCAGGAGAAGCTTGATGCGGAGGTCCCGGGTGGGCCCGGGGACGCCGAAACGGGCCAGCTGCGGGCCGGCGAACGTGATGCGGCGGAAGTGCGGGCCCAGGTCCCGCACTTCCGACACGGCAGCCCCGAATACCCGCACCGGGTGCAGGGAGACGGGGACCGGCCGAATAGCTAGGCTCACTACGGCAACTGCGGGTCCACGCCGTAGTGCTTGGCGAGATCCGTGATCACGGAGTGGGCGCCCTGGATGCTGACGGAGGCCAGGAAGGTTGCATCGTCCACCTCGATGACGTCGCCTTCAAGCTTCTTCCACAGCGGGTTGGACTGGAACTTGGCCTGCTGCGCGCGCGCTTCTTCGCCTTCGGGTCCCTCCGGGGTGAAGGCGCTGACCATGACAAGGCCGGCGTCGCCCTGCAGGATCTGCTCAGCGGACAGTGGAACGAAGATCTTTTCCTGGGTGTCCGGCGCGCCCTCGGGGCGGGGGATGTTCATGTCCGTCATGATCTCGCCGATGAACGAGTTGGAGGAGTACAGCCGTGCGGTGTCGCCGCCGGTGAAGCGGACCAGGGAGTACGTAGCGTCCGGGTTCTTGGCGAGGATCTCGGCACCGACCTTTGCGGCGCGCTCCTCATAGGCCTTGACCAGGTCCTGGGCCTTTTCCTTCTTGCCCATCGCCTCGCCGAGGAAAACGACATTTTCCTTCCAAGTGGGGCCGGTGCTCTCAGAGAAGATGGTGGGCGCGATCTTGGACAGCTGCGAGTACAGGGCCTCGTGGCGCACCTTGGCGGAGACGATCAGGTCCGGTTCGAGTTCAAGGATCTTTTCCAGGTTCGGCTCGGCCAGCGTGCCCACGTTCACGGAGTCCTTGGTGGCCTCGGCAACGTCGCCGAGGTACGGCGCGAACGGCGCCTTGGGGTCCTGGCGGTACTGGACATAGCCCACCAGGTCAGCCTCGAGCAGCAGGGCTGCATCGATGTAGCTGGGGTCCAGCGCCACGACACGCTTCGGCACTGATTCGAGGGTGGTGGAGCCCATGGTGTGCTGCATGGTCAGCGGGAAGCCGGCGGTCTCGGAGGGAGCACTGGCGTCGCCGGTGGATGCGGCCGGGGCGCCGCAGGCCGCGGTGGCCAGGAGGGCCAGGCCGGCGGCGGCAGCTGTGAGGTGCCGGGTGATGCGAAGTTTCACGGTTATGCCTTCATACAAGGAACGGGGATGCGACGCATAAGGTTAGCCTTACCTGCGTCTGCCGTAGACTGTAGCAGTACTTTTGTGATTAGCTCACAAACGCGTGACGTAATAGAGAGACTCTGAGTGAAGACCCTGACCACCGCAGCCGTGCCGGCAGCAGCCCTGGCGTTGGCCGTGGCAGTGGTGCTCAGCGTTTGTTTCGGAGGCCAGCCGTCCACGCTGGCCGACGTCTGGCACGCCGTGTTCACTCCCACGGGCAGCGTCATGGATGTCACCATCCGCGAACTCCGCTGGCCCCGGACCGTGCTGGGAATCTGCGCCGGCATTTGCCTGGGTCTGGCTGGAACCCTGGTGCAGGGGCATACCCGCAACCCGGTGGCGGACCCTGGCCTGCTTGGCATCAATCAGGGTGCGGCGCTGGCCATCGTGGCCGCCACCGCTGTGGCCGGCGAAATCTCCCCGCTGGGCCAGTCTTTCCTGGCCTTCGCCGGAGCCTTCGCTGCAAGCGTGTTGGTGTTCCTCATCGGCTCCGCTGCCCGCTACGGCGCCACTCCGGTAACGCTGGTCCTGGCGGGCGCTGCGGTCACCGCGCTGTGCTCCGGCATAGTGTCGGGCATAGTGCTGCTGAACGACCAGGCGCTGGACACACTCCGGTTCTGGCAGGTGGGCTCGCTGGCTGGCCGTTCCGGAGTCCTGGAACTGGTGTGGCCGTTCATCGTGGCCGGCGTAATGCTGGCTGTCGCCAACATCCGCGCCCTGAATGCTTTGGCCCTGGGTGCCGATACCGCCGTTTCGCTGGGCATTTCCGTGTTCCGGGCCCGGGCCATGGGCATCGGCGCCATCACGCTGCTGGCCGGCACCGCCGTCACGCTCGCCGGGCCCATCGCGTTCGCCGGACTCCTGGTCCCCCACATCACGCGGGCCATCACTGGGCCGGACTACAGGTGGCTGATACCGCTTTCTCTGGTCACCGGCGCCAGCATTGTGCTCCTGGCCGACACAGCCGGGCGGTTGATCGCACGGCCGGGTGAGTTGTCTGTGGCCGTGGTCCTGGCCGTCGTCGGGGCCCCCTTCTTCGTCTACCTCGCCCGGCGACGGAGGCTGGCCACGCTGTGACACTTCTCCAGCAGGCTCCCCCGCGCCAGGAATCCCGTCCCGTCA
Source organism: Pseudarthrobacter sp. NPDC092419 (assembly GCF_044755045.1). Classification (NCBI taxonomy): domain Bacteria; kingdom Bacillati; phylum Actinomycetota; class Actinomycetes; order Micrococcales; family Micrococcaceae; genus Pseudarthrobacter; species Pseudarthrobacter sp. NPDC092419. The sequence continues at coordinate 63,625 of NZ_JBIVQF010000008.1, forward strand.
CGGGCCTCAGGGCCTTACGCGCCGGGCCCGTCTCCATCCGGTTCAATCTCCGCGCCCTGGTGGTGGGCGCCCTCCTCGCTGTGGGCACCGTCGCCGCAATGGCCCTGCATGTGGCTTTCGGCGGCACCCCCTTGGCCTACCCCGATGTACTGCGCGCCCTGCTCGGCGATGACTCGATCCCCCGCGTCTACCTGGCCGTCACGGAATTCCGCGCGCCCCGGATGGTCGCAGCCGTCGTCGTCGGGGCCTGCCTGGCCGCGGCAGGGGCCATTACCCAGACCGTTGGGCGGAACCCGCTGGCGAGTCCGGACCTCCTGGGGGTGACCGCCGGGGCCTCGCTCGGCGCCGTCACCGTCCTCGTGATTTCCGACGGCGGCCATGCCGGGCTGAGCGGGTTCGCCGCCACCGTGGGGATGCCGTCAGCGGCGTTCGGCGCCGGGATCATCAGCGGCGTGGCGGTGTACCTGCTGGCCTACCGGCGGGGGCTGGACAGCTACCGACTGGTCCTGGCCGGGCTGGGGATCTCGGGGCTGGCCGCAAGCCTGACCACCTGGATCCTGACCCTGGGTGATGTCACCAGCGCCGCCCAGGCGCTCACGTGGATGATGGGCTCGCTGAACGGGAAGGACTGGGAAACCGTCCAACCCATGGCGGGCGCCGCCGTCGTACTTCTCCTGGCGGCGATGTGCTGCGGGCGTTGGCTGCTGCTGGGAAGCCTGGGCGAAGACACCGCCGTCGGACTGGGAGCGCGCATTGGCGCTGTGCGACTGGTGGTGCTCACGCTGGCCGTGCTGCTGGCGTCCGTGGCCACGGTGACTGCCGGGCCGGTGGCGTTCGTGGCGCTGGCCAGCCCCCGCATTGCCCGCGCACTGGCCGGAACCGTGATACCGCCCGTCGGGGTATCCGCGCTGGTGGGAGCCATCTTTGTGCTGCTGGCAGACCTGTTGTCGGCTAACCTGCTGAGCGCTCCCCTCCCGGTGGGTGTGGCCACGGCCGTGGTGGGCGCGCCCTTCCTGATCCACCTGATCCTGAAATACCAGCGGAGGCTGAGTTGAGCACCCCCACCGTCCAGCAGGCGGGCCTCGAAGCCCGGAATCTCAGCCTCGGCTACGAAGGCAAGACGATCATCGAAAGTCTGTCCCTGGCCGTGCCGAACACCCATGTCACCTCGGTCATCGGCCCGAATGGGTGCGGCAAGTCCACGCTGCTGCGCGGCCTGGGCCGGCTCCTGGCGCCTCAGTCCGGTGACGTTTTCCTCGACGGGACGCCGCTGCGGCGGCAGTCCACCCGGCATGTAGCCACGCGGGTCAGCGTGCTGCCGCAGACGCCCAGAGCTCCGTCCGGGCTGACCGTCGCGGACCTGGTGTCCCGCGGGCGGCATCCCCGGCAGAAGTGGTACCAGCAGTTTTCCACCTCCGACGAGTCCGCCGTGGAGTGGGCGCTGGCGGCCACCGACATCCTGGAACTGGCGGACATGCCGCTTGAGGACCTGTCCGGCGGGCAGCGGCAGCGGGCCTGGATTTCCATGACGCTCGCGCAGGAAACCGGGATCCTGCTGTTGGACGAACCCACCACCTACCTGGACCTGGCACACCAGGTGGACCTGCTGGAACTGGTGCGCACCCTTAACCGCGAGCACGGGCGGACCGTGGTGATGGTGCTGCACGACATCTCACTGGCGGCCCGGTACTCGGACCACATCGTGGCCATGAAGGACGGGCGCATCGTGGCCCAGGGGTCGCCCGCGGAGGTGATCACGCCGGAACGCCTGCTGGACGTGTTCGGCCTGGCGGCCCGCGTGGTGCCCGAGCCCACCGAGGGACGCCCGCACGTGATCCCGCTGGGGACCGTGGACACCCTGCCGGCGGATGCGTGACGCCGCGGCTGCGTGCTGGCACACTGGGCGAATGAGTCTTTCCCCGTCCCGGCGGCCGGGCATCCGCGCTGCGATGTTCGTCGATTTCGACAATGTCTATACCGGCCTGCTGGCGTTGGATCCGGTGGCCGCCAAGCGCTTCGCGGAGGATCCCAAGCACTGGGCGGATGCCCTGTCCGCGGGCGGGACTGCAGAGAACTCGCGCCGCTTCCTGGTGCGGAACTGCTACCTGAACCCCGTGGTCTATTCGAAGTACCGGGCATACTGGACCCGGGCCGGGTTCAGGGTGATCGACTGCCCGTCGCTGACGCAGCAGGGCAAGAGCAGCACGGACATCAACCTGGTGCTCGACGCGATGGATGCGCTGTCCGGCAGCGTCGGGATCGAAGAGTTCTTCATCGCCTCCGCCGACGCCGACTTCACCTCGCTGATCCAGCGCTTCCGGGCCGCGGACCGCATGACCACAGTGATCGCCGCGGGCCCGGTGGCCTTTGCCTACCGGGAAATGGCGGACAGCGTGGTGGAATCGCACGACTTCATCGCAATCCTCAACCAATCCACGGCGGAGCCCATCCGCGCGGTCAGCACGAACGGTACGGCTCCGGTCAACGGCCCGGCAGCCCCGAAGGGCAGGCCGCTCAGCCCCGCGGTCAAAGAGGTCACCGCCCTGATCCGCAGCGCCGCCGGTCCCGTAGTTGGCGCGATGGTGGCGCACCGGGCGTTGGCCGCGGACCCTTCCCTGAAGTCCGACTGGGGCGGCCACGGGAAGTTCGGCACGTGGGTCGCGCAGCTGGGCAAAGGCATCGAATACTCCCCGGCCCGCGGCGGCTGGGTCTGGGACGCTAAGCGTTTTTCGAGCGCCGACCTGCCGCAGGACACCGAGCCGGAGCCGGGGATCGAGGAGCAGGTGGCCCGGGTGACGGACGTGCCGTCGCTTTCCACGGCCCAGTTCCGGCAGATGTTCATCGCGCTGGAGAATCGCCTCCGCGAACACCCCGTGAACCGCAATGAACTGGCCAAGCAAGTCCGCGACGATTGCGTGAGCGCAGGCCAGCCGGTGTCCCGGGCAGCCGTGAACTTCGTCATCCAGGGGCTGGGTTACGCGCATTTCGAGCTCACCGACACGTCCACCGCAGCTCAGCTCGCCACGGCCTGGACCCACAACGTGGAGGAACTCTGCCGGGTGGCGCTGATGGAGTTCGATGACGACGAACGGCGGGCGCTGCGGCGTTGGGCAAGCGGCGGGTTCCTGGAGTCCTGAGGCGCCGTCCCATCGAGGGGTACCGTGTGGAGTGGATCACACGTGATGCGATTCACTCGCAATAATGTTGTGGCCACCCCGTCCGTTGGGCACTATGGAGGAGCAGGGCGGGGTTGACTCCGGCCCTCCACATCTGGTGACGCAACGAAGCCCACCGGTGACCCCCGGGCCGCCGACGCCTCCGCGCGTTCACGAGCAGGCCACCTCCGGCACAGTCCGGACCGACATGGAAGTACAAAACAATGACGTTTGAAACTGCCCACTCCGTAACGCTCAAGATCTGGGACCGCGCGAACATGCACCACACGCTGGACGCCATGATCGAGGACCTTTCGGCCCGCCACAACACCACCAAGTGCCGCATCGCCGTCACCTGCAGCGGCCCCAACACCTTCACCCTGAGCCTCCGCGGCTCGGAGCTCGCCAGCGCTTAGCAGGCAGCAAAGCACGCCACATCTCGGGAGGGCGTACGACGGCGGGACGTCCCGCCGTCGTACGCCCTCCTTGTGCTTCCGTCACCTTGCCGCCGCGAGCGGGTGGGCCGGGTGCTGGACCATCCTTCAGCGGGGATCAAGCAGGGACACGGTTTCCATGAACTCCGGGACGCGGGCGCGCCGGCCCAGTTCGTGCTTGATACGGAGCCGAAGAGCATCAGACGCGTCCGGCTCGCCATGGGTGATATAAGTCATGGACGGCGCTTCAGGGACAGATTGCATCCACTGGATCAACTCGTTGGAATCGGCATGGGCTGAGAGCCCTTCCATCTGGATGACCTCAGCCTGGATCCCGACGTCCTCGCCGTAAACGCGGACATGTTTCCCTCCAGCGGCCAGGTACGCTCCCCTGGTTCCGCCGGCCTGGTAGCCGCTAAGGATGATGGCGTTGCGGCGGTCGGGCCCGTAGGCCGCAAGATGGTGGAGGATCCGGCCTCCGGTGAGCATGCCGCTTGCGGAAATAATAATCATGGGCCCGCCGCGCAGGTTGAGCAGCTTGGAGTCATCCGGGCTTCGGACCGGCTGGGCCACTTTATACATCGCTTCGAACTCATGCTGCTCGATCCGGTGCTCTTCGCGGTGGCGCCGGTACATGTCAGAAGCGTCGATGGCCATGGGGCTGTTCAGGTATATGGGGATGGCCGGGATGGCGCCCTTGGCCAATAGTCGCGACAGATGCAACAGAACGGTTTCAGCCCGGCCCACAGCGAAGGCCGCGATCATGATGACGCCCTGCCGCTTAGCGACCCGTGTGATGATCTCACCCAACTCAGTTTCGGGACTTCCTGCCGGGTGGGTCCGGTTGCCGTAGGTGGACTCGGTGACCAGGACGTTCGCCGGTTCCAGCCCCCGCGGTGGGTACATAAGCGGGTCATTGTCGCGGCCGAGGTCACCGGTGAAGTGGACGGTCCGGCCGCCCACCTTGAGCCGGACCTGGGCAGCGCCAAGAATATGCCCGGCGGGAACAAAGGACACTTCAATTCCTCCGGCCGTCTGGAACGGCGAATCGAAGTCCTGGGCCCTGAAGCTGTTGAGCGACCGCACGGCGTCTTCGGCTGTGTAGAGCGGCACCGCTGGATGGTGCACCGAGGATCCCCGCTGGTTGGCGTAACGGGCTTCTTCTTCCTGGAGGTACCCGCTGTCGGGAAGGAGCAGCTTGCACAGTTCAGTTGTTCCAGCCGTCGCATACACAGGGCCCCGGAAGCCGTCCCGGACCAGCGCCGGTATGTAGCCGGTATGGTCCAGATGCGCGTGCGTGAGGACAACCGCATCAAGGCTTGCGGGGTTGACATGGAGCGGCATGCGGTTGCGTTCGCGGAGTTGTTTATACCCTTGGAAAAGCCCGCAGTCCACCAGGACCCGGCGGTCCTGGGAACGGACAAGGTAGCGCGAGCCCGTCACGGTATCTGTTGCACCAAGAAACTGCAGCGTTGGAGGATGCTGTTCCCTCACATCTGCTCCTTTGTAAGGGCGGGGGCGTCCTTCCAGTAGATACCGTGTCCGTCAGCGCACAACAGGGACAAAAGACCCGTCCCCGCCGGCTGAAGGATCCGCTGTGGACGGACCGTAGGGCTCCAGCCGTTCAGAACCTGCTTAAACACAGAACCTGCAGGTACCTTCGCGATCTCGCTAAGAGACGGCTCGGACATTCTCATGTCCTGAACAACCCGGCGTCATCTGATGGTTACCTGCAGGCGCTTCAAGTCTACGCCTGGAGACCGGGCAGCGGCAGGTGCTGCAGGAGAAGCTCCGGCCGCCTGAAGCGTGCCGCCCATGCCTCCGCACGTAAACTGTGTGACCATGACGCTGCACTCCCCCGCCCGGTTCCCCGCTGCACTGGCCCCGGCGGCGATGGTGTCAGCCTCGGGGTTCCTGCTGTTCGCGCGGCAGGACCGGCTCTCCGGCTTCATCCTGCTGGCCTGCGCCCTGGGCCTTGCCGCGTTGGTGGGGCGGCGGCTGCTGATCGACCTGGCGCTGGTGGCGGTGGGCCTGACGGCGATGAGCCTGGTACCGATCACTACGGACATCAGCACCGGGCACATGATCGAGATGGGGACGGCAATGGTGCTCGCCGTGGGGATCCCCTATGCCGTCTCGCGGTTTGTGACCAAGGACCACGCCATCCGGTTTCCCATCCGGACCGGGCAGCCGTGGACGCGGGCGGAAAAGTGGTACCTGCCGGCGGTCCTGGTGATCGGCTACGCGCTCATGCCCGTGTACATGATCCGGACCGGCGTGTACATGAACTGGCCGGCGGTGAGTGACGCCGAGGGGATTGGCCGGCTGTTCCTGGGCACCAACGTGCTGGGCATCTGGGACGAACTGTTCTTCATCTGCACCGCATTCACCCTGCTCCGTCGCCACCTTCCCGACTGGCAGGCGAACCTGCTGCAGGCCGTCCTCTTTACGTCCTTCCTGTGGGAGCTCGGGTTCCACAGCTGGGCGCCGTTCTTTATCTTCCCCTTTGCCCTGCTGCAGGCGCGGCTCTTTACCATCACCAGGTCGCTGTCCTACATCGTCAGCGTGCACCTCCTGTTCGACTTCGTCCTGTTCCTGGTACTGGTCCACGCGCACAACCGCGAGTGGATCGACATCTTCATCTATTGAGCCGGACTCACCTGGTTTCCTTTGTGCGGCGCTCCGCAGCTCACACGAGTTAGGTAGACTGCAGCGAAGCAGACTTACCATCAGAAGGACCCGCCCATGAACCGCAAGGCCACCGCCCTGGACGTCGCCAAGCTCGCCGGCGTTTCGCGCAGCGCCGTGTCCCTGGTGCTTAACGGCCGCGGGGACGGCAATGTCGCCCCGGAGAGCCAGCAGCGCATCCGGGAGGCCGCCGCCGCCCTGAACTACTCGCCGAACAAGATTGCGCTCAGCCTGCGCAACCAACAGTCGCGCATCATCGGCATCGTCTCGGACCAGGTGGTCACCAGCCCGTTCGACGGCAACATCATCGCCGGGGCGGACGCGGTGGCCCGGGAGCACGGCTTCGTCACGGTAGTGATGGACACCGAGCTGGACGAGGCCCGGGACGAAAGCGCTGTGGAGACCCTCCTGGACCGGCAGGTGGACGGGCTTATGTATGTCACGGTGGGCCTGCGGCCGCTGCACGTTCCGGTGAACATGGCCCGCGTTCCTTCCATCCTGGCCAACTGTTTCGACGACCGTGAAGGCGCGGGACTGCCCGCCGTGATTCCCGACGAGGTCCGCGGCGGGCGCGAGGCGGCAGAACACGTTATGTCACTGGGCCACCGGGACATCGCGTTCCTGGCCGGCGACTCCCTGACCCCCGCGGCACCGCGCCGGATCGAGGGCCACCGGGAGGCCTTCCGGCGTGCCGGACTGCCCGTCGGCGAAAACCGGATCCTGCAGGTGGGCTGGGATATCGACGCCGGATTCCACGGCACCATGAAGCTGCTGGACGGCGTGGACCCTGCACATCGCCCCACCGCCATCCTCTGCGCCAACGATCGCCTGGCCGTCGGCGTGGTCCTGGCCTGCTACCGGCTGGGTCTGGACGTGCCGCAGGACATTTCGGTCATGGGCTACGACGACGAGTTCCGGGTGGCCAAGTCCATGGTTCCGGCACTGAGCACCATGGCCCTGCCGCTGCGCGAGATGGGCGCGGCCGCGATGACCGCGCTGCTCGCGGACGTCGGGCGCGCCCGGGATTCCACACACGACGGCGGCGCCCCAGCTGCTGGGTCAGCCCCCGGTACCAGCCGCGAGAGCATGGTCCCGTGCCGCCTGGTGGTACGCGACTCCACCGGGCCGCTGCCAGCCGGACGCTGACGCAGGGTTAGGGTCCGGCCAGCCGCGCCGGCGAAACTATGACGGCGCGTGGCCCAGCTGCCAGGCGTGGGCAGCGGTTCCTGCCGCGAGCCGCAATTCCCACCGTTCCCCCGGAGCAGGGTAAGCGCGGAGTGTGGTGGCGACATTCCCTGTCCGGAATACTTCCACCAGGGACGCGTCGATGAAGATACGCAGTTCTTCACCTGCCGCAACCGCGCCACTGAAAACCACCTGCTCGGCAGCGGCACCCACCAGCACAAGCTCGACAGCGGCATCCCCCTGCCCTGAACCGGCCGGCACCGAAGTAGCTGCCACCAATGCCTCCGCGTGAGCCGGAAGGACCATGGTTCCGGCAGCACCGCGGGCCACTTCCGCTCCGCGGTACGCGTCCAGTTCCGGAGCGGCACGCACGGCGAGCCTGCCGTCCACTACCGAGAGTTCGCGCGGGAAGGTCAGGATCCCGGCCCACCCGGCTGCATCGACTTCGTCCTGCGTGCGGCCGCGGCGGCCGTCACGGCTCGGCCCTTCGTTGGCCCAGCCCCACAGCAGCGCCCGGTCCTCGAGGGCCACCACCTGGGGTGCGTAGAAATCCCGGCCCAGGTCTGATTTTCCGCCGGAACGGGGCGCGAAGACTGGAAGTCCAGTGTCGGGGTCCTCGGTGAGTGAACCGATCAGGTGCCCTACGCCGTTGGCATGCTCGTGGCCGTCACCGGAGAGCCACAGGGAAAAGATCATCACCCAGGTGTCGTCCATGGCTCCGCGGGAAGCGTCCGGCACCCTGACCAATTGGGGGCACTCCCAGATCTCGGCCGGCGTATGCTGGCGGGCCATCGGGTGGTTCCCGGTGAACCAGATGCCCTGGTACTTCCAGTCGGACATGTCCTCCACGGAATACAGCAGGAGCGCCGCGTCGCCGTTGGCCAGGCCGGCGCCCTGCATGGCGTAGCGCTTGCCGTTGAAACGGAAGAGGAACGGGTCCCGTACGGCGGTGACATTGGGGTCATCAGGCATTCGCGCCGCCACGTGGCCGGTCTGTTCCCAGTGGACCAGGTCGGACGAACCGCGGGCGATGACCACCTCGGAGTGGCCCCCGTCGCCCCGGACACCCGAGTACGCGGCGGTGGGGACCCCGCCGTCGTCCGTTACTACGCCGGTCCAGCAGCCGAATTCGTCCGGCCCGCCAGGCTGGGGGCGGAGCGCTACGGGATGCTCGTCCCAGTGGACCAAGTCCGCCGAACTGACGTGGCCCCAAGCGATCCGATGGTGGCGGGCTGAGTCTGGGTTGTACTGGAAGAACACGTGATAGCGGCCGTTGACGAAGCTGACGCCGTTGGGATCGTTGATCCAGCCGTGGGCCGGTCGGGGGTGGAACCGCGGGAACGCGGGATCGGGGTGGGCTGCAGCGACGTCGGAGAAGCAGACGGCGGCGAGGTCCGGGGTGGGCATGTAGTGGCCTTTCAGGGAGGATGTCATTTGCCGGTGCCTGCGGTGAGGCCGGCCTGGAGTGCGCGCTGGCCGAACATGAAGACAACGAGGGCGGGAATCATCGACAGGACCACGCCCGCCAGTACCACGGAGATGCTGCCGGTGCCCAGGTTTCCCTGAAGCGAGACGAGGCCCAGCGGGAGCGTGAAGTTCTGCTCGGAGATGGTAAGGATGAGCGGTCGGAAGAACTCGTTCCAGTGGAAGTTGAATGCGAGGATCCCCACGATCGCCATGCCGGGGAAGGCCAGCGGGGCGTAGACGGAGCGGAAGGTCCGCCATGGCGAGGCGCCGTCGATGGACGCAGCCTCCGCGAGCTCGGCCGGGAGGCCCAGGAAGTACTGCCGCATCAGGAAGGTGCCGAACGCCGTCGGAATGGCCGGCAGGATCAGCGCAAGCAGCGTGTCCGAGAGGCCCATGCCGCGGATGAGCATGAAGACGGGCACGATGGTCACCTGGACCGGCACCATCATGGTGGCCAGCACGACGGAGAACAGTGCCCCGCGGCCGCGGAACTTCAGGTGCGCGAACGCGTAGCCTGCCAGGGCAGCGGAGACCATCTGGCCTGCTGCGATGAGTCCGGTCACCAGCGCGCTGTTGAGCACCAGCAAGAAGATATTCAGTTGCTTGAATACTTCGCCGTAGGACGTGAAATCAGGGTTCCAGGGGAAGAACGACGGCGGCAGCTTGAACGATTCCGACGGCGACCGCAGCGAGGTGGACAGGGTCCACAGCACGGGGCCGAGCGTCAAGGCTGCGGCGAGGAGCAGCAGCGCAATGCGCGCGGTAACGCTCCAGCTGAACTTCCGGCGGTTGGACGAGGTCTCCGGCAGACCACGGGACGGGTCAAGGGAAGCGCCGGAGGCGAGGCCGCTTTCTGTGGTGGTAGTCATGGCTGGCCTTACTGGTAGAAGACGAATCGTTTGCTGAGCCGGAACTGCGCGGCCGTGATGGCCATGATGATCAGCGTCAGAAGCACACCGATCGCGGACGCCTGGCCGAATTCAAGCCGTTGGAATGCCGACTCGAAGATCACCATGACGGCGGTGCGGGTGGAGTCGCCCGGCCCGCCGCGGGTCAGCACATAAGGCTGGTCGAAGACCTGCAGGGCGCTGATAATCGCCATGACCGAAGCCACGAGGGTGGTGGGGCTCAGGAGGGGAAGCGTGACATGGAGGTGCTTGCGCAGGCCGGTGGCGCCGTCGATAGAGGCCGCCTCATATGTCTCGACGGGAATGGATGCGAGGCCCCCGACGAACAGCAGGAACGAGAAGCCGAAGTTCTGCCACACGTACACAAGGATCACGACGGCGGCGGACCCGGCGGGGGTGGTGAGCCAGGGGACGGCAGGGATGCCCACCAGGGAGAGGAACCAGTTCACCACGCCGAACTGCTCGTTGAAGAGGTACCGCATGAAGATGGATACTGAAGCCGCCGAGAGGATCAGCGGGAAGAAGAAGGCCGAACGGAAGAACACCCGGAGCCAGGCCGGCATCTTTTCCTGCACCATGATGGCTAGAGCCAGGGCGAGGCCCAACTGGAGTGCCACCGCCACCACCACGAACGCGATGGTGTTCAGGAAGGACACCCGGACGGTGGGGTCTTGGACGACCTCCGCGAAGTTGTCGAACCCCACGAAGGACGGGGCCGAAATGATGTCCCAGCGGAAGAAGGCCAGCACCACCGAGGCCACGATGGGGACCAGGGTGAAGAGGGCCATGCCCAGGATGGTGGGGGCCAGGAAGACCCATGCCAGCCAACGTTGGCTGCGGCCGGGTCCGGCCGCGGTCGTAATCGTGCTCATGACTGCCTCCTCAGTGCCAGTTCAAGGTCGCGCTGCATGGATGCGAGGGCCTGCTTCAGCTGCCGTTCGTCGCCGCTGACGGCCAGCGATACGTTCTTCATGAGGGCCGTTTCCACCGCCGCTTGCTGGGGCGGGGCGGGGATGGGGCCCGTGGTGGGGAACCGGTCCAGGGTGTCGTAGAAGACCTTCCAGTGGGCGGGTCCCTTGCCGGCGTAAAGCTGCTCGTTCACCATCGAGCGGCGGGCCGGCGTGGTCACTGGGTTGGGGAAAATGAGCTCCATGGCTTCGCGGCTGGAGCTGAACTTGACCCATTCCCAGGCCGCGTCCTTGTCCTTGGCGGTTTTCATGATGGCGTAGCCGGCCGTGCCGAACTGGTGGCGCTGCGTCTTCCAGCGGGGGAAGAACTGGACGTCGTAATCCTTGGGGCCCATGCCGGCTTCGTGGAGTCCCTGCACCCAGTAGCCGCCGGCCGGCGTGGTGCCGATCCGGTTCGAGGCGAACAGGCCCACCAGGGAACTCCCGCCGCCTTCCTCCGGGCGGACACCGAGGCCGTCCTTGACCAGGCCGCGGAGGTAGTCGAAGGACTCGAAGACGCGGTCGTCGTCGGCGTTGGGTTCCAGCCACTGGTAGCCGCCGGAGCGGAGGCTGCGTGAGGGATCGCTGCCGTAGAAGCCGTCCCAGAGCCAGTCTCCGCCGGTGGACCGGGTCTCCTTGAGGAAGCTCGTGTCATTGGCGTAGAGCCACGGCACCACGCCGCCGAAGAGGCGGTTGGTCCAGTAGTACGGGGTGAAGTCGGCCGGCCGGGCCTTACGCATGGCGGCGAGGCTGTTGCGGAAGTCCAGGTGCGACCAGTCGTCCGCGGGGCGGTCCAGGCCCGCCTGCGCGAAGGCGGTGGTGTTGTAATACATGTTGGCGGCGTTCCAGTCCATCGGAAGCTGGTAGAGGCTGCCCTTGTACATGAAGGCCTCCACCAGGCTGGGGTGGACGTCGCTGAAGAACTCTGCCATGTCCGCAGCGTCGCGGCGCACGTATTCGTCCAGGGGGTGCGCGAGCTTTTCGGCGAAGAGCTGCGAGCCCTCCGTGGCCACGTAAACCACATCCGGCGGCGTCCCGGCGGCCACCATGGTGAGGATCTTGGTGAAGAAATCCTTCCAGTCCACGGCCTGGATGGCCTGGACTTTAACCTTGATGTCCGGGTGGATCCGGTTGAACGCTTCGATGGCACGCTGGCGGGCGGCGGCGTCCGCGGCGGTGCCCAAGATTGCGATGCTGAGGCTGTTGTCTCCCCGGCCCGGAATGTCTGCACCGGAAAGCCGCGGCCACGACGCCACGGATGCTCCGATGATTCCCGCGCCGAGGGCACTGAGGGCTGTCCGACGAGTGATCTCCCGCAGGCGCCCGGTGGTGGCTTCGGTCATGTCCAATTCCTTCCTAACACGTGTTAGGAACAGTAGAGCGGAGACCTAACACGTGTCAAGCGTCACAGAAAACTTTGTCTTCCCGACGGCGGCCAGGGTTCACCGGCCCGCCGTCGCATGACCGGCGCTGCCCCGCATGACCGGCGCTGGCCCGCATGACCGGCGCTGGCCCGCATGACCGGCGCTGGCCCGCATGACCGGCGCTGCCCCGCGTGACGGCGCTGGCCCGCATGACCGGCGCTGGCCATCACCGTATGTGCAGTCCGGGGCCGCTCAAGCGGAAAAGCCGCCCGGGCCAGGCGGCTACGCCAGCCCGCTCAGGCAATAGTCCTTGACCCAGTGCCGGACCCGCCTGGGAAGCCGGGGATACGCCACGGCGAGCGCCGACATGGTCCGCTGGAACCGGCGTTCGCTCCGGGCATTCCAGGGCAGGCCGAAGTCGTCCCGCAACTGCTCCGTCAGCAGGCCTGCCGTCATGAAGCGGGCCGGGGGCATCAGGGCCCGGTACCAAAGCGGCGCCACGGCGGGATACAGGAGGCTGCGCCCGACCTGCACGGCGGCATCGTCCGCGCGGAGAGTTGCCAGGTGCTCCTCCCAATAGCGGGCAAAGGCCGCCCGGTCCCCCGGCCACATGCGCTCGGGAAGCTGCAGGGCTGTGCCGAGCTTCGCGTACTCGCGGTACATCGCATCGGCTGTTTCGTCGTCGAGCGGTCCGTACACCCGGGTGAGGATCGTTGCCGCGGTGTCATAGAGGGTGGCTGCCACCCAGAGCTGGAGTTCGGGATCGTAGGCACTGTAGCCGGCGGGGCCGGCCCCGGGGTCGCTGCGGACCCGCGCGTGGGCGCGGTTTACCCGCCGGCGGGCCGCCCTGATCTGCTCCTCGCTGCCGTACACCACCGCGTAGACGTACGTGAGTGTGCCCACCAGCCGATGCAGCGGCCGGTCGGTGAAGTTACTGTGCTCGGCGACGCCGCGGCCCACCGCCGGGTTGGCGATCTGCAGCAGGAGGGCGCGCCCGGCACCGGCGAGCAGGATGCCCTCCGCCCCCAGGTCCGCGTGCCCTTGATTCATGCCAACTGGACTTCCGTGGGGGAGTCATCCCAAACGGGCGGCCACGCTGATGCTGGACACCCCGTACTTGGAGGTGGCCTTGACCGCCCGGCTGGACAGGAACCGGTACTCGTCGTTGGGCCGGACGGTTTCCACACGGAAGCCCGCGTCCTCCATGGCGGCGAGGAAGCTGTCCTGCTGCATTGCGCCGCCGATGCAGGCCGCCCACAGCGAGGCGTCACAGGTGACGTTGTCCGGAAGCTGCGCCGCCGAGACGATGTCAGCGACCACCAGCCTGCCGCCGGATTTAAGCGCGCGGGCGGCCGCCTCAAAAACGCGCGGTTTGTCCGGGACCAGGTTGATGACGCCATTGGAGATGACGCAGTCCACCGACCCGTCGGGGACGCCGGGGTCTTCGATCCGGCCCTCGCGGAAATCGACGGCGGCGGGCGGGGTTCCGCTGACGGCGGCAGCAGTGAATTCCTCAGCCAGGGCACGGGCTTTGCGCACCTGCGCGGGAGTCATGTCGACGCCAATGACCGCACCGGAGGGCCCGGCGTCGAGCGCTGCCAGGAAGCTGTCCATACCCGATCCGCTGCCCAGGTCCAGCACGGTCTCCCCCGGGCGGATGGCGGCGAGGTCGTGGAAGTAGCCCACGCCGGCGAAGGATTCAATGGCAGCAGGCGGGATCCTGTCCAGACCGGCCGGCGGGTAGCCAAGCCGTTCCGCCAGGGCGCGGCCGGTCTCGAAATGGAACTCCTGGTGCGGGAAGTTTGCCACTGCCTCGTACATCGACCGCACGCGGTCTTCAAGGTCGGTGGTATCGAGTTGGCGGGGCGTGGTTTCCATGGGTCCTCCTCGTTGAACACCGCCCAACGATTGGGACCCCCAGCACCCGTGCGAGCAGCTGTGGAACAGAAGTTTCCTCCGGTGCCGGTGGTGCGTCAAGATGCCACCCTTGACCGGCCACTATGACGTGGGTTACAGTCTTCTCCAGCGCGGTTATACGAATAACTGATACGAATAACCCACACATGGTAAGGAGAACCCCGATGCCCCGATCCCGGCCACGCTCCGGACCCACCATGCATGACGTGGCGGCCGCAGCCGGAGTCTCGCAGGCCACGGTGTCACTGGTTCTCAACTCCGCCTCGGGTTCGCGCTTTTCGGCCGAAACGCGCCAGCGCGTTCAGGACGCGGTGGAGCAGCTGGGCTACCGCACTAATGCCCATGCCAAGACGTTGCGGGACGGCGTCTCCGGAATCATCGGGTTCCTGGGGGACGCCGTGGCCACCACGCCCTTCGCCGGAAAGATCATCGAAGGTGCGCAGGAACGGGCCTGGGAGGACGGTCTCCTGCTCCTCACTATGAACACCGGGGGCGACAAGGCGCTGGAAAGGGCGTCCCTCGATTCAATGCTCTCCTACAAGGTGGCCGGCGTCGTCTACGCCGCCATGTACCACCGCCGCCTTGACGTGCCCGATGCACTGCACGGCGTTCCCTCGGTAGTCCTGAACTCGCAGGACCGGGACCATAAGCTTCCCAGCGTGGCCCCGGACGAAGAGCTGGGTGGGTATACAGCTACGCGGCACCTTCTCGATGCCGGTCACCGGCGCGTGGCAATGATCAACATAGAGTCATTGGAGAGTGAGTTGCCTGCAGCCGTGGGCCGCTTCAACGGCTATACCCGGGCCCTGGCAGAAGCCGGACTGCCGGTCCAGCCGAGCCTGGTCCGCTTCGGCACCGGCAACGAGCTGGATGGCTTCAACCACGCCATGGACCTGCTGACGGCGGAACACCCGCCCACCGCCATCTTCTGCGCCAACGACCGCACCGCCTGGGGCGCCTACCAGGCCGCATCGGAGCTGCGCCTCACGATCCCCGGCGACGTGTCAATCGTCGGTTTCGACAACCAGGAAACCCTGGCCCCGCACCTGAGGCCCGGACTCACTACGCTCGAACTGCCCTTCATCGAGATGGGCCGCCGGGCAGTGGAACTCCTGCTGCAGGACGCAGAACCTTCCGCGCAGGTGGAACTCATGACCTGCCCGCTCATTGAACGCAATTCAGTGACCCATCCAAAGGAGAAGCCATGAGCCGTACATTGGCTCAGCCAAGGCCGGCATCGCCGCCGGCGGCACCCCCGCAAGAAAAAAGCAGGAAACCACTGCGCTTTAAGCGCGTCGTCAGGGCCTGGCAGTTATACGTATTACTTGTCCCGGCCCTCATCTACATCGCCGTCTTCAAGTACTGGCCGATGTACGGTGTGCAGATCGCGTTCCGGAACTACAATCCGGTGGATGGCTTCACGGGAAGCCCGTGGGTGGGCCTCCAACACTTCGTCCGGTTCGTGAACTCCTACCAGTTCGGGCAGGTGGTGGGCAACACGCTGTGGATCGCCGTCCTCGGCCTGCTGGTGGCCTTCCCCATCCCGATCATCCTGGCCCTGCTGGTGAACCAGCTGCAGAGCGAGCGATTCAAGAAGTTCACCCAAACCGTCCTCTACTCTCCGGCCTTCATCTCCACCGTTGTGGTTGTCGGCATCATGTTCGTCCTGCTCTCCCCCAGATCCGGCCTGGTCAACAACGCCATCCAGCTCGCGGGAGGCGATCCCATCTTCTTCATGGGCTCGCCGGAGTGGTTCAGGCCCGTCTACGTCATCTCGGATGTGTGGCAGAACGCCGGCTTCGCGATGATCGTCTACCTTGCTGCCCTGTCGGGGATCGACCCCGCCCTGCACGATGCCGCCAAAGTCGATGGAGCTTCCAGGTTCCAGCGCATCCGCCACATCGACCTGCCGGGAATCATGCCGGTCATCACGGTGCTGTTCATCCTGGCCATCGGAAACCTCCTCAACGTCGGCTTCGAAAAGGCCCTGCTCATGCAGACCAACCTGAACCTGCCGACATCGGAAATCATCCAGACGTACGTCTACCACGCCGGCCTGCAGCAGGCGCAGTTCAGCTACTCGGCGGCTATCGGGCTCTTCAATTCCATCCTCAACCTCGTGCTGCTGCTGACCTTTAACTGGGTCGCACGCCGGGCCAACCAAGCAACCCTGTGGTGATGCCGTTATGTCCCTGAACATCAAATCCAAGCCCGGATTCCACCCGGCAACGCGGACCGTCCCTGCACCGAAACGCATCCCCACGTTCCGCGACAGGTGGGCCGACCCGGCGTTCAACGTTGCCGCCGTCGCCATCCTGGCGCTGTCCATCATCGCCGTGGTCTACCCCCTGTACTTCATCGTGATCGCCTCGATCAGCGACCCCAACGCCGTCTACGAGGGCAAAGTCTGGCTGCTCCCGTCAGGCGTCACCCTTGAGGGTTACGAGCGGATCTTCGCGGACAGCCGGATCTGGAACGGTCTCGGCAACACGGTTGTGTACACCGTCCTGGGCACCGCGATCAGCGTGACCACCATCCTGTTCGGCGCCTACGCACTGTCCCGCAAGGACATGCCGGGCCGGAAGTTCCTGATGCTCCTCTTCGTGGTCACCATGTTCTTCGACGGCGGCCTCATCACCAAGTACCTGGTGGTCCGGGACCTCGGCATGCTGGACACGGTCTGGGCGGTGGTCCTTCCCGGCGCCGTGGGCGTATGGAACCTCATCATTGCCCGGTCGTTCTTCGAACACACCATCCCCGGCGAGCTCCGGGAAGCCGCACAGATGGACGGCGCCAGCGACTTCACCTTCTTCTTCAAGATGGTCCTGCCGCTCTCCAAGCCCCTCATCATGCTGATGGTCATGGTCCATGTGGTGGCGCACTGGAACTCGTTCTTCGACGCACTGATCTTCCTCAACGACGACACGAAGTACCCGCTGCAGCTGGTGCTCCGAAACATCCTCATCCAGTCCGACGTCTCCTCTGCCGGCACAACCGGCGGAGACATCGAGTCCTACGCGGCGGCCCAGCGGATCGGTGAACTTACCAAGTACGCCATGATCGTGGTCTCCAGCCTCCCGCTGATGATCGCCCTCCCGTTCATGCAGAAGCACTTCACCAAGGGCACCATGATCGGCGCAGTAAAGAGCTAAGGCTCCCCTCTTAGCGTTCGACGGCGGTGCCTCCTGCCGCCGTCGAACGCCTTCCTCCCCACGATAGAAAAGGACACACCCATGGCTCCCAGCCGTAAACTCGCCGTCCTCGGCACCCTGATGGCAGGAACAATGCTGTTCACCGCCTGCTCAGGCAGCTCCACCGCCTCCCCGGAAATCCAGGATGCCTCCGCAGACTTTGGCTTTCAGGAGAGCGGCTTTCCCATCGTCAATGACACGCTGACCCTGACGTTCTCCGGAACAAAATCAGCGCTTGCCCCGGACTTCAACAGCATGTCCCTGGTCCAGCAGTGGGAAAAGGACACCAACATCCACATCAACTGGGAAAACCTGCCCGAGACGGTGTTCAAGGAGAAGAAGAACCTCATCCTCGCCAGCGGTGACCTGCCCGACGGGTTCTTCAACAGCGGCCTTACGGATGCGGAGATCGGCACCTATGCTGCCAGCGGCACGCTGATCCCGCTTGAAGGCCTCATCGAGAAGAACGCGCCCAACCTCTCCAAACTGCTGGCGGACCGTCCGGATATCCGCGCTGCGATCACCTCCTCCGACGGCCACATCTACTCACTGCCCTCCGTGGAGGAGCTGGGACTGGTGCAGTTCCCCCACATGATGGCCATAAACACCGCGTGGCTGGACAAGCTGGGCATTCCGATGCCGAAGACCGTCGACGAGCTGCACGATGCGCTGCTCGCATTCAAGACCAAGGACGCCTCCGGTACCGGCAAGACCATCCCGCTCAGCTTCATGCCAGGCTCCTGGTGCGGCGACATTGTTGACCTCATCGCAGCGCTCGGCGGCGTCCCGGACAACATGGACCACCGCATCGTGCAGGACGGCAAGGTGGTCTACACCGCCACCCAGGACGGCTACAGGAAAGCCATCCAGACGCTGCACGAGTGGTACCGGGAAGGCCTGATCGACCCCGAGTCGTTCTCGCAGGATGACAAAGCGTACCTTGCAAAGGGGAAGGCCAGCACCGAGAACCTTGGGTCTTTCGTGTGGTGGGAAGTCAAGGAAATGGTCGGCGCCGACCGGGTTGGCAACTACGAACTGCTGCCCGTGCTGGAAGGCGTGGACGGCAAGCGCCTGGCCAGCCAGTCCAACAACCAGGAAATCGCCCGCGGGGCCTTCGCAGTGACCCGCGCCAACAAGTACCCTGCCGCCACCATGCGCTGGGCCGACAACCTGTACGACCCCATCCAGTCCGCCCAGGCGAACTGGGGCCCCATCGGGGAGACCTTGCAGAAGGACCCGGCCTCCGGGCTGCTGACCCAGATCCCGGCGGCTGCGGGAACCAGTGAAGGCGAGCGCCGGCAGAAGGTGGCCCCGGGCGGCCCCAAGGCCAACACGGCCGAAAACTTCGAGAAAGTGGTGGCACCGGAGCCCCGGGCCGCCGAACGCCAGAAAATCGTCGAGGAAAGCTACAAGCCCTTTGCTGCCAACGACGGCTACCCGGCAGTGCCCTTGTCCAATGAGGAACTCCAGCAGATCAGCACCATCGAGGCTGACGTGGCCGCGCTCGTCAAGCAGAATACGGCCAAGTGGATCGTCTCCGGCGGCATCGACCAGGAGTGGGACGGCTACGTTTCCCAGCTCAAGAACATCGGCCTGGACAGGATGATCGAGGTGTACCAGCAGGCGTACGACCGGTACCAGCAGAACTCCTAGTCCCTTCCCCCTTCACCGCCACCGCCGGGCACGGAACCTCCGTGCCCGGCGGCCCCACCCGCCTGCCCGGCTTATTGGCCGGATGGCCGCCACGAATCGAGTTTCCGCTTCATGAACACCGTCACTTCCACCCTGGAGACCTACCGCCCGGCGCTGCACTACGCCTGCAAGGACACCTGGCTCAACGATCCGAACGGCCTGGTCTTCCACGACGGCGTCTACCACCTCTACTACCAGAACAATCCGTACGGGAACGTCCACAGCAACATGTCCTGGGGCCACGCAACGTCCACGGACCTGGTCAGCTGGGAGGAACAGCCCGTAGCCATCCTGTGCGATGACACCGAACAGATCTTTTCCGGAAGCATCGTGGTGGACCATCACAACACCTCCGGATTCGGTGAGGGTGGCGCCGCGCCCCTGGTGGCGGTGTACACCAGCGCCTTCCAGCCCGGCTCCGTCCACCAGGGCACGCAGGCCCAGTCCCTCGCCTGGAGCCGCGACGGCGGCTACACCTGGACCAAGTACGCGGGGAATCCTGTCCTCACCCGCAACTCCCCCGAATTCCGGGACCCCAAGGTATTCCGCTACGAAGGCCCCGCCGGCAGCTACTGGGTGATGGCCGCCGTCGAAGCCCACGACTACGCAGTGCTGCTGTACCGGTCCGATGACCTGAGGGACTGGGAATACCTGAGCACGTTCGGTCCGGCTAACGGAACCGGGGGAATCTGGGAGTGCCCGGACCTCTTCGAACTGCCGCTGCCGGACGCTTCAGGCGAAAATGGCGATGCAGGCACCACCCGGTGGGTCCTCACGGTCAACATGAACCCGGGCGGACCCAACGGAGGATCCGCCGGGCAATACTTCGTGGGGCATTTCGACGGCGTGACGTTCAGGTCCGAATCCACCGTCACCGAAGGCATGCAGGACGACGCGCGGCTGGCCGACTACGGCTGGCTCGACTGGGGCCGGGACTACTACGCCGCGGTGTCGTTCAGCAACGTTCCGGACGGGCGCCGGCTCATGGTCGGCTGGATGAACAACTGGCAGTACGCCAACCAGATTCCCACGTCACCGTGGCGCAGCCCCATGAGCCTGGTCCGGGAAGTCTCCTTGGCAATGGTGGACGGACGGCCCCGGCTGGCGCAGCACCCCGTCCGGGAAATCACCGCCACGGCGGCTCCGGACCGGTCATACTCCGGGCTGGTCCTCGACGGAACCCACCGGTTCGAGGGCGGGACGGCTGTGCAACTCATCGAGGCCACCTTCGTCCCTGGCACCGCCCCGGAATTTGGCCTGGTGGTCCGGGGTGCCGGTGACGGAAGCGAGGGCACGCGGATCAGCATCCGGCCCGACGGTAACCTGCTCACCGTGGACAGGACAGCCTCCGGCGACGTCGGCTTCCACAAGTCCTTCGCGTCCGTTTCCCGCGCACTGCTGAAGCCCGCCACCGGACGCTATTCGCTGCGGATCTTCGTGGACCATTGCTCCGTGGAGGTCTTCACCGACGACGGCCTGGTGACCGTCACCGAACTCATCTTCCCGAATCCCGCCAGCACCTGCGTGTCGCTGTTTGCCGCCGGAGGAACCGCAAAAGCCGAATCCCTCAAACTGACAAACCTGGCCTGAACCGCCAACCTGCAAGAATTAGGGCACAAGGTCACCTCCCAAACGGTGGAACGTGGCACATACTGGGCGCATGGAGGAGACACCGCGAAAACCTGATCGGATCCTGTTGGCGCTGCTCGGCGTCGTCGGCCTGTTGGTGGTGGTGGCGCTGGCCGTGGTGTTTACGCGCGGCGGACCCCCGCCGCTGGACCCGGCGAGCGCGGCCGGGGTGGTCCAGCAGTACAGTACGGCCGTGATCGACGGCGATACCGAAACCGCGGACAGCTACCTCACCGACAACGCCCGCAGCATGTGCGGCGGCGGCTACTACTCCGGCGAACCGCGGCCCTCCCGGGTGGTGCTGGTGTCCACGACGGAACGGCCCGATTCCGCCACGGTCCGGGTGTCCATCGTCCACTCAGCGCAGGATGGCCCCTTCGGTCCGTCCGAGTACGAGATGGAGGATTCCTTCCGGCTGTCGAAGGTCGACGGGAAATGGCTGATCGACCAAGCACCCTACGTCCTGCAGGCGTGCGACGGACCGCTGGTGAAGCGATGAGCGCCCCCTCAGCCGTCACCGTCCACCGGGCGGGAAGTTCGCTGGCCACCCTGCGCCGCCTGATCCAGTACGGGCTGCTGTTCGCCCTGGTGGTCATCATGGCCAACGGCCTTTCGGGGTTGTTGACCCGCCTCTTCGCCGCACCCAGCACGCTGGCCTCGGCGGATGTGGCCAGCCTTGCCCTCGCCCTGGCCTTCACGCTGATCGGCGGTCCGCTCGCTCTGCTCCTGTGGTGGTTCAGCTGGAAGCGGCTCAGCGACGAGGCCGAGCGCCGGGCAGTGGAGTGGGGCCTGTACCTGACCCTGATGTACACCGTCTCGCTCATCATCTTCAGCACGTCGCTCTTCGCTTTCGTGGCATCGTTCGTCGACTCGTACGGGAACACCTGGCAGCCGCTGCTGGCCAACGCCATCGTGTGGGCGGGCGTCTGGCTGTGGCACCGCTGGATGTGGACCAACCGCACCAAACCGTCGGACCACCTGCACGACGTAAGGGCCGTCGTCGGCACCGTTTTTGGCCTGGTGCTGGGAGCGGCGGCAGCGATCGTCGCCCTCTCCGCCGTGCTGGACGCCGCCATCCGCGGCCTCCCGCTCCTCGCCGCCTACGAGCCCTGGTGGCGACCGGCGGTCCAGGCGCTCGTGTGGGCTGTGGGCGGTGCGGCCGTTTGGTGGTGGCACTGGTTCCGGGACGGCGGCAGGACCTTCAAGTCCGGGCTGGTGGACGTGATCATCGTGCTGGTCGGCGTGTTCCTGGCCGGGATCACCGCCCTCGCCGGGTTCGGCGTCATCCTGTTCGTCCTGCTGCGCCTCGCGTTCGACCGGAGCGAGCCGATGAACGAGCTCCTCGAGCCCCTGGCGCCGGCAATCGCCGGAGCACTGATCGGTGCCGTGGTGTGGCGATACCACCGGACCGTCTCGACCGGCCGCCCGCTCTCCACCCGCCGCGCGGGCCTGCTGGCAACCTCGGCGGTGGCGCTCGCGGCGACCGCCTCCGGCGTCGGAATTATTGTCAACGCGCTGCTTGCAGCGATGGTCTCCCCCCTGGCCGGCGGTGCCACGCGCACGCTCCTGCTGGGTGGAATCAGTTCGCTCCTGGTGGGCGGGCCGGTGTGGTGGCTCTCGTGGAGGCCGCGGCGGCAGCCGACGACGGCGGATGAAATTCCGCCGGGGCGGCGCATGTACCTCGTGGCGTTCTTCGGCGTCAGCGCCGTGGTGGCGCTGATCGCGCTGCTGGTGATCGGGTACCGGCTGTTTGAGTTCGTCCTGGGCGACGTCACCGGCGGCAGCTTCATCGACCGTATCCGCGCCCAGTTGGGGCTGCTGGTGGCGGCGGGCCTCGTGGCCGGCTACCACTTCGCGCTGTGGCGCCGGGACCGGGCGCTGATTGCGGCGGCCGCGCCTGCCCGAAAGCGCACGGTGGAGCGGATCACCTTGGTCACAGGGTTCCCGCCGGGTCTTGCGTCGCCCGATGCTCCCGACGCTCTTGCCCGGGCCATCGCCGAAGCCACCGGGGGCGCCAGGGTCACCGTGTGGCTCAGGGCGGACGACGGCGGCGCGGCACCTTCCGCGGTAGCGGCGCCTCCGGGGGCGGATGTGGAACGGGTCGCGGAGGCGGTGGAAAATGTTGCGGCCGCGCACGTCCTGGTGCTCCTGGGCCCCGGACCGAGGCTGGAAGTGGTCCCCTTGGCCGCCCGCTGACCACTGCCCTTAAAGCAAGGCTTGGAGGAGGCGGTTAGCGGCCGAACAGCCTGGCCAACCAGTTGAAGCCGCCGCCGGATGGCCGGGCTGTGTCCGTGGAGCAGGTGCAGCGCCTGGACTGCGGGACATTGGCCATGACCTGGTCCACGTGGTTGCCGCAACCAGCCCAGGTTGCCTTCGAGCATTTCTGGCACGTTGCCACTCGGCACATAGGAGTCCTCCATAGGGTTCGCGTGGCGGGCAAGTACCCGCCTCCGCTGAAAATAATACCCTAGGGGGTATCTGCCCGCAATTCCGGGGCCCGTTAGAGGGTTGCAGCCTCTTCCTCGGCCAGCCTGACGAGCCGAAGCTCGTCCTCAACAGCGCGGGAAGGCCAGTAGTCCTTGGCCACCTCGTCGGCCCACACGCGGTCCGCCTCAGGGAAGAGCTTGCCGAACAGGCCGGAGGCTTCGAGCAGCCCTACCAGCGCAAGGAGCCGCGGGTCCGGCACGGGCGATCCAGCACGCGAGGCAAGCGCCAATTCCAGGTCCCTGACCAGCGCGGCCCTTGGCCCGTGATCCTTTTCGGCATACCGGACGGTCCGGAACAGGCCCAGATGCCGCTCGCCGGTCCGCTCCACGATCCCCAGCGGGGCCATGCTCTCGAAAACACGCTGCACCGCCGCGCGCCCCTCGAGCATCGACACCCATCGCTTGGGCGTATGCGGCCGGGACTTGTGCTGAATGAGCTCGAGTTCGTGCTCCAGGTTGGGGGGCGCGGCGGTCCCCGTAGCCCGGACGTGCTTTCCGCGCAGTTCCACGGCACCGCTCCGGTCGAGCTCGGCCAGGATCGCCCCCGCCAGGCCGGTCCGGAGCGCGAACACCGGAATTTCCGGCTTTCCATCCGCGTCATTTGTTCCCAGGAGAAGGAAGGCCTGCGGCAGGTTCAGCCTGGCAGCCTTCGGAGTTTCCGCATCCATACCACCCATGGTGCGCCCCTCCCGCGGTGACCACAATGGCACAGAAAGACGGACGACGGCGGTGCCTCCCGCCGTCGTCCGCTTGCCTGAGGCGTGACGCGCCGGCGCTACTGCAGCGCAGGCTCCCGGACGGCGCCGGGCTGGAACCGGGCCCCGGCGCCGGCGAAGACCGGAACCTCGATCCGGGCGTGGGTGTGGACTGCCTGGACGGTCGCCTTGGTATGCTCGGCGATCTTGTCCAGGGTGGTGATCCACATCCCGTCCATGCCCTTGACCCGTTCGATCAGTTGCTCCAGGGCCACGGTTTTGGATGGCCGGCCGGAGATGAACGGGTGGTTGGTAAGGACGAAGCAGCTGCCCTGGGAGTGATGTGCCTCGGCTTCGAGGGTCCACATCTCCAGCACCTTTGCCGGGCTTTCGATGACTCCACTGCCGGTGACACCGGGGTAGAACGCGTACTGCTCCCAGTCGTCCAGCGCCCAGTCCACGGGAATCTCCACGAGGTCCCTGGGATCGTCCGGGGCGACGGCGAAACGGTAGGGCGCGTCGCCGTCGAGCAGGCTCGAATCGTAGAGGAACCCGCGGTCCGCCAGCAGCCCGGGTGAGTGCCAGTTCAGCTCCCACCATGGTGCCCGGTACCCTACCGGGCGCACGCCGGCCACCTTGGCCAGGGCTTCCAGGCCCCGGTCAATGTAACTGGCCTCGGTGGCGGCGTCGATGCCCTGCATGGGTTCGTGCAGGTAGCCGTGGTGCGCCACCTCGTGCCCGCCGTCCACGATCGCGCGCACCACGTCCGGGTAGGACTCGGCGGTGAAGCCGGGGATGAAGAACGTCGCCTGGATCTGCTGCCGCTCCAGGATCTTCAGGAGCCGGGGCACCGCCACCTTGGGCCCGTAGGACTGGTGGGTCATCAGCGACATGCGCTTCGTGGTGGAGGGGTCGTGGGCGATGGTGCAGGACTCGGCGTCCACGTCGAAGGTGAACGACGCGGCTGCCTTGGCGCCGTCGGGCCAGGTGATCGGATGGAGCAGGTCCGGGATGGCGGGGTGGTTCACAGAGGATCCTTTCGCGGGGCGGGCGGCGTTGCCCGCCTCCAGTAGCGGGGCGGGCATCGTCGCCCGCCCCGGTGGTTGCGGCTGGCGGTTAGGGTACGGGCAGTACCGGGATGCTGGACTCAGGATCCTGGCTTCCGCCGGCGCCGTTGCGGCCGGTGCCGTCCCGGCCGGTGCCGTCCCGGCCGGCTGCCGACTTGGGCTGGTAGGTCGCCTCAAGGTAGCGGACGTGTTGCCGCGGGCCGAGGACTGCGTAGGCGGCTGCGCTGGTCAGTCCGCCGGCCAGCCAGGACAGGTCCCAGCCGCCCAGGGCCACGGCGATGGGGCCCTGCATGACCGGAATCAGCCCGTACATGAACAGCCAGGTGGCGAAGATGCCGGCCAGGAGGGAGGTGATGCCCGCCCAGTTGATGCCCGGAAGCCTGCGGGTCCCGACGCCGTCGAACAGCCGCTCCGGGTTGCCGGGCCAGCGCTTGTCCAGCCAGAAGTAGTGCACCAGCATGACCCCGCCCCAGGCGGCCACCCAGGCCACCAGGCCGATCAGCCAGGCGTCGAGCACCGCGGCGAAGTCCTCCTGGAAGATAAAGAAGACGACGGCGATCAGCGAGAAGACGCCGACGAACAGGTTCAATTTCCGGCGGCTGATGGTGATGTCCAGCGCCTGCGTGGCAACCGAGAACGTGTAAATGTTGAGGATGTTGGTGGCGATGGGTCCGTGCAGGACCATCAGCAGGACAGGCAGTGCCAGGACGCCGAAGTTCTGTACGATCAGTTTGCCCGGGTCCACCTCGCCACTGTTCGTGGCCAGGCTGGCGCCGAGGATGCCCAGCCAGACCACCGGGATGAACTGCCCCAGCACCGAGGCCAGGTAGACCTTCTTCTTGGGCACGGAGGTGCTGACGAAGCGGGAGTAGTCGGCGGCGTACGTGAACCAGGTGATGCCCCAGCCGATGCCGATAGCGGTCATGACCGCGCTCATGGCAGCGATGCGCTCGGAGCCTTCCAGGATGTTCCCGGCAGGGCCGGCATAGGTCCAGTCGATCTTCATGCCGAACCAGGCCACGGCGGACATGACGGCGAGGATGATGATGGTGGGCGGCACCGTCCACTTTTCAAAGGCGGCGATGGCTTTGTAACCGAACCAGGCGATGGCCACCTGGGCGGCCATGATGCCGGTGGCAACCGCGATCTTCCAGGCGTAGTTGTGCGCGTCCGGGTCTACCCATCCGAGGGTGCCGAACAGTGCCATCACCAGGTCCAGGATGATCCAGGTGTTCACGGCGCACCAGCCAATCACCAGGAGCGCCTGGATGGCGGCGGGGAGGTAGTTTCCACGCCGACCGAACGCGGCGCGGGCCAGGACCATGCCGGTGGCGCCGGTCTTCTGGCCAAGCAGGACGAAGCAGCCAAACAGCAGCATGCCGATCAGGTTGCCCAGCACCAGGACGGTGACGGTGTCCGCGAAGCCGAGCCCAAGGTGGATACCGAGTGCCCCCAGCACCCAGTTGATTGGAGCGAGGTTGGCGCCGGCCCAGATCCAGAACTGTCCGGACACCTTGGTGGTGCGTGCCGATTCCGGGATGGGCTGGAGCCATGCTTCATGGTCCTCGGCGCCGTCGTGGACGTTTATGTGCGCGGCGCCGGGGCCGGGTGCATCGGAAGCAGCGCGCCTTTGCGCTGCCGTGGAAAGCTCTTCTTGCATAGGGGGCCTCCGTGAGGATTGGTAGGTACTCAAAGGCTATGTGGCCCCCATCACAGGGAACAAGATACTATGTGTCGAGCAAATCCCTTTCTTACGTTACGGAATGTCATGTCGGTTCCCCTCGGCGAGATCCTCGCCCACCCAGCACTCGCCGCTGCGGACCCCTTGCTCCACGCGCCTGGCAGGGACGTCGCGGCAGATCCAGTCCGCTGGGTCCACTCGAGCGAGGTGCTGGACATTGCACCGCTCCTGCGCGGTGGGGAGTTGTTGCTCTGCGGTGGCATCACCCTGGCCGGAGCCACGCCGGACAAGCGCGCCGCCTACGTTCAGGACCTGGCGCAGCGGGGAGTGGCCGCCCTTGCAATCGAAACCGGCGGGGTCCTGCCTGAGATTCCGCCTGGCATGCTGGAGAAGGCCCGGGAACACGGGCTGCCGGTAGTGGAACTCCGCGAGGTGGTGCCTTTTGTGGGCGTCATGCAGGCCATCAATTCCATCCTGGTCAGCGAGTCGGTAGGGCACCTCCAGCAGGCGGATGCGGCAACCCGGGCCATGGCGGCGGAACTCGCCCATGGCGCATCCCTGGACAGGATCCTGGACGTGCTGGCGGGGACCACCGGCTCCGCGGTGAAGCTCACTTCACCTTGGGGCGTCATCCTGGGCAGTGCAGTGCCGGAGGGCCACAACCCCCATCCGGCAGATCTTGCAGCGGATCAGGCGCGGGACTCCCCCGCTGCCCAGTCAGCGGACGACGCCGGCGCGCCGGCAGGCGGGCAGGACCACCTTGAGGAGGTGGCAGGGGAGAAATTGGTCACCGTGGACATTGCCGTGCGGGGTGTGCTGATGGGCCGGCTTGAGGTCCGGGTGCCGGAGGGCGCCGATGCGGCGCTGGCGCACGTGGCCGGGGAACGCGCCGTCGACATCCTCGGGCTGGCTCTGCTGCAGCACACGCCGCCAGGACTGCATGCCCTCGCCGGTGCGGAGCTGATGCGCGCCGTGCTCACATCCGCGCCGGAGTGGCGCCTGGAACAGCTCGCCCCCGGCGCCGGTTTCCCAGCCAGTTCCCCGGCCGTGGTGGCGGCCGTCCACGCGGCCTCGCCGCAGAAACTGCGCGGCGCGATGGAGGCCCTCCTGGGTGCGCACCGGATTCCCAACGCTGCTTACCTGGATGAGGCCGAGCTGGTGGTGATGATCGGCCTGCCCTGCACCGACACCGCTGCCGAACGGCGGCAGCTCCTGGCATCGCTCCGGGAGCTGGAAGGGGATCACGATGCGGTGATCTCCGTGGGACCCCTGGCCGGCAGCGTTGCGGAGGCTGCCTGGTCCCTTGCCGAAGCGCGCCGGGCACTGGAGGTGCGGCAGCTCCGGCGCCGCACGGCGTCAGCGCGCCGCCGGAGCTATCCGGCCCGCGGCCTCGTGGTCATCGATGCGGGGGATGTTGCGGTCGAAAGCCTGGCCTTGACCGCCCTGGACGCCTCGGCCCGGGACGCGTTCGTCCACCGCCAGCTGCGGGCGCTGCTGGACCATGATGCCCAGCGGCAGTCCCAGCTGCTGGAGACCCTGCAGGTGTGGCTGGACTCGGGCTGCAACACGGCGCAGTCGGCCAGGGAGCTGCACCTGGAACGGCAGTCGATGCATCACCGGCTGCAACGGATTTTCGAGTTGTGCGGCGGGGATCCCCGGGGAACGGGCCGGCTTGCCGCGCTGCACCTGGCAGCCCGTCTGGCAGGCCTGCCCTAGACGGCTACCTTCCGGGGTTCACCCGCAACCACCGGATGGTCCCTGCCCAGGTTCCCGAGCGCCGCGGCGCCCTGCGGGGACCCCAGTTCCTCGAAGAACGCTGCGTTTGCCCCCATATAGTCAGCCCATTCGTCCGGGACGTCGTCCGAGTAGTAAATGGCTTCCACCGGACAGACCGGGTCGCAGGCGCCGCAGTCAACGCACTCGGAGGGGTGGATGTACAGTGAGCGCGCGCCTTCATAGATGCAGTCCACGGGGCACTCCTCGATGCACGCCTTGTCCTTGACGTCCACGCACGGCTGCGCAATCACGTACACCACGGTTCAGACGCCTGTGTAGACGGTCTTGCCCCAGGTGAAGAAGTCCAGGGCGGACCTGCCCTGCTCGCGGAAGGTGTTGGTGGATGAATCCTTCACACCGCCAAACGGCACATTCAGGTCCAGGCCGGCGGTGGGCCGGTTCACCTTCACGACGCCCGCTTGTGCCCGCGCGGCGAAGTCCGTGGCGCGGGCCAGGGAATCCGTGCAAATGCCGGCGGTGAGTCCGTAACGGGAGTCGTTGATGGCTGCCAGGCCTTCCTCATAATTGGCCACTTCCAGGACCGCCACCACGGGGCCGAAGATCTCCTCCGTGACGGCGGGATCGTCCGCTTGCAGGCCGGTGAGCACGGCGGCAGCAAAGAGCAGCGGGCCGGAGGGATCGCCGTCGTACGTTCCATGGAGCAGCGTGGCACCGCGTTCGACGGCGCCGCGCACCGCTGCCTGGTTCTGTTCCAGTTGCTGCCTGCTCACCACGGCGCCCATGGCCGAATTCGCGTCAAGGCCGTTGCCGGGAACGTAGGAGGCGGCTTCGGCCACGAGTGCTTCCAGGAATGCTGCACGGATGCCCGGGGTGACATACACCCGCGAGGTTGCCGTGCAGGCCTGTCCAGTGAGCCCGAAGGCACCGGCGGCCACAACTTTCGCTGCCCGGACGGCATCAGCGTCGTCGAGCACCAGAACGCCGTTCTTACCGCCCATTTCCAGCTGCACGCGGGCACGGCGGGCGTTGAGGACTTCCTGCAGACCGAGGCCCACGGCGGTGGACCCGGTGAAGGATAGCCCGGCAATCCGCGGGTCATGTGCCAGGGCCGCCCCCACTACCCGGCCCTTGCCATGGACCACGTTGAGAACGCCTGCAGGCAGTCCGGCGTCCTGCAGGGCACGGGCCAGGTGCGTAGCGGACAGCGGAGTCAGCTCGGCGGGCTTGATGACGACCGTGTTGCCGCTGATCAGGGCCGGGGCCATCTTCCAGGCCGGAAGGGCAATGGGGAAATTCCACGGGGTGATGAGGCCCACCACGCCCAGCGGCTCGCGGCGGGTGGTGATGGTGGTGTCCGGCAGGCCGCTGGGCAGCACTTCGCCGGTGGCCGCCCACCCCAGGGACCCAAAGAACCGCAGCACGTCCGAGGCACGCTTGACCTCCCCTTTGGCTTCGGCGAGGGTTTTGCCTTCTTCCCGCACCAGGTCTTCGGCGATGGCTGACTGGCGGTCCATCAGCAGGTCGCCGGCAGCCAGCAGGACCGCGCCGCGTGCTGGCGCGGGCAGGGCGGCCCAGGCGGGCTGTGCCTCCACTGCCGCGGCGATGGCCGCCGCGACGTCTTCCGCTGTGCCGCTCGGGGACGAAGCCACCATTTGGTCCGGCTGGGCGGGGTTCATCCGCCTGGTTGCGGCTTGGCCGCACCACGTGCCGTTGATGAGATGTTGCGCGGTGGCGGTGGCGTTCAGGTCGGTGGCGGCATCAAGCGTTGGGGAAGTCATGGTTGTCCTTAGGTAGGTCTGGGGGCTAGAGGCTGCGGATCAGGCCGCCGTCGCACCGCAGTGCAACACCGGTGATGTACGACGCCGGGGCGCTGCAGAGAAACGCGGCGGCGGCTCCGAATTCGGCGGGTTCGCCGTAGCGGCGGGCTGGTATCGTCTTGCGGGATTCGAGCTGGATGGCGTCGGGCGTGGTGCCGCGCCGCTTTGCCGCTGCCTGGTCGAGTTCGGCCACCCGGTCCGTGGCGATGCGGCCGGGCAGCAGCATGTTGACGGTGACTTCGTCGAGGGCTACCTCGGCAGCGAGGGTCTTGAGGTAGCCGGCCAGGGCCGCCCTCCCGGTGTTGGACACTGCGAGGTTGGGCAGGGGTGCCACCACACCGCTCGAACCGACAGCGAGGATCCGGCCCCAGCGGCGTTCACGCATTCCCGGAACGATTCTGGAAACAAGGGCGTGGTGCGGCTTGACCAGGAGGTCGAAGGCGGCAGCAATGTCCCCGGCGCCCAACGACGCTGCGGCCCCGGGCTTGGGGCCTGGTCCGTTGAGGACAAGGATGTCCACCGGGCCCAGATTCGCCACGGTCTGTTCGACGGCGGCTTCGACTCCCTCCGGCGTGGTCAGGTCGGCTTCGATGGCGGCAGCCTCAGCTCCATAGTCGGCCTGCAGCTCAGCCACGATCTCCTTGGCGCGATCGCGTCGCCGGCCCACGATGGCCACGCGGGCGCCTTCCGCCGCGAGGGAGCGGGCCACGGCCAGGCCCAGACCGCCGGTCGAGGCGGCCACCAGTGCGGTTTTGCCGGTGATTCCAAGGTCCATCAGAAGCTCCTTTGGGGGGTCTGTGCTGTTTCCAGTGCGGCCGCTGCCTCAGCGAGGTGCGTCTGCATGGCAGCACGCAGGTTTTCCGGGAACCCGGCAGCAGGTGCCCGGACGCCGGCATCCTTGATCAGGCCCCGTTCACGCAGGCATTCCTTGCGGATGGCCAGCGCAACCTTGGGCTGCTGTTCGAAATTGATCAGGGGAAGGTACGGCAGCAGCTCTTGCTGTGCCGCCTCGTAGCCGCCCTCCCGCCAAGCCCGGACGCAGGCGATGAGCGCCTCGGGGTACGAGAAGCCGGTCATGGCGCCTGCCGCGCCGGCCAGGAGTTCGTCGAGCAGGCCCTGCCCGCCAAGCCCGCCAAACACGGGGACGCCGGTTGCGGTCAGCTCCGCGATGGCAACGCTGGTGGGCGGTGCTTCGGCTTTGATGGCGATAACGCAGTTGCATGCCGACACCACGGCAGCCAGGGATGTCGCGGCAATGGCCACGCCACTGGCCAGCGGATAATCCTGCAGGACGATGTTGGCACCGGTGGCACGGTGAATGGCGTCCAGGTGGGCGGCCACCACCTCAGCGCTGGGCGAGTTGGCCTGCACCATCACGGCAGCGAGGCGGACGCCCGCCACCTCCTGGGCGGCGCGGACTTCCTCGATGGCCGGCCGCGTCGCCAGGGCGGTGACCCCGACGACGAGGGGCAGGTCAGAGCATTCGACGGCGATTTCCAGGACCTGGCGCCGTTCAGCCGGAGTAAGGGCGGCCGCTTCACCGAAGACGCCCAGGACGGTCAGCCCTGTGGCGCCGATGGTTTCATAGTGCTCCACAAGCCCGGCAAGGCTGTCCAGGTCCACGTCCAGGGTGCTGCCCTGGAACGGTGTGGCGACGACGCCCCACACACCGGCGGGAAGGGTTTCACGGAGCCCGTTTTTGGGCGCGAAAGACTGCGGCATGGTTGTTTCCTTTCGATCGAGGGCCGTTGCTACCGGAGCTACTCCGGGTGGACGGTCAGCGGCCGGGCCACACGGGCGCCCGTTTTTCCTGGAATGCGCGTACCCCTTCGGAGGAGTCCTCGCTGTCCAGGGCCGCCATGAGCGCCGGCAGCCGAAGTCCGCGCGCTTCGGCCGCCGAAAGGTGTCCGGTCTGCGTGACCATTTGTTTGACTGCCCGGACGGACGTGGGGGCGCAGGCGAGGATGTGGTCAATCCAGCGCTGGACTGCGGCGTCGAGTTCGTTGGCCGTGACCACCTCGTTGACCAGCCCCATGGCCTGCATCTCCGCCGCGTCCGCCTTCCGTCCGGTCAGCAGCATTCCCATGGCCTGGGTGTACGGGACCCGCCGCACAAGCTGGTGGATGCCGCCGTCAAGCGCCAGGCGCCCGACGCGCGGTTCCGTGAGCCCGAAGCGGGCCGTATCCGCGGCCACTACGATGTCGGCGCCGAGCACCATTTCCATGCCGCCGCCCAGTGCGTAGCCGTTGACGCGGGCGATGACGGGAACGTCCAGGGTGGTGCGGAGGCTGAGGCCGCCGAAACCGTTCGGGTCCAGGCCGGCCCAGTATTCCAGGCCGGTCTTGTCCATGGCGTCCGCGGACATGTCGGCGCCGGCGCAGAAGGAACGGTTCCCGGCTCCCGTGACCACCACGACGCGCACGCCGGGGTCGGTTTCGAGTTGCTCCCAGATCTCATTGAGCCGGTCCTGAGAGCGGCCGTCGACGGCGTTGAGGACGTGCTGGCGGTCGATGACCACCGTGGCCACGTGGTTCTCGATGGTGAGCGTGACCTCGTCAACGGGTGCGGAGGCGGACGTCCGGCCCACCGCCGCACCGTCCACGGAGACCGCCGTCATCGCAGGACTCCCAGCTGCTGCAGGCGCGCGATGGTTTCCTCATCAAAGCCGTTCTCCAGCAGCACTTCCACGTTGTGCTCGCCCAGGCGCGGCGCCACCCGGCGGACACTCGGCGGGGTGGCTGAGAGCCGGATCGGGGCGTTCAGCATCCGTACCGTTCCGACGCCGGGGTGTTCGGCCTCAACGATCATGCCGTTCGCTTCGGTCTGGGCATCGGCGAGCGCCTGTTCGAGGGTATGAACAGGGGCGTTCAGCACCCCCTGTTCCTCGAGCCTGCAAGTCCAGTACTCCGTGGTGTTGGTGGCGATGCGCTCCCGGAAGATCGACTGCAGCGCGGGCTTATGGGCGAACTGCTGCTCCAGGGTGGCGAACTCGGGGCGCAGTGTCAGGTCCTCGTCCAAGGCCAGGGCTTCGGAGATCCGTGCAAGCGGGTCCGGGGTGAAACCGCCCACCATGCAGACGGCGCCGTCGGTGGTTTCGAAGACGCCACTCAGCGGCATGGCACCCCAGTTGACCTCGTAGCCGCGGTTGAGCTGCATGCAGGCCTCCTGCATCTGCAGGTGCAGCATGGAGTCGTACATGGTCACCTCGACCTTTTGCCCGACTCCGGAGGTCTCCCGGGTGCGCAGCGCCAGCAGGATGCCCTGCATCAGGTGCATGCCGGTGATGTAGTCGCACAGGGTGGTGGGGTAGATGGCCGGTTTGGTGTCCTCGGACTCCCGGCGCCACATGACGCCGGAGTACGCCTGGGCAATGGCGTCCTGGCCGCCCTTGTGCGAGTAGGGTCCCACGGGACCGAAACCGGTGCCCGAAGCCCAGATGATGCCGGGGTTCTCGTTCTTGAGTTCCTCGTAACCGAAGCCCATCCGCTCCATCACGCCTGACCGGAAATTGCTGACCACCACGTCGGCGTCCGCCATAAGGACGTGCAGGACGTTCCGTCCCTCTTCCGTACGGGTATCGATGGACACGCTCCGCTTGTTGCGGTTGATGGACAGGAAGATCGGGTTGTCCTGGCCGTCCTTGTCAGGGAAGGAGTTGCGGGAGATGTCCCCGGCGCCCGGGCGCTCAACTTTGATGATGTCCGCACCGTAGTCGCCCAGCATCTGGGTGCACGACGGGCCCATGAAGACCTGCGTGAAATCCACCACCTTGATGCCGTCCAGCGGCAGGGGGGTGGCCGTCTGCTCCTCCCCGGCGGCCGGGGCCGCGGTGGCGGGCGCCGCCGTCGTACGTTCTGCCGTTACGGTGCTCATGCCGGAACCGCCGCTTCGGTATCCACGGTGGCGTTCGACGACGGGACGTCGCCGGGGTCCGCACCGTGCCGGCGCATCCCCTGCTGGATGTCCACGGCGGATACGTCCCGGACCAGGACGTTGCCTTCGACGGCGAGCGCTGCGGCGACGCCCACGGCCTGGCCCATCGCCATGCAGGGCGGGATTTCGCGGGACATCTTCTGCGCCTCCGGGGTGGCCGAGTAGTGCCGGCCAGCGACAAGGAGCTGATCCACCTCCTTGGGCAGCAGCGAGCGGTACGGGTAGTAGTAGTCGCGGCCGCGGGCAACGCTGTCCTGGAAGTGGCGGCGCTGCGTCACGTCGTCCTTGGTCATGACGTATTCGCCCTGCAGCAACCGGGTCTGGCGTACGCCCATCTGTGAGGCAACGTCCAGCATGTAGCAGTTTTCGAAGCCCGGCAGGTTGGCGCGGACGTAGTCCACGGCCTCGGAAATGCGGTCGCGGGCAGCGAACTCTGCCGCCGTCATATCCGCCGGGTCAACGCCGTCGAAGCCGGTCATGTGTGGGGCGTTGCACCAGACCACACCGTCGATGGGGGTCTTCAGCCACCACAGCTCCCAGGCGCCGCCGAGGAGGCGCTTGATTTTACGGTTGATGGCGCGGGCCTCCTTGGGGTTGGCCTGCTCGAACGCCTCTGCCGCCGCGGTGTCAACGTTGCCCAGCCGGAAGACCAGGGTGGTGAGGTAGTTGTCCTTTGCATAGCTGGCACCGGCACGGGAGGCGACATCAATATCACCGGTGGTGTCGATGACGACGTCCGCCATGAAGGCCTGCGGACCCAGCTTGGTTTCGCAGATGACGCCCTTGATCACTCCGTTGTCCACGATGGGGCGGGAGAACCAGGAGTGCAGGCGCAGGTCCACTCCGGCTTCGCGGACCAGATCGTTGGAAACCCGCTTCCAGCCGTCGGGGTCGAAGGCGGCGGCGTAGCAGACGGGTTTGGGAGTGGTGTGGGAGTGGAAGTCGAAGGTGCCGTAGCGGCCCCACTTGTTCCATAGCTCCTCGGACGTCTTCCTGTCGTCGGCCGGCGGCACGATTGCCAGCCCCAGCTTCTGCAGGCGCTCCACATATTCGGAAACGATTCCGGTGACGGTGATCTCCTGGCCATTGATCATGTCGTCCAGGACCAGGACCATGCCGCCGGAGGCGAGACCGCCGAGGGATGAGTACCGCTCAAGAAGCGTCACTTTGGCACCGGAGCGGGCAGCTGTCACAGCGGCGGCGACGCCTGCCGGACCACCGCCCACTACCAGGACGTTGGAACGGGAGATGACGGGCGCGGTCAGGTCCGCCGTCGTGGTACTAAGTTCGAGTGAATTCATCATGGTGCTTCCTTACTTCCCTACAAAGATGCCGTTGCGGCGGCGGGCGGCGATGTAGAAGACGATGCTGAGGGTAGAGAGGACGGCGACGTAGACCGGGAAGACCCAGGTAAGGCTTAGCGACTGGAGCCAGACCAGCAGGTAGGAGGCGGTGCCACCGAAGAGTGCAACGCCGATTCCGTAGCCGAGAGCCACACCGGTGCCGCGGATGTTCTTGGGCATCAGCGACGAGCTGACCACGTTGTACAGGGTCATGTTCAGGACCAGGACGACGGAGCCCCCCAGCAGGACCGCGGCAAAGCCGCCGATGCCCGGCTGTACATAGAGGAGCATGAGGAAGACTGACGGGATGGCCAGGATGCGGGTGACCAGGAACCAGCGGGACATCTGGCGGCCGTCTGCAAACTTGCCGATAGCCCAACTGCCGGCCACCAGGATGATGCCCAGGACGGTCGTCAGTGCGAAAACCGCGGTGGGGTCTTCCTTGAAGCCGCTGCGGGCCGCGCTGGGCAGGCCCACGTTCCAGGCGTAGTTGTACGCTTGGGCCGCGCCCACGACGAAGATGATGGCCAGTACGGAGAGCCAGTGCTTGCGGACTCCGGACCAGACGGCGCGGGGAGTGTTGCTGGCCATCTCCTCGGCTTTGAGGGTCTCTGGAAGGGCGCGGCGCAGGTACAGCACAACGAAGCCGAAGAGGGCGCCGATGATGAACGGGACGCGCCAGCCCCACTCGGCCATGACGGCACCGCCCAGGACCAGACTGCACAGGAAGCTGATCAGTGACGCCAGCAGAATGCCGATATTGACGTAGAAGCTCATCAGGCCGGCGACATAACCTTCGCGGCCTTCGGGCGCCAGTTCCAGGGCGTGGGACGTAGACAGCGGGGCTTCGATGCCCGTGGAAATGCCCTGGAGCACGCGGCAGACCAGCAGGATGATGCCGGCCCAGGCACCGATCTGGGCGTAGGTGGGCGTGATGGCAATCACCAGTGTGGTGCCGGCCATGAGCATGATGGACAACAGCATCACGCGGCGGCGTCCGATCCGGTCCGCGAGGGTCCCCAGAAGGATGCCGCCGAGGGGACGGAAAGCGAATCCGACGGCGAACACGGCCAGGGCGCTGAGTGTGGCCGAGAGCGGTTCGGTGTTGGGGAAGAAATTCGGTCCGATGAAGGCCGACAGGAGCCCGAAGACCATCCAGTCGTACCATTCCAGGGCGTTGCCGAGGCCAAGGCCCAGCAGGCCCTTGCGGACTTCGGGGGTGAAGCGCCCAGGCTTCAGGGGGGATGAGTCGGTGGGTCGGGGTGACGGGACAACACTGTCCGTCGTTTGGGTATCGAGCATGGGGATGTCCTTACGCTGCCGCCCCGGAGGGCGTGGGAGGGTATGACGCAGTAACGCCTGTTGATGCAGGCGCATGGTGCGAAGGTGGCAAGGAGTGTCAGCGGCCACGGAGTGTGGCCGGGACAGTTACGGGTAAACGCGGGAGCCGGCGGGGGCCGGCCCGCCTATACGGCGTGTGGTGCGTTGACCCAAATGGCTACGCATACCTCTTCGTAGCTGTTCTTGTACCAGTGCGGGATCTCCGAGGAGTAGGTGATGGAGTCCCCCTCTTCCAGGCTGTAGCAGACGCCATCCAAATAGACGTCCTTACGGCCCGAAATAATGAAGCAGAACTCTTCCCCGCTGTGGGTAAAGGGTGTTGCGCTGGTGTCGTGCCCTGGGGGCGTGCTGATCCATTGCGCCTCAATAGTGCCGCCGCGGTCCGGGGTCAGCAGTTCGTGGACTGCTTCCCCCACGGATTCGCGGGTCACGTTTTGCAGGTTGCGCCGTTCCGATTTCCGGACGACCGGGGATTTGGATTGGTCCTGTCCCAGGAAAAACCTTCCTACCGGAATGTCCAGTCCGTGGGCCAGTTGGGCGAGGGTTGTGAAGGACGGGTTGGCCATGCCTCGTTCAATCTGGCTGACGATCGCCTGGCTGAGTCCGGTGATCTCCGAGAGCCGGGCCAGGGTCATGCCCTTTTCCTTGCGCATGGACCGCACCTTGTTGCCAACCGTCACCAGCAGTTCGCTGGTGGCTGGCGGTGCAGCGGTGCTACTCTCGATGGTCATCGGCCGTCTTTCGCTTGGTGAGCTAACTCACACAACTATAGTGAAGATTTTGCGCTCGTCAACGATTTTTCCTAATTATATTGAAAATCCTCTGGCGAGGACCCGAGAGCCGGCGCCGTGCTACGTGCCAGCGCGGCCGCCAAGGCGCGTTGTCACTTGCGCGGCGGCGGCCACGCAGGCCTCGCCCAGGTCCTCCAGCCGCTCGCGGGAGACACGGAAGCGCGGGGCGGGGATGAGTACGACGGCGGCCACGTCGCCACGGTGGTCGTACGCGGGGGCGGCCACGCCCACCTCGTCCATGGAAGTCTCCCCGTAATTCTCCGCCCATCCCCGCGCCGCGACCTGGTGCAGCCGCTCCTGGTAGGCGGCCAGGCCGGCGTCGTCCATCCCGGGAAAGCTGATCGTTCCGCTGCGCAGCAATTCCCGCACCCTTTCGGCGGGCAGCGACGACAGGAATACCTGCACGGAGGCGCTGAGGGCGTCCCGGTAGCGGGCGCCGAGCGGCGTGGTGTGCTTGATCTGATGCTGACCTGCGATCTGCTCCACGCAGATGGCCTCGTCACCGTTCCAGAGCATCAGGGCACTGGTCTCCCCCGTCTGCTCGGTGAGCCGGCGCAGCACCGGGTAAGCGACCCGGCGTTCATCCAGCTCCGCCAGCAGCGGCCCTGCGACGGCGATGAGACCCAGGCCGAGCCGGAACCTGCGGGTTTCCGGGTCGCGCTCCACGAGATTCTCCTGCTCCAGGGTTGCCAGCATCCGCGACACGGTGCTCTTGTGCATGCCCACCCGGTTGGCGATCTCGGTGACCCCGAGGAGCGGCTCCTCGGCAGAGAAGGTCTTCAGCACCGCAATGGCGTTGACGACGACGGATGCGCCTTTGGCGTCCGTCCCGCCGTTCGTTTCTGTGTGCTTCGGATTTCCGCCGCTGGTTTCTTTAGCTGCTGCTGGAGTCATGGTAGCCATCATCTTTCCTTATCTTCAGCGGAGACGCCGAAAGCGGCGCCACTTACCGTGGCGCCGCTTCCCGCTGCTACGGCGCCTATGCGCCGACGATGTTGTTCTCGGGTCCGAACGGGAACTTGGTGATGTTCTCCACCGAGTTGTCCTCGCCGATGACCAGGATGTCGTGCTCACGGTAGCCGCCGGCGCCGTGCTGGCCGTCAGCGACGGTGATCATGGGCTCCATGGAGACCACCATGCCTGGCTCGAGCACGGTGTCGATGTCCTCGCGCAGTTCCAGGCCGGCTTCGCGGCCGTAGTAGTGGCTGAGAACGCCGAACGAGTGGCCGTAGCCGAAGGTGCGGTTGGCGAGCAGTCCGTGACTGACGTAAATCTCGTTCAGTTCAGCGGCGATGTCCTTGCAGACGGCGCCGGGCTTGATCAGTTCCAGGCCGCGCTTGTGGACCTCGACGTTGATGTTCCACAGCTCCAGGGAGCGTTCGTCCGGCTGGCCGAGGAAGAGGGTGCGCTCCAGGGCGGTGTAGTAGCC
Organism: Pseudarthrobacter sp. NPDC092419; assembly: GCF_044755045.1. NCBI lineage: Bacteria > Bacillati > Actinomycetota > Actinomycetes > Micrococcales > Micrococcaceae > Pseudarthrobacter > Pseudarthrobacter sp. NPDC092419. Next base: position 102,522 of record NZ_JBIVQF010000008.1, read on the forward strand.
GGAGGTCATCGGGAAGCAGTTGAGCGAGAGGATGTCGCCCTGCTGCAGCTTGCGGGTGGTGGCCCAGTTGTGTGCGCCGTCGGTGTTGATGCCGGACTGGAACCAGACCCAGGTGTCCCGGACTTCGCGGTCCGGGAACGTCCTTGCGATCTCGTGGACCATCGCCTCGGTGCCGATCAGGGCAACTTCGTACTCTGAGATGCCCTCGCGGATGGCGTTGCGGATGGCCTCGCCGCCGAGGTCGCCGATCCTGGCGCCGTGCTTGATGACCTCAATCTCTTCGGCGGACTTGATCATGCGCTGGCGCATGGCGTCCTGGGAGATGTCCAGCAGTTGGGCACCCGGGAACGCGGCGGCGATCTTCTCGCGGGTCAGGCCGGGCAGGAAGTCGTCCTCGACGCCCAGACGGTTTGCCTTGACGCCGCGCTGGCGCAGGGCCTCCTGGAGTCCGAAGTAGAAGTTGTCGCGGCGCCAGTCGGTGTAGACGATGTTCTCGCCGTACGAGGTGCGCCACGGCATGCCGGCGTCGATGTTGGCGGTAACGGTGACCGAGTCGTCGGCGGTGACGACCAGGGCATAGTTGCGGCCGAAGGTGGTGTAAAGGAAGTCGGAGTAGTACTTGATGCCGTGGTAGCTGGTCAGGATGACCGCGTCGAGCTCCTTGGCGGCCATGATCCGGCGCAGGCCGCCAAGACGGCGCTCGAACTCCGCGTCGGAGAATGTGAGCTTGCCTTTTGAGCCGTTGTGGAGGACCTTGAGCCGCTCGAGTTCGGCGACGGAGGAGGCGTTTTCGGCAGTGATGGTCATTTGGTGGTGCCTTTCTTGTAATGCAGTTACGTGAGACGGAAGAGGAAGTCTGTTATTCGTGCCGCAGCGCTTCCCGGCAGGTTTCCCGCGAGAGCGCCACCGCGACAAGGGAGACCACTGCAGCGGCGACCAGGTACCAGGCCGGCGCGAGGTCGTTGGCTGTCGCTGCGATGAGGAGCGTTGCCATGAATGGGGCGGTACCGCCGAAGAGGGCGTTGGAGAGGTTGAAGCTGACAGCAAAGCCGCTGTAGCGGACCCGGGTGGGGAACATTTCTGCCAGGAAGCTGGGTAGCGTGCCGTCATTGAGGGTCAGCATGGCGCCGAGCAGGATCTGGACCAGCACGATCACCAGGAAGTCACCAGTTCCCAAGAGCGCAAAGGCCGGTACGGTCAGCAGAATGAAGGTGACTGAGGCACTGATGAGTACCTTTTTCCTGCCGAAACGGTCCGAAAGCATGCCGGTCAGGAAGATGAAGCCGATATAGCTGACAAGCGCAATAGTCGTTGCCAGGAAGGACTCGGTTTCGCCCAGGCCCAGTTCGGAGGAGAGGTACGTGGGCATATAGCTGAGGATTACGTAGAAGCCCACTGCGTTGAGCAGCACGGCACCCACGGCCTGGAGGAGCTGCCGCCAGTGGTTGCGGAAGAGGCTGGACACAGGGGCCTTGACGGCGTGATCCTCCTGGGCCATCTCGCGGAACACCGGAGTGTCTTCGAGCTTGTTGCGGATATAGCGCCCGATCAGCCCCATGGGTGCGGCCAGGAGGAACGGCAGGCGCCAGCCCCAGCTGTGCAGGGCGTCGGTTGTCAGCACCGAGGTCAGGAGGCCAGCGATGAGGGACCCGAGGAGCAAGCCGGCTGCCGTGCTGGCCGGAACAACTGCGGCATAAAGGCCGCGCTTGCCGGCAGGGGCGTACTCCACCAGGAACGCTGAAGCTCCGGCATACTCGCCGGAGGCCGAGAACCCCTGGACCACCCGGATGATCAGCAGGAGGATCGGCGCCCAAATGCCGATGGTGTCGTAACCCGGGATGAGGGCGATGCAGAACGTAGCCCCTGACATGATCAGGATGGACAGGGAGAGCGCTGTCCGCCGGCCCACCCGGTCTCCGATATGGCCCCAGATAAAGCCACCCAAGGGACGAACGAAGAAAGAGATCGCAAACAGTGCAAAGGTCAGCAGGAGCGCGGTCTGCGGATCTGATTCCGGGAAGAAGACCGTGGAGATGGTGACAGCAAGATAGCCGTAGACGGCGTAGTCAAACCATTCGACGAAATTGCCGATGAAGCTGGCTGCCACTACCCGTCGGCGGGTCTGCCTGCTGGGTTCGTCGACAGTGACGGCACCTGCTGGATCAGTCATGCCTGAGCCGCGTCCGGCGGCGCGGCCCGGAACGGGACCATTGGCGCCCTCGCCAACAAGTCCCACGCCGGATGAGTTCGATTCATTACTCATGTGTATCCACCAAGAAATGTTTGGAGTTGCATTCTTTGCAACTTGGTTTCATCAGGTTAGGACGTGACACGCAGCACAGTCAATAGGGTGGCGTAAGCCATAATTTGTTTCTAAACAGTAATGAGGTAAGCCAACCGGGGCTGGTGGCACGACCCACGGGCAGCGACCCAAGCGGGAAGATGTTGCGCCTTACACAACACGGTTGCAGATAGGCACCCTTAGGCACCCGCAGTGGATGTGAAGAAGCGCGGGCATCTGAGCCTGCATTCCTCGGCCCGGCCGTCGGCTTCCTCCTCGAACACGCACGTCGTCCTCGATGCGCCCCAAGGGTTAAATACGGACGACGGCGGGAGGTCCCGCCGTCGTCCGCCGCACTAACGCCTTCAGCGGCCGGTCACCCCGCGCCGGCTGAGTCCGAGGATCCAAGGAATCCGTGCAACAGGGAAGCCGTTCCCTGCAGATGATCCCGCGCAACCTTATAGGCCTCCGTGTCATCACCCCTAAGAATGGCGTCCACTATTTCCTGGTGCTGCCGGTTTGAATGCTCCAGGTTCGGCTGGAGCAGCGGTATCCGATCGAGCAGGTCGTTGACCTTGGAACGTACATCCGCCACCGCAAGCGCCAAGCTCGGCGACCCCGTTATTTCCGCGATCGCCACATGGAATCTTGCATCCTTGGGACGGTACTGGTTCGCCGGGGCAGCAGCCACCTCGGCCAGAGTCCTCAGCAAATGGGTCCGCTGCGCCTGCGACAAGGTGGCGCGGGCGGCCAGCGACGCAGCAGCCGGCTCGATGACGTCCCGGAACGTCAGGATGTCCTCCACCTCGGCCGGGTCGAGTTCCGGATAGGAGCCTGATCCCGCCTCGGGCCAACTGCAGACGTACGTTCCTCCATAGCGGCCGCGCTGCACCTCGACATATCCGGCCTTCTGCAATTCCGCCAGGGCATCCCTCAGAGTGGCGCGCGAAACCCCCAGTAACTCCGCCAGCTCCCGCTCAGCCGGAAGCTTGGTTCCAACGCCAAAGAGGCCGAGCTTGATGTTCTGGAGCAGTCGTTCGATGGTTTCCTCGAAGGCATTGCCGTGCCTGACCGGGCGGAGGATCGGGGCCGCGGTTCCGAACTGTTCCTGTTCCATTACCCCATCATAATGGGTTGAAAAAATGCCTATGACTCCGGCATATCCGACTACCGCGGCGAATTGACCACCCATGCGTCACCAACGAACATGGGATAGACCCTTGACGGTCGGAATGATCTGGATCACACTGTAACGAGTTTATGGTCTGAACTCATACCAATACCCTCGGACGAAGGGAACTACAGTGTCATCCTCTGAATCAATCCAGGTGACCGACGACAAGCGGTACCTGCAGCATCGGCAGCTCAAGCGGGGAGCTGCGGGCTGGATACTGCTTGCCGGGCTTGGCGTGGCTTACGTCATCTCCGGTGACTTCGCAGGCTGGAACCTCGGCCTCGCCCAGGGCGGCTGGGGCGGGCTTCTGATTGCAACTGTCCTTATGGGAGTCATGTATACCTGCATGGCCTTCGGCCTCGCCGAGCTGTCCTCTGCACTGCCGGCCACCGGGGCCGGATATGGCTTCGCCCGGCGGGCGCTGGGACCCCTGGGCGGCTTTGCCACCGGCATGGCGGTGCTCATTGAGTACGCGGTGGCGCCGGCTGCGATCGCCATCTTCATCGGGGGCTATGTTGAAGCGCTGGGCCTGTTTGGCCTCACCAACTCCTGGCCCGTTTATTTGGTGACCTACGCCGTCTTCGTCGGTATCCATCTCCGCGGAGTGGGCGAGGCGCTGAAGATGATTTTCGGGATCACCGCGGTGGCGGTGGTCGCCCTGGTGGCCGTCGTCGTTGGTCTCGTCCCGCACTTCAATGTCCAGAACCTCTTCGACATCGTGCCGGACGGCGCGCCGACGTCGAGCGCTTTCCTGCCCATGGGGATCGGCGGCGCCATCGGTGCCCTGGTATACGGCATCTGGTTCTTCCTTGCGGTCGAAGGGGTGCCCCTGGCCGCGGAGGAGACCGCTGATCCGAAGAAGGATATGCCCCGGGGCATCATCGTCGCAGTAGGTGTCCTGGTGGTTTTCGCGGCCCTCATGCTGGTACTCGTCCCGGGCGCGGCGGGCTCGGAGGCGATGAGCGGGTCCGACAATCCGCTGCCGGAGGCCTTGCGCCTGGCCTACGGCGGCAACACCTTCCTGGCAGATTTCGTCAACTACGCCGGCCTGGCCGGACTTGTGGCCAGCTTCTTCTCCATCATCTACGCCTACTCCCGGCAGCTCTTTGCTCTTTCACGCGCCGGCTACCTCCCCAAGTGGCTGTCCTTGACGGGGAAGCGCCGTACGCCCTACTGGGCCCTGATTGTTCCCGGCACCATCGGCTTCATCCTTGCGGCAACCACCGGGGACGGTGCCCTCCTGATCAATATCGCTGTCTTCGGCGCCACCGTCTCCTACGTGCTCCTCAACCTCTCGCACATCGTCCTGAGGCGGAAGGAACCGGATCTGCCCCGGGGATACCGCACACCGGGCGGCGTGGTCACCACGACGATTGCCCTGGTTCTTGCTGCGGTTGCCGTGGTCGCCACTTTTGTGGTCGATGTCAATGCCGCTTCAATAACAGCAGCAATTTTCGGAGCCGCGCTCCTCTACTACTGGTTCTACAGCCGGCACCGGATCGTCGCAGGCGCTCCCGAAGAAGAGTTCGCGCAACTCGCTGCAGCCGAGGCTGAGCTCAAGAGCTGAGTTCCGGTCCTTGGACCAGACACCCTTTACCTTCACCAACACCATGAGAGTTACGGAAAACCTAATGATGAACCAAACAACCGGCTCCTCCGGGTCAGGACCGCTCAGCGTCGACGAGCTCCGCACGCTGGTCAACACGGGTGAAATCGACACCGTCGTCGTTGCCATCACCGATTCAATGGGGCGTTTGCAAGGCAAGCGGTGCGGAGCACGGTCGTTCCTTGAAGACGTGCTGGGACATGGTGCCGAAGGCTGCAACTACCTGCTGAGCGTTGACGTGGAAATGAACACCATTGACGGGTATGCCATGTCTTCCTGGGCGAACGGCTATGGGGACATGGTGATGCGGCCGGACGTCTCAACGCTGCGCCGTGTGCCGTGGCTGGAAGGCACCGCCCTGGTTCAGTGCGATGTGCTGTGGCTCGACGGCACGCCCGTGGTCCAATCCCCGCGCCAGATTCTCCGCGCCCAGGTTGAACGCCTTGAGACTCTGGGTTTCCGCGCCCACATCGGCACCGAACTCGAGTTCATCATGTTCGACGACAGTTACGAAGAAGCGTGGGAGAAGAAATACGAAGGGCTCACGCCCTCCACGCGCTACAACGTGGACTACTCCCTCCTGGCGACGGCAAAACTGGAACCCGTGATCCGGAGCATCCGGACCGGGATGGAGAGGGCCGGCCTGGTGGTTGAGTCTTCCAAAGGTGAGTGCAACCTGGGCCAACAGGAGATCACCTTCCGGTACGCTGACGCGCTTACTGCCTGCGACAACCACGCGTTCTACAAGAACGGGGCCAAGGAAATCGCCGCGCAGCATGGCAAGAGCATTACCTTTATGGCCAAGTACAACGAGCGCGAAGGCAGCTCCTGCCACATTCACTTCAGTCTGACCGACCTCGACGGCAACCCCGTCCTGGCCGGCGACGGCGAGCACGGCTTCAGCCCGGTCATGGAACACTTCATCGCCGGCCAGCTCGCCGGGCTCAAGGAACTGGCATACTTCGTCGCCCCCAACATCAACTCGTACAAGCGCTTCGTGGAGGGCAGCTTCGCCCCCACAGCGATTGCGTGGGGATTGGACAACCGAAGCTGCGCGCTGCGCGTCGTGGGCCGCGGCCCCAATCTTCGGGTGGAAAACCGTGTGGGAGGCGGGGACGTGAACCCTTATCTGGCCGCCGCGGCACTTATCTCGGCCGCGATTCACGGTATCGAGAATAAACTTTCGCTCGAGCCGATCATGGCGGGCAACGCGTACCAATCGGACGCAGACCGCATTCCCACCAGCCTGCGGGAGGCCCGCTCACTGCTGGCCGGAAGCGAAATCGCCCGTAAGGCATTCGGCGATGAGGTTGTGGACCACTATGTCTTCGCAGCCGGTGTGGAGCTGAAGGCGTTCGACAGCGCGGTAACGGATTGGGAGCGCAAGCGTGTCTTTGAACGGCTCTGATACCTACCGTCCACGGATCGGGCTGACCACCTACTACCAGGAAGCATCCTGGGGAGTCTGGACAGCAGATGCGGCGGTCCTCCCGGGCACCTACGTCCAGGCGGTGGTCGCCGCAGGCGGCACTCCTGTCCTGCTGCCCCCGCTCGGCACCGATCCTTCGATCGTGGAGGTGCTGGATGGCCTGATCATCTCAGGAGGCACCGACGTCGGCCCTGAACATTACGGTGCCGAACCGCACCGGCTCACCCGCGCCCAACCGGCGAGGGACGCGCACGACATCGCCCTCACCCGCGCGGCCCTGGAAGCCGGGGTTCCCCTGTTCGCCATCTGCAGGGGCGCCCAGATCCTCAACGTGGCCATGGGCGGCTCCCTGATACAGCACATTCCCGACGTGAATCCGGAAGCGGATTACCAGCCGGCCCCGGGGGTGTTCGGCAGCGTGGAGTTTACGACGGCGGTCGGAAGCATCAGCCGCGACCTGCTGGGCCCGGCCGCGATCGCGCCGTGTTACCACCACCAGGCCATCGACAGGATCGCTGACGGTCTTTCCGTCACCGCTGCGGCCGCTGACGGAACGGTCGAAGCCTTGGAGACAACAGAGGACGGCTGGGTACTGGGTGTGCAGTTCCACCCGGAACAAAATCCCGGCGATCTCCGGCTTTTCAAGGGATTCGTCGAGGCCGCAACCAACTACCGTCTAGACCGAAGGGAGCGCTCCGGCAATGTCCACCAGCACGTTTGACGTACTGAATCCGGCAACGGAGGAGGTCATCGAGACCATAGCCCTTGCTAGCCTTGAGGAGACTGACAGGGCCATCGAAACCGCCGTCCGGGCTTTTGAGTCGTGGCGCCATGTCGCCCCTGCGGACCGCGCCCTCCTGCTGCGCAGGTTTGCAGCAGCCGTAGATGCCGACCTGGAAAACCTGGCCCTGCTTGAGGTACGGAACGCCGGGCACACCATCGGCAACGCCAGATGGGAAGCTGGGAATGTACGCGATGTCCTGACGTACTACTCGGCGGCACCCGAACGGCACGTCGGCCAGCAGATTCCAGTAGCCGGCGGTGTTAACGTGACGTTCAACGAGCCCCTGGGTGTTGTCGGCGTGATCGTGCCCTGGAACTTCCCCATGCCCATCGCAGCGTGGGGATTCGCGCCCGCCCTGGCCGCCGGAAATACCGTGGTTCTGAAACCGGCCGAATTGACGCCGCTGACAGCCATCCGGCTCGGTGAGCTGGCCCGGGAAGCAGGCCTGCCTGAAGGCGTCCTGCAGATCATTCCAGGCAAGGGTTCAGTGGTGGGCGAACGGTTTGTGACCCACCCGGCCGTACGCAAGGTCGTCTTCACCGGTTCAACCGGTGTCGGGAAGCGGATCATGGCCGGTTGCGCGGAGCAGATTAAACCCGTGACGCTGGAACTGGGCGGCAAGAGCGCCAACATCATCTTCGCCGACGCAGACCTGGCAACCGCTGCAGCGGCCGCGCCCGGCGGGGCCTTTGACAACGCAGGACAGGATTGCTGTGCGCGGTCCAGGATTCTGGTCCAGGACAGCGTCTATGAGAAATTCCTCGAACTCCTGGAACCGGTCATCACGGATCTCCAGGTCGGCGACCCCGGAGACGAAGCTTCGTTCATGGGACCGCTCATTTCCGCAGCCCAGCACAGGACGGTGTCCGGATTCATTCCGGACACCTCGTCCATCGCTTTCCAGGGCTCGGCACCGGAAGGAAAGGGATTCTGGTTCCCTCCTACGGTGTTGACGCCGTCCAGGAGGGACAGGGTCATGCACGAGGAGATTTTCGGCCCCGTGGTGGCTGTTGTTCCCTTCACGGACGAAGCCGACGCACTTCAACTGGCCAACGACTCGATCTATGGGCTCTCCGGCTCCATTTGGACACGGGATATCGGCCGGGCCCTGCGGATGGCACGGGGCCTCGAGTCAGGAAACCTCTCGGTTAACTCGCATTCCTCCGTGCGCTATTCCACGCCATTCGGCGGATTCAAACAGTCCGGACTTGGACGGGAACTGGGGCCGGATGCCTTGGATTCCTTCACCGAGACCAAGAACGTCTTCATCTCTACCAACCCATAACGTCCCGATAGGAAGAAAAGAAATGAGCGAAGTAATCTCCAACCGCCTCAAGGGGCGCAGCGCCGTCATTACCGGCGGAGCCAGCGGCATCGGTCTCGCCACCGCACGCCGATTCGCCGCCGAAGGCGCCCATGTGGTCATCGCGGACCTGGACGCCACAGCGGGGCAGCGGGTGGCCGACGAATTAAACGGCCTCTACGTCAAGGTGGATGTGACCAGCGAAGAGGAGGTAAAGAACCTCTACGCTGTCACCAACGAAACGTATGGAAGCGTCGACATCAGCTTCAACAACGCCGGCATCGCACCCGCAGACGACGCGTCGATCCTCGAAACCGGAATCGATGCCTGGCGCCGGGTCCAGGAAGTAAACCTGACGTCAGTTTTCTATTGCTGCAAGTACGCTCTCCCCTACATGCAGGCCCAGGGCAAGGGCTCCATCATCAACACGGCATCCTTCGTAGCAGTCATGGGAGCGGCCACGTCCCAGATCTCCTACAGCGCGTCCAAGGGTGGGGTACTGGCCATGAGCCGGGAACTGGGCGTCGAGTTCGCCCGGCAGGGCATCCGGATTAATGCGCTCTGCCCCGGACCGGTCAACACCCCGCTGCTGAAGGAGCTCTTCGCCAAGGACCCGGAGAAGGCCGCCCGCCGCCTGGTCCACGTTCCCCTGGGGCGGTTCGCAGAACCGGAAGAGTTGGCCGCTGCCGTGGCCTTCCTGGCCAGCGACGACGCATCCTTCATCACGGCATCGACGTTCCTCGTTGACGGCGGCATCTCCGGGGCGTACGTGACGCCCGAGTGATGCCATAACCTGGTCCGCGCGCAAAGCGGGAAAACGGAAGCGGACGACGGCGGGTGCTTCCCGCCGTCGTCCGCTTCCTTTTGTGTGGGTGCTTTGGCGTCCCTGTTACGCCGCGCGGGCGGTGAGGAAGGCCTGCAGTCCGGCGAGGTCGTCGGTGTTGATGTGGTCAACGCCGGCGTCGTAGAGCTCGTTCCAGACGGCCTCGCGGGCGTCGCCGGCCTGGTCCGGGGTGGCCCAGAAGCGGACGCGGTAGCCGTTGGCGTGCGCGGTCTCGACGTAGGCATGCAGCTTGGCGCGCTCCAGCTCCGGCATGGGGCCGACGCCCGGCCAGGTGAAGAGCTTGGTCCAGTTGTTGCTCACGATCGGCATGAAGCTGGCAGGCATCCCGGAGGTGAGGTCGCTGGCGCGCCCGTCGTAGAAGCCGAACCGCATGTCCTTTGCCTGCATGGTGGCCAGTGGACGGTTGCCGCTGATGACGGCGGTGACGGGGCCGGGCTTGACGGTCCCATTGACGTAGCGGGTCATGATGGACGGGTACTCGGCGAGTTCCTTCTCGACGGCGGCATAGGTGGCTTCGCCCTCGCTCTTGATGTCAATCATCAGCTGCACGCTGCCGCTCCACTTGGGGTAGACGCTGTGGCCACCCTGGCGCACCAGGTCCTCGAGCGGGTCCAGGTAGAGGCTCTCGAGGGTAACGCCGGGCTTAACGTCCTCAAGGTCGTGCGCGACGAGCAGTTCGCCGTCCACCAGCCACACGTCCGCCTCGACGCTGGTGAAGCCGTGCTCCAGGGCGTCGAACAGCGGACGCTCGTGCTCGTAGTCGTTGTGGGCGTGGGCGGCCGCGAGCGGCTGTCCGAGCACGGGGGCAGGCGTGGGAGCTTCGGCGCTGGCGGGTGCAACTGCCGTTCCGGTGAGGGCGGCCAGGACGGCCACGGCGGCAAGGGTGCTCTTTACAAACACGGGATTCTCCTAGGATCAGGTTTCTTTGCCGGCGTGGGGGTGGTGCCGGGCAAACGTGAAAAGCCTGCCGTGCGCGGGAGAACGGCGGAGGTCCTGGAAGTTGAATGCAGATTAACTCAGCGGTCCGGTACAGAATATGTGTCCCTATACGTGAGGCCGCCGTGGGCATATAGTGCGGGTCATGTCTTCAAAATTGCCAAGACTGGCAATTCTCGCGCTCACGGTGATGTTCGGAGCAGCGGGCTGTGCCGCGGAACCTACCCCTCTTCGCCTTCTTACATCGGACAGACCTGAAAAAAGTGGGATGGAAGCACTACTGAGGGGAACGCTGGCGGCTGACGAAAGCGGTTGCGTTCACGCGAAGACGGCGACGGACCCGGTGGGTCTTGTCTGGCCCCTCGGGTACACGGTGCAAGGCGACGCAGAGTCCTTCGAAGTGCTCGACGCCGACAAGAACGTTGTGGCACGTTCGGGCTCGCCCCTTGCCATCGGCGGAGGCGGCGTTGGCGGCGTAGTCCAGGACAACTGGACTGAACGAGACTGTGCCAAGGACAGAATCTGGCTAATAGGGAACATCTCCGAACAAGAATGACCGGCATTGCCCGGCAATGAGCCGTTCCTGCCATTACAATCAGCTGACCGTCGCGGAATGCGTTATGGGGATAAGGGGGCGCGGTGGAATCTGGGTTCGGTATGAGGAACTCGCCAAAAACCGGGCAGGAGCTTCCCGCCATCCGGCGTTCACCGAGCGGGCGCATTCCACAGTGGGCCATTGATGAGGCGTTTGGAACGCTGCAGGATCCAGAGCCGTGGCGGACTGCTCCATTGCCTCCGGTAGAAAGGCCGAAGCGCTACGGTCCGAAACGCAGGCCGGGCGCTGCCCGCTGGAGGCCAAAGTCCGTCCTCGGCTGGGCCATCGCGGTCCTCATCGGCATGTCCCTGGCCGGATCCCTGGTGAGCCGGCTCGCTGTTGCCACAGTGCTGCCTCATCTTCCCGGCGCCGACGTCCCACCCGCTGGGGTAGAAGCGGCCGGCGCTCCCCTGAGTGTCCCGCCGGCCACAACGGATTCCACCGCCTATGTCCTGCACCCGGCTCCGGACCAGGACCAGCAGTTCGTGGCCTATGACCCGTGCCGGCCGCTGCACTACGTGGTCCGCCCGGACTTCGCGCCTCCGGGCACGGACCGGCTGATCCGTGAATCAGTGGCCGCGGTGTCCGCGGCCACTGGTCTGCAGTTCGTGGACGACGGTGCTACCGATGAGGCACCGTCCGCAGAGCGCGAGTCCTACCAGCCCGACCGTTACGGCAAGCGGTGGGCGCCAATACTGATCGCTTGGTCCACGCCGGAGGAGTCACCTGATCTTGCCGGGAGGGTCGCCGGGACCGGCGGCAGCTCGTCAATACGTATCGACAGAGAACCCTACGTCTACGTCACGGGGCAGGTTCACCTTGACGCCCCCGACCTCTCACAGACCTTGGCGGGTCCTGACGGGCCGGCACTGGTGCGCGCGGTGATCATGCACGAGCTCGGGCACGTGGTGGGGCTCGACCACGTGAACGACCGCACACAGTTGATGCATGAGGAGAACACCGGCCAGCTGGGCTTCGGCGCGGGTGACCGCGCGGGCCTGGCGGTCCTGGGCACCGGAAAGTGTGTCCCCCGGCTCTAGGAAGCATGACGACGGCGGGAGGCGGCGGCCGCGAACTTTCCCGAAGCTGGGATTCTAAAAATCTTGCCATTCCTGCGCCCGGAACGGTCAGGTCCGTTTTCGGGTGACATTTGCCGCCGCAGCCGTAGGCTACTGAGTAGGCCGGACGCCCGATGCCCGGCCTCAGCTCCCGAAGGGAACGGCAAAGTGGACAGTACTGCTGCTTACTGGTTCTTGAGCGGCGCCGAGCGTGAGCACGCGGCCACCGGTGTGCACGCCGGCCCTGCGGAAACGCCGGCCTGGTCGGAGGGCAACCTGGTCCGGCCTCTGATCCACGGCGCCACCTACTTCGCCCGGCTGCGAGAGGAATTGGAGGCGCTTCAGCCGGGAGACCGCGTGTGGTTCACCGACTGGCGTGGCGACGGCGACGAACGGCTGACAGAGGACGGGCCGGAGATCGGGGAACTACTGGCCCGGCTGGCACGGTCGGGCGTGGAAGTCCGGGGCCTTATCTGGCGGTCCCACGGCGAGCGCCTGTCAGCCCCTATGAGCAACCGGTCCAATGAGCTCCTCACCCGCGAAATCAACGACGCCGGCGGCGAGGTGCTGCTGGACCAGCGCGTGCGCGCCTTCGGTTGCCACCACCAGAAACTGTTCGTCATCCGCAGGCAGAGCGATGCCTCCCGGGACGTCGCGTTCGTGGGCGGCATCGACCTTTCCCACAGCCGCCGGGACGACGCCGAGCACATGGGGGATCCGCAGGCGGTGGACATGGATCCCCGGTACGGGAAGAAACCGCCGTGGCACGACGCCGCCGTCGAACTCCACGGCCCGGTGGTGGCCGATGTGCTGGAACTCTTCGCCGAACGATGGAACGACCCCCATCCCCTGGACCGGCGCACCCCGTACCGGATGCTGCTGCAGCGGCTGGCGGACATGCCCCGGCATCCGCAGCCCCTGCCGGACACCGCGCCGCCCCCGCCGCCGGCCGGGCCCCACGCGGTGCAGCTGCTGCGCACCTACGGGGTAAAGCATCCGCCGTTCCCGTTCGCGCCAGGCGGCGAGCGCAGCGTTGCCCAGGCCTACACGAAAGCGTTCTCCCTGGCCCGTTCGCTGATTTACATCGAGGACCAGTACCTGTGGTCGACTGAAGTGGCGGCGGGTATCGCGTCCGCCTTGGAACAGAACCCGGGCCTGAAGGTGATCGCCGTCGTGCCACGCTATCCGGACTCGGACGGCCGGCTCGGCGGGCCGCCCAAGAGGCTGGGGCAACTGCACGCCATCGAGACCATCCGCCGCGCCGCGCCCGACAGGTTCGGCGTGTTCAACCTCGAAAACAAGGCGGGAACGCCGATCTATATCCATGCCAAGATCTGCATCATCGATGACACCTGGTTCACCTGCGGCTCGGACAACTTCAATCGGCGGTCCTGGACCACTGACAGCGAGCTGACCTGCGCGGTGATCGATACCAGCGCCGGCAACACTCCCGGCGGCGGCTCCGGTGGCTCCCGGCCCCCTGGCGATACGTCCACTGCCCACACGTCCCTCGCCCACGCCGTCCGGCGCCAGCTGTGGGCTGAACACCTGGGCCTTGACGAGGATGATCCGCGGTTCGAGGATTCGGCGGACGGGCTGGACCTGTGGAACGCTGCCGCCGATGCACTGGACGGTTGGCACGAGGCCGGCAGCCAGTCGCCCCGGCCCAAGGGCCATGCCCGGCACCACAGCACTAAACCACCCACGCGCCTGCAGCGCTTGTGGGCAGGTCCGGCAAACCGCTTCTTCGTGGACCCGGACGGACGCCCCCGAAAGCTGCGCGGCACCACCAAGTTTTAGCGGGCGCGCCATCAGGGCGTCAGGCAGCGAGGCGCGTCAGGATGGCCTGTTCCAGCGGACTAACGGGAACGGGCAAGCATTCAGGTGGTAGTAGGGGTGGCTCCCGGTCAGGGTGCTCCGCGGGATAGTGCCGGCCGGTGGGTGAAATCCAGCCTGGCGGTTCATTCTTCGTTGCCTGCGTCGGCGTCCAGGTGGACCGGTGTTTGAGCCGGTGGTGCTTGGGGCACGCTTGTCCCAGGTTGCTGATTCCGGTGGATCCGCCTTGTTGCCAGGCGGTGAGATGGTCGACCTCGTTGTCGAGGAATTGGTTGCTGCACCCCGGAAAGGTGCATCCGCCATCCCGCATCCTGAGCCAGCGCTTCAGCGCCTCCGGAAGGCGGTAGCTGGTCCGCCCGATTTCGAGCGGCGCCCCGTCGCGGGGATCCACCAGGACGCGGTAGAACGAGCTGGAGCCGTCAGCAATGAGCCGGCGAGCCACCGACGGTGGGACCGGCCCCAGCCCGTCGATCTCGGCGGGTTCATCGGTCAGGCCAAGGAGCGAGAAGACCGGGACGGTGACCAGCACATCAGCCTTGGGAGCGGGCACGTCTCCCGGGTTCTCACTCGCACTGCCCAGCAGCATCCCGGCGGCGATGTCGGCACGCAGCTGCGCGAGGTTGCGGGGTTCGCCAGGGTCTTGAACGCCGCGGGCCAGAGCGGTTGTCCTGTTCCAGATGGCACAAGCGGTATCACCCGGCAGGTAGAGCGAGAGCCAGGCCATGCCGTCCCGGTCCGGGGCGTATTCCATGCGCCGGTCCGCCGTGCTCTTTGCACGGCGCAGCTCCATGGACTCGGGGTGGTGGCGTTCACGCCAGGCCCGGACCTTTCGTCGGAAGCGGGCGGGAATCAGGTCGCCCGGCTCCCCACCCCGTGCCGGTGCTTCCGGGTCGAAGAAGTGCCTTTCCAGGGCAGACACCGCCGCCGGGTTGAGGCCGGTGGTTTCATCCACCACGATGCGGGCGTGCTGCCAGCCGACGGCGCCGCTCTCCAGCGCGTCGAGCGTCGCCGGCAGCGAGGTGGTCAGGGCGTGAGCCTCTCCAAGGAGGGCCGAGGCGGCGCATTCGCCGATGGTGAGCACGCAAGCGACCTCGGCCACCAGGCTCATCTCACGCGCGGACGCTTCATGGGCCGTGGCAGGCGGGCCCTCCAGCGCATCGGCCGCGTCCGAGTATGCCCTGACCAGCCGAACCTTCGCCGCCGCCGTCATCGCCTCGATCCGCGCCAGCACCGCCAATCCGTCCAGGCAGGTCTCCGAGAGTTCCTGCAAGGGATCAGCGTCGCAAAGCCGGCCAGGCCCCCGCGGGTCAGCCGGCGGCGAAACGATAGCGGCAAGCTCATTCAACAGGCCAGCCATCGAGGCCACGGCAGCAGCCATCGCGACCCTGCTTCCCGCCTCAACAGCCACCCCGGATTCCATACCCAAAGCATGACAGGGGGGTCTGACATTTTAGGAAGGTGCCGGGGACCCGCGAAAAGAAAGCGGACGACGGCGGGACCTCCCGCCGTCGTCCGCTTTGTCCGCCGGTCTTTCTAGAATTGCCCGGTCGGGCCGCTGTCCTTGACTTCACCACGCCAGCCGCCGGTTTCGGCACCGCGCGATTCGATGAAGTCCTTGAACTTCCGCATGTCGGCCTTGACCTGCATTTCGTCGATTTTCATGGCCGCTCCTGCCTTTTCAGTGGCGGTTTCGGGCGCCCATTCGAAATGGACTTTGACCTTCGTGTGGCTGGCATCCAGCGGCGTGAACCTGATGATGCCGGCATGGGACTTGCCATCGGTGCTGCGCCAAGCGATCCGGTCGTCAGGCTCCTGGTCGACGATCTCAGTATCAAACTCCCGCTGGACCCCACCCACGTTGGTCACCCAATGGTTGGTGGTGTCAGTCAGCTGGGTTACCGATTCCACACCGGACATGAACTGCGGAAAGGATTCGAACTGGGTCCACTGGTTGTAGGCGGTCCGCACCGGTACAGCGACTTCAACGGTCTCTTCAACGTGTTCCATCTGCTTCCTCCTTACGACGGACGGCCGCAACAGCGAACCGGCAGTAGTTGGTCATCCTGCCGGTCAGGCAGCCGCCACCTTTGCACCATATGAGCGATGACTACCCGTGTCCAGACCCTGCCTAACCGATCCGGAGATCAAGCTCCACGGGCACTGCCCGGCGGACTGCATCATCGACGGGGCAATGCTTCAGGCCCCATTCGACAACCTCCCGGACGGCAGCCTCATCGGCGGCAGGTCCCACCCGGACGGCCACCCGCATGCTGGCGGGACCGGCGCTGACCTCTTCGGAGACGCCCAGAATGCCCCGGTCGTCGGACTCACTGTCCACGTCGACCTGGAGGCCCGGCAGTTCCACGCCCTGCTCGGCAGCGCGCATGACCATGAGGGTTGCGGCGCAGGAGGCATAGGCGGCACGGAAGAGCCAGCCGGGCGAGGGCGCAGAACCGGTTCCGCCCACTCCGGCGACCATATCCGTCTCCAGGGAGAAGCCATCCGCGCCAGTGACGCGGATGCACAGGCCGTCCATCACAACAGCCGAGGCGACGGAATCGCGGTAGCGGGCTTCATCGGCATGGGCGCCCAAGTATTCCCTCGCCGACTTGATTGCTTCGGCAATTCGCGGGTTGCTCATCGGTTACCTCCGTCTGGGTCGGTAGAGCTGCCGGCACTCCTCCGTCGGGCGCCGCCGTTCGCGCCTAGCCTAGCGGGAACTCAGCAGCGAAAGCCCAAGATGCGGTGCTTCAATTGGGAGCAATTGATTGTGACTGGGGATACTGCGGATTCTCTCACCGACCAAATACGCCCCGGAGTTTCCCACGACGACGCGGCGGCTTTCGTTTAGCAATGCAGCGTCGCCCGGAATGGCACGCAAAACCGGCATGAAGATGGCTTCAAGCTGGCGAATTCGTATGTCGCAGCCAGCCACCCCAACAAAACGCCCGTCCACGTGTACAGGGGCGGTAAGCGTCAGGATGTACTCGTCCAAGCCAAGGTAGTCGACGTACGGGCCCCAGAGTGAATGCTCCCCTGTCCGGCTGGCCGACGTGAAAAAGGGCATATTCTGATAGTCATAGAAGCGTTCACCACCAGGTGTGAGATCAAATTCCAACTTCTCAATGCCTTGTTCCTTCCTGGTCCACCACTCAAGGAAGCCGTCGCGGTTTTCAATTGCGTCTGCCGAGAAGATAACTCCTGCGCCAACGACGAAACTATGACCTTCCAGGAATTCCCTCGCTATTTTTTCCAAGCGTGCTACGTCCCTGGGAGCGATTTCGAGAGGTATCGACCGATCGTGCCAAGTCGAGGAGACCTGTGTCGCGCAGTCGTGAACATCACGGCTGAGGGTGTTCATCCATGCAGCAATTTCCTTGGCGGCTTCAACCGCACCGGTGTGAGTTTTCATGCGCGCTCCTGCCTCGGGTATCCCAGCGACAACTTCGCATCCACCAGATGGTGGACGTCATGTCGGATATGCGCCAGCACCAGTTGTTGAGCGTCCTCAGGTGCATCGCTCGCGATGGCGCGGGCCAATGCGAGATGCTCGGCCGCCACCTGCTCCGGGTCGCGAACCATGGACACAGCTGACCACAGCGCCTGCACCGTTTCTGCCTGTAGTCGAATCTCAGCGTTCATCAGCCTTGGTGACTGAGCCAACACTGCCAGTTCAATATGGAATCTGCTGTCTGCGCGTGCGCGCAACTCAGGCTTATCGGTCATAACGACGCCCCGCGCAAGATCCAGGAGCCGATTCGCCTCGTGCGGTTCAGCCCGCTCGCACGCAAGTCTTACGGTCGCTGCGGCAATGGCAGCATGTTCGTCGCCAACGTCCCGGATCTCGGCGATGGATGTATCCCGGAACCAGCTCCTGATTACATCAGCCGATGTAAACGGCTGCTTGACGATGAACGTTCCTCCGCTGCGCCCTCTGCGAGTGGCCACGATCCCTTGATCTCGGAGATCAGAGAGCGCTTCCCGCAGGGTGGAGGGCGCGACACCGAACATTTCTGACAGTGCCATCTCAGGGGGGAGCCGTTCACCAACCTTGAGGAGTCCCAGTGAGATCGCCTTGGAGATCCGGTTCACGATGGCTTCCGACCGTTCCGTCTCCGGCAGGGACCGGTACACCTGAGCTTGAAAAGCGGTTGTAGATGCCAACACGACTCCATCGGAATAGGGACTTCAACAGCACCGCCCGGAACCTGCCCTTCCCAGCGGATTTGCTCTGTGTGCAGTCTACTGCAGCCCCGACAAAAACACGGAAATCATGACTTTAGTCCGCGCGGAAGCGTTGAAGCCCGCGACATGCGGGGCAAGTGCCCGGCTATTGCGTTATTAATAATATGAAACTAGGGTTTTTAGCACGTGGTCTCGCTCACAGGTAGATGCGGACCGAACCGAAGGAGTCTAAATGCGTGTAGAGGTGCCCGAATCTGCCGGGGAGGCTGGCGTCGACGACGACGCCCAGCACCTGGCCAGCCTTGGCTACTCGTACGATCGGCAGTTCAAGCGGGAGATGACGTTCTGGGGAAACGTGTCCCTGGGCTTCACGTACTTGTCGCCGGTCGTGGCTATCTATTCACTGTTTGCACTGTCCCTCAGCGTCGCGGGGCCACCGATGTTCTGGTCTTTGGTGATTGTGGGGGTTGGGCAGCTTCTTGTTGCAACCGTGTTCGGCGAAGTGGTCGCAGCATATCCGGTCGCCGGCGGCGTCTATCCCTGGTCACGCAGGCTTTGGGGCCGCAAATGGGGCTGGATGAGCGGCTGGGTTTACCTCGTGGCGCTCCTCACCACCATCGCCAGCGTCGCCTATGGCGCTGGACCTTTCCTGAGCACTCTCATCGGAGTGGAAAGCACCGTCGACGCCACCGTCATTTCCGGCCTTGTAGTCATTGCCCTGGCCACCATCCTTAATCTCGGCGGTACCAAGGTGCTGAACGCCGTGGCAATGATCGGTCTCCTGGCGGAACTCGGCGGTGCCTTGGTCGTCGGTACTTGGCTGCTCGTTACAGCCCGGCACCATGATCTCAGCGTCCTCTTTAACGCGTTCGGTGCCGGGGAAGGCAATAACTATTTCGTGGCCTTCGCTGCTGCCGGCCTGATTGGCATCTTCCAGTACTACGGATTTGAAGCCTGCGGCGACGTCGCCGAAGAAGTCCCCAACCCTGGCCGGACCATCCCCAAGGCGATGCGGATGACCATCTACATTGGCGGGTTCGCGGCCATGTTTGTGTGCCTGTCTCTGATCCTGGCTGTTCCCGACTTCACCGCCGTAATATCCGGCGCGGACGCCGACCCCGTCGGAAACATCCTCGTCTCAGCCTTCGGCCCGGTTGGCTTCAAGGCAGTACTCGCCGTCGTCCTCGTCTCGTTCCTTTCATGCGTGCTGAGCCTGCAGGCAGCCACCTCCCGTCTTGCCTATTCAATGGCCCGGGACGGAATTCTTCCGGCCAGCACGCTCCTAAGCACCTTCAGCGAGTCCCGCCGCGTACCGCCTTATGCCTTGCTCCTGGCGGGACTGGTACCGGCACTGATCGTCATCGGATCGAAGATTTCCAGCGACGCACTGACGGTCATCATCTCCTTTGCTGCAATGGGCATGTACATGGGCTTTCAGATGGTGGTCCTTGCCTCGCTCAGAGCCCGCCTCCTCGGATGGAAGCCGAACGGGGCCTTCCAGCTTGGTGCCTGGGGCATCCCGGTCAACATCGCGGCGCTCATCTGGGGTGTGCTTGGAATGGTCAACATGGCTTGGCCGAGGACACCGGAGGACGGCTGGTTCGCCAACTATGTCGTCCTGATTTCCGCCGTCACCGTCGTCGCCATCGGCCTTGCCTACATGGCTTGGAAGAAGCCGCACCTCAAGGGTGACGCTCCGGCCGCAGACGCCGTTCCTGGCACCGAATCCACGCCCGCACTGGCGTCCGCCACCCGACGGTCTTTGTAGGGCGAGAGGTAGCAGATCCCATGTTAATCACCGGAATAAAGAGCCGGCCCGTGTATGACGAGCTGGCGCCAATGGCAAGCGGACTGCACCACATAGCTGCCGCCCAGGGCAGTGGCGGCAAGCCCTTGATTCGCCTTCTGGAAGCCATGACTCCAGGTCAGCTGGCCACCACGACTGTCCTGTACTCCACGGAATCATTCACAGGGCAGAACTATCTGGCCGATATCCAACAGTTCAAGGTATGCGATCTCATCGTGTATTCGAGCAACGCCGATGCCGTCCGCGCACTCGATGGCAAGCTCGCGACAGCACAGATGGGCACCCGCCTGTATGTTTCGGGTTCAGAGGGGTTCATCGGGACCTCAATGCAGGTAGCCACCGCTTACGGCATGAACCGGGACGAAGTGCTGCGCGAGCACGCGGGTTCCTTTGTCAGGCGCGTGTGGTGCGCGCACTGTGGGCATTACTCGGAGAATGTCACCCGCAGGGTCTTCAGATGTCCCCGCTGTGAACGCAGCCTAGTCGTCCGCGACCACTACTCGGGGCGCCTCGCCGCGTTCCAGGGAGTAAAAGCCGACGGCGAAGTCCCCGGCGAACTGCCAGAGGATGAGGAGCTGGACACATGAGCGGCGCACACCATGGAGCCCTGCAACTCAAGGTCAAGCGTATTGAAGAGCTCACGCTGGAAATCAACAGGTACACCTTCTGCGCTGCCGACGGGTCCTGGTTGCCGCCCTTCTCCGGCGGCAGCCACATCACGATCCTCATCCCCACCGATGGCGGGACCAAGCGGAACGCGTATTCGCTGATGAGTTCGCCGTATGACACCAGCGAGTACCAGATAGCTGTCCGCAGGGTCGACGACGGTAAACGCGGCTCCCTATCCATGCACACGAACGTCCGTGAGGGGGATGTGTTGCTTGCTTCCATTCCGGCGAACCTTTTCCCGGTCTCCAAGCACGCCAGGCACCACCTCTTCATCGCCGGCGGCGTAGGCATAACTCCAATCTATGCGCAGCTTGATGAACTGAGCCTCAAGGGAGGCGCGTTCGAACTCCATCTTGCAGTCAGGGGGCCGGAACATGCGGCCTTGGGACATGAGCTGAAGGAACGGTATGGCCAGAGGGTTACCCTTTACGGCGATGACGGCATAACCCGGCTGAATGCCAGGGAGATCCTGGCGGGACGCCCACTTGGTACGCATGCGTATGTTTGCGGACCAGCGGGCATGGTCGACGACGTCATCGAGGCGGCACATGTCCTCGGGTGGACAGACTCGAACATCCACTTTGAACGGTTCGAGGACCTCGGGTCTACCGGTGATCCGTTCACCGTAACCCTGGCCCGTTCCGGGGCTGTAATCGAGGTGTCCCCCGAGCAATCGCTCCTGGAAGCGGCAGAAGAAGCCGGCCATAAACTGCCCTACCTGTGCCGTGGAGGCGCATGCGGCGAGTGCGAGACCCAAGTCCTGGACCTTGAAGGCACCATCGACCACCGGGACGACTGGCTGACGGAATCGGAACGGGCAACGAACAAGCTCATCATGCCCTGTGTCTCCCGTGCCACCTGCTCAAGACTCATCATCGACGCTTAAAGGACCACAATGACCGCAATTTCTGAGTCCGCTCAATTCAAAACGGATGAAACGTACACGCCGGACGGGGAATACCAGTTTCAAAACTCCCGCGAGGCCGTACGCCGCCTCCCCTTCCCGTTCCCGGATGACAACTACATGTACTCCATGAACCTGGAACCGCACGTTCCGGCAGGCAACGGAGCACTGAGGGCAGCATTCGATATCGATGAACACTACATTTCCGAATGCGCCCACCGCGCCCAGATGCTGAAGGACATGCCAGGCGTTCATTACCTGGCGCTGCCCCACATGCTGGAAGCCCAATGGGACCTGCTTGAGCTCATCTTCGAGTCATACGCCAGTGATTTCCCCGAACACTTCACCCTCACTAAGAACGGGAATGAATGGCGGTGGCAGAACCGGCTCCTGGGCGTCGATGATTCGTTCACGTTCGGCGATCCCGCCACCCTGCCGATGGAGCCGATGGAGTACGCCACGCGTCAGGCGCAGGGAGAGTTTGTTGTGCTCGAAGAGCGGGACAACACTCTCGTCATCGGCGCGGGCATGACCACCCAGCGGGCCGATTACTCACTGCAGTTCAACATGGGCATGAGCTTTTTCGAATTCCACGGACCCGTCCCGAAGCTTCATGAAACGGGCATCCTGGACAGGGCCCTAAAGTTCCTGCTCCGAATGAAGCCGGGACATCCCGTAAGGCGCGTCAATTGGTCCCTCACGGTCCATCCGCGCCTTGAAACCTCAGTAGAAACGCTTCCGGAATGGGCGCCTGACCGTGCGACTGTCACCGCTGACAACGCGGGCGAAAAGGTGTACCTCCGCATCGAGCTGCAGCCCCTGCACCGGCTTCCCCGTTCAAACGCCATAGTCTTCCCCGTCCGCACTTATCTGGTCAGCCTCGCTGAACTGGTCCAGTACGCTCCAGATTGGGCAAAACGAATGCATCGTGCCCTGGCCTCCCTGGATTCGGAACTCGTCGATTACAAGGGCTTCCACCGCTACCACGCTGCTGCGGTTGAGTGGCTGGCAAGGCATGACGACGGCGCGCCCCTCGCGACCGGCTATCCCTGGGCCCCGGAAGGTATCCAGCCCGGCGTCGAATAGCCCAACAAGGGCGAAGCAAGGCAGGAACACCAGCCGCAGCAGTTTCAGCGCCGCGGCTGGTGATCCGCCCCTTTCCTGTTCAGGGCACGCTAGCCTATCCGTTGCCGGATTCCGGAGGAAAACCTATGTCCGTTACCCTTCCTGCCCGGCCGGCCACTGGTCCTACAAAGCACCCATCTCGGTGGTCATCACAGGCTCCTGCCCGGCCTCCTGCGGCGAATGTCATGGCAGCAACCCTTACGAGCCTCGTGGCACTGACCTGCCTCGTGCTGCTCGGTAATCTTTCGGGCCACCTCCTGCTCATCCCACCGATGGCTGCCTCGATGGCGCTTGTGGCCGCGGCGCCACAATTGCCCCTCGCCCAACCCAGGAGCGTGGTCGGTGGCCAGGTGGTTTCCGCCCTGATCGGTATTGCGACGGGACTGGCTAGCCACTCCATCTGGGCTGCCGCAGTTGCAGGCGCCTTGGCCGTCGGCACGACTATGTGGCTGAAGATGCCGCACTCACCCGCAGCGGCCACGGCAGTAATAGGCACCATGGTGACGACAGGACAGGTGTCGTTCGTGATCTGCACCAGCGTCGCCGCATGCGTGCTCGTCGGATTTGGCATTCTCAGCTCACGCCTCCGCGGAGCCAGCTATCCCCTCTATTGGCTCTAGCTACCGGCGAATCGCCGTCCCCGCGACGGCCACCGCGTCACACAACGCCACGCCATCCCGCTGACCACGGCCAAAGTCCTACGCTTTACAGGTGACTTTGACTAACCTCCGCACCGCCGCCGCGAGCTCCCTCGCCGCCGCTGGCCTCCTGTTCTCCCTCGCTGCCTGCTCCGTCCCGGCAACCAGCCAATCGCCGTCGTCCCCCGCCGCAGAATCAGCGAGCGCCAGTGCCACCGCTTCCGGCCCGTGCGAGGGCGTCCAGGTCATCGTCGATTCCGGTGCCCTCGAGCAGGAGGCCGCGGACACCTCCGCCTGCATCGCCGTGGAAGGCCCGACGGCGGCCGCCAAGGTCCTCGAGGAAGCCAACGTTAAGACGGTGGGCACCGAGGCGTACCCCAACGAGCTGGTGTGCCGCGTAAACGGCGTGCCCGCCGCTGACTTCGACATCAAGCACAAGGGCGGCACGTACCGCGAAGAGTGCAAGAAGATGCCGGCCGCCTTCGCGTACTGGGCCCTCTGGGTCAAGGCGACCCCCGACGCCGAATGGGCCTACGCCCAGGAAGGCCTCGCCACCCTGAAGGTCAGCCCGGGCCAGAGCCTGGAACTGCTCTTCACGGTCGACGGCGAACCGGCCGCGCCCAAGGCATGACCTTCCGACCCGCGCCGTTACGCGCGGCGGCGGCTCTCGCCGTCGTCTTTGTCGCGGCGCGGGTCATCTACCGCGTCCTGTTCAACGGGGCGGGGACCGGCGCGCCACTGCTGCTCGATCTGCCGCCGGTTCGGCTGCCCGCCCCCTACGCCCATGTGGTCCTTTTCGGCCCGGTGACCGGACAGGGGCTGTGGGACGCGGCCCTGTCCGCCCTGCCGATCGCCGGGGTCATCCTCGCGTTCGGCGTCGTCAATGCCTTCGTGGACATCTCCCGAGGGTTCCTGTTCCTGGCCCGCGGCGGCCCCCTGCAGGGCATGGGCCGGATGCTGGTGGTGGCGTGGGCGGCGCTTCCGGCCATGGCCGACGCCGTGACCTCTGTGCGCCTCGCCTTCCGGCTGCGGGGCGAACGCTTCGGGTCGCGCGCCCTGGTGCCCGTGCTCGAGCGCACCCTCGAGCACGCCAGCCGGGTTGCCGCTGCCCTGGAGCTGCGCGGCTTCGGCAGCCGGGCAGCTCACCGTCCGTCAGGGCACCGCCCCTCAGCGCACCGCCCCGTGGACGACGGCGGCGGCCCGCTTCTTGTGCGCGACGCCCGGTTCCGCATCGGCGAGGCACAGATACACGTCGCTGCTCTCCAGCCCGCGCGCGGGTCCGTCACCGTCATCACCGGGCCGACCGGCTCGGGCAAGTCGACCGTCCTCCGGGGGATCGCCGGGCTCCTCTCGCACATTGATGGCGGCTACATCTCGGGCACGCTGCGCGTCGAAGGACTGGACCGCGCCAGCACCCCGCCCCGCGACACCGCCCGGGTGATCGGCGTCGTACTGCAAAACCCGCGCGCCGCCTTCGCCAGCACCAAGGTCCGCGACGAAATCTCCCTCGGCCTTGAGCTGCGCGGGGTTGCGGCCGCTGATGCCAATGCCCGCGTCCTGGAGATCGCCGAGAGCACCGGGGTGTCCGCGCTGCTGGACCGGAACCTGAGCACCCTTTCCGCGGGTGAGGCGACGCTCGTGGCCATCGCCGCCGCCGTCGTCGAACATCCGTCGCTGCTCCTGGTGGACGAGCCGCTCGCCGACCTCGACACCGCCGCCCGCACCCGCGTCACCGCCGTGCTGCACTCCCTCGCGCGTGACGCAGGGGTTTGCGTGATCGTGGCGGAGCACCGAGCGCAGCCTCTTGTTCCGGTGGCCGATTCGTGGTGGACCGTCAACGGCGGCGCGCTGGTTCCGGGTGTCGCGCCTGTGCTGGCGGCACCGTCGCTCCCGGCCGCTGTGCCGCAGCCGGCCCATCCAGCTGACTCCCCCGTGCTGGTTGCCGCAAACCTCGCCGTGCACCGCAAGGGCCAACCGTTGGTGCGCGACGCGTCCCTGACGCTGCACCGCGGCGAAATCGCTGCCCTTGTGGGGCCGAACGGTGCCGGGAAGTCGTCGCTGCTGGTGGCGCTCGCGCTTCATAACGGCAAGGCGGCTGACGGTAACACAGGGAACATAACGTCCGACGGCGGCAGGGTCGCCCTGGTGCCGGATGCCTCCGACGACCTCTTCACGAGGGATACCGTCGCGGGCGAGCTTCGCGCGGCGGAGCGGCGGGTGGCACGCCAAAAGAACGGGGCGCGGACCGCGGCCGGCTTTGCTGCGTCGCACCTGGCCCGTCTGCGGGGAAACGTGGCGACGCCCATCGGAAACGAGCATCCCCGGGACCTGTCCGCGGGCGAGCGCAGGATCCTGGCCATCGCACTGCAGACCATGGACCAACCGGACGTCCTCTTGATCGATGAGCCCACCCGCGGACTCGATCCCGCGGCGCTAACAGCGGTGGCGGCGGCACTGCGGGCTGCGGCGGAGGCAGGTTCGACTGTCCTGATCGCCACCCATGACCACGACTTTGCGCACAGCCTCGGCGCCCGGATCATCCCGATGCGGGACGGGGTCGCACCCGCAGCCCCGCAGGAAAAGGTAGAGGCCAGTGCAGCCGCAACACAAAGCCCCGCGACACAAGCCATCGCCCTGCCCCGCTTCGACAACCAGCCAGTAGGCCCTCCGGCCCCCGCCAAACCCCGCCGGATCCGGATGCCGCGCGGTGCCGAATTGGCTATTCTCGCGGCGGCGAACCTGCTGGCCCTCGGCGCCTTCTGCTGGCCCCTGCTCGCAACGGCCCTGCCCCAGGATGCCGCGGCTGCGCTGCCCTACGCGGCGCTGGCCATCGCGCCGCTCGCCGTCGTCGCTGTCGTTGTGTCCCTCGACGGGTCGGTCCGCTCGGCACATACGGTGGCGCTGCTCGGTGTCCTGGCTGCGGTGGGGACGGCCGTGCGGGTGGCGAGCACCGGCGTCGGGGGTGTGGAGGCGGTGTTTATCCTGCTGATCCTGGCCGGGCGGGCGTTCGGTCCCCGTTTCGGCATGCTGCTGGGCGCGGCCACGATCGCCGTTTCGAGCGCACTGTGGGGCGGGATCGGGCCGTGGACGCCGTTCCAGATCTTTGCCTGTGCGTGGGTGGGTGCCGGGGCGGGCCTGCTCCCCCGGCGGGTGCGCGGGCGGGGGGAGCTGTGGATGCTGTGCGGCTATGGTGCGGTGGCGTCATACCTGTTCGGGCTGCTGACGAACCTGTGGTTCTGGCCGTTCGCCGTGGGTGCCGGCACGGGCATTTCCTACCTGCCCGGCGCGCCGCTGGAGACCAACCTGGCCAGCTTCCTGCTGTACTCGCTGGTGACGTCGACGGCGGGATGGGACACGGTGCGTGCCGTGACCACGATCGTCGGGATCATCCTGGTGGGGCGGGCAGTCCTCGCCGCGTTCCGGCGGGTGAAGCCGGTGTCCGGTGCGGGCGGGCAAGCCGCGCAGGCTTCCTCCGCCCAGGCCCGGGACCGGCTTCACCTCGGGGTCTGAGGACACCGGACAGCCGACATCATGGTCCCTGTCGGGGAGCCTTGAAGGTCATAGAGCGAGGATTCTAGGATTCGCTATTTCCTGTGGATAGTCTGGGACAGGACGCCTACGGAGGGTCAGTGAGAACGTGATCAATGCAGCTGCCGCCGTAATCGGCCGGAACAATGTCACCATATCGGGCCGGGATGACGGGCCAGTGATGATGTTTGCCCACGGTTTTGGCTGCGATCAGGCTATGTGGCAGAAGCTTCTGCCTTATTTCGTTGATAATTACCGGCTGGTGCTTTTTGATCATGTTGGTGCAGGACACTCCGACATCAGCGCCTATGACTGGGAGAAGTACGGGTCCCTGAATGGTTACGCTGCGGACCTGCTGGAGATTTGCGCCGCCCTTGAACTTGAGGACGTCATCTTGGTGGGCCACAGCGTCAGCACGATGATCGGCGTGATCGCCGCAGTGCAGGACCCCAACCGTTTTTCCCACTTGGTCCTGCTCGCTCCTTCGCCCCGTCATACGGATGACCCGTACGACGGCTACGTGGGCGGCTTTTCGCGGGAAGACATCGAGGGCCTGCTGGCATCTCTGGACAGCGACTATTTCGCCTGGGCCGCGGCCTTGGCCCCCGTGGTCATGGGCAACCCGCAGGCGCCTGAATTAGCGGAGGACCTGCGTGTCAGCTTCTGCAGGACAAATCCAACCATCGCACGGCACTTCGCCGGCGTAACCTTTTTCTCCGACACCCGCCCTGAACTGAAAAAAGTGCGCACCAGCTGCCTGATTCTGCAGTGCTCCGAAGATCGGCTTGCCCCACCGGACGTGGGCGCCTACCTGCACCAGAACCTGGAACACAGCACCCTGGTGCAGCTCCGGGCGACCGGGCACTGCCCCCACGTCGGCGCCCCGGAGGAGACGGCCCAGGCGATTCTGCACTACCTTGACTCCCGCTCGTGACGGGCGCCGCTCGCGGCAAGTTCATCCAATGACTGCCCGTTTTCAGGCGAGCTGCAGGATCTGGGTTCAGGCGAGTTTGGTTGCCTGGTAGGTGTGGCCGGCCGCACGGAGTCGCTCTATGAGCACATTGCCCAGGGCAGTAGCCGGTGTCAGTGACCCTTTGGCGGTCGGCAGCCGGTCACCATCGAGGGCAAGAGCGAGTGCAGTCTCCCCTGCCATCACGGCGGTGGCGGCATAGCCGGGATCACCGGGGCCAGCGGCAATCGCCTGGTAACGCTGGCCGTTCTCGGTGCAGGCGGTCACCTGGGAGTGGAACCAGCCCGCCCGCTGCATGCGGGTGCTCGGACCGGCACCTGGTGCCGGAAGACAGCGGTCGAGCACCCGGCGGCTGGGCGGGAAAGCCATCGCGCCCGTGAATGCCCGGAGCCCGACTGCCATCGCCCTGGCGATGACCGCTCCTGCGGGTCCGGGGGCTACCCCCATCACCTCGCCGTACTGAAGGGAGCGGCCGTAGGTCCAATCCTGCAAGGCGTTGCTGCGGCGCACTATCCGGGTGTTGAGCGGGGCCATGATGAAAGGCGCGGTCCAAGTGCCGTCAGCGGAACGGCGCACGGGGCCGGCGTCAGGAGGCTGTGGTGTCGTCGGCTCCCGGGTGCGGTCTGGACTCAGGGCGTAGGGGTCCGCGGCTAGGGACCTCAGGGCGGTGCTCGATCGCATCGCGTCGAGCTGCCCGCGCATCGATTCGAGCGTGCCTCCGCTGATGCCAGCCTTGGCCTTGGCAACGAGTTGGACCTCGGCTAAACCGCCGGCACCATCGGCCTCTGCAGCCTGATAAAGCAGCAGTACGGCGAGGTCGGACGGGACGGAGTCGTAGCCGCAGGAGTGCACGATCCTGGCCCCGTTCATCCGGGCTAAAACGTCGTAGCGATCGATCGCTTCCCGGATGAAGGACACCTCACCCGCGAGGTCGGCGTAGTGGGTACCGGCCCGTGCACAGGCCTCGACGACGGGCAGACCGTGCTTCGCGTACGGGCCGACGGTGGTGACGAGCACGCGTGTGTTCGCAGCCAGGGCGGCGATTGAGTCCGCGTCCTCCGAGTC
Source organism: Pseudarthrobacter sp. NPDC092419 (assembly GCF_044755045.1). NCBI lineage: Bacteria > Bacillati > Actinomycetota > Actinomycetes > Micrococcales > Micrococcaceae > Pseudarthrobacter > Pseudarthrobacter sp. NPDC092419. The sequence goes on from NZ_JBIVQF010000008.1 coordinate 131,259, forward strand.
GGCTTCGATGAGGGCCCATCCGTGCGCCCCGACCGGCAACTGCGACCGAACCGCTTCGAGTCTGGACTTGGACCGGCCTGCGAGTCCAACTCGCATCCCACCCGGTGCATGCTCGGCGATATAGGCGGCGATCAGTCGGCCAACGAAACCCGTCGCTCCGTAGAGCACGAGGTCATGTTTCCGGGATGAGGTGTCCATGACTGCAGATTAGTCCGCCCCGGCGTTCTGGCTTCTACGCGCCCTTCGGGACACAGCGGCGGGTGAAGCCGGTGTCCGGCGCAGGTGGAAGCGCCGGCGGGGACGCCGCCAAGATGCAATCCGCCCGCGGCAAAGACCGGGTTCAGCTCACCCCATGAAGTTCCGTGGCGTCAGGCGCGGGTTCTGCGCTTAAGCCAGCCCCACACGGCGGTGGCCACGAACAGGATCAGGCCGATGAACGCCAGCCACAGGAGGCCTTCCAGCACGAAGCCGAGGACGGAGAGGATCAGCCAGATAATGAGCAAAGTGATGATGATTCCCATAGGGGAAGCCTAGGCCCTCTCCCGGTGCCGCGGGCGTACCGACTCACACCTTGAAATACTTCGCCTCCGGGTGGTGGAACACGAACGCGTCGGTGGACTGCTCGGGGTGCAGCATCAGCTCATCACTCAAAACAACGCCCATCCGCTCCGGCTTCAGCAGCTCCGTCACCTTGCGGCGGTCCTCCATGTCCGGGCACGCGGGGTAGCCGAGCGAGAACCGCGCACCGCGGTAGTCGAGCTTGAAATACCCTGCCGTGTCCTTGGGCTCCTCGGCGGCAAAGCCCAGTTCCTTCCGGATGCGGGCATGCCAGAACTCGGCCAGTGCCTCGGTGAGCTGCATGACCAGGCCGTTGAGCTCGTAGTAGTCGCGGTACTGGTTCGCCGCGAACATCTTGGAGGTAAACTCTTCAATCTTCGAGCCGGCGGTGACCAGCTGTACCGGCAGCACGTCGATCTGCCCCGATTCGCGCGACTTCACGAAGTCGGCCAGGCACAGGTGCCGGTCGCGGCGCTGGCGCGGGAAGTCGAAGCGCAGCCGGTCGGTGCCGATCGGGCCGCCTGAACCGCCGTCGGGGGCGAGCAGGCCCGCGGGGCCGAGGACGCCGTCGCGGTCTTCACCGTGGTGCAGCACCACCACCTGCTCCCCTTCTGAGACCACGGGGAAGTATCCGTAGGCGACGGAGGCGTCGAGCATGCCCTCGGCCAGGATGCGGTCCAGCCAGTAGCGCAGGCGAGGCCGGCCCTCGCGTTCCACCAGTTCCTCGTAGGAGGCGCCGTCCTCGCCGCGGCCGGGCTTGAGGCCCCACTGGCCCATGAAGGTGGCGCGCTCATCGAGGAACGCCGAGTAGTCGTGGAGCGATACGCCGCGCACAATGCGCGTGCCCCAGAACGGCGGGGCGGGCACGGGGTTATCAAGTGCGACGTCGGACCGGCCGGGCATGGCCTCCGGCTCGGTCACCGTGAATTTGGCGCCGCCCTTGTGGATGCGCTTCTTCAGCGGCGGCAGGCCGACGTCATCCGGCGACTCGCCGCGGGCCACGCGCACCAGCGGTTCCATGAGGGCAAGGCCCTCGAAGGCGTCCTTGGCGTACCGGACCACGCCGTCGAACTGTTCCGCCAGGTCCTGCTCCACATAGGCGCGGGTCAGGGCGGCGCCGCCCAGGATCACCGGCCACTTCTTGGCCATGCCGCGGGACTGCAGCTCGGCTAGGTTTTCCTTCATCACCACGGTGGACTTCACCAGCAGCCCGGACATGCCGATCACGTCCGCGTTGTGTTCCTCGGCCGCGGCGATGATCTCGGCGATGCCCTGCTTGATGCCGATGTTGACTACCTTGTAGCCGTTGTTGGTGAGGATGATGTCCACCAGGTTCTTGCCGATGTCGTGCACGTCGCCGCGCACGGTGGCGATCACCATGGTGCCCTTGCCGGAGGAGTCGGACTTTTCCATGTGCGGTTCCAGCAGGGCGACGGCGTTCTTCATCACCTCGGCGGACTGCAGCACGAACGGCAGCTGCATTTCGCCGGCGCCGAAGCGTTCGCCCACCACCTTCATGCCCTCGAGCAGGTGGTCGTTGATGATGCCGAGCGGGGTCATGCCCTCGCTGCGGGCCAGGTCCAGGTCCGCCTCGAGGCCCTTGCCTTCGCCGTCGATGATGCGCCGCTCCAGGCGTGCGCCCGTGGGCAGCGCCGCGAGTTCGGCGGCGCGCTGGTCCTTGAGGGCCGCGGTGTCGACGCCGGCGAACATGTCGAGCATGATGGCGAGGGGATCGTAGGTGGTGTTGCCGTCGGCGTCGTATTCGCGGCGGTCCCACACCAGGTCCAGGGCCACCTTGCGCTGGTCCTCCGGGATCGAGGCGAGCGGGACGATCTTGGCGGCGTCGATGATGCCGCTGGTCAGGCCTGCTTCGGTGGCCTCATGGAGGAAGACGGAGTTCAGGACGATGCGCGCGGCAGGGTTCAGGCCGAAGGAGACGTTGGAGACGCCGAGGGTTGTGTTGATGCCGGGGTACTTGGCGGTGATCTGGCGGATGGCCTCGATGGTTTCGATGCCGTCCCGCCGGGTTTCTTCCTGGCCGGTGGCGACGGGGAAGGTCAGGGCGTCCACGACGATGTCCTCGACGCGCATGCCCCATTCGCCCACCAGGGCGTCGACGAGGCGGGAGGCGATGGCGACCTTGCCGTCGGTGGTGCGGGCCTGGCCCTGTTCGTCGATGGTCAGGGCGATGACGGCGGTGCCGTGTTCCTTGACCAGCGGCATGATGCGGGCGAAGCGGCTGTTGGGGCCGTCGCCGTCCTCGTAGTTGACGGAGTTGACCACCGGGCGGCCGCCGATAAGTTCCAGGCCGGCCTGCAGGACAGGCGGCTCGGTGGAGTCAATGACCAGCGGGAGGGTGGAGGCCGACGCGAAACGGGAGACGATCTCCTTAACGTCCGCGACGCCGTCGCGCCCCACGTAGTCCACGCAGACGTCCAGCAGGTGCGCGCCGACGCGGATCTGCTCACGGGCGATGTCCACGCAGTCGTCCCAGCGCTCTTCGAGCATGGCCTGGCGGAAGGCCTTGGAGCCGTTGGCGTTGGTGCGCTCACCGATGGCCAGGTAGGCGGATTCCTGGTCGAAGTTCACGTGCTGGTAGAGGGAGGCGATGCCGGCTTCGCGCTCAGTGGGGACTCGGGCGGGGGCGGGCCTGCCGCCGTTGGAGGTCCCGCCGTCGTCCGCGGTTTTGCGGGTGCGGAAGGGCGCAAGGCGTTCGACGACGGCGGCCAGGTGCTCCGGCGTCGTACCGCAGCAGCCGCCCACCAAGCCCAGGCCGAATTCGCGGACGAACTGCTCGTGCGCGGTGGCGAGTTCGGTGGGCGAGAGCGGGTAGTGCGCGCCGTTGGCGCCGAGGACGGGCAGGCCGGCGTTGGGCATGCAGGCGATGGCGACGGAGGACTGCTTGGAGAGGTGGCGGAGGTGCTCGCTCATCTCGTCGGGGCCGGTGGCGCAGTTCAGGCCGATGGCGTCGACGCCGAGCGGCTCGAGCGCGGTGAGCGCGGCGCCGATTTCGGAGCCCATGAGCATGGTGCCGGTGGTCTCGACAGTGACTTCGACGAAGATGGGGAGGCGGACTCCCTTGGAGACGATGGCCTGCTTGCAGCCGTTGACCGCGGCCTTGGTCTGCAGGAGGTCCTGGCTGGTTTCAATGAGGAACGCGTCGGCGCCGCCGTCGATGAGGCCCTCGGCCTGCAGGGCGAAGGTCTGCTTGAGGTAGTCATAACTGGTGTGGCCGAGGCTGGGGAGCTTGGTGCCCGGGCCCATCGAGCCGAGGACCCAGCGCATGCGTCCGTCTGTTGCTTCTGCGGCTTCGGCGCGTTCGCGGGCAATCCTGGCCCCCTTTCGTGCCAGTTCCTCAATGCGGTCGTCGATGCCGTAGTCCGAGAGGTTGGACCAGTTGGCGCCGAAGGTGTTGGTCTCCACGGCGTCGATGCCGGTGGCGAAGTAGGCGTCGTGGATGTCCGCGATGACGTCCGGGCGGGTGTCATTGAGGATCTCGTTGCAGCCCTCGAGCCCCTGAAAGTCCGTTTCGAGCTGCAGGTCCCGGCCCTGCAGCATGGTGCCCATGGCGCCGTCGGCAATGACCACACTGTGGTTCACGGCGTCCAGGAGTTCCTGCGCACGGGCAGGGCGGGGCACGGATTCGATGTCGAGCGCAAAACGGGGCATCTAAACAGGTTACGGGCGGGGGCTTGCAGGGCGGCTGTGTGTGTCTGAGTGCTACGACGGCGGGGGCGCGTGGGCGTGGTCGGGCCGGACCGCGGCGTCGTTGCCGTGGGCCGCAGACGCCGCAAGGTCCGGTCCGGTAACGCCGCAGCTCCGAATGAGTAGTAGACATCAGCAACGGAAGGCGGACATTGGGCGTTCGGCAGGAGTCCGCGGCGTGGGCGGCCACGCTGCGGCGGCACACCATTCCAACAGAGCTCGGCCCCTGTACCGTTCGTGTCCAGCAGGGCTTCGGAAACGGGTCTCCAACGACCGCCGCACCGGAGGTGTACTTGCACGGCGCCGCAGGATCCTGGACCAGCTTCCGGCCGCTGCTTTCCGAAGCATCGCCCCGTGATCGTGTCCTCATTGATCTACCGGGCTGGGGCGAATCCACGGGGGAAGCCCGGCTGGAACACCTCAGCATCGAGGCGATGGGGCACGCAGTAACCGACGTTCTGAACTCGCTCAACTACACCCGGTGGAACCTCGTGGGCCACTCCATGGGAGGCTTCCTGGCTCTGCATATTGCCGCGGCGTGGCCGGAGCAGACTGCCAGCGTCGCAGCCATTTCGCCCACGTCGTTCGCCGTGTCTAAGGCCGCCCGAAAGCCACTGCGCAGCCTCCCCCGGTTCCCGGCAGTTGTGGGAATGATGCTGATCATGCGCACGCTGGCGGTCCTGGGTCCAGCAGCGCCGCCACTGATCGGTGCGGTCGGCTCCACACCCCTGATGAAACTGCTGATGGCGCCCTTCTTCGCAGATCCCCGGGGCATCTCCGCCGGGGTGATCCGCAGGCTCGGCCATGACGTCCGTCCCGCCGGTTTCTCCGCGGCTGCCAGGGCAGTGGCGCACTACGACTTCGACCGTTGGCGCGGCATCCGCTGCGCCGTGCTGGCGACGCGCGGCGAAACTGACGTGTTCACATCAACATCCGACTTGGACCGGCTGGCCTCCACCGTACCGGTTGTCCAGGCTGTGGCGATCCAGCATTGCGGCCATTTCGCCAACCTCGAGCAGCCGGAAAAGGTGCTCCGGCTGCTCGAGGACCTGTGGTCAGAGTGACCCGGCGAACGCCACTCCAGGAAGGTTCAGCTACGCGGTCTCCTAGAGGATGTCGCGCAGCACCTGGGGGTAGTTGGTGATGACCCCGTCGACGCCCCAGTTGATGGCGCGGCGCATGTCCTGGCCGCCGTTCACGGTCCAGGTGTACGTCTTCAGTCCGTAACGGTGGATCATTTCCACGGTGCCCTGAGTCATGTTGCCGAGGGCCGGGTTGGCGGCCTCTGCCCAGGTGGCGGCATCGGCGAGTTGCACCTCGGACGGCGCGCCGCCGAAGAGCAGGCCTACAGGTACGTCCACCGCGAGCGTGTCGAAGGCGCGCAGCCACAGGTGGTTGAAGGACTGCATCATCAGCCGGCCGTGCCGCTGGGCGTAAACGAACTCGGGAAGGGCCCGCAGCTCCCTGTCGACATCGGTCTCGATGCCGGGGTACAGCTCGGGCGACTTGACCTCCAGCAGCATGCCGGCCTTTTGGCCCACTGCCTGCGCCCACTCTGCGAGGGTCGGCACCCGCTGACCGGCGAACTCGGGCGCGAACCATGAGCCGGCGTCGAGCTGCTTGATCTCGGCGAGGGTGAAGTCGCGGACGTTCCACGGCGCCCGGTCGGGGAAGACCTGCTCGACGTCGGTGGTGCGGGCAAGTGTGAGGTCGTGAACGACTATGAGAGCGCCATCGGCAGTGCGCTGGATGTCGTTCTCCACCACGTCTGAGCCGTGCTTCAGCGCGAGCTCCACGGAAGCGAGGGTGTTCTCCGGGGCTGCCCCGCTCGAACCCCTGTGGGCGATGACCTGGACGCCTGAATCAGCCTTGTCCTGGAACGTGCTCTGGGCGGCCTGCGCGGCCGGTGCGATTAACCCGCTCAGGGTGGCTATAACGGCCAACCCCGTGACGATGCCTAGCCCGCGTTCTTTACGGCGCATGAATAGCCTCTTTCTGTTTCCAAACCGGCCTGTGCAGGTTTCTCCACCTACGCTCTCGAAACCCTGTGGACTCGAGCCGAACCGCCCATGACCGGCAGGTGAACTGTGCCGCACAGCTGCCACGTTCAGCTTTGCTGCCGTGACGGTTGGCAGCGCTGAGCGGACGACGGCGGGACCTCCTGCCGTCGACCGGTTCTGTTTGTCAGGCGTCGGTCAGGGCGAGGCTGCACGCTGACAACAGCGACCAGAGATCGGGCTCTGGACGGATGTACTCAGCCTTGCCCGCGACGCTCGTGTAGTCGCCGCGCATCAATACCTTTTTCGAGGAGACGGAACTTACGTCCTTTGTCATGCGCAGACACAGCAAGAAAGGATCATCAATGGCTGTCGTGGCCCTACGGCGCCGCTTTTTCAATCTGGTCTACAGGTTCCTCTTCCCTACCAAACATGCCGGCAAAGAGTAGTGCCAGCACAACAAGAAGGAACGCAACGCTGAACGCGATGACGATGCTGAATACGACATTCTCATTCCGAGTGACGACGATAGCGAGGCTGAGTCCCAGCGAGATCAGGTTGAGAACAACCGCTGCTTCCCGCCACCGAATGAGCCTGTGGCGCCATGTCCTGCTCGGAATATGGGCAGGCGATAGCCGATCCTCCAATGCCAAGAAGACCAAAAGCGCCGGAATCACCTGGGCGAGCAAACCTGCGGCACTCACGTCAATAGTCATGGGCGGATCCTATCTGGACCCACTGACGCTCTCCATGGACTACGGAGATCGCGTTGGTGTTGCTGTCACCCACGTGCTACTTGCTAATAGTCGAATCTCCAGCCCCACTTTTGGTGTCTGAACGCTCAATCGCCGTGGGGCTCTGTCGTCGCGCCTCAATTCCCTGGGCTACGTGCAGGATCGTATCTTCGACAGTTTCCCCGATGGCTTTGGGAACGGAAGCTACCCCTTCGGCCACAGCAGCGGCGGAGTTCACCACGACATCCCCAGCTTTTTGACCAAGGCGGATCACGGATTCATGCCACTGCGTACGCTCGATCGACGCCGGTTCCGGCATACCGAAGGACGAGCTAAAGACACGCAATAGTCGCTGCATTTCCTCAGCGGCAGTGTAAAGCTTTGGCATTTCCAAGGGGTTCGTAATGCGGGTAAAGCTATCCACATCCACCGCTTTTGAAATAGCGTCTGACAAGTTTTGGATTGCCGTGCTGGTGGTGGTCATACGCTGCTCGCGCGCCTTGGCGATATGCCGCTCGTGAGCCGGGGAGTCCGACCCATCCTGCGCACTTCGGACAGCCTCGAGGGCGTCCATGCGAACCATGTTTGTCAGAGCCACTGCAGCAATGACCAGCCAGTGCTTTACTTCGCCCCTTGCTCCGATCTCAGCATTGTTGACCCGCTTGCCGAAGTTCTTGACGGTAAGACTGTCGGCAATGGTGTGCAGGTGGTTCAAGGCGACGGCGTGAGCCTGGGCAAGCGCCGCCGCCTGCCCAGATACCTGATCCCACAGGGCATCGTTGAGCCGCCCGGTCTCTTCGAAGTACCCGAACGCCTTGTCCAGGACGTGGGTAGTGCCCTGCACGTTACCGAGTGCCTCGTCACGATGATCCCGGATGATCGTGTCCAATTTCGCGTCCACAGCCTGAACAAGATCGTCGAGTTCCTTAAGGGCCACGCGGATTGCCAATGTTGCAGCCAATATCTGCATGTTCGCGGCAGCGACCGGGTTGACCGGTGTAGAGGCCACCAGTTCGATAATGCTGTCAATCCTGCCATCAGAGTGGCGCAGCACTCCACTGACAGTTTCCACTTTTTCCTTGGTGGACCCGAGCAGTTCCACATACCGGGCGTAGGACTCGGGAGTCATGTGGAACGAGTTGCCTTCGATATTTGCCGACAAAGCCGTGGCCGCCACCCCAGATATGGCCGCCAGCAGATCTGCCACCCCTGAGCCCAAATTTGAGCGGCGCTCTTCTTTAACGTCCAACTTGCGGAAGAGCTCCGCAATTGCTTTCGGGTCGCCTGCCACCAAGGCATTTCTGCCATCGACGTACAGCGAAAGGTCACGGTCATTGTCGGTCATGCCAACATCTTCACACACGCCAGCCATGGCAGGGCGGGCGCCACTTCCGAGGTCCCAGGTCTGCCTGCCGAGCTGTGTCATCCCGCCATACGTTTCCTTCATCGCCATCTCGCACGGTGCTACTCTCGCGGGAGGAACCAATCAACGTGTGGAGAAGACTGTGGCTGGAGCAACGGACAAGGTGGCAGATGCGATCAAGGCCAGCGGCGTGAAGGTGAAGCAGGCTGCTGCCAAAATGCATGACCTCACCACCGACCCGGTAGTGCAAGCGAGGGCGCGGAAGCTCGCTGAAAAGGGCGCCGAGGCCTACCAACTAGCCAATAGCCCAGAGGCGAGGAAGGCGTACCGTCAGGTCGCAGCCTTCTTGAAGAAGACACGCAAGAAGTAAGGCCAGTCAGCCAACGCTTCGCAGCCAGCAGTTCTCCATGCCCACCGACGTTGCTCCTCGCCAATAGAATGCAATGGCAAGTACGTGCGTGATCGATTAAACGCTGCACGGCAATGGGGGCACCGATGACGTTATCGGCCAAAGTCCGCGCACCCCACTGCCCCGCAGCAAGGAAAGTGGTAACAGTGGCCGGCAACAACAACGCCAACCTGGTGTGGAGCATCGCGAACATTCTGCGGGGCACCTACAAACCGGCCCAGTACGGCTCGGTGATTCTGCCGTTCACCATCCTGCGGCGTCTGGACTGCGTCCTCGAGAAGACGAAGGATGCCGTCCTCGCCGAAGCGGAAGCGAAGAAGAACCTCAACATCCCGCTCGACACGTTCCTGCAGAAGGCCTCGGGCCACAGCTTCTTCAACACCTCGAAGTTCAACTTCGCCAAGCTCCTGGACGACCCCAGCAACATCAAGGCGAACATCCTCAACTACGTTCAGGGCTTCTCAGAGAACACCCGGGACATCTTCGAGCGCTTCGAGTTCTACAAGACCCTCGAGAAGCTGGACAGCGCCGACCTGCTCTACCACGTGACCAAGGACTTCGCCGCGATCGATCTCCACCCGGAGGCCATCAGCAATATCGAGATGGGCCTCCTGTTCGAGGAGCTCATCCGCCGGTTCGCTGAAACGTCCAACGAGACCGCGGGTGAGCACTTCACCCCGCGCGAAGTCATCCAGCTGATGGTGCAGCTTTTGCTGAATTACGACGACGACGTCCTCAACAAAGAGGGCATCGTCCGGTCCATCTATGACCCCACCGCAGGGACGGGCGGTATGCTCACCGTCGCCCAGGAGCACCTGCACGGGCTGAACCCGAGCGCCTCCCTCGTGGCCTACGGCCAGGAGATCAACGACGAGTCCTACGCCATCTGCAAATCAGACCTGCTGATCAAGGGCCAGGACATCTCCAAGATCTCGGTCGGCGACACCCTCGCCAACGACCAGAACATCGGCCAGCAGTTCGACTTCATGCTGTCCAATCCGCCGTTCGGTGTCGAGTGGAAAAAGATCCAGCCACAGATCCAGAAAGAGCACGAGCAGTACGGCTTCGAGGGCCGGTTCGGGCCCGGACTTCCAAGGGTCAGCGATGGCTCCCTGCTGTTCCTGCTGCACCTGATCCGCAAGATGCGCCCGGCGCACGAGGGCGGCTCGCGCATCGGCATCGTCCTCAACGGGTCCCCGCTGTTCACCGGTGGCGCCGGCTCCGGCGAGTCGGAGATCCGCAAGTACGTCATCGAGAACGACCTCGTCGAAGCCATCATCGCGCTGCCCACGGACATGTTCTACAACACTGGCATCGCCACCTATGTCTGGATTCTTTCCAACAGCAAGAAGCAAAAGCACCCGGAGCGGGTCGGCAAGATCCAGCTCATCAACGGCGTGGATTTCTTCCAGAAGATGCGCAAGAGCCTCGGCTCCAAGCGCAAGGAACTGGGCGCCAAGGACATCGAGCGGATCGTCCGGCTTTATGGGGCTTTCGAGCATGACGCCGATACCTCCAAAGTTTTCAACAACCAGGATTTCGGCTACTCCACCATCACTGTGGAGCGCCCGCTGAAGCTCAACTTCGCCTGCACCCCGGAGCGGATAGAAGCTGCCCTGGCGCAGAAGCCGGTGGAAAAGCTGTCCGACGACGACCGGCAGCTTCTCGAAAAAGCGCTCATCCGGGTGGGCGAAGACGAAGTGAAACTGTGGAAGAACCGCGAGGCGTTCCTCAAGGTTCTTAAGCCCGCCCTCTCCGGTGCCGGCCTCAAGCTGGGCGCGCCGGTCCTGAAAGCCGTTCTCGCCGGGCTGTCCGAACGCGATGAGTCCGCCGATGTCTGCAAAGGGCCTAAGGGAACGCCCGAACCGGATACGGATCTGCGCGACACCGAGAACGTCCCGCTGGACGGGGACATCCAGGACTACTTCTCCCGGGAAGTTCTTCCGCATGTCCCCGACGCCTGGATCGACGAGTCCAAGACCAAGGTCGGCTACGAGATTCCGTTTACCCGGCACTTCTACAAGTACGTGGCACCCAGGTCGCTGGACGAGATCGACGCTGATTTGAACAAGCTCATCGGAGAGATCACGACGCTGCTGGCCGAGGTTGAGAAGTGACAAGCCTCCAGCCGTACGACGAATACAAGCAGTCCGGTGTGGAATGGATCCCCGACGTGCCGACAAGCTGGCAACTTGCACGCCTGAAGTCCAGAGTCCAGCTCGTCACTGACCGCGCCGAAGGGCGTTCCTACCCTGTGGCTCTGGAAAACATCGAGGGGTGGACCGGCAGGCTGGTCGAATCCACCACAGAGTTCGCAGCCGAGGGCATCGAATTTTCGGCCGGCGATGTCCTTTTTGGCAAGCTAAGACCCTATCTCGCGAAGTCCTGGGCAGCAGACCGACCGGGCGAGGCCGTTGGAGACATCTACGTGATGCGTCCGGGCACGAACCTCAACCCGAAGTTTCTGAACTACCTAACGTTGAACTCGCAATTCATTGCCTTGGTGGACGGCTCTACTTTTGGATCCAAGATGCCTCGTGTCAGCTGGGACTTCATTGCCAACATCCTTCATCCCTTCCCTGATCCCGAAGTCCAACGCCAAATTGTGGCATTCCTCGACCGCGAAACCGCCCAGATCGACGAACTGATCGGCAAGCAGGAGCGGCTCATCGAACTGCTTGCCGAGAAGCGCCAGGCCATCATCACCCAAGCCGTCACCAAAGGCCTCGACCCCACCGCCCCCACCACGCCCTCCGGGATCCCCTGGCAGGGCCCGGTGCCTGAACATTGGACCGTGCAACCGCTGAAGAACCTGATGCGGATGCAGACTGGCGTCACGCTGGGCAAAGATTTCTCCGATGTCGAGACCGAGACGTACGCGTACCTGCGAGTGGCTAACGTCCAGATTGGTTACGTAGATCTTAAAGACGTCAAAGAAATCGATTTACCAACAGAAGTCGCAGCCTCTTCTATTTTGCAGCCAGGCGATGTGCTGATGACTGAAGGCGGCGATCGCGACAAGCTCGCGCGTGGGTGCATCTGGGATGGATCAATCAGCCCATGTGTTCACCAGAACCACATCTTCGCAGTTCGCACCGGTCCTCAGCTACTCAACAGTTTCTTGGTCCTGCTGTTGGACGCGGACCCTGCGCGCGCTTATTTCTACCTGACGGGAAAACAGTCGACCAACCTTGCATCCACAAACTCGACCACCGTCAAAAACTTCAGGTTCGGTGTCCCGCCGATCAGCGAGCAACTTCGAATTGTGACCCATCTGAAGACCAAAACGCTCCAGATTGACGACCTTGTCGAGAAAGCCAAAGCAGTTATCTCGACTCTAAAGGAGCGTCGCTCCGCCCTGATCTCAGCTGCCGTGACGGGCAAGATCGAAGTAGGGAGCAGTTAGATGGACGGACAGTCCATAGCGAACCTGATAACCGCCCTAGGTGTCGTTGCGTCGATCGTACTTGGAGCCCTCAACATGCGAAGTCAGCAGAAGCTGGCCCAAGCAGCAGCGGACCGTGCCGAAGCCGCTGGCCGAGTCAGTGCCGACAATACGGAAAAGGTAATTTCTGCGCTGGAGAAGATGGCTGATACGGCAGAGATTCTTGCTGAGCAGCCACGGCGTGGCATCCTTCCCCCCGAGGCTGCGAAACGCGCCAGGTGGCGACTCGACCACTACAAGGGCGATACCTATCAATTGACCAACATTGGTAATGCAACCGCCGCCAATGTCGATGTCAGCGCTCATGAATCCCTTATTTTCCAGGGACCAGAGTCGCCCATCGTCCTGCGTCCGGACGAGGGCGTTACTTTTCTTGCGGCGGCTTCGCTCGCCACCCACGACAAGACGATTACCGTCCGGTGGGACGCGGAGGACGGGACATCGGCGGACTGGAAATACCCTCTTCCTCCGAAGCCCTAGTCCGACGGGGCATAGTTGAAATGTCCGCGAAGCACTACGGCAGCATCACAAGCACGAAGGCCTGCAATCAGGGGGAAGAATATGGCGCAGCACAATGAAATAGTCCTTGAGGAGGAGATCTGTCAGGCGCTCGCGGGCGAGGGATGGATCTACGAGCCGGGCCGAAAAGCGAGTGACCTCTACGACGCCACCAGGGCCCTGATTCCGGAGGATGTCTTCGCCTGGCTGGAAGACACCCAGTCGGACCAACTGGCTAAAGTCCTGAAGCCCGAAGACTCCCCCGCCGAGCACGAGGTGGCCAAGCGGCTCCTCCTTGACCGGCTATGCGCGGTGCTGGACAAACCCGCCACAAAGGAAGCCGGGATGCTCTCGGTGCTGCGTTCAGGGTTTAAGGATGTCGCCGCGAAGTTCGACATGTGCCAGTTCCGGCCAGCCATGGGACTGAACCCCGAAACGCTTGAGCGGTATAACAAGGTGCGCCTCCGCGTCCTGCGCCAGGTCCACTATTCCACCGTAGACACCCTGAAGAGCATCGACCTGGTCCTGTTCGTCAACGGTCTTCCGGTGGCGACCATCGAGCTTAAGACCGATTTCACCCAAAGCATCAACGACGCCGTCCAGCAGTACCGCGCGGACCGGCTGCCGCGGAACGGCAAAAACAAAGACGAGCCGCTGCTCTCCTTTGGCCGGCGCGCCTTGGTGCACTTCGCCGTCAGCAACGATGAAATCCAGATGACCACGGACCTCAAGGGCAAGGACACCTACTTCCTGCCCTTCAACCTCGGCGACAACGGCCGCGCCGGCAACCCGCCCAACCCCAAGGGATCGGCCACGAGCTACCTCTGGGAACAGGTCCTGCAGCGTGACTCGTGGCTGAACATCATCGGTAAGTTCCTGCACCTGCAAGTCAGCGACAAAACCAATCCGGTCACCGGCCAGCGGGAAATCCGCAAGTCATTGCTCTTTCCCCGCTACCACCAATGGAACGTGGTCAACGAGCTCATTGAGAGCGCCCGGACCGAGGGGCCGGGCCACCATTACCTGGTGCAGCACTCGGCGGGCTCGGGCAAGACGAACTCCATCGCCTGGACGGCGCACCAGCTCAGTGCCCTACACGACGCCCAGGACAAGAAGATCTTCGACTCGGTGATCGTCGTCACCGACCGGACCGTCCTAGACGCCCAGCTGCAGGACGCGATCTACCAGATCGAACACAAGTCCGGCGTCGTCATTCCCATCCGCGGCAACGCCGGGTCAAAGTCTGCCGAACTCACCGAGGCGCTGACAGCGCGGACGCCGATCATCATCGTCACCATCCAGACCTTCCCGTTCGCGCTGAAGGCCATCGCCGAATCCCGGGCGCTGAAGTGTCGGAACTTCGCGATCATCGCGGACGAGGCGCACTCCTCCCAGACCGGTTCCACCGCCAACAAGCTCAAAAAGGTGCTCTCCGCCGAGGAACTGGCGGACGTCAACGACGGTGGCGAGTTCGACGTCGAATCCTATCTTGCCGCCGAAATGGCAGAGCGTGCGGACGCGAAGAACATCAGTTATTTCGCGTTCACGGCCACGCCCAAGGCCAAGACCCTGGAACTGTTCGGCCGTAAAGGTCCGGACGGCCTGCCTCAGCCGTTCCACGTGTACTCCATGCAGCAGGCCATCGAAGAACGCTTCATCCTGGATGTACTGCAGAACTACACCAGTTACAAGGTGGCGTACCGGCTGACGCACGACGGCCGCGACTACGACTCCAATGACCCGGGTTCAGCTGACACCGTCGAAAAGTCGGAAGCTCTGAAATCTTTGATGAAGTGGGTCAAACTGCACCCCTACAACATCAGTCAGAAGGTTCAGGTGATCGTGGAGCACTTCCGTGAGAACGTCGCCTGGCGGCTCGGCGGCAAGGCCAAGGCGATGGTGGTCACCGGCTCGCGAAAGGAAGCGGTCCGGTACAAGCTCGCCATCGACAAATACATTCACGACGCCGGCTACGCCGGTTTGGGGACGATGGTCGCCTTCTCAGGCGAAATCGCCGACGACGAGTCAGGCCCCGACGTGTTCACCGAGCTGAGCATGAACCCGGGGTTGAAGGGTCGGACGCTGCCCGAGGCGTTCGCCACCGACGAATACAAGATCATGCTGGTGGCCAACAAATTCCAGACCGGCTTTGACCAGCCGCTGCTGGTCGCCATGTATGTGGACAAAAAACTGTCCGGGGTCTCAGCGGTGCAGACGCTGTCCCGGCTGAACCGGACGGCCGTCGGCAAGGACCAGACTTTCGTGCTGGACTTCGTCAACGACCCCGCTGAAATCCTCGCTTCCTTCCAGCCGTACTACCGCGAGGCCGCCCTGGAAGACGTCTCCAACCCCAATGTGGTGCATGACCTTCAGGCCAAGCTTGACGCGGCCCAGATCTACCTTGAATCAGAAGTGGACGGCCTGGTGAAGGCCTATGTCCTGGAAGAAGGCAACAACGCCCTCTCCAGTTGGACGACACCGGCGAAGTCCCGGTTCAACACCCGCTACAACGAAGCTGTTGCGGGTGGGAACAAGACTGCGCAGGACGAGCTGGACCTGTTCCGCAAGGACCTGGGGTCTTTCATCCGCGCTTACGACTTCCTCTCCCAGATCTACGACTATGCCGACACGGACCTGGAGAAGCGCTCCATCTACTACAAACATCTCCTCCCGACCCTTCGCGTGAACGACGCCAAGGTGGCGCTGGACCTGTCCGGCGTCGTCCTGGCGAAATATGCACTCAAGGACAAGGGCGAGGCACAGCTGAAGCTCTCGGGCGAGGGCGAACTCCTCAAGCCGTTGACGGATCCCGGGACCGGGCAGACCAAGGATCCTGTCCTGGTGACCTGGGAAGAGGTTATTCAGCAGGCCAACCTGCCGTTCGAGGGCGAGGAACTGGACGCGGTGGCGCACTTCGTCGAAGGAGTACGGCGCGAACTCGTAAAGAACGAGACGCTGCAGAAGCAGGCCCGGAACAACTCCCGCAGCCATTTCGGCAGCAGTCCGCACCTGGAATCAGCCGTCACGGAAGCGGTCTCGAACTCCATGGACAGCCACTACAACCTCAGTCTCCAGGCACTTGGCGACAAGACGAAGATGCACGCGCTCCTAAAGATGCTCAGCGAACTGGTCTACGAGGAGTTGCAAGCATCCAAGGCAACCTGAGGCCATCGTCGTTTGCTCCAACTCCAACAGAACTCGGAGCAAACTCGGAGAACACCAAACGGTCTCACCGAAGATTAACATCCACGGGCCTGCTCGATCCGCGGTTGTTTCAGCTGCAAGTTCCGCGGTTCGCAATGGGCGCGCACGTAGACTTCCTTCCATGCGCGTCTTCGACATTGCCTTCGACTACCTGCTCGACACCACGCCTCCGGGAACGGACGCCGACTCCAATAGTCCGCGGCTGAAGGCTGACCATCAGCTGCTCTGGACGAAGGAGCTAGGCGAGGGGCAGCTGTTCGAACTGACGGTCTCGGAAGATCCCAAGGTGCGTCGGGAAAACTACCTGATGTTCGAGCAGACGCCCGACAAGTCGTTCACAGTCGGCAGTGACGCCATCACGAACTCCTACACCAGGTGGGTCAAGCCCAAGGCCTTGGTTGAGGCTAAGGCCGAGTTGAGTGAGGAGCAGAAGAGCCGCTATCTCGACCCGCCGTACACGATCGGCAGCGCCATGATCTGGCCCGTCAGAGGAATACACCTGCCCACCCTCAACACCGCCAGGGGAATGCGGCAATCTATTGCCGACCGGATGGACCTGACTCTGGAGTGCATCCGGCGCCACTACGCCGGGGAGCCAGGCAGCCCCCTCGCCGATGTCATCACCAACTATGGGGACTTCTTCGAACTCTTCGGTACGTTTGAGAATTTCGTGGAGTTTTTCCACTTCCAGGACCTCGTGACGCCGGAGGGGAAGATCGCTTTCTTCCTCGATGAGGATGAGGACACAGTCTTCACGCGCCCGGGCGTCCCGGCCACGAAGGACGAGTACACCAGGATGCGGGAAGCCTCACTGAAGTTCATAGCGCTGCGGGGCAACCGGATGGCCGACTGGGTCGAGGAGAACCACCGCGACGTTGAGGTCCGACGGCCATAACCAATGAGGGTCTGAGGTCCGCTAGATGCGCCATTTTCATAACGGAAAAATATAACGGAGTTGCGGGACAATCCTTTTGCCCCCTCATTCACCATCACTCACCATGGTTCACGATCAAGAGAAGCAAGGCCATGCCGCGTCTTCGAGGGAAACAACACCCGCCTCAAGCAAACTGCCGATGACGTTCTGGAAACGAGCGAGCTTCAAACCTCCGCCGCCGGAGCCGCAAACTGGGCCTCATACAACCGCGCATAAGCCCCGCCAGCAGCAAGGAGCGAAGCGTGCGTGCCCTGCTCTACGATCTGGCCGGCCTCCATCACCAGGATGAGGTCGGCGTCGCGGATGGTGGACAGGCGGTGGGCAATGACGAACGACGTCCGGTCGGACCGCAGCGCACTCATCGCCTTCTGCACCAGCACCTCGGTCCGGGTGTCCACCGAAGACGTCGCCTCGTCCAGGATCAGCACCGACGGCCTGGCAAGGAACGCCCGCGCAATCGTTAGCAGCTGCTTCTCCCCCGCGGACACGTTGGCGCCCTCGTCCTCCAGCACCGTGTCGTACCCGTCCGGCAGCGAGCGCACGAACCGGTCCACGTACGTCGCACGGGCCGCTTCCAAAATCTCAGCCTCAGTAGCCGAAGGCCGCCCGTACGCGATGTTGTCCCGGATCGTTCCGCCGAACAGCCACGTATCCTGCAGCACCATCCCCATCCGCGAGCGCAGCTCGCGCCGCGGCACTGAGGTGACGTCCGCGCCGTCGAGCGTTATCCGCCCCGCATCCAGCTCGTAGAACCGCATCATCAGGTTCACCAGCGTGGTCTTGCCCGCCCCGGTGGGCCCCACGATCGCCACCGTCTGCCCCGGCTCCGCCACCAGGGAAAGCCCGGAGATCAGCGGCTTGTCCGGCGAATACGAGAAGGACACGTCCTCGAACACGAGCCGCCCGCGGCCGAACACCGGCCCAGAAGAAGCAGGTGGCTCAACAGACTCCTCCTCCTCATCCAACAACGAGAACACCCGCTCGGCAGAGGCCACCCCGGACTGCAGCACGTTCGCCATGGACCCCAGCTGCGCCAGCGGCATGGTGAACTGCCGCGAGTACTGGATGAACGCCTGCACGTCGCCCAGCTGCATCGCCCCGGAGGCCACCTGCAGGCCGCCCACCACGGCGATCCCCACGTACACCAGGTTCCCGATGAACGTCATGGCCGGCATGATCAGCCCGGAAATGAACTGCGCCCCGAAGCTCGCGTCATAGAGTTCCGCGTTCTTCTGCCGGAACCGCTCGCCCACCTCTTGCTGCCGTCCGAACACCTTCACCAGCGCATGCCCGGTGTAGGTCTCCTCGATCTGCCCGTTCAGCTCCCCCGTGTGCTTCCACTGCGCCACGAACAGCTTCTGCGAGCGCTTGGCGATCAGCGCCGTGATCCCCAGCGTCAGCGGAATGGTCACCAGCGCGATCAGTGCCAGCGTGGGCGAGAGGATGAACATCATCACCAGCACGCCCAGCACCGTCAGCAACGAGGAGACCGCCTGGCTGATGGTCTGCTGCAGGCTCTGCGAAATGTTGTCCACGTCGTTGGTCACCCGACTCAGCAGCTCACCGCGCTGGATCGAGTCGAAATACCGCAGCGGCAGCCGGTGGATCTTCTCCTCCACATCCCCGCGCAGCTTGAACACCGTCCGCTGCACCACGCCGTTCAGCACATACGCCTGCACCCACATAAACGCCGACGACAGCACATACAGCACCAGCGCCCACGTCAGCACGTTCCCCAGCGCGGCAAAGTCGATCCCCTGCCCAGGCGTGAGCGCCATGGCGCTAAGCATGTCCGCGCGCTGCCCCTCCCCGGAGGCCCGCAGCTGCGCGATCACCTGCTCCTTGCTGGCCCCGGCCGGAAGCTCGCGGGAGACGACGCCGGCGAAGATCAGGTTGGTGCCCTCCCCCAGCAGCCGCGGCCCGATCACGGACAGCGCCACCCCGGCCACCGCCGTCACGAACACCAGCAGCAGCCACGCCCGCTCCGGCCGCAGCGTCCCCAGCAGCCGTTTGGCCGACGGCCAGAAATTCATCGCCTTCTCCGCCGGGACGTTCATCCCCGCGAACGGTCCGCCGCGCCCTGGGCCCCCTGCCGGACGCGGGATGCGTACGACGGCGGTGCCTCCCGTTGCCGAGGCGGGTGCGGCTTTGGTGCCGGGTGCGGGAGAGGACTCCGGGCTCATACCGTCTCCTCCGCCGCGAGCTGGGAGGAGACGATCTCGCGGTACGTCTCGGATGTCTCCAGCAGCTCACTGTGCGTTCCGCGCCCGACGATCCTGCCGCCGTCGAGCACTAAAATCTGATCCGCGTCCACGATGCTGGAGACGCGCTGGGCGATGATCACCAGGGTGGCGCCGGCGGTGCTGCGCTTGAGGGCCTGGCGGAGCCGGGCGTCGGTGCCGGTGTCCAGCGAGGAGAAGGAATCGTCGAAGATGTACAGCTCGGGCCGCTTCACCAGGGCCCGGGCGATGGCCAGCCGCTGCCGCTGCCCGCCGGAAACGTTGGTGCCGCCCTGGCTGATGGGCGCGTCCAGGCCCCCGTCCATCCGCTCCACGAAGTCCCGGGCCTGCGCGATCTCCAGCGCCTCCCACAGCTCGTCCTCGGTGGCGTCAGGCTTGCCGTAGAGCAGGTTGCTGCGGACGGTGCCGGTGAACAGGTAGGGCCGCTGCGGGACCAGGCCGATGTGTCCCCAGAGCAGGTCCGGGTGCAGCTCGCGGACGTCCACGCCGTCGATCCGCACCGAGCCGGTGGTGGCGTCAAACAGCCGGGGCATGAGGTTCACCAGGGTTGTCTTGCCGGAGCCGGTGCTGCCGATGATCGCCGTCGTCTGCCCCGCTTGGGCGGTGAAGCTGATCCCGGCGAGGACCGGCAGGTCGGCACCCGGGTAGGCGAATCCGACGTCGCGCATTTCCAGCCCGCCGTTCCTTCGCCCGTCGGGAGACACAACGCTGCTGACCGGGTGCTGCGGCGGGCGGACGCTGGACTCCGTGCGCAGCACCTCGCCGATCCGGTCGCCCGAGACGGCAGCGCGCGGGATCATCACGGCCATGAATGTGGCCATCATGACGGACATCAGGATCTGGATCAGGTAGCTGAGGAACGCGATCAGGGTGCCCACCTGCATGGAGCCGTCCTGGATCCGGAACGCACCGAACCAGATCACGGCCACGCTGGAGACGTTCAGGACCAGCATCACCACCGGGAACGCGAGCGCCATGAGCCGGCCGGCGCGCAGGGCGGTGTCCGTGACGTCCTCGTTGGCGGAGGCGAAGCGCGCGGTCTCGATGTCCTCGCGGACGAACGCCCGGACCACCCGGATGCCGGTGAGCTGTTCGCGGAGGACGCGGTTCACGGTGTCGATCCGCTTCTGCATCTTGCGGAACAGCGGCACCATCCGGGCGGTGATCAGGCCGACGGCGAGAAGCAGCACCGGGACGGCGACGGCGATCAGCCAGGACAGCTCCACGTCCTGCCGGATGGCCATGATCACGCCGCCGATGCTGAGCATGGGGGCGGTGACCAGCATGGTGGCGGACATGAGGACCAGCTGCTGGACCTGCTGGACGTCGTTGGTGGACCGTGTGATGAGGCTGGGGGCGCCGAACTTTGTGACTTCCTGCTCGGAGAACTCCCCCACCCGCGTGAAGATGGCACTCCGGAGGTCCCGGCCCACGCCCATGGCGGCCTTCGCGGCGAAGTAGACGGCGATGATGGCGCAGGCGATCTGCAGCAGCGTGATCCCGAGCATCAGGGCGCCGAGGCTCAGGATGACCCCGGTATCGCCCTTGGCCACGCCTTCGTCGATGATGTCCGCGTTCAGGGTGGGCAGGTATAGCGACGCGATGGACTGCGCCAGCTGAAAGACCACGACGGCGGCCAGCAGCTTGCGGTGCGGCCGCAGGTATTCAACAAGCAGTTTCCAGAGCAAGGCGGCTCCCGGTCCAGGGCCACGGGGGTGGCGCGAAGACCAGTTTACGTCCGGCCGCCGGGAACCGGCATCGGCCAGGACGATGAGAAGCGGTCGTTCCAGGTCATGTGATTGCGGTGGCGTTGGCCGGGGACCCCGTGCCTCCGGTGATGTTCAGCGGCTTGATGCTGATGAAGGCGTCCCACCTGCCGTTGCCCCTCATGTGGCGGGCCAGGGGGCCGAGTTTCCAAAGTTCACCCAGGGGCATGCCGAGTTTAGCGAGAAGTTGTTGGTGCATCATGCCGTGGTCGTTCGGTGCTGGGAGCTGGAACGGGCTGCCGGACACGACAGGAAGGCATTCGACGGCGAAGTTGTCGGCGGCGACGACCGCGAACTGGCTGTCCCAGGCCCAGGCGACAAACTCCCGGGACTGTGCGACTCCTGATGCCTTGCGTCTCTCCCGGATCCGCTGTTTTTCTCCAGCGGCCAGGGCCAGGAACCATTCGCACCATCCGGTGTGGAGCATGAGGATATCGCCAGGGCGGGTGCGGAGGGATTGGGCCGCCATGGCTGTCCGGATCAGATCAAGGCCGAGGGCTTCGCCGGCCGCGTGGTCGATGGGCTCGCCGAGGCTGTTTCGGTATCCGTCGAGATCAATCAGTATGGCCCTGCCGGCGATTGGGTTTTCTGCCCATTCCTGGACGCCGAGGTCCGGCGTTCCTTCAATGATCCGGTCATCCGGGGTGCCGTTGTAGAAGCCGACATCGTCGGCCCGGCGGTGCCTGAGCCCGTCAATCTGGGTGGATCCCTGGAGATAGTACCCATCCAGGTAGTCGTCCCGGTGGGCGGGATGCGATGAGTAAATGGTGTGCCGAGGTGCCCTGCGTTTGAGGGACATGCCCGGATCGAAGGCGTCTGCCGGGTAGTCCAGGCCGAACACGGTGCCGGTCCTGATGCAGTCTTTGGCCTCCAGGACCGCCTTCTTGCTGATGAAGGAAGGGGTTCCACGGCCGGACTCGGGGAACAATCCCCATGAGGTGCCTGTGAGATCACCTTTCCTTTGGAGCAGCTCGGCGAAGTTTGGGTAGGTTGATGCTTCCCCGGTTGCCGTCACCGGGACGTTGCTTTCTCGGCGGCTTGCTCCTGTTTCTGTGGGTGTTTGTAGCTGAGCAGGAATCCTGCGACCGCGCACACTGACGCCGTTATGCAGATGGGTGTCTTGATGAACTCGTTGAAGAATTCCAGCCACTGGCCTTGCCCGGCGGTCAGCGCGACAGCTTGCCCGGATACGAATACGACTCCGCCCAGGAGGAGCGCGGCCAGGGTCAGGATGAAGATGACCTCGATGATTCTTCGGATGTTGTGCATCTTGTTTCCTTTAGATCGGCAGGACGCCGAGGATGATCAGGACGCCGATGCCCAGCAGGGGCAGGGCGTAATGCGTGAGGAGCCGTGCAAAGGTCTTGAAGGGGTCTACGTCGGCGATACCGCATGCCACATACAGCGGGGCGCCTCCTGGCGGAACCGCGGCTTCGCAGGAGGAGAAGACCAGGACCGCCACTGCTGCGGTGGTTACCGGCACTCCCGCGGCCACGAGGGTGGCCACTCCTACGGTTCCGACGGCGGCCATGGTCGCCGTCGCAGAAAGGGGCGCGGCAACGGCAATGACGATCAGGCCGATCAACACCGCCAAAAGCCACAGGGGCAGGTTCATCCCGTTCAGCAGAGTGGTCATTTGTTTCGGCAGGCCGGTGGCGGCGAGGGCGTTGGCTCCGGCGAAGGCGAACAGGACAGTGATGCCCACAATCCCGAAGCGCGGTGCGGAATTCCTCAGCAACTCCCACCAGGCACGGCCGGCCCTGGGGAGCGTCTTTCTGCCAAGGAGCACGCCGGTGATGATCAGGACTACCGGGATCCACACGATGACGCTGACAGCCTTGGTAACGTCTACGCCGGTCCAGTCCGACAGTGAAGCAGCAATGGCGCCGGAGGTGATGATGAGCGGGATCGCTACGACGACAAACAGGAACATGGTCGCCCAGCCCCTGCCGAACGCCGCCCGTACCGGCAACCGGTGGGCAGCGTCCAGCGGGGTCATGCCGCTTTTGCGGACCAACAGCCAAGTGACAATCAGCCGGTGCAGGAAGCACCACAGACCGCCGAACAGCAGGGGCAGGACGAGCGCGTTGATGTCCAGCAGCGGACCGACGGTGGCGGAGCCGACAAGAACGAACATCGAGGCGCTGAAAGGGAACGTGATTCCCATGCCCGCATTGCCGGCTACCAGGGTGGCCGCGGAAGGCTTGTCGAGTTTGGATTTTTCCATCCACGGGATGGTGACGGACCCAACCGTCGCGGCGATCGCGGCCTGGTTGTGGACTACCCCGCCGAGACCTGCCGACGCCACGGTTGAGACCCAGGCGGGTCCGCCTTTGACTCCGCCGATCAGGGAATTCAGCAGATCAATGAGTCTGTCCAGCACACCGGCCTTGTCCAGCAGGTATCCCATAAAGACGAAAGCCATGGTCGCATAAACGATTTCATCGGTGATGGCCGCGGACAGTGCTGCCCACCCGACCTGTCCCGCTGCGGCACCGGTAAAGGGGAGCACTGTCAGGAACCCGAGGATCATGGCCTCCCCAACGCTGCGCTTGATCACAGTCGTCCACAGCAGGATAACCGCCAGATAGGCTCCCAGTGCCCAGATGCCGATCATTGCCCTGCTCCTGACGTTGTAAAGCCGATTCCCGCGCGGTTGGCAGAAACTTCTGACTTCATTGATTCTTTCCGACCCAGGGGTCAGCGCAAGACCGGCGCCGATTCCGCCGCGGCAAGGCGGGCATGGACGGCGGCAGATGCGGCCGTCATTTCCACCGGTACGCCGAGCTCGGAAAGGTAGTTCGCGGTTTCCTGCATTTCCTTGGAGCGGCGCAGGGCATGCTTGGCGGTACCGGTGAGGAACCTGTCGATGACTGCCTGTCCATCGCCGGCGAGCTGCTTTGCGATCTGGCCCCGGATCCAGTCCTCGAGTCCTGCGGCTTTGCCGGCGGTGACGGCTTCGACGACCACTGCTGCCAGGCCTTTCATCAGGACGCTGCGAAGGAGCTTGTGGGCCATGGCAGCGCCGGGTTCCCCTTCGGCGATTTCGACTTCCACGCCCAGCGGGCGCAGCAGGTCCGCGACAGCCTGCGCCCCGGGACCCGAGACCATGAGCGGTGTTTTTTCGCCCAGCGCCGCTACCGGTCCGAGGATGGCGACGTCGGCGAAGTCCGCCTTGCTGGGGAGCTGGCCCAGTTCGCGCATGACCTCCGGGGAAGATGAAGTGAAGTCCGCGTAGCAGCTACCGGCCGAAAGGACGGGCAGGCACTCCTGGGCTACGCTTCGGGCAGCGGCAGCCCCCGTCATCACGAGGACGAGATCGGCACCCCCGCAGGCTTCGGCGGCCGTCGCGGCGCGGGTGACCCCGGCCGGAGTGGTCGGGGCTACAGGATCAAACCCGGTGACTTTGTGGCCGGCGGCGGTGAGGGCGGCGGCGTAGGTTGCTCCGGCTTCGCCGAGGCCAATGACGGTGCATGCTGTCATGATTCTTGGATCTTTCTTGCTTAGCCGCGGGCCGCGACAATGGTTTGGCGGCGGTTGGTTTCGTCTTCGAAAACGGTCTCGGCCGCTTCGGCGACTGCGGCGGCCTGTGCGCGGGGAATGACGACGACACCGTCGGAGTCGCCGATGATGACGTCGCCCGGCAGGACAGGAACGCCGCCGAAGGCGATGGGTATTCCGAGGCGCGAGGGGCCGTTCTTGTAGGGACCGGCAGGTGTGGTTGCCCGGGCGAAGACCGGCATCCCAATTTCGGCCAGGGCCTCGGCATCGCGGGCGGCCCCGTCAAGGGCGAAGCCGGCGATGCCGAGGTTGATGGCGCGTTCACCGATGAGCTCCCCCAGAAGAGCCCTTGACTCATCTGCGCCGCCGGCCACGACGATGACGTCGCCGGGGCGGGCCAGCCCCAGAGCCTGGTGGATGCCCTGGTTGTCGCCCGGGCGGGTCCAGACGGTGAAGGCCGGTCCGGCGAGGCGGGCACCTGGCCAGATCGCCTGAATCGCAGAGTGGGCTACGCCGAGCCGGTCCATGGCATCACCGATGTTGGCGGCCGGAAGCTTGGCGAGCCGTGCTACAACGTCCCTGTCGGGGCGGGGGAAGTCAGCGACGGTGGTGTCGAGGGCTGGGGTTGTCATGAGGGTTCTTTCGGTGGGACGGGCGTGGAGGAGGGTCAGTCTTTCTTTTGGACCAGCGGGAGAACCTTCTTGAAGTCCTCTTCCTGTGCGGCCCAGAACTGCTCGTAGTCGTCACCGTTGAGGTAGCTGGTCTGCAGGCCCAAGTCCTCCATCTTCTGGACGACGGCCGGGTCTTCGATGGCCTTCTGGATGGCTGCTTCGAGCTTTGTGGCGACGGCGTCGGGCAGGCCGGCCGGGGCGGAGTAACCGCGGGCCGTTCCTGCCACCAGGTCGTAGCCTGATTCCTTGAACGTGGGTACGTCCGGCAGGGAGGGTGCGCGCTCTTCAGACATGACCCCCAGGACGCGTGCTTTGCCCTGCTTGGTCAGGTCAGTCACATCGCTGACATTGGCTACCAGGATGTCCACGTGCCTGCCCAGGAACGCGGTGGTGGCCTGGGACGCGCCTTCAGAGAAGTGGACCGGGGCGAACTGGGAGCCCGTCGCTTCCTGGATCTGGGTCATGGCGAAGTGCTCGCCGGTCTGCAGGCCAGTGGTGGAGGCGGTCATGGACTTTGGTTTTGCCTTGGCCGCGTCCAGGAGGTCTTTCAGCGTCTGGTACGGGCTGTCCGGCTGGACGGCGATGACGGTGGGGTCAATGACCTGCCGGCCGAGGGGCTGGAAGCTGGCCCGGGTGTATTTGGCTCCGCGTGCAGGATCCAGGGGTGAGACGACAACGGAGGGGGAACCGGTTGCGCCGATGGTGTAGCCATCGGGTTTGGCGCTGGTCAGCTGGGTGTAGCCGATCTGCCCGCCGGCACCGGGCTTGTTGATGACCTCGACGTTGGTGCCGAGTTCCTTCTCCAATACCGGCTGGATCAGCCTGGCGGCTGTGTCGACTGCTCCGCCGGAGGAGAACGCGACGATGATTTCGACGGACTTTCCCTTCTTCGGGAAGTCGTCGGCGGCGGCGGCGTTCGGGGAGCCGGCGTTGGCACCGCAGCCGGTGACGGCGATGAGGGTTGCTGCCGCGAACGCAGCGGCGAGACGGGGGCGGATGGTCATGGTACTTCTCCTTTGAAGGGTGTGTATTTCGTGCTTGTTTGAGGAAATGAGGCGGTGAGGGGGTGGTTTAGGTTTCGGGGTCTTCGTTCAGCGCCTTGGGTTTGCGGAGTTTGAGCAGCGGGCTGAAGACGATGAGGAGTCCGAGTCCGATGAGGACTGCGGAGATGGGGCGGTTGACGAAGATGCCGAAGTCACCCTGGGAAATCTCGAGCGATTCCCGCAGTGAACGTTCCATGAGGGGTCCGAGGACCAACGTGAGCACCATCGGGGCGAGGGGGATGTCCAGGTGTCGCAGTGCGAGTCCGAGAAGTCCGAAGCCGATCATGACGAAGACGTCAAAGACACTGAAGTTGATCGTGTAGGCGCCGATGACCATGAAGAGCAGGATCAGGGCGGTCAGGATTGAATACGGTACCCGGAGGATGGAGGTCCACAGCCCGACCAACGGCACATTCAGCACCAGCAGCATCAAGTTTCCGATGAACAGGCTGGCAATGATCGCCCACGCGATTTCCGAGTTTTCCGTGAACAGGGTCGGGCCTGGGGTCAGGCCCTGCTGGAGGAAGGCTCCCATCAGGACAGCGATCGTGGGGGAAGCCGGGATGCCGAGGGTGAATAAAGGGATCAGTGCAGCGTTCGCGTGGGAGTTGTTGGCCGTTTCGGGAGCCGCAACGCCCTCGATGGCGCCCTTGCCGAGTTCATTACGGTGCCGGGAAAACTTCTTCTCGGCGCCGTAAGCCAAGAGCGATGAAACAGAACCGGTCATGCCGGGTATGAGGCCCAAGCCGAAGCCGATGCCGGTACCGCGGGCCATGGCCGGCGCGCTCCGGCGCCATTCCCCGCCCGTGGGCATGAGCGAACGAAGGTTCGGGGCGTGGACTGTGGGCGTTTGGGTCCCTTTTCGATAGGACAGCAATTCCGAGAGTCCGAAGACACCAACGATCACGGCGACGAAGCTGACACCGTCCAGGAGCCGGTCCATTCCGAAGGTGAAACGCGGGGCGCCGGCAACGGGGTCAATGCCGACCATGGCAATCAGCAGTCCCAAGGCGCCGGAGATGACGGCCTTGACCATGGATTTTCCGGCCAGGGCGACGAGCAGGGATATGCCTACCACCATCAGGGCGAAGAATTCCGGTGGTCCGACGAGCAGACCCAGTTCGCCAAGCGGCTGGGCCGCGGCGACCAGCCCGATCGTCGCTATGGTTCCCCCCACAAAGGACCCGACGGCGGCGATGGTCAATGCCGCACCTGCTTTGCCCAGTTTCGTCATGGCGTAGCCGTCGATGGTGGTGATGGCCGAGGCCGCTTCACCGGGAGTGTTCAGCAGGACGCTGGTGATCGTTCCTCCATAGGCGGTGCCGTAGAAGATGGCGCACAGCATGATGATCGCGCCGGTCGCGTCCAGGTTCAGTGTCAGGGGGATCAGCAGAGCAACACCGGCGACCGGACCGATGCCGGGCAGAACGCCGATGATGGTGCCCAGCAGGCAGCCAAGGAAGGCGAACAGGAGGTTCTGCCACGTCATGGCGGCGGCGAAGCCGCCAAGCAGTTCGTTGAAAATATCCACGTCTAGAATCCGATCGTGTTCAGCAGGGGGAAGGCAGAGACCGGCAGCGAAACGTTCAGGCCATAGTTGAAGGCGTAGAACGCGCCGACGCTTCCGGCCAGGGCGATGATCAACGAGGAGACCCACGACCTGCCGCTGCGCAGCTTCAGGTGGAACATCAGAAACAGGAACATGCTCAGCTGGAACCCCAGCAGGTCCATCGCAGCGGCGAGGATCGCCAGGCTCACGACAACGGCGACCACCAGTCCCCGGTCCACTCCTTCTGCTGTATCACTGGGGCGGCGAAACTCCTGGATCAGCCAGATGACCGCCATCGCGGCAAGCACGGCGCCCATGGCAAAGGGAAACAATCCCGGCCCCGGCCCGAGGGAAGTCCACAGGCCCAGGCCGACAGAGCTGATTAGGACGTAAATCCCGACGGCCGTGAAAGCGCCGATGCCCACCAGGACGGAGGGTGCAACGCGGGCGGCGGGCTGGGTCTTCGTCATCACTGACTCCGTTGTCATGAGTTCCTTCTTAGTTCGACTAGCTCTTTCATAGAATGGAAGAGCATTACGTGCATAGAAATAGTGACACCAGACACAGGGGCTGTCAAGCGCAAGACAATTACATAGAATGAAACAATGACGACGGCAGCCCGCACGGGTTCAATGGCATCGGCGGAAGAAACGCCCAAGGCCTCCAACATGCGTTCCCTGTCCAGGGCCCTGGAGGTCTACGCTGAACTCCAGCGAGCGGAGCGGCCCCAGCGGCTGAGCGATTTGGCCAGGGCATGCGGCATGAGCCTGCCGACCACCCTGAGGATCCTTCGGGTCCTTCAGGACTTCGGCATGGTCAGCCAGACGGACAAGTCCTACCGGATTGGCCCCGCTGTTCTCCCGGCCGCCAGGAGCTACCTGGAAAACGATCCCCTCGTCGTCTCCTCCCGCCCCATCCTGCAACAGCTGGCCACCCAGACCGGACTCACGGCCTCCCTGTACACCCGCCTCGGCTACGAACGAATCCTGGTGGCCCGCGTGGACGGCGACGCGCCCCTTCGTTACGACCTTCCTCTAGGTAAGCGGTTGCCCCTCACGCTCGGCGCAGCCGGTAAGATCCTGCTCGCATCCGCCTCCGAGGAAGAGCTTCAGCAGGTAGTGGCTGCGGCAATCGCCGCCGGGCACGAAGATGAGTCATTTACCCTCGAGGCCTTGCAGGCGCGCATGCCCGAAGCCGGCACGGACTACGCCTGCTCGGCCGATGAGCGCGCGAACGGGGTGCGGTCCGTTGCCGTGGCCCTCACCAATAGAACTGGCCTGCCCAGCGAGTCCATCTCGCTGACCAGCCCTGTGGAGGCTGCAACCGAAGAGACCCTCATGGCCGGTGTCCCGGAACTGAGGCGCGCCGCCCGCAGCTTGTCCGCACTGCTCGAAGGCTCCGTCTACTAGCATGCTGCGCCAGCTGGGTGTGTGGCGCAGGCCGCAGCTGTTCAAAGCTGAGCAGCGCTGATCTCCATCCACCCTGCTACGACACCCCCGTCCATGTTCAAATGGGAGGGTTGAACCGGCCGCCCGAGTCCGCGTCACGGCCTCGGCCACTTGGAAGGAACCACATGACCGATCGCCCGGAACACCCTCCGGTCCCCGCCCCCGGAAGCGCCCAAGGCCTGGACAGCAAGGCCAGCGGCGGCTGCCCGGTGGACCACGGCAGCGTGACCTCGCACGGCAGCGAGAGCGAAAACCCGGCCATTGATTCGCCGCAGCCCAAGGCGCACCGGCCGCGGACCATCGCGGACTGGTGGCCCAACCAGCTGGACCTTTCCGTGCTCCACGCGCACAGCCCGAAGGGCAACCCGCTGGGCGCGGGCTACAGCTACCGGGAAGAATTCCAGAAGCTCGACCTTGACGCCCTGAAGCAGGACATCACGGACGTCCTCACCACGTCCCAGGACTGGTGGCCGGCAGACTTCGGCCACTACGGCGGCCTGATGATCCGCCTGAGCTGGCACGCCGCCGGCACCTACCGCGTCCACGACGGCCGCGGCGGCGCCGGGGACGGCAGCCAGCGGTTCGCGCCGCTGAACAGCTGGCCGGACAACGCCAACCTGGACAAGGCCCGGCGCCTGCTGTGGCCCGTCAAGCAGAAGTACGGCCAGAAACTTTCCTGGGCTGACCTTCTGGTCCTCGCCGGAAACGTCGCCCTCGAATCGATGGGCTTCAAGACCTTTGGCTTCGCCTTCGGCCGCGAGGACGTCTGGGAGCCCGAAGAGATCTTCTGGGGCCCGGAGGACACCTGGCTCGGCGACGAACGCTACGTTGCTGAGGGCCAGATGGCCGAAGACGTCGGAGCCACCGAGATGGGCCTGATCTACGTCAACCCCGAAGGCCCTGCCGGCAACCCGGATCCCAAGCTCGCCGCAGCGTTCATCCGCGAGACGTTCAAGCGGATGGCCATGAACGACGAAGAGACCTTCGCGCTCATCGCCGGCGGCCACACCTTCGGCAAGACCCACGGCGCCGGTGATGCCGACGCGCACGTGGGACCCGAGCCTGAGGGCGCGGACCTTGAAAACCAGGGCCTCGGCTGGCTCAGCACCTACGGCAGCGGCAAGGGCGCGGACACCATCACCTCCGGCCTCGAAGTCACCTGGACCGACAAGCCGACCCAGTGGAGCAACCGCTTCCTGGAGATCCTGTTCGAGTACGAATGGGAGCTGGTCAAGAGCCCCGCCGGCGCGCACCAGTGGGTTGCCAAGGACGGCCCGGAGATCATCCCGGACGCCCACGACCCCAAGAAGAAGCACCGGCCCACCATGCTCACTACGGACCTGTCGCTGCGCTTCGACCCGGCCTACGAGGCCATCGGACGCCGCTTCCTGGCCAACCCGGATGAGTTCCAGCTCGCCTTCGCCAAGGCCTGGTACAAGCTGCTGCACCGCGACATGGGTCCGGTCGGCCCGCACATGCTGGGGCCGTGGGTCCCCGAAGCGCAGCTCTGGCAGGACCCCGTTCCCGCTGTGGACCACGAGCTGGTCAACGACCAGGACATCGCGTCGCTCAAGGGCCAGCTCCTGAATTCAGGCCTTTCCCTCTCGCAGCTGGCCACCACCGCCTGGGCTGCCGCTTCCACCTTCCGGAAGACGGACCGCCGCGGCGGCGCCAACGGCGCCCGGATCCGGCTGGAACCCCAGCGCAGTTGGGAGGTCAACGAACCTGAGCAGCTTTCGACGGCGTTGGCAGCCCTGGAGCGCGTGCAGCAGGAGTTCAACTCCGCCCAGGCCGGCGGCAAGAAGGTCTCGCTGGCGGACCTGATCGTCCTCGGCGGCTGCGCCGCCGTCGAAAAGGCCGCGGCCGACGCCGGGTTCCCCGTCACGGTGCCGTTCCGCCCGGGACGCACCGATGCCGCCCAGGACCAGACCGACGTCGAGCAGTTCCAGTACCTGAAGCCGCGGGCGGACGGGTTCCGAAACTACGTGCGCGCCGGCGAGAAGCTCCGCCCGGAGACCCTCCTGCTGGACAAGGCGTACATGCTGGACCTGTCCGCGCCGGAAATGACGGCCCTGGTGGGCGGCATGCGTGCGCTGGGCACCAACATCGGCGGGTCCGGCCACGGCGTGCTGACGGACCGGCCGCAGGTCCTGACGAACGACTTCTTCGTCAACCTGCTCTCGCCCGGCACCAAGTGGAAGGCCTCCGAGTTTGAGGAGAACGTCTACGAGATCACGGACGTGTCCACCGGCGAGCTGAAGTGGACCGCCACCCCGGTGGACCTGGTGTTCGGCTCAAACTCGCAGCTGCGGGCCCTCGCCGAGGTCTACGCGGGCGATGACGCCAAGGAGAAGTTCGTCAACGACTTCGTGGCCGCCTGGACGAAGGTCATGGAGCTGGACCGCTTCGACCTGCGCTAACCCCCACTGCACCGCAACGCGGGGTCACTCCCGGCCCGATAACCACCCGGGCCGGGAGCGACCCCGCGTTGCTGTGTTCCGGTAAGTGTCAGTCCGTTTCCGGCTTTTCCAATCCGTGCGGGACCTCCTCCGGCTCGAACGTGTTCCTGGTGTCGTCCGCTCCGACACCCACGCCGTCCGCCCCGGCAGGGATCCCGCCGTCGTTCTTCTCACCGGTGGTGGCCGTGATGTCCTGCGACTCGCCTTCGGGCAGAGAATCCGGGGATTCGATGGTCATGGTTCCTCCTTCAATGGATGGGGCATCCACGCTAACAGCCGCGCGCCGGAAAAGCTCCGGACCGTGTCGCGAAAATTTGATGGGATCTTGAGGGGATCCTTGCGTCCCTTTGCACTTCAGGGTCCACTCTGGTGCCATCAGACAAACCAGCCAATGGGGAGCAGGAAGTCATGGGGATCGCGGCAGGTTTCGAGGCAGCAGTGAGCACCGTAGGGGGCGTGCTCACCGACCCCTATCCGCCCGATTTCCGCACCTTGGGACTGGCCGGCTGCATCGACCGC
The DNA here is from genome assembly GCF_044755045.1 of Pseudarthrobacter sp. NPDC092419. Taxonomy (NCBI): domain Bacteria; kingdom Bacillati; phylum Actinomycetota; class Actinomycetes; order Micrococcales; family Micrococcaceae; genus Pseudarthrobacter; species Pseudarthrobacter sp. NPDC092419. The sequence goes on from NZ_JBIVQF010000008.1 coordinate 163,302, forward strand.
CTGGCCACGCCCCTCCGGGAACAAGGAACCGCGGTCCGCTGGGATACTCCGCACTGGGGCATCGAGATTCCGGCGGACTGCGCGTTCCTCCTCTACCAGTCGGCCCGTGAGGCCCTTAGCAACACTTACAAGTACGCGCACGCAGCACACGTGACCGTGCGGCTCGCCGCTGTGGACCACGGCATCCGCCTGGTGGTGTCCGACGACGGCACGGGGTTTGACAGCCAGCTCGCCGTGAGCGGGCGGCACCACGGGTACGGGCTGCGGCTGATGTCCGTAGCCGTCCGGTCCGCCGGCGGCACGGTGTCCGTCACCAGCAGCCCGGGCAGCGGCGCGCAGGTGAGCGTGACGCTTCCGCTGGACTAAACGGCTGGACTCAGCGGTCAGGTTTAGAGACTCGGATGCCCGCCTCAACGGCGCGGCGGGCATCCGTAGATAGTGCGGGCGGGGCCGTTCCCGGCAAGGCGCCTACCGCGTGAGCTTGGCGGAATCCGTCTGCTGGTCGCCGATATGGCCCGGTGCGTTGGCGGCTAGGACGCGGGCAACGAAAGCCTCGAACTCCTCCATGTAGTGGCGCAGGAAGCTGGCGGTCCCCTCATTGGTGATTTCTCCGTCGTCCGCGAAAACTGCCGCGTCGAAGTGGACGTAGGCCTCCGGGGAATTCAACTGCGGCGCGTCCAGGAAGCTCAGCACGCTGCGCATGGAGGACTGCATCACGGCGGTGCCTATGCTGCCGGGCGAGGCGCCAATAATGCCGGTTGGCTTGCGGGCGAAGGAGTTGCTACCCCAGGGCCGCGAGCCCCAGTCAATGGCGTTCTTCAGCGCGCCCGGGACGGAGCGGTTGTACTCCGGCGAGATGAACAGGATGCCGTCTGAGGCTTCGATGGCCTCCTTCAGCGCGGTGCCTTCGGCGGGGAAGTCCGCGTCATAGTCGGGGCTGTACAGCGGGAGGTCTTTGATGGGGATCTCGGTGAATTCGAGGTTGTCCGGAGCGAGTTTGATCAGTGCCTTGGAAAGGATCCGGTTGATGGAGTTGCTGGCCAGGCTGCCTACGAAATAGCCGATCTTGTACGGTGCCATTTGGTTTCCTTCCACTGCGCCGGCACGCCGGCTGAGCATGTTGACTGGAAAAGGTGCCGCCGGCGGACGGCGGCTGATGCACTGGACTCCCAGTCCAGCACAGAACCTCCAACCCGACCAGAGGCCCTCTGGAATCCATCGCATGCTGCAGGTATGGTAAGCATACTGACGAATTTTCCAATGTTCGTCGGACCCCCCGGTAACAAGCGAAGGAGACGTTATGAGCACGAAGGTGGAAAAACGCATTCTGGTGAACGTACCGGTGAGCACGGCCTACAACCAGTGGACCCAGTTCGAGGAATTCCCGCACTTCATGGGCGGTGTTAAGAGCGTCAAGCAGCTGAGCGACGAGCAGCTGGAATGGGTCGCGGAGATCGGCGGCGTCCGCAGGCAGTGGCAGGCCCGCATCCTTGAGCAGGTCCCGGACCGCAAGGTGGCCTGGGCTGCGACCGAAGGCGCCACCAACGCCGGTGCCGTGGAGTTCGAGGACGTGGGGGGCGGCCAGACCTCCATCCGGCTGACCCTCGAGTACGAGCCCGAAGGCGTCGTGGAGAAGGTGGGCGACAAGCTCAACGTGGTGGACCGCCAGGCCGAAGCAGACCTCAACCGGTTCAAGGAATTCATCGAGGACGAGGGTTACGCCTCCGGAGCCTGGCGCGGCACGGTGAACCCGGGCGCCACGGTGGGGACACCCGGCGTCGAACACGCTGCCGGTTCTATGGGCGACTCCGGCAAGGCGGGCGTCTCGGGCAAGGTGGCCGCGGCCGGCGTCGCAGCTGCAGCAGGCGCGGCCGCGGCCGTCAACGCCGGCACCAACAGGGGTGCCCCCGCTGCTGCCGACGAAACGGTGACCCCGGCGACCACCGGCGAACCGGCCACCGTCACGCCGATTACTGCGGACACCACGGCAGCGCCGGAACGCACGACGGCGGCGGGCGGCTCAGCAGGCTCGGTCGCCGACCTGGGGAATGACAGGATCGGCCACGCGTTCGACCAGACCAACGGCCTGGTGGACGTCGAAGGCGAGTCGGACGAGACCGCCGAAGGCGAGAACCTGAGCGCCGGTGAGCGCCGCGAGCGTGGACTCCGGGACGACGACGGCGGCATCCCGCCCGTCGGCGGCAACCTGGGCACCCACTAGCCTCCACCTCCCGCAACGCGGGGTCACGTCCGGCCGCCTAAGACCACTCCATTGGGCCGGTGTGACCCCGCGTTGTCTTGTGCGTGGGGGGTTCTGCTTACAATCGAAACCTCAAACGACTACTGAGGGATCCATGAAGAAATTCGCCACCGTCCTGATCGCTGCCGGCCTCGCCGCCTCCGCCACGGCCTGCTCACCGTCCAACCAGCTCTCCAACGCCGAAACCTGCGAGCGGGTCCAGGTGGTCCTCTCCAGCCCGTCCAACGCAGCCGGCAAGACGGGCATGAACATGCTGGCCAACCAGATCCGTCCCATCCACGCGGTAGCGTCGGATGACCTCAAGGAGCCCCTCGCCGCGATCCTGGAATACACGGACGAGCAGGCCAAGGAAACCCCTGACGAGGCCAGGCTCGCCGAGCTGACCCCGGGCTACCAGGAAGCCAGCAACACCTTCAGCAGCGTCTGCCAGTAGGTTTATTGCACGCCTGGACCCCGGGGCAGGGCCAGGCGTGCAATCCGGACAGGATCAGGCGTCCCCATCCCAGGTGCCGGGTTCGTCGATGGCCTCTTCGGGCTTGGACTCTTGCCCGGATTCCCCGCTCCCCACATACGACGGCGGTACGGGCCCGGGCGCGTGGGCCTGCTGGTCCTCACGGATATTGCCCGAGTGGGACCGTTCGGGGTGGGCCGGATCGGCGAATTCCGCAGGGTCGCCGGGAGCCTCCCGCTGGGACGCCTTCTTCGCTTCCTCAGGGTCGCCGGGGCCGCGCAGGTCTGCGGTGTTACGGGGCTGGTCATCTGGAGTAGTCACGGTTCTGCCTTTCTGTGAACTGCCGCTAAACAGGCTGGGAATTCGCCCTTGGGGGAAACAAGTGCACCACCGGCCCGTTGAACAGTAGGCCCTGCTCCGCAACGCTGGCGGAACTCACGGCACTTGGCGACGGGTACCGCCGGCTCCCCGGTTTTGGCAGCTTCCTGAAGATCGACGCTTCCCTTCCGGCGCCGGATGTCCTACGCCAGGTGGCGGCGCTCACCGGCGAAGCTCAGCCCACAGCCGTCATGGGGAGACGCTAGGGGAAGCAGTAGCCGTCATGGAGTCTCCGGTTCCTTCAGTGGCCGTAGGCGAGACGGAAACCTCCGGCGAGGGAGACTCAGTGGACATAGACGTTTCGGTGGATTCGGGGCTGGAAGTGGCGCCACCGCTGTCGTCCGTCTTGGCGAGGACTTCATTGACCAGTTCCTCAAGTTCCTTCTTGTCCTCGTCGTCCAGGTTCGAGCCGCTCTTGGTGGCTACAACCAGCAGCCGCCCCTCCGCTGCGGAAACCTGCATAAGCTGCTCCTGCTCAGCTCCGGTACGGGTGCTGCTGGTGGCGAAGGTTTCCTCCGCCTCCGTCTGGGCGTCGAGTTCCTCGCTGGTGACCTCATACTTCTGGCCCACCGCTTCAACGGTGAACTTGGCGCACTGCTCCATCTTGCCGCTGACCTCGCGCAGGGCCTCCACGGCGTCCGGTCCGTCACTGCCGGACTGGGCGGAGAGGCTGCGGGGCTCGTTCCCTTCGGACAAGGCGACGGCCACCGAGCCGCTTTCCACGCTCTCAAGCAGGCCCGCCGTGGCGATGTCCTTGCAGTCAGCCGGGTCCACCTTCGCCGTGCCGAGGAGGAGCTTGGCCATGTTGCCGCCCTGGTCCACCTGCTCCTTGGAGTACAGCTTCAGCTCGTTGCCGTCCGCGTCCTTCATACCCGAGATGAGGTCGCGGAGCTCGTCCTCCGAGTAGACCTTCGCGTCAGTGCCTTCTGTCTCCGCGCCCGTGGCCGAGGGGCTGGCCGAACCGCCGCCTCCGCCCGTGCAGGCCGCCAAGGCCAGCAGAGCCGCAGTGGTCAATCCAAGCGCTGGTACTTTTCGCATCAGGTAACACCCCTTTGAGATAGGAAGCATGCTTAGTGTCTATAGATTAGCACCCGACGCGACGTTGGCAATGTGTAATAATCCGAAGCACTGGTCCTCTCTGGACCGCTCCACTACGGACCGCTCCACTACGGACCGCTCTACTACTGACAAGGGACCGACTTGGCGGCATCAATCAATAACTCGCAGGTCCCCAAGCACGAGCAGCTGCGCGTGATCATCCTCAAGCTGGCCAAGGAGGAGCTGGAGCCGGGGGCCCGACTGCCCAGCGAACGGGCCCTGATGGATGCCTACGGCGTCAGCCGGATCACAGTACGCGCCGCGCTGGGCCGCCTGGTGAACGAAGGCCACCTGGTCCGCGTTCCGGCCAAGGGAACGTTCGTGGCCGATTCCGCGGTCCAGTCCACGCTCCACCTCGCCTCCTTCACCCAGGAGATGGAGGCAATGGGCCACGTTCCCAGCACGGTGGTCCTGGTGGCCGAATCCATCGCGGCCCCAGAGGACACCGCAGATGCCCTTGGCCTGGCCACGGGTGCGGACGCCATCCACCTCAAGCGCCTCCGCCTGGCGGACGGCCGCCCCGTCAGCGTGGATGACGCCTGGTACAACCCGTCCCACGCCCCGGGCCTCCTGGACATCGACCTCACCGGATCGGTCTATAAGGCGCTGGCTGCGCAGTTCGGCCACCAGATCGACCGGGCGCGGCAGACGGTTCGGTCCGAGGGTGCCCCGGCGGATGTCGGGGCACTCCTCGGCACCGGGACTGGCGCCCCGGTCCTGGCGTTCGACCGGGTGTCCTACTCCGGCCCGCTCGCAATCGAGCACTCGCGGTCCTGGTACCGCTCGGACCGCTACTCGCTCACCATGGAAGTGCGGCTCTAGGCATCCAGGGTGAACAGCCCGGCGCCTGCGGCCACCGCGCCGCTGGCCGCGAGTGTCGCCGTGTCCTTCTTGGAATCGAGCACGACGACGGGGCTCACCATCGAGTATCCCGCGGCCAAGGCGTGGGCGGGATCCACACGCATCACCGGAGTGCCGGCATCCACCGTGTCGCCCTGCGCGATGAGCAGGGTAAAGCCGTCGCCCTTGAGCTTGACGGTGTCGATTCCCACGTGCGTAAGGACGCCGCGCCCCGATTGCTCAACGACCACGAAGGCGTGCGGCAGGAGCTTGATGACCTTCCCGGAGACCGGGGACACGACGTCGAATGTTTCACCGGCGGGCGGCTCGACGGCAGCGCCGGAGCCGACCATCTGTCCGGCGAATACCGGATCCGGCACCTCCGCGAGGGGAATGACGGTGCCGCTGATCGGAGAGTGAACCACCAGGGAATCCGCCACTAGAGGAGGTCCTCGATGTCTTCTGCGAGCGTGTCGGCCTCAGGTCCGACGATAACCTGCACGGCGGTGCCGGCAGCGAGGACGCCATGCGCGCCGGCGGCCTTGAGGGTCGCCTCGTTCACCAGTGACCCGTCCTTCACCTCGGTCCGGAGCCGAGTGATGCACGCTTCCACCTCGATGATGTTGCCGGCGCCGCCCAGGCCTTCGATGATCTTTTCTGCTTTGGACATGACTGCCCTTTCTGCCGGTGCCTGTCAGGCACTCCTCCATCCGGGTCCGGCGGACCCGGTGCGACCAATGATTGCGCTCACCGCCCGCCGGGTCCACCCTTGGGGGGGGCTCCGGGCCCCCGGCCGGATTTCCGGCTGGCTTCTTGACAGCGGCTCGTGGGTTGAATCACACTGAACTGGTCATAACCAGACAGTACCGGCTCCAACCGTCTCTTCACAAGCCCCTATCCCGACCCGCAGAGGTGCCAACCATGTCAACGTCCGAGACCACAGCCCCGGCTCCCGAAAAGAAGCCGAACCGGGCCTTCGCCACGCTCCAGCGGCTGGGCCGCTGCCTTATGCTCCCCATCGCAGTCCTTCCGGCTGCGGGCATCCTGCTGCGCATTGGCCAGGCGGACCTGCTCGGCGCCATCCCCGGGTTCGAGGGCGGCGCGGCAGTCATTTCCGCCGCCGGCAACGCCGTTTTCACCTGGCTGCCCCTGATCTTCGCCGTGGGCATTGCCATTGGCTGGGCCAAGAAAGCCGACGGTTCCACCGCCCTGGCTGCCGTGGTGGGTTACATGGTGATCGACGGCGTGTTCAAGGCCATGTCCCCGCTGGTCCTGGCCGGCCAGGTGGACCCCGCCGGCAAGCCGGCCGTCATCAACTACGGCGTCCTTGCCGGCATCGTGGTGGGCCTGCTGTCTGCGATGCTCTGGCAGCGCTTCTACCGCACCAAGCTGCCCGACTTCCTCGGGTTCTTCAGCGGCCGCCGCCTGGTGCCCATCCTCACTTCCGTCACCTCCCTGGTGGCCGGCGTGATTCTTGCACTGCTCTACCCGCTCTTCAACGCCGGCCTTTCCGCTGTGGGCGAGGCCGTGTCCAGCAACGCGGTAGCCGGCGGCGGCCTCTACGGCTTCGCCAACCGCATGCTGATCCCGGCAGGCCTGCACCACATCCTGAACTCGGGCGTTTGGTTCCTCATCGGTGACTACACCGACGCCTCCGGCCAACTGGTCCGCGGCGACCTCAACCGGTTCTTCGCCGGCGATCCCTCCGCGGGAATCTTCATGACCGGGTTCTTTCCCATCATGATGTTCGGCCTGCCGGCCGCTGCGCTGGCCATCTGGCGCCACGCCAAGCCCACGCAGAAGAAGGTAGTGGGCGGCATCATGCTCTCCAGCGCCCTGACCGCGTTCTTCACCGGCATCACCGAACCGCTGGAGTACTCCTTCATGTTCGTGGCCTTCCCGCTGTACATCGTCCACGCGGTCCTGACCGGAACCTCCATGGCATTGGTGAACGCGCTGGACATCCACCACGGCTTCACGTTCTCCGCAGGCCTGATCGACTTCGTGCTCAACTTCGGCAAGTCCGAGAACGGCTGGCTGCTCATTCCCATCGGGATTGGCTACGCGGTGGTCTACTACTTCCTTTTCTCCTTCGTCATCAAGCGCTGGAACCTGCGCACCCCCGGCCGTGAAGACGACGAAATCACCGTGGAGACCGAACCCGCCAAGTAGGCGCCGCCGTCGTACTTTCCCGCCAGTCCGCAACTGAAAGCAGCCCGCAACACATGGAAATCGTCATCCTCCCCACCCCGGCAGACGTGGCCCGCACGGCCGCCGATGCCATCGAGCAGCAGGTCCGCCGAGGTCCGTCCGTGCTTGGCCTGGCCACCGGCTCCACGCCGCTGGGAATCTACGCCGAACTCATCGGGCGCCACCGGAACCGGGGGCTCAGCTTCGCCAAGGCGCAGGCCTTCCTGCTGGACGAATATGTGGGGCTGCCGACGGAGCATCCGCAGTCCTACCACTCGGTGATCCGTGAGGAATTCACCGGCAGCGTGGACTTTGCGGCTGATGCGGTGCATGGGTTGAACGGCATGGCGGCGGACCTCGAGGCGGAGGCGGCGCAGTATGAGGAACGCATTTCCGCCTCGGGCGGGGTGGACATCCAGATCCTGGGCATCGGCACCGACGGGCATGTGGGGTTCAACGAACCGATGTCGTCGCTGGCGTCCCGGACCCGGATCAAGACCCTCACCCGGCAGACCCGTGAAGACAATGCACGGTTCTTCGACTCCCCGGCAGACGTTCCCGAGCATGTCCTGACCCAGGGGCTGGGCACCATCCGGCAGGCGCGGCACCTGCTGCTGCTTGCCATGGGCGAGGCGAAGGCGGAAGCCATTGCTGCCGCCGTCGAAGGTCCCGTGGCCGCCGTCTGCCCCGCCTCGGCCCTGCAGCTGCACCCGCATGTGTCCGTGCTGGTGGACGAGGCGGCGGCCTCAAGGCTGGCGCACCGGGACTACTACACCGACACGTTCGGGCGGAAGCCGGCGTGGCAGGGCCTCTGAGCCCGGGCGCCGCCGTCCGCGTGCCGCAACTGGAACTCGCCGTTGAGAATGCCGACGGCGTCCGGCTCGCCGCGGCGGTGGGTGCGGCACGGGTTGAACTCTGCGCCGCACTGGCGGAAACGGACGGGGTCACACCGGGCATTGGCGCAGTGGAACACGCCTGCAGACAGGGGCTTCCGGTCCATGTGCTGGTGCGGCCGCGGCCGGGTGGTTTTGTGTACACCGCCGATGAGCTCGCGGTGATTGAGCGGGACGTTGCCGCGTCCCTGCGCGCCGGAGCGGCAGGGGTGGTCGTGGGGTTTTTGACCGCCGACGGCGCCCCGGACCAGGCGGCCACGCGGCGGATCGTCCACGCGGCGCGGCAGTCCAACCCGGCTGCCGAGGTGACGTTCCACCGGGCCTTTGACGCGGCCCTGGCCGCGGGCACGGATCCAGCCGAGGCCTTGGCCCGGCTGGAAGAGGCCGGTGTCAACCGCGTGCTCACCAGCGGCGGAGCTGCCGACTGCCGCACCGGCCTGCCGATGCTGCGGAGGCTGGTCGGCCTGGCCCGGGAGTGCGCCCCGTCCCTCCAGATCATGGCCGGCGGAGGTGCCACGGTGGAGCTGGTCCCTGCACTGGTGGACTCCGGCGTGCATGCCATCCACACCTCGGCACGGCAGCGGGCCGGCGACCCGACGCCGGGGCACGATTCCTCCGCCGGCCGCGCAATCCCGTCTGATCCCAACCTTGCCGCGGCCTTCGCTGCTGCACTCAACCAGGAGGCCTGAAGCGCATGAGCACCGAATCCACCCTTCGCGGCCGGATCGTCACCGCCAGCGCTGACATCCCGGACGGCGTTGTAGCGTACGACGGCGGCGTGCTCACCTACGTGGGGCCGGCGTCGGAATTTCCCGGGGTTCTTGAGTCCGGGGAAGGCCGTTCTATCGGCGGGCGGCGGGGTGTCGACCGGATCATCATTCCCGGTCTGGTGGACCTGCACTGCCACGGCGCAGGTGGCTCGGACTTTGCCGAGGGCTCACCCGACGGCGCCCGCTCGGCTGTCCGCTACCTGCACAGCCGAGGCACCACCACATTGCTGGCCAGCCTCGTGACCGGAACCCCCGAGGACCTGGTGCGCAACGTCAAAAACCTGCGCACACTGGCAACCGAAGGACTCATCGCCGGTTCACACCTGGAGGGTCCGTTCCTGTCCGGGGCGCAGTGCGGCGCCCACGACCCCGCACTCCTCCTGGCCCCGGACCTCCGGCTGATGGCCGACCTCCTCGATGCCGCCGGCCCCACGCTGGCTTCGGTGACGGTGGCAGCCGAACTGCCGGGCGCGTCCGGCCTGGTGGACCTCCTCACCGGGCACGGCGTGATCCCGTCGTTGGGCCACACCGCGGCCGACAATCCCGCCGCCGCGGCGTTCCTCGCGCAGGCGGCGGCCGGTCTTTCCAGGGCCGCGACGGAGTCCCCCGGTAAGGAGAACGGACGACGGCGGCCGACCGTCACCCACCTGTTCAACGCCATGCCGTCCCTCCACCACCGTGCACCGGGGCCGGTCTCGGCAAGCCTGGCAGCGGCGCGGGCGGGCGAAGCCGTGGTGGAGCTGATCGCCGACGGCGTCCACCTGGCCCCGCAAACGGTCAAGCTCGTATTCGACCTCGTGGGTTCGCAAAACATCGCCCTGGTGACGGACTCCATGGCGGCCACCGGGCTGCAGGACGGGCACTACCGGCTGGGGTCCCTGGCAGTGACCGTTGACCAGGGCGTGGCCCGGGTGGACAGCACCGGATCGATCGCCGGCGGGACCGCCACCCTGCTGGATGTAGTGCGGTCCGCCGTGGCCGCAGGCGTGGACCTGCAGCACGCGGTCGGCTCGGCGACGGCGGTCCCTGCGTCTGTCCTGGGACTGTCGGCGCTGGCGGGCGACCTTCGCGCCGGGATGCCGGCCGACGTCGTCGTACTTAACCCGGAACTGGACCTGGAAGCAGTGCTGCGCCGCGGGCAAACGCTCCCCCGCCCGCAAGCCGCCTGACGGACTCAGTCGGCGTTGGGCAGGCGGACCTCCACTGCGCCGCCGGACACGCGGGCCTCGAAGCGCGGCTGCCGTGCGGTGGCCGGGCCGGCCAGGACTTCGCCGCTCCGCAGCGAGAATGTGCTCCGGTGCCAGGGACACACCACGCAGGGGTCGCCGTCGCGGTCCTTCAGCTTGCCCTCGTGCAGCGGGCCTGACAGGTGGCTGCACACGTCCGACAGCACGTTGACCTTGTCCCCTTCACGGTGCACCAGCAGCGGCAGTCCGGCTACCGTGCGCTGTTCAAGCTTGCCCTCAACCAGGTCGGTCAGCTGGCCCAGCGGCTGCCACCCGCTGGGGAACCGGTGCGGAACGTCTTCGGTGTGGTTGACGCCTGCTGCCTGGCGGTACGTCAGGTGCCCGCCAAGAAACCCGCCCGCACTCACGGTGGCGAGCCCCAGGTACGCCAGCACCTTGCCGCTTGCCCGCCGGCCCCGGGCCCGCTCCACCAGGGAGGCAGCGTACAGGCCCGTGGCCGTCAGGTTGGCCGCGGCATGGACCAGCCCCACGCGCTGCTGCTGGCTGTGCAGCTGCGTCCAGTCGGTGAAGCCGGCGACGGCGGCGGGCACCGCAGCAGCCGTCCCCACCCCCACGAGCATCCCGGCAGCCGTCTCATTCCCGGGGACCGCGTCCAGGACTGCAGCCGACACCCAGGCACCCACCGGCACCTGCACGGCCAGCGGATGCACCGGATGCCCCAACGGAACGCCGTGCAGGAGGTCGCGGACCCAGCCCGGGCGGACCACTTTCCTGACAGCTTTCCGGACGCTCTTGGCGAGGGGATCCAGCCAGTCGGCATCTTCGAGGCGGGCAACGAGCTCAAATGCAGGCAGTGGTTTCATGCGTCCTTCCTTACCGCGTTGGGGCCGGGCACTGCTGTGGCCGGTGCCCGCGAGCCTAGCCCGTTAACCGGCAGCGGGCCAGAGCCGTAAGCTCGCCTGGACAGACCAACCGGCTCGTGTACGTCGCCGATGAACGCCATGTCACCATCGTGCAGGCGCGTTACCACTACTGAGCGAACACGCTGCCGGAGTGCACCACCACAGCGCCGCTCGAGGTGGTGTCCTCGTTGAGCATCCAGCCCACCCTCTTCACCGTCCGCAACATGACCACGCTTTCCACCAACTCGATGCCCGGGACTTTTTGCTGCAGGGCAAGCTCGGCATTCATGACATCGGCCAATGACTGCAGCCACATGATGATCGTGAAGTTGGTGGGCCCGGTGGTGGAGGCGCTCAGGCGGACGTTGCTGATGGTCTTGATGTCCGCCGACGCCGTTTCGTGCCGTCCGGCGGGAACGTTCACGAACCACTGGCAGGTCACCGGGAAAGCGGAGTAGCGCTGGGCTATCTCGCACCGGAATGACAGGATCCCGCTGGCCAGCACCCGGTTGAGCTGGCGCTGCACGGTGGCCGGATGCCGGCCCAGCTCCCGGGCGATGTCGGCCGCCGTCGCCCTGCCGTCCCGGGCCAGGAACGGCAGCAGGTCCAGGTGGCTGGCGGGGAGGTCGCCTGCCGGGTCCGGCCGCCGGCTTCCCGGCGTGGCGTGGACCCCCAGGGAGCGGAGGGTGGCCAGCTGCGTCCGGTCCAGGATATTGAGCCGCCACTCGTCAGCGCTGGTGTGCAGCCGGGTGCACAGCGACGTCTGGTATTTGGTCAGGCCGTCAATGGTTTTCAGGCGGGACACCACCTGTGTGCTGAAGTCGTCCAGGGACTTCGTGACCACAGTGAGCATCAGGTCCCGGTTGCTTGCCGCTTCCTCCACCGTGATGATGTCCGGAACCTGGGCCAGTTGGGCTGTGACGCTTTCGCGGCGGTTCATCTCGCAATCCACCGCTACGAAGGCCAGGAGCATCTGACGGGGATCGCCGGCGAGGTGCGCCGTGACCCATGCAGCTCCACTCGACTTCAGGCGCTCCCACCGCGCCGCCAGCGTGGTGGCGTGGACCCCGAGCACTTTGGCGGCATCCGCCCAGCCAAGCCGCGGCGAGGCCTGAAGGACCTGGATCAAGGCCAGGTCCTCTTCGCTCAGCTCCATTCCATCTCCTCTCGCAGTGCATGAATCCTGCCAGAAGACCGGTTTCCCAGAATATTTCCTGCGGTTTCAGAGCATGTGAGTCACGCCACTTCAGAATAGTCCACAGAACCGAAAGCCAGTTTTTCAAGGAGTAACAAAGTGCCCATGACCGAAGATGCCAAGGAACTGCAGGACGATCTTGTCCGCCTGCGCCACGACCTGCATCGCCAGCCGGAAATCGGGCTCCACCTCCCCCGCACCCAGGAGCGCGTCCTCCAGGCGCTGGACGGTCTGCCGTACGAAATCACCCTCGGCAAGGACACCACCTCCGTCACCGCAGTGCTCCGCGGCACCGGCAGTCGCGCCGGAGCGGAGGCCGGCAAGGGCGAACGCGCGAACACCACCGAACCCCGCCCCGCCGTCCTCCTCCGCGCCGACATGGATGGCCTCCCGGTGCAGGAGAAGACCGGAGTGGACTACACCTCCCGGACCGACGGCGCCATGCACGCCTGCGGCCACGATCTGCACACCTCCATGCTCACCGGAGCCGCCACCCTGCTCGCCGAGAAGCAGCACCAGCTGCAGGGCGACGTGGTCCTCATGTTCCAGCCCGGCGAGGAAGGGTGCGACGGCGCCAGCTACATGATCAAGGAAGGCGTCCTGGACGCGGCAGGCCCCCGGGTCCAGGCCGCCTACGGCATGCACGTCTTCTCCTCCCTGGAACCGCACGGCACCTTCTGCACCAAGTCCGGCGTCATGCTCAGCGCCTCGGACGGGCTCGAAGTCACCGTACTCGGCGCCGGCGGCCACGGCTCGGCCCCCCACGCGGCAAAGGACCCGGTGACCGTGGCCGCGGAGATGGTGACCGCCCTGCAGGTCATGGTCACCCGCCAGTTCAACATGTTCGACCCCGTGGTGCTCTCCGTCGGCGTCCTGCACGCCGGCACCAAGCGCAACATCATTCCGGAGTCGGCACGCATCGAGGCCACCATCCGGACGTTCTCGGAGGAATCCCGCCTCCGCATGATGGAGGCCGTCCCCCGCATGCTCAAGGGCATTGCCGCCGGACACGGGGTGGAGGTCCACGTGGACTACCAGCAGGAATACCCCCTCACCATCACCAATGAAGACGAAACAACCACTGCGGAACAGGTCATCTCCGGCCTCTTCGGCGAACGCCGCCTCTCCCGCTGGGCCACTCCCCTTAGCGGTTCCGAGGATTTCTCCCGCGTCCTGGCCGAGGTGCCGGGGACGTTTGTTGGGCTGAGCGCCGTGGCGCCGGGCGGAGATCCCGCCCAGTCACCGTTCAACCACTCACCGTATGCAACGTTCGACGACGGCGTGCTGGCTGACGGCGCCGCGCTCTACGCCGAACTTGCCATCTCGCGGTTGGCCGCCCTTTCAGCAGCGTCCTAACAGCGTCCCACCGGCCGGCAGCACGCACGGCTTTCCCCAATTTTTTATCGACCTTCAGGAAGTCATCATGACCATGACAGTAACCAAGCAGCAGACTGGACGGGTGTCCACCGCTAAGACCATTGTCGGTACCGGCATCGGCAACGCCGTTGAATGGTACGACTGGGCCATCTACGCCACGTTCACGCCGTTCATTGCCAGCCAGCTGTTCAGCAAGGCGGACCCGGCGTCTGCCCTGCTGTCCACCCTGGCGATCTTCGCCGTCGGCTTCGTGGCCCGACCCTTTGGCGGCTTCGTCTTCGGCTGGATCGGCGACCGGATGGGCCGCAAGACGTCCATGACCCTCGCCGTCGGCCTCGCATCCCTGGGCAGCCTGATGATCGGCATCGCCCCCACGTTCGCCGCGGTGGGCGCCTGGGCGTCCCTGATGCTGCTGGTGGCCCGCCTCATCCAGGGCCTCGCGCACGGCGGTGAGCTTCCGTCGTCGCAAACCTACCTGTCCGAGATGGCCCCCAAGGAGCACCGCGGCTTCTGGTCGACCCTGATCTACACCTCGGGCACCGTTGGCATCCTCTTCGGCATCCTGCTGGGCGCCGTGCTGAACATGTCGATGAGCGCCGAAGCGATGAACGCCTGGGGCTGGCGCATCCCCTTCCTGCTGGGTGCAGCGATGGGTCTGTACGCCCTGATCATGCGTGCCCGGCTGCACGAAACGGAAGCCTTCGAGGGCGAGTCCACCACGGAAAAGCGCGCCCCGATCTGGCCGCAGATTGTCCGGCACCGCCGCCAGGCCCTGCAGGTCATCGGCCTGACCGTGGGCCTGACCGTCATCTACTACATCTGGGGCGTCGTGGCTCCGAGCTACGCCACCACCGCACTGAAGATCGACCGCGGCGAAGCCCTCTGGGCCGGCGTGATCGCCAACATCGTCTTTATCGCCGCCCTGCCGTTCTGGGGCAAGCTGTCCGACCGCATCGGCCGCAAGAAGGTCCTGCTCTGCGGTGCCGTGGGCGGGGCGATCATGCACTTCCCGATGACCTGGCTGCTGAAGGATTCCGCATGGCAGCTGGCCGTCAGCATGTCCGTAATGCTGATCTTCATCGCCGCGAGCGCCGCCATCGTCCCGGCCGTGTACGCCGAGCTGTTCCCCACGTCCATCCGCACCGTGGGCGTCGGCGTCCCCTACTCCATCTGTGTGGCTGTGTTCGGCGGCACCGCACCGTACCTGCAGCAGTGGCTGGGCACCACGCTGGGCGCCCCGCAGGTGTTCAACATCTACGCGGTGGTGCTCCTGGCCATCAGCGCAGCCGCGGTCTTCACCATTCCTGAGACGAAGGGCAAGGACCTGACCCACTAAAGTCCTGGATTCTGTGGCATATTCCCCGGCGCGTCCAGCGCCGGGGAATTCCTTTTTAACCGCGGATTTCCGCGGTTTTCAGGGCGTACGACGGCGGCCTGGCAGCTCCGGCCCGCCGACCCACCGGCGGGAGTGTGACCTGGAGCACTCAAAATCAGGTAAACTTGCAGGGCCTTAAGCGGCAAAACCCCCGGCCCACCCCAACCAGGGCCAGAGCCTTGCCCAGTTCGCAACAAGAAAGTGGTAACCATGGAAGCGATGCCTATGGCCGTGTCTGAAGACCTCAGCTGGCTGGCGCAAGTCGAGGAGGCCATCGACAGTGTGTTCCTCCCGATTGCAGACATTTTCTCCAAGATCGTCTTTTTCCCTATCACCATTGGGGATGTGAGCTTTCCCGCCGTCGTAGCCTGGCTGATTGCCGCCGGCGTCATCATCAGCGCCTACTTCGGCTTTATCCAGTTCCGGGGGCTCAAGGTTTCGTACGAAGTGGTACGCGGCCGGTACTCCCGCAAGACCGATCCGGGCGAGGTGCCCCACTTCCAGGCACTCACCTCCGCACTCTCAGGCACCGTGGGCCTGGGCAACATCGCCGGCGTAGGTGCCGCGATGGCGCTGGGCGGCCCCGGCGCCACCTTCTGGATGATCCTTGCCGGCCTCCTGGGCATGGCCACCAAGTTCGCCGAGTGCACCCTGGGCGTGAAGTACCGTGAGGTCCACGCCGACGGCACCGTCACCGGTGGCCCCTTCAAGTACCTGCCCGTCGCGTTCAAGAAGCTCGGCGCCGTGCCCGCCAAGATCCTCACCGGCATTTTCGCCGTCTCCATCCTGATCTTCGGCATCGCTGGCGGCAACATGTTCCAGGCGAACCAGACCTTCGCCCAGATCCAGAACGTCACCGGCGGCGAGGACGGCTTCATGGGCAACGCGGGTGCCGCGCTCATCTTCGGACTCATCCTCGCAGGCCTGGTCGCTGCAGTGATCCTGGGCGGCATGAAGTCCATCGGCGCCACGACCGGCAAGCTCGTCCCCAGCATGGCCCTGATCTACGTGGTGTCCTGCCTGTTCGTCATCATCGTCAACATCGACAGCGTTCCGACCGCGTTTGCCGCGATCATCGAAGGCGCCTTCAATCCCTCCGGTATGGCCGGCGGCCTGGTCGGCGTGATGATCGTGGGCTTCCAGCGCGCAGCGTTCTCCAACGAGGCCGGACTGGGTTCGGCAGCCATCGCGCACTCCACGGTGAAGACCCGCCGTCCGGTCAGCGAAGGCTTCGTCGCCATGTTTGAGCCGCTGGTGGACACCGTCATCATCTGCACCATGACCGCGCTGGCCATCATCATCGCCGGCGCCCCCAGCCTGCAGGCCGGCATCGACCAGGTCCAGGCCGGTGAAGGTGCGCCCGACGGCGTCATCCTTACCTCGGATGCCTTTGCCACCGTGCTTCCCTGGTTCCCGGTGGTCCTGGCCGTGGCCGTTGCCCTGTTCGCGTTCTCCACGCTGATCACCTGGTCCTACTACGGCCTGAAGGCGTGGGAGTACCTGTTCGGCCGCAGCAAGGCTTCGGAGATCACCTACAAGGCTGTCTTCCTGTTCTTCACCGTGGTGGGTACGGTCCTGACCTTCACCCAGGTGCTGAACTTCGCCGATGCCGCCCTGTTCATCTGCGCCTTCGTGAACCTGCTCGGCGTATACCTGCTCCTGCCGGTCATCAAGCGCGAAATGAAGAAGTACCTCGCGGACCGCAAGAGCGGCAAGCTGCTGGAGCTCGGCGAGGAAGAGGACGAACTCGTGAACGAGGACGCCCGCTAGGAATCACCCTTTGGCGGGGTCGGCCTCCCGAGGGCCGGCCCCGCCGTCGTACTTCCGGAAGGACCTTCGATGACGTACACCGTGAACTGCTCCATCCTGCTGACGGAGCTGCCCCTGCTGGAACGCCCGGCCGCCGTGAAGGCCGCCGGATTCGACGCAGTGGAGTTCTGGTGGCCGTTCGCTTCCTCCGTCCCGGCCGACCCGGAGGTCACCGCCTTCGAAAACGCCATCATTGACGCCGGCGTCCAGCTGACCGGGCTTAACTTCAACGCCGGGGACATGCCCGGCGGTGACCGCGGCCTGGTCTCCTGGCCTGCCCGGTCCAGCGAGTTCAAGGACAACATCGACGTGGTGGCCGGCATCGGCGGGCGGCTGGGCTGCACAGCGTTCAACGCCCTGTACGGCAACTGGATTGAAGGTGAAGACCCGGACAAGCAGGACGCGCTCGCGGTGGAAAACCTTGCCGCTGCCGCGGAGGGCGTCGCCGGCGTCGGGGGCACTGTGCTCCTCGAGCCGGTGAGCGGCGCGCCCGGCTATCCCCTCCTTCTGGCCGGGGACGCGCTGGCGGTGATCCGGCGGGTGGAGGCGGAGGCCGGCGTCGTCAACGTCAAACTGCTGGCCGATTTCTACCACCTGTCCGTCAACGGCGACGACGTCCCGGCCGTAATCGAAAAGCATGCCCGGGATTTCGGACACATCCAGATCGCTGACGCACCGGGCCGTGGCGCTCCGGGCACCGGAACCCTGCCGCTGCGCGAGTGGGTGGCCCGCAGCCGCGAACTGGGGTACGGCGGCTACGTCAGCCTTGAGTACAAAGAGCCGCGCGAGACGGCGTTCGCCTGGCTCACCCCCGGCCGTTAGGTCCCGGGGTCGCCGGGAATACCGTATGTGACGGCCGAGTTGATGACTGTTGGGGAAAACCGCTTCACTAGATGCTTTGCCCGTCAATGACATTGCCTGCCAAAGGAAACGCCATGAGCCACGCCCTGACCACCAAGCTTCAGCCCGGAACGCCGGCTCCTGACTTCACCCTCAAGGACGCCCAGGGCCGCACCGTCGCATTGGCCGACTATCGGGGCAAGAACGTCATCGTGTACTTCTATCCCAAGGCCGCGACGCCGGGCTGCACCACCGAAGCCTGCGACTTCCGCGACAGCCTCGCTTCGCTGCAGGGCAAGGGCTATGAGGTGCTGGGCATCTCCCCGGATGCGCCAGAGGCCCTCGCCGGTTTCACCGGCGACTTCGGACTGACATTCCCGTTGCTCTCGGATCCGGACCACGCCGCTGCTCTGGCATACGGGGCCTGGGGCGAGAAACTGGTCAAGGGGGAAATCGTGGAGGGCATCGTCCGTTCCACGGTGGTGGTGGACCCGGCCGGCAACGTTGCCCTGGTCCAGTACCAGGTCAAGGCCGAAGGCCACGTTGCTTCCCTTAAGGAAGAACTGGGTCTTTAAGTCTTCTTAGGGCTTCTTCCACCATTTGCCGGGCCAGTCATTTTCGATGGCCCAGAGCGCCATGAGCAGCGCATCCATGGTCATGAGTCCCGCAATCAGGTACGCCCAACCGGATACAGATCCCATTGCAATCTCCTGACTTGGTAACCCCCAGCCACTCGATTGCTTTCCAGTGTGGCACTTAATGCCGCGCAGCGGAACGGGCAGGGCTATCGCGCCAGGGCAGCGAGCCGGCCGTGGGCCTCGGTCTCGATGTGGAGCCGGCGGGTGAGTTTCTCGACGTGCTCGGATACCGCGGCGCCTACCTGCAGCCGGTCACCTGGCCAGCTCGATACCTCCCGGGATTCGGCCAGGGCATCAGCCAGCTCCCGGGCTAAGGCACGCAATTTCCGTGAGTGAGCGTAAAGGCGAAACAGGGCCTTGGCCCTGTCCGCTCCACTCCGCTTCATTTGTTCCATTGGCTTCCCCGCCTTCCGCGAGCTGCCGAGCCTCCGGTACGCCCGCCGTCGGGCCCTGCCGCTGGAGACCGCTGCTATGAGTGTCCCCGGCAGACCTCAATCTCCCGACAAGCAGGCGCAAAGATTTCCACAAGATCCGGCCAACGCACGGGGCGCCGTGCCCGGGCGAACCTCCTCCCGCGGGGCAGGGTCGCATAGGATCAGGAAGTATGGCTTCTAAACACGACCCGGAATCCGATCACGACGCCGAGGGCGGCCAGTCCGGCGGGGTCCAGTCCGTGGAGCGCGCCCTGACTGTCCTGGAGATCCTCGCGCGGGACGGGCATGCGGGCGTCAGTGAAATAGCCGACGAAATGGGGATCCACAAGTCCACTGTCTCCCGGCTCATGGGTTCCCTGGTGACCCGCGAGATGGTCCATCAGAACAGCGAGCGCGGGAAGTACCAGCTCGGATTTGGCATCCTGCGGTTGGCGAGCTCCATTCCAGGCCGTTTGAGCCTGGTGCACGAAGCGCGGCCTGTCCTGGAAAGCCTTGCGGAAGAATTCAAGGAAACCGTCAACCTTGCGGTGCTGCGCTCCAACTATGCGGTTAATGTGGACCAGGCGATGGGCCCCTCCACCCTGGCCACTTATGACTGGGTGGGCAGCCTCACCCCACTGCATGCCACCTCCAGCGGCAAGGTCCTCCTGGCTGCGCTGGAAGCCGACGAACGCGACCGCATCCTTAAGGAAACCGGCCTGGCTTCGCGCACGTCCCGCACCATCACGAAACGCAAGGAACTGGACGCACAACTGCTGGACGTAGTGAGCAAGGGGTACGCCCTGGTGCGCGAAGAGTTTGAGATTGGCCTGAACGCTGTGGCGGTGCCGGTCTACAATCATCAGGCCACCGTGATTGGTGCGCTAAGCATCTCGGGCCCGGCGTTCCGGTTCGACCCCGAAAAAATACCTGGCCTGATTGAGTCGCTCAAGGAAGCGGGGCTGAAAGTCAGCGCCAACATGGGCTACACCGTCCGTGTCTAGTTTCACGACATAGTTCTCACATGAGTCGGGACATCGTTCCCAGTTGATGCTTCACCGGTGAGTCGGGACATCGTTCACACCCTGGAG
>NZ_JBIVQF010000009.1:0-169214 GCF_044755045.1 Pseudarthrobacter sp. NPDC092419
CCAGAACATCCGGACAAAGAAAAACACCCCGGTCCGAAGACCGGGGTGTAACCGATGACCCGACTCATCCGTGAAGGATGTCTCGACTCATCACAGGGCTACACCGTCCGTTAGGCAGTTTCCGGCTACAGGTACCTTTTCCGGGTCCGCTTATCGCGCAACATGAATCACACTATGCAACATACTGTGGGCCGTCGTCATGTGCGGGGTCAAGAGTTTCATGGGATGACGCATTCTTGACTTTGACAGTGACGTAGCCCACTCTTGTTGCTTAGCGCGAACTCTGTTGATCTTTGCGGAACACCTCCCCCATAGGGCTCACGACCCTGCCTCCGTTGGCCAACGGCTGCCCCAATCATCCTTAGGGGATTGGACAGCCGCTGGCCCTGCATCTAAAAAGCAAGCCCATGGACTAGCCAAAGGACCCGCTTTCATGGCCATTAATAGTGAACTGACTTCCCGCAAGCCCAAGGTTCCGCCGTCAAAGGACGACGTAACCAACGAGACCCGGCTCGACGATGAGCCGACGGTCGAACCACCCGTTCCACATGCCGTCGACGACCACGAGCAGATCATGGAGGAGTTGCGGCTTACGCAGACCGAGCAGGCTGTCTCGCAGCGCCGGAACCGCAAACTCAGCCTGGACAAGGTCACCTTCGGAATCACCGGCGCGGCAGCTGTAGCCTTCGTGGTCTGGGGGTTCGCAGACCGGGACGGCCTGTCCGCCACGTCCACGGCCGCCCTGAACTGGGTCATGGAGTACACGGGCTGGCTCTTCATGCTCCTGGCCTCGCTCTTTGTGGTCTTCGTCCTGTGGCTGGCACTGGGCAAGTTCGGCAACATCCCACTGGGCAAGGACGGCGAGAAGCCGGAGTTCCGCACGATTTCCTGGATCTCCATGATGTTCGCCGCCGGCACCGGCATCGGCCTGATGTTCTACGGCGTGGCCGAACCGCTCTACCACTTCATCTCTCCCCCGCCGGGCACTGTGGACGGACAAACCCCCGCAGCCATCCAGACAGCCATGGCGACCTCCATCTTCCACTGGACCCTGCACCCCTGGTCCATGTACGCCGTTGTCGGCATCGCCCTCGCCTACGGCACCTACCGCCTGGGCCGCCGCCAACTCATCTCCGCGGCCTTCACGTCGATCTTCGGGGTGCGCGCCGTTGAAGGGCCGGTCGGCAAATTCATCAACATCCTCGCGATCTTCGCCACCCTCTTCGGGACCGCCGCGTCCCTTGGCCTGGGTGCGCTGCAGATCGGCAGCGGCCTCACGTCCAACGGCTGGGCCGGCGAGATCGGTACCCCGATCCTTGTGGTGATCGTGGCCATCCTGACCTTCTGCTTCGTAGCCTCCGCCGTATCCGGCGTCAGCCGCGGAATCCAGTGGCTCTCCAACATCAACATGATCCTGGCCGTCATCCTGGCACTCATCGTGTTCGTCGCCGGTCCCACGCTGTTCATCCTGAACCTCATCCCGTCCGCCATCGGTGACTACGTCCGCGACCTGGCCGAGATGTCATCGCGCACGGAAGCCGTGGGCGATGAAGCCCTGCGCGCCTGGATGTCCGGCTGGACCATCTTCTACTGGGCATGGTGGATCTCCTGGACGCCCTTCGTGGGCCTTTTCGTCGCCAGGATCAGCCGCGGCCGAACCATTCGGCAGTTCGTCACCGGCGTGATCCTGGTGCCGAGCGTCGTCAGCATTGTCTGGTTCGGCATCTTTGGCGGGACAGCCATCAATTTCCAGCAAACAGCAGCCGCGACCGGCAACCCGGACGGTGCCGTTGCCAAGCTTGTCGACGGCTCACCCACCGTCGATTTCAACGGCAGCTTGTTTGAACTGATCAAGGTCCTTCCCCTGCCGGCCTGGGTCATCCCGGTCGTCATCGCGCTGGCCATGCTGCTGATCACGATCTTCTTCGTCACGAGCGGGGACTCCGCCTCCCTCGTTATGGGTTCGCTCAGTTCCAATGGCTCCAGCGAGCCGAACCGCGGCGTGATCGTCTTCTGGGGAACGCTGACCGGGGCGGTAGCAGCGGTCATGCTGCTGGCGGGCGGTGATGAGCCTGCCGAGGCCTTGTCCGGCCTGCAGCGGATCACTATCGTCGCGGCGCTGCCTTTCATCATCGTCATGCTGCTGCTCTGCTTCGCGCTGGCCAAGGACCTGCGCCGGGATCCCCTTGCCCTGCGGCGCCGGCTTGCCGACTCCATGGTGGAGCGGGCCGTCCGTACAGGGGTCGAGCAGCACCGCGGTGTCCAGTTCGAGCTGGTAACGAAGCACGAATGCGCAGAAGGATGCGCCGACGACAGCCCCTGCCCCGGCGCCGGCCCAGACGTGGAAAGCGCGCCAGGACGATAGGCGCGGACAGCTGTGGCCCCCGGCGCGTAACGCACCGGGGGCCACAGGCGTAAGGGTTCGCCGGTCAGGCCTTGAACAGGGCTTCCCGGACGGCCTGCTCAAAGCCGCTCACATGAACCGTGGCAAGCTCGGCAGCCCGCTCCTCATCGCCGTCAATGACGGCACGCAGCAGGTCAACGTGTTCGTGGACATGGCGGGAAAGGTCCGGCAGCCGGTCAATGACCATGCACCAGATCCTGGTCGCAAGGTTGTCATAGCGGATCAGTATGTCTTCCAGGTGGGGGTTGGCTGCTGCAGCATAGAGACCTTGGTGGACGCGCGCGTCCAACTGCAGCGTTTCCGTTACCGTGGCCGCCGCGACGTCAAAAGCCTCGACCGTTTCAAGTGTTTCACGCAGCTGGGCGCGGACCGTCGGCGTTGCCACCCGTGCCGCCCTGGCCGCAGCAAGGGGTTCCAGCTGGGCCCTGATCTCAGAGATGTAGGAAAGGTCCGTAACATCCACGCGGGTGGCGAAGGTGCCACGGCGGGGATAGGTCTTGACCAGCCGGTCCAGTTCCAGGCGCTTGAGTGCTTCGCGCACAGGGGTCCGGCCGATACCCAGCTTCTTTGCCAGAAGCTCGTCGTTCAGCAGCTCACCGGGCTTAATTTCCAGGGTCAGCAACCAGTCGCGGATGCTCCCATAGGCGACGTCCGCGAGGGACTTCTTCCCCGCGCCCTCCGTCACGGCCAAAGCTTCGAATGCCATGCTGAGCCCCTTCTTGGCAACCAGAAAAAAACTATTGACCCCGACTGTGGACCAGTATACGCTGGCAGCCAATCTAATATATCAGTTTGCCACTTTGGAATATATCTAGAAGGAGGAGGGTATGACCCTCATGGAAGCAGCATCAGCAACCATCACCCTGCCGGCGCTCAAGGATGAGCCCGCGCAGAAGTTCGTACTGACCCTGACCTGCAAGGAGCAGGCAGGGATTATGCAGGCAGTCACCACGTTCCTGTTCGAGCGCGGCTTCAATATCGACGAGCACCAGCAGTTCGACGACAGCCTGCGCGAGACCCTCCACCTGCGCACCGCTTTCTCCGGCTCACCCACCTACACGCCTGCCATGCTCGAGGAAGAGTTCGCAGGCATCGCCAGCCGGTTCGACATGAAGTTCAGCTTCCACGACCAGACCGCCAAGCGCGTCTTGGTGATGGTGTCCAAGTTCGGCCACTGCCTCAACGACCTCATCTTCCGCTGGCGGGGCGGGAGCCTGGGCGGCGAACTGGTGGCCGTCGTGTCCAACCATGAGACCCACCGCGCGATGGCTGAAGCCGCCGGACTCCCCTTCATTTACGTCCCGGTCACCCCGGAGACCAAGGCCGACGCAGAACGCCGGCTGCTGGAGCTGGTGGATGAGTACGAGGCCGACCTCGTGGTCCTGGCCCGTTACATGCAGGTGCTCTCGGACGACCTCTGCCGGGCACTGGAGGGCCGCGCCATCAACATCCACCACTCCTTCCTGCCTGGGTTCAAGGGCGCACGCCCCTACCACCAGGCCTACGACCGCGGAGTCAAGCTGGTGGGTGCCACCGCCCACTACGTCACCGCAGACCTGGACGAGGGGCCAATCATCGAGCAGGAGGTCATCCGGGTGGACCACACCTATGGCCCGGCGCAGCTGTCCACCGTCGGCCAGGACGCCGAAGCACTGGCCCTCTCCCGCGCCGTCCGCTGGCACTGCCAGCACCGCGTGCTCCTGGACCAGACCAGCACCGTGGTGTTCCGGTAAGCACCCATCGTCCGCAGACATAACCCGTAAGCAGCAGGAGAGACCCCTTGGAATCGTCACCACGCATTGTCATCATCGGAGCCGGCATCGTCGGCACCAACCTCGCGGATGAACTCGTCACCCGGGGCTGGAACAACATCACTGTCCTGGACCAGGGACCCCTCAACATGCCCGGAGGCTCCACCTCGCACGCTCCGGGACTGGTATTCCAGACCAACCCCTCGAAGTCCATGGCCCTGTTCGCCAAGTACACCGTGGAAAAGCTGCTGTCGCTGACCGAAGGCGGCACTAGCTGCTTCAACCAGGTCGGAGGCCTGGAAGTCGCCACCACCGAAACCCGCCTCGCCGACCTGAAGCGCAAGCTCGGCTACGCCGCAGCGTGGGGCATCGAAGGCTCCCTCCTTTCCCCCGCCGAATGCAAGGAGCTTTACCCCCTCCTGAACGAGGAGGACATCCTGGGCGGCCTCCACGTCCCCAGCGACGGCCTCGCCAGCGCCGCACGCGCGGTGCAGCTGCTGATCAAGCGCACCGAGGCCGCGGGCGTAAAGTACCTCGGCAACACCACGGTCACCGGCATCGAACGGTCCGGCCGGCAGGTCACCGGCGTCCAGACGCCCGACGGCGTGATCCCGGCAGACATCGTGGTCTCCTGCGCCGGGTTCTGGGGCGCGAAGATCGGCGAAATGATCGGTATGTCCGTGCCGTTGCTCCCGCTGGCGCACCAGTACGTCAAAACCACCCCGGTTCCCGCACAGCAGGGCAGGAACGAACTGCCGAACGGCGCGCAGCTGCCCATCCTCCGGCACCAGGACCAGGACCTCTACTACCGCGAGCACGGCGACCGCTACGGCATTGGCTCCTACGCCCACAAGCCCATGCCTGTGGACCTGGACGAACTCGGCAGCTTCAAGCCGAACGAGATCAGCGAGCACAACATGCCGTCCCGGCTGGACTTCACCGTGGAGGACTTCCTCCCGGCCTGGGAAGCCACCAAGCGGCTGCTCCCCGCCCTGCGCGAAAGCGAGATCGAGGACGGCTTCAACGGCATCTTCTCCTTCACCCCCGACGGCGGCTCCCTCGTTGGCGAGTCCAAGGAACTTGATGGCTTCTTCGTCGCCGAAGCCGTCTGGGTCACCCACTCGGCAGGCATCGCCCGTGCCGTCGCTGAACTCCTCGTGGACGGCAAGTCCAGCATCGACCTGGGCGACTGCGACATCCACCGCTTCGAAAACGTCCAACTGACTCCCGAATACGTCAGCGAGACCTCCCAACAGAACTTCGTCGAGATCTACGACGTGCTGCACCCGCTCCAGCCCAAGCTCTCACCGCGCAACCTGCGCGTGTCCCCCTTCCACGCCCGCCACAGGGAACTGGGCGGCTACTTCCTCGAAGGCGCCGGCTGGGAACGGCCCTACTGGTTCGAGGCCAACGCCGAACTGCTCAAGGAAATGCCTGCCGAATGGCAGCCGCCGGCCCGGGATGCCTGGTCCGGTATGTTCAGCTCCCCGATTGCCGCAGCCGAGGCATGGAAGACGCGAACCGCCGTCGCGATGTACGACATGACGCCCCTGAAGCGCCTCGAAATCTCCGGCCCCGGCGCCCTGAAGCTGCTGCAGGAACTGACCACCGCGGACCTGAACAAGAAGCCGGGAGCCGTCACCTACACGCTGCTGCTGGACCACGAAGGCGGGATCCGCAGCGACATCACCGTTGCCCGCCTCACGGAGGACACCTTCCAGCTCGGCGCCAACGGCAACATCGACACCGCCTATTTCGAACGCGCCGCCCGCCACCAGACCGAAAGAGGAACGGCCAACGAATGGGTCCAGGTCCGCGACACCACCGGCGGCACCTGCTGCATCGGGCTGTGGGGCCCGCTCGCCCGCGACTTGGTCAGCACGGTCAGCAGCGATGACTTTTCCAACGACGGCCTGAAGTACTTCCGATCCAAGAACGTGGTCATCGGCGGCGTCCCCGTGACGGCCATGCGCCTGTCCTACGTCGGTGAGCTGGGCTGGGAACTGTACACCAGCGCCGACAACGGCCAGCGCCTCTGGGATGCACTCTGGAAGGCCGGCCAGCCGTTCGGCGTCATCGCCGCCGGGCGGGCCGCGTTCAGTTCGCTCCGCCTGGAGAAGGGCTACCGCTCCTGGGGCACGGACATGACCACCGAGCACGACCCCTTCGAGGCCGGCCTGGGCTTCGCCGTGAAGATGGCCAAGGACAACTTTGTCGGAAAGGCGGCCCTGGAAGGCCGCACCGAGGAGAACTCCGGTCGGCGCCTGCGGTGCCTCACGGTCGACGACGGCCGCAGCCTGGTGCTGGGCAAGGAACCGGTGTTCTACAAGGACCAGGCCGTCGGTTACGTCACCAGCGCCGCCTACGGCTACACGGTGAAGAAGCCGATCGCCTACTCCTACCTGCCCGCCGAAGTCTCCGTCGGCGACTCCGTGGAGATCGAGTACTTTGGACGCAGGATCGTCGCCACGGTCACCCAGGATCCGCTGTACGACCCCACTATGACCCGGCTCCGCGGCTAGCACCATGATCAGTTCAGAGACAGTGAGCAGCTACCTCACCCGGCTGGCCGCTAAGCAGCCGACGCCTGGCGGCGGCGCCGCTGCTGCGCTGCATGCGGCGCAGGGCGCCGCCCTGGTGGCCATGGTGGCGCGTTACACCACCGGCGCCAAATTTGAGCAGCACGCACCGCTGGTGCAGCGGATCACCCAGGCAGCCGACGACCTTGTCGCCGAGGCACTGAGCCTGGCTGAAGCGGATGAACATGCCTTCCAGGCAGTCATCGACTCCTACAAGCTCCCGTCCGGTACCGCTGAACTCAAGGCCGCCCGTACTGCCGGGATCCAGGCCGCACTGATCCAGGCGGCACAAACGCCCGCCCAGCTCGTCAAGCTGTCAGGCGGCATCTTGGACCTCGCCACCGAGCTGTTCGACGTCGCCAACGCTAACGTCATCAGCGACGTGGCAGCGGCCGCCGATGCCGCCCGTGCGGCCGCCACAACAGCGCGCGTCAATATCGATATCAATGTCGTCGCGGTCAAGGACCCGGAGGCTCGCGCGCTCCTGGCCCAGCAGACGGACGGGATTGAGGAAAAAGTGGTCCTGGCGGCAGATGCCCTGTCGGCCCGGGTTCGGGAAAGGATCCTTGGTTGAGTACCTCAATACTTTCCGGAAAGCCGTTGGCGGCTTTGTTCCAGCAGGAGGTTCAGGACCAGGTCCGGTCGCTTGGACTGGACGGCATCCGCCCGGTCGTGGCGGTGGTCATGGCGACCGCCGATGAATCGACGCACTGGTATGTCCGTTCCATCGAGCGGGCGGCGGAGCGCGCGGGGGTCGGCTGCCGGGTCATCGACCTGGGCCACGACGCAACGGAATCGGTGTTGGCCAGCGTCCTGCGGGACCTGAGCGCCGAACCGTCCGTGAACGGCATCATCCTGCAAGCCCCGCTGCCGCCCGGTGTCCGGACGGACAACCTGGTGGGCCTCATCGCCCCGGAAAAAGACATTGACGGCGCCAATCCGCTGAGCCTGGGACGCCTTGCCGTGGGGCAGCCGGCCTTTGCACCCGCTACCGCCCGCTCCGTCGTCGAAATCCTTGACCACTACCAGGTTCCCGTGGCGGGCAAGGCGGTGGTGGTGGTGGGCCGGTCCGCCGTCGTAGGCAAGCCGCTGTCCCTCCTGCTGCTGGCACGCGATGCCGCGGTGACGGTCTGCCATTCCAGGTCAGGCCCGCTGGAGCGGTACACGAAGAATGCGGATGTAGTGGTGGTTGCTGCCGGCCGCGCCGGGCTGCTGACCGGCAGCCACGTCTCCTCCCAAACGGTGGTGGTCGACGTCGGCACGAACGTCCTTGCCGACGGCTCGCTGGTGGGTGATGTGGACGAAGCCAGCGTCACCGGGACCGTAGCGGGGCTCACTCCGGTTCCGGGCGGCGTCGGCTCCGTGACCACCGCGTTGCTGCTGCTGCACACCGTGGAGGCTGCACGCCGGCAATCGTCCTCCGTTCCGCTGCCAACCGAAGCCGTGGAGTCCCAGGTCCTGGAACCGACGGGCTAGGAAGGCACAGCGTCAGCAACGGATGTCCCGTTTTCCGTGAGAGGTGCTTCGGTGGGCCTAAAACCTGGGGAGGTATTCCTCATCGAAGCACCGCTTTCGGAAAACGGGATGACATGCAAGAGGCCTTCGCCGCACCAGCGGCGGAGGCTTCTTTGCTGCCTTCAACACGTTGGTGCCGTGCCCGCAACAAAGGAGGGCACCCTTGACATCCCCTGTGAGCTGCGCCACCCTGTTGCATATAGTGATGCGCGTTGCTCATAGCGAAGCGAATCCCGGCACGCCGGCACGGCGGATTCCAGCACCAACCAGGAGAACCAAGAATCATGAGCGCATCACCACGCGTCGTCATCATCGGAGCCGGCATCGTCGGTACCAACCTCGCCGACGAGCTGGCAAGCCGCGGCTGGAACGACATCACCGTCGTCGAGCAGGGTCCGCTGGAGCTCGCTGGCGGCTCCACGTCTCACGCTCCGGGCCTCGTGTTCCAGAACAATCCCTCCAGGACTATGACGGAGTTCGCCACCTACACGGTGAACAAGCTCCTGGCGCTGAGCAAGGACGGCGAGTCCTGCTTCAACCAAGTCGGCGGACTGGAGCTGGCCACCACGCCGGAGCGGCTGGCCGACCTCAAGCGCAAGATGGGCGTGATGACCTCCTGGGGCGTCGAAAGCCGGATCATCGACGCCGACGAATGCGAAAAAATCTACCCGCTGTTGAACACCGGCACGCTTTCCGGCGGCCGCGAAGTCCTGGGCGGCCTGCTTATCCCCACGGACGGGCTCGCCCTGGCGGCCCGCGCTGTGCAGCTGCTGATCGAGCGCACGCGCGAACGCGGCGTCACCTACCGCGGCTGCACTACCGTCACCGGTATCGCCCAGGAGGGCGGCAAGGTCACCGGCGTGGAGACCTCCTCAGGACTGATCCCTGCCGACATCGTGGTGTCCTGCGCAGGCTTCTGGGGCCGTGAGCTGGGCAGGATGGTGGGCCTGGAGGTACCGCTGCTGCCGCTCGCCCACCAATACGTTGTCACCACGCCGCTGGCCGAACTCGAGGGTGTCAACGAGCTGCCGAAGGGCGCCAGCAAGCCCATCCTGCGCTACCAGGACAGGGACCTGTACTACCGCGAATGGGGAGACCGGATCGGCATCGGCAGCTACGCCCACCGCCCGATGCCGGTGGACATGTCCGCACTACCGGACGTCCCGGCCGAAGAGATGTCCGACCACCGCATGCCTTCCCGCCTGGACTTCACCCTCGAGGACTTCGCGCCCGCCTGGGAGGACAGCCAGGACCTGCTGCCGGCGCTGCGCAGCACCGAAATCCAGGACGGTTTCAACGGCATTTTCTCCTTCACCCCGGACGGCGGCCCGCTCATGGGCGAGGCACCGGATCTTGAGGGGTTCTTCGTGGCCGAGGCCGTCTGGGTCACGCACTCCGCCGGCGTTGCGAAGGCCATGGCGGAGCTGATCATCGACGGCCAGCCGCAAACCGACCTGCACGGCTGCGAGCTTTCCCGCTTCGAAAAGGTCCAGACCTCCGACGCGTACGTCAGCGAGACCTCCCAGCAGAACTTCGTGGAGATCTACGATGTCATGCACCCGCTGCAGCCCCGGGAATCCCCGCGCGACCTGCGCGTCAGCCCGTTCAACGTCCGGCAGAAGGAACTGGGAGCGTTCTTCCTGGAGTCGGCCGGCTGGGAGCGGCCGCACTGGTTCGAGGCCAACCGTGGCCTGCTGGAGGAGCTGCCGGAGGAGTGGAAGACTCCGGAGCGGGACTCCTGGTCCGCCCTGTTCTCTTCCCCCATTTCCGCCGCCGAGGCGTGGAAGACGCGTACCGCCGTCGGACTTTTCGACATGACGCCGCTGAAGCGGCTCTCTGTAGTGGGTCCGGGCGCGCAGGCGCTGTTGCACCGGCTCAGCACGGGAAACATCGCCAAGAAGCCGGGTGCCGTGACGTACTGCCTGCTGCTGGAGCCCGACGGCGGCATCCGCAGTGACGTGACCGTCGCGCGGCTGGCGGAGGAAGACTTCCAGCTGGGCGTCAACAGCAACGTGGACTTCGACTACCTCCGGGTGGAGGCGCGCAGGCAGTCGGCCGCCGATCCCGCCCAGTGGGTGCACGTCTCGGACATCACCGGCAGCACCTGCTGCATCGGCCTGTGGGGTCCGCTGGCCCGCGAGGTCATTGGCAAGGTCAGCACCGATGATCTCACCAACGACGGCCTGAAGTACTTCCGCACCAAGGAAATCTCCGTGGGCGGCATCCCTGTTACCGCCATGCGCCTGTCCTACGTCGGCGAACTCGGCTGGGAGCTGTACACCACCGCCGAGTACGGGCTGAAGCTGTGGGACCTGCTGTTCGAGGCCGGCCAGGAGCACGGCATCATCGCCGCAGGCCGCGGCGCGTTCAACAGCATGCGGCTGGAGAAGGGCTACCGGCTGTGGGGCACGGATATGACGTCCGAGCACCACCCCTACCAGGCCGGGCTGGGCTTCTCCGTGGCCAAGGACAAGACCGGGTTCGTGGGCGCCGAGGCACTCGCTGCGCTCCGCGAACAGCCCGCAGCCAAGACGCTGCGCTGCCTGACGGTCGACGACGGCACGCCAGTGGTGTTGGGCAAGGAACCGGTGTTCGTGGCCGGTGAAGCCGTTGGGTACGTCACCAGCGCGGCCTACGGCTACACGGTCCGCAAGCCCATCGCCTACGCCTGGCTGCCCTCCGCCGTCGGCGTCGGGGATGCCGTGGAGATCGAGTACTTCGGGCGGCGCGTGGCGGCCACCGTTTCCGCGGAGCCTCTGGTGGATCCCGGCATGGAGCGCCTCCGCGGCTGATCCGCCCCAATCACACCAGCCATGACAATGGCGGCACCCCCCACGGGGTGCCGCCATTTAGCTTTGCCGTTCTTTACAAACGGAAACCAGGCATCAGTTATTGAGGTAACCGTTCGGGTCCAGGACGTACTTCGTGGCAGCCCCGGCGTCGAACTCCGCGTACCCGCGCGGGGCATCGCCGAGCGAAATGGCCGTAGCGTTGACTGCCTTGGCGATCTGGATCCTGTCGTGCAAAATCGCCATCATCAGCTGCCGGTTGTACTTCATCACCGGGCACTGGCCTGTGGTAAAGGACAGGGACTTGGCCCAGCCAGTGCCCAAGGAGAGGGACAGGCTGCCTTTCTTGGCTGCCTCGTCAGCGGCCCCAGGATCGCCTGTCACGTAAAGGCCGGGAATGCCCACGGAGCCGCCGGCAGTGGTGAGGTCCATCAGTGAATTGAGCACGGTGGCCGGCGCTTCCTGGGCCCCATGGCCGTGTCCGCGGGCCTCGAAACCGACGGCATCGATACCGGCGTCGACTTCCCGGACACCGAGTATCTGCTCGATCTGGTCGGCGGGGTCGCCGTTGGCGACATTGACGGTTTCGCAGCCGAAGGAGCGGGCCTGGGCCAGGCGGTCTTCATTGAGATCGCCCACGATGACCACTGCCGCTCCCAGCAGCTGGGCACTGGCTGCCGCTGCAAGACCCACGGGCCCGGCACCGGCGACATAGACGGTGGACCCAACGCCGGCCCCTGCGGTGACTGCGCCGTGGAAGCCCGTGGGGAGGATGTCGGAGAGCATGGTCAGGTCCATGATCTTCTCAAGGGCCTGATCCCGGTCCGGGAACCGCAACAGGTTCCAGTCGGCGTACGGAACCAGGACGTACTCCGCCTGGCCACCGACCCAGCCGCCCATGTCGACGTAGCCGTAGGCAGAGCCGGGACGGTCCGGGTTCACGTTCAGGCAGATTCCGGTCTTGCGCTCTTTGCAGTTCCGGCAGCGGCCGCAGGAAATGTTAAAGGGGACCGAGACGATGTCCCCCACCTTGATGAACTCGACGTCGGGCCCGGTCTCGATGACTTCGCCGGTGATCTCGTGCCCCAGCACGAGGCCGGCGGGGGCGGTGGTCCGGCCGCGGACCATGTGCTGGTCAGACCCGCAGATGTTGGTGCTCACGGTGCGCAGGATGACGCCGTGGGGGACCTTCCGGCCAACATTAGCGGGGTTGACGCCGGGGCCGGCTTTCAATTCAAACGAGGGATAGGGGGTGTCGATGACCTCGACAACTCCGGGCTCCTTGTACGCAACAGCTTTGTTACCTGACATGGGCATGGCTCCTATGGTTGGCGTTTGGTTCTGGCTAAGCGTCGATCACCATGTCGGTGCGCGCAGTGGAACAGCAAGGAAGGAACTTGCCGGCATCAATTTCCCGTTTGCGGATTCCGCCCTGGTGGTTCATGTCGATCTCCCCGGACAGCTTGACCACCTTGCAGGAGCCGCACATGCCCTCCTTGCAGTTGGCGCCGATCCGGACACCTGCACGCTGTGCCACCCCGAGGATGGGCTCCTCCGGATCGATCCGCACATTGATCCCGGTTCGCATGAAGGACAGCGTGAGGCTGCCGGTTCCGACGGTGTCGAAGCTTGAGGCGTCGGGGGCCTGCGCCTCCGGGGCCGCAGCCGCGGCGCCGGCAGCGGCTTCCGGGTTCGCGGCTTCGAGGTTTGCGGCTTCCAGGGCGAGTCCCGCGGCCTGGAGGGTTCCGTCAGCGTCGTAGCCGGGCTCGTAGATCCCGAACGCCGCGGGCTGGCCTTCGAAGTAGTCCTCGGCGGACTCCGCGATTTCCTCAGCGATCTCCTCGGCGATGTCCGCCGCCAGGGCGAGCTCGGCCTGGTATTCAAGGAGCGTCTGGCGGTCACCGGAGAAGAACTCCATGTAGATGGAGGTGTCGTCGACGCCCACCTTCGTGAGCAGCTCAGTAGCCGTGTTCAGGTAACCCTCAGGGCCACAGGCGTAGACCTGGCGTCCGTTGGCGTCGGGAGCCACCTCATCGATCATGGCCGCCGTCAGCCGCCCGGTGAAGCCTTCCCAGTCCTCGGGCCTGCCGCGGTCGCCCAGGGCGTAGAAGACCTTGATGCGGGAGTCCACGGACGCGATGTAGGCCAACTCCCGGTGGAAGGCAAAGCCGCCCGCTTCCGCACCGTGGTAGAGCACCACCACGTTGGCAGTGCCGGGCAGCGAATGGATCGTCCGCAGCATCGACATGATGGGGGTGATGCCCGCGCCCGCCGCCAGGAAAAGGTAGCGCGCGCGACGGTCGGCGTCCGGCAGGTGGAAGGCCCCCACGGGTCCCAGCATGTCCAGGACGGTGCCGGGCCTGACATTCTCGTGCACCCACGGTGAAACCAGCCCGCCGGGGTCACGCTTGACGGTGACGCTGAAGGTCCACGGTTCCGTGGGTGAACTGGACAGCGAGTAGCTGCGGTCCACCGGTTCGTGGTCATCGCCGTTCACAGGGAAGGCGATGTTGACGTACTGCCCCGCGCGGAACGCAAGGGGCGCACCGTCGCAGCGGCGGAACACGAACGTCATCATGCCGCCTGCTTCGGGAACGGTCTCGACGCATTCGGCCATGAACTCCTGCGGATGCCACGGGCCCAGGGCCTTGGCTGCGCTGGCCGGTCCCTCGATGGTGCCCATCACCCGGTTCCACGGCATTTCAAGGCCGCGGATGCGCTGTGGTTCCCGGACGGGCGTCTTGGTGAGGACGTCAATCATGCCAGGTGCTCCTGCACGCGCTGGACGTACCAGTTAATGAAGGCCTCCACCTGGTACTCGCTCTTCATGTACGGGCCGGGCTCGTACGCGGGGCTGGCAGCGCCCTGCTGGCACAGTTCCACGAATGCCTTGTCCTGGAGGTTGGTCTGCTTCCAGGTGTAGGTGAGCTTGTCGAGGTCATAGTCAACGCCTTCTTCGGCGTCGTCAGCCACCAGCCAGGTGGTGCGGACCAGGGACTGGTGCTCGTTGATGGGGAAGACGCCGAAGGTGATGACGTGGTCGCCCAGGAAATGGAACCAGCTGTTGGGCTGCAGGTGCATCGAGCAGCGGCCCAGGCGGAAGTCCGGCAGGTCGCCGAGCAGCT
The DNA here is from genome assembly GCF_044755045.1 of Pseudarthrobacter sp. NPDC092419. NCBI lineage: Bacteria > Bacillati > Actinomycetota > Actinomycetes > Micrococcales > Micrococcaceae > Pseudarthrobacter > Pseudarthrobacter sp. NPDC092419. Next base: position 14,164 of record NZ_JBIVQF010000009.1, read on the forward strand.
TCTTGGAGAGCCTGCGGCCGTCCGCCGAGAAGGATTCGCCCTCCCCGTCCAGGGATTCGCGTGAAATACGGATACCGGCAATGCGCGTATCGAGCTCCTCAACCACCTCGTAAGGCAGGCCGTAACGGCGGCACCGCTCCTCGAGGGAGGACTGGGCTTCCTTGTTGCGGTCCCAGACCTCTTCGAGGTGGGCCGGGATCAATCCCTCGGTCAGGCCCCACGTGGGGAAGAGCGAGCAGGCGAGTTCCGGGTGCCCGTCGCAGTGGTAGCACTCCCGGTTGTTCTCCATGACAAGCTTCCAGTTGCCCTCTTCGATGATGTTCTGCTGGTAGGCAATCTTCGTCTTGGACAGGTCGTGGGGTGCGAGGTAGGGCTCGAAGATCTTGGAGGTCTCGTCGAAGTCTGCGGGCGGTTCATCTGCGATGCAGACGAAGATGAGCCCGGCGACCTCGCGGCTGTGGGCGCGCTTGAGGGCAAAGCAGTTCTTGTCGAATTTGGCTTCGCCGGGGGCGGAGGCGTGGATCAGGTTGCCCTCGGGCGAGTAGGTCCAGGAGTGGTAGCCGCAGACCAGGTTTCCGGTGGAGCCGGCGGCTTCGGTCAGGACACGCGCACCGCGGTGGCGGCAGACGTTGTGCAGGACGTTGACGTTACCCTCGTCGGTGCGCAGCACAATCAGGGAGTAGGGGCCGTAGTCCACCGTGATGTAGTCGCCCGGCTCCGGCAGCTCGGCAACGCTGCCGGCAAAGATCCAGTGCTGGCCGAAGATGGCCTCCATATCGAGCTTGAAGATCGTCGGGTCGGTGTAGAAGGGGGCATCGAGGGAGTAGCCGGTGCGCCGCAGGGCGAACAACTCCGTAATTTCAGCAAGCTGCTCGGCAGGCAATGTTGACGCGAGCTTTCCGCGTGCGCTGAGCGGCACGTTCACTGAAGTAGTCATGTGTTTTCCTCCCGATAGGGCTGGTCTTGAGCGAAATGAAGTGATGACGGAGCAGGCGGGCCACCAGGAGGCGTCCGGGACGTTCTGTTCGTGAATGTGGGGAGGTCCAACACCAACAGAAGCGATGAATCCAGAGGAAATCTGGAAGCATCTAACGCAACAGCGATCACCATATGCAACAGTGTGATGCCTGCCACGTCCCGGTGTCAATGAATTTCGGATATGACGAAAAAGCATGGATTCGCGGCGCCCCACGCCGTAACAAGCGCCGTCCCTCCAGCAACAAAACGGCGGCACACCGGGCAACCGGTGTGCCGCCGTCGCGGGCCTTTTATCGTCGATGCACCCGCACGGCTAAGCCGGCGTCCCTGCCAGCTCCCCTGCGGACGCCTGGGCAGCCGCCACCACGGCCTGGTGCGGCTCAAAGCGGACGAACATGGCTTTGAATCCGGGCGTGTTGGACACACGGGCCACGTTCTCCTTGTGGACCAGTGCGTTGGCCTCCGGGAAGTACGCGGCAGCGCAGCCCTTCGCGGTGGGGTAGGCCACCAGGCGGAACTTGTCCGCCCGGCGGTCCACACCCTGGAAGGTGCTCACCACGTCCACAAGGTCCCGGTCCTGGAAGCCGGATTCCGCGAGGTCGTCCGGGTGGATCAGGATCACCCGGCGGCCGTCGGAGATGCCGCGGTAACGGTCGTCCAGGCCGTAGAAGGTGGTGTTGTACTGGTCGTGGCTGCGGATGGTCTGCAGCACCAGGTGCCCGGGCGGCGGGGTCAGGTACTCCAGCGGGCTGACGGTGAACCGGCCGCGGCCGATGTCCGTGGCGAAGGACCGGGTGTCGCGCGGCGGGTTGGGCAGAACGAAGCCGTTCTTGGTCCGGACCCGGGCGTTGAAGTCCTCGAAGCCGGGCAGGACGCGGGCGATATGGTCGCGGATCACGTCGTAGTCCTCGGCCATGCCCCGCCAGTCCACGGGGTGGCCCGGGCCGAAGGTCGCCTCGGCCATCCGGGCCACGATCACAGGTTCGGCCAGCAGGTGCTCGGACACGGGGGTCAGCCGCCCCTGGGTGGAGTGGACAACGGACATGGAATCCTCCACGGACAGGAACTGTGCGCCTTTGGGGTGCTTGTCGTCCTTATCTGTCCGGCCCAGGGTGGGCAGGATCAGCGACGTGCGCCCGTGGACGATGTGGGACCGGTTCGGCTTGGTGGAGATGTGCACCGTCAGCCCGATCCGCTGCATGCCCGCTTCCAGGGCTTCGGTGTCGGAGCAGGCGAGCGAGAAGTTGCCGCCCATGGAGACGAAAACGTCCACTTCGTCGCGCTCAAACGCCTCCATCGACTCCACGGCGTCGTAACCGTGCTGCCGGGGCGAGGTGATGCCGAACTCGTTATCCAGCGCGGCCAGGAGCCATTCCTTGGGCTTTTCCCAGATGCCCATGGTCCGGTCGCCCTGCACGTTGGAGTGGCCCCGGACGGGGCAGGCGCCGGCGCCCGGCTTGCCAAAGTTGCCCTGCAGCAGCAGGACGTTGACCATTTCCTTGATGGTGTCCACGGAGTGCGGCTGCTGCGTCACGCCCAGCGCCCAGCAGAAAATGGACGCCTTGGACTTGATGAGCATCCCGGCCACGGTTTCGATCTGTTCCCGGGACAGGCCCGTGGCCTTCTCGGTCTCATCCCAATCGAGGGTTCGGCGGGCCTCGCGGTAGGCGTCAAACCCGTCGGTCTGGGCAGCAATGAAGGAATGGTCGACGACGGTCCCCGGGTTTTTCTCCTCGGCTTCCAGCAGGAGGTGGCCGAGTGCCTGGAACAGGGCCAGGTCGCCGCCCACCTTGATCTGCAGGTACTCGTCAGCGAGCGGCGTGCCGCCGCCCACCACGCCGGAGACAGTCTGCGGGTCCCTGAAGTTGAACAGGCCGGCCTCGGGCAGCGGGTTCACGGCCACCACCTTGCCACCCTTGTCCTTGCACTCCTTCAGCGCTGACAGCATGCGCGGGTGGTTAGTGCCGGGGTTCTGCCCGACAACGAAGATGAGTTCCGCGTCGTGAATGTCGTCCAGGGACACGGTGCCCTTGCCGATGCCGATGGTCGGGTTCAGTGCCGATCCGGAGGACTCGTGGCACATGTTGGAGCAGTCCGGCAGGTTGTTCGTCCCTATGGACCGGGCGAACAGCTGGTACAGGAACGCCGTCTCGTTCGCCGTGCGGCCGGAGGTGTAGAACACGCAGCGGTCCGGGGTGCTGGCCCGGACGCGCTCCCCGATCAGCTCGAACGCGTCATTCCAGGAGATCGGCGAGTAGTGCGTCTCTCCCTCCCGGATCACCACAGGCTCGGAAAGACGGCCCTGGTTGCCCAGCCAGTACTCCGTCTTGGTGGACAGCTCGGCAATCGAGTGCTTGGCCCAGAACTCTGCGCCGACGGTCCGGAGCGTGTTCTCCTCGGCCACGGCCTTGGCACCGTTTTCGCAGAACTCCGCGGTCTTGCGCTTCTTATCCGACTCCGGCCAGGCGCAGCCCGGGCAGTCGAAACCGCCGCGCTGGTTCAACCGCAGCAGCGAGTGGGCGGTCCGGGCCACACCCGCTTGGGCCACTGCCCGTTCGAGCGCCACCATGACGGCCTTGACCCCGGCCGCTTCGGTCTTGGGCTTGCGGACGACGAGTTCGTCCTCGTTGATGTCCGCTACGGGGGCGGGCTGCTTACCGAACTTCATCGTTCCAACTTCCTCAGATCTCCACTACCGAACGCAGGACTTTGCCCTCGTGCATCTTGTGGAAGGCTTCCTCCACCTGGTCGATGGTAATCCGTTCAGAGACAAAGGCATCCAGATCCAGGTTGCCCTGCTGGTAGTGGCTGACCAGCATGGGGAAGTCGCGGGAGGGCAGGCAGTCGCCGTACCAAGAGGATTTCAGCGACCCGCCGCGGCCGAAGACATCCAGCAGCGGAAGTTCGAGCGTCATCTCGGGCGTCGGTACGCCGACCAGGACCACGCGGCCGGCGAGGTCGCGGGCGTAGAAGGCCTGCTTGTAGGTTTCAGGACGGCCGACGGCGTCAATCACCACGTCTGCTCCATTGCCTCCGGTGAGGGCACGGATGGCCTCCACCGCGTCTTCCCGGCTGGAGTTCACACCCTGGGTTGCGCCGAGGGCTGTGGCCATGCCGATCTTGTTGTCATCGATGTCCACGGCGATGATCGTCGTCGCTCCTGCCAGCTTCGCCCCGGCAATCGCCGCAATGCCCACGCCGCCGCAACCGATCACGGCCACGGATTCACCGCGCTTGACCTCGCCGGTGTTGATGGCGGCGCCGATGCCGGCCATCACACCGCAGCCCAGCAGGCCGACGGCGGCTGCATCAGCGTCCGGGTCCACCTTGGTGCACTGCCCGGCCGCCACCAGCGTTTTCTCCGCGAACGCGCCAATGCCCAGGGCGGGCGAAAGCTCAGTGCCGTCCTCGAGGGTCATCTTCTGTGTGGCATTGGCAGTGTTAAAGCAGTATTGCGGCGCGCCCTTCGCGCACGCGCGGCACTGCCCGCAGACCGCGCGCCAGTTCAGGATCACCCGGTCCCCGGGGACCACATTGCTGACACCCGTGCCCACAGCGCTCACCACACCCGTGGCCTCATGGCCCAGCAGATAGGGAAAATCGTTGCCGATCCCGCCCTGCTTGTAATGCAGGTCGGTGTGGCAGACGCCGCAGGTGAGGATGTCCACCAGCGCTTCGCCTGGCCCCGGGTCCGGTACCAGGATGGTCTCCAGTGTGACCGGGGCGTCCTTCTCCCGGGCAATGACGGCTTGAACTTTGTGAACCATGTCTTCGTGTTCCTTTCGTGGAACCGGGGCCGGATCCGGTCTGCGTAGCCGCGCCCGATGAAATGAGCCGGGGGAAGTGCTGCGCTTGTTGCGCAATGCACAACAAGCTGCGCGTTATGCTTACGCGAATATGGCAGCGTCCACACGGCCGTGTCAAGAGATATATCAGCGCGCGGACGTCCCCGGACTGTTCCCGGCGCGCGCCTCCGCTCCGCGAAATGTAGGCTGGATGGCATGCCTGCCGAACCCTCCCCTGCCGAGCGCCGCGAAGTCACGGTCCGCCGCGCCCCCAAGTACGTTCCGTTCCTGGTGCTGGGCGCAGTGGTGGGCATCCTCGCTGCAGCGGTGGTGGCTTACGCCCTCCCGGGCAGCGACAGTTTCGACCCCGGAGCTGTGTTCGGATTCTTCCTGGTCATGTTCGCCGGCGGCGGTGCCATCCTCGGCGCCATCCTCGCCCTGCTCTTGGACCGGCGCAGCGTCCGGAAACAGCAGCGTGCCGTCGTCGAGGCCGTTCCGGAGGAAGAGCAGGACGACACCCCCGGCGACGAGCCGGAAAACGGACAGCGGTCATAATCGCAGCCGGGGAAAAGTCATACCGCATATCGTGAGATAATCGACCAGTGGCACGCGGCGATGGCAAACTTTCCCATGATCTTCTTCCCGGCGAAAAGGGACCCCAGGACGCCTGTGGCGTCTTCGGTGTCTGGGCACCCGGCGAAGAGGTAGCAAAACTTACCTACTACGGGCTGTATGCACTGCAGCACCGTGGCCAGGAGTCGGCTGGCATAGCCACCAGCGATGGCAAGCGAATCAACGTCTACAAGGACATGGGCCTGGTGTCCCAGGTCTTCGACGAGACCACGCTCAACACCCTGACCGGGCACCTGGCCGTGGGCCACTGCCGTTACTCCACCACCGGCGCGAGCCACTGGGCCAACGCCCAGCCCACGCTCGGCGCCACCAGCACCGGCACGGTTGCCCTGGCGCACAACGGCAACCTGACCAACACCGCCGAGCTGAACGCCATGATCCTGGAGCGCAACGGCGGCAACCTCACCGGCGAGATGAAGCAAGGCAACACCTCTGACACCGCCCTGGTCACGGCACTGCTGGAGGGTGAAGAAGGCAAGACCCTCGAGCAGACCGCCATCGAGCTCCTTCCCAAGATCCGCGGCGGCTTCTGCTTCGTCTTCATGGACGAGGGCACCCTCTATGCCGCCCGCGACACCTTCGGCATCCGTCCGCTGGTCCTCGGGCGGCTGGCGCGCGGCTGGGTGGTCGCCTCCGAGCAATCTGCCCTGGCCACCGTGGGCGCGAGCTTCATCCGCGAAATCGAGCCGGGCGAATTCATCGCCATCGACGAACAGGGCGTACGGTCCCAGCGTTTTGCGGAGCCGACGCCGGCCGGTTGCGTTTTCGAATACGTTTACCTTGCGCGTCCGGATGCCTCCATCGCGGGCCGTTCCGTGTACGAGTCCCGCGTGGAGATGGGCCGCCAGCTGGCCCGCGAAAACACCCAGGAAGCGGACATCGTCATCCCCGTGCCGGAGTCGGGCACCCCGGCCGCCGTGGGCTACGCCGAGGAATCCGGCATCCCCTTCGCCCACGGCTTCGTCAAGAACTCCTACGTGGGCCGTACTTTCATCCAGCCCTCCCAGACGCTACGCCAGCTGGGTATCCGGCTGAAGCTCAACGCCCTGGAGTCCGTCATCCGTGGCAAGCGCGTGGTGGTGGTGGATGACTCGATCGTCCGCGGCAACACGCAGCGCGCCATCGTGCGGATGCTCCGCGAAGCCGGCGCAGCTGCCGTCCATGTGAAAATCTCCTCCCCTCCGGTGCAGTGGCCCTGCTTCTACGGCATCGATTTCGCCTCCCGCGCCGAACTGATCGCCAACGGCGCCACCATCGAGGAAATCTCGCAGGCCATCGGTGCCGACTCCCTGGCCTACATCTCCGAAGACGGGATGATCGGCGCCACCCAGCAGCCCCGCGAACGCCTCTGCACTGCCTGCTTCACCGGCAAGTACCCCATCGAACTGCCCGGATCGGAAAAACTGGGGAAGAACCTGCTGGAGCGCACCGACCTTGGCGGGCTCACGCCGTCGGCCGTTCCCGGCTCGGAAGACCCGGCTGAGAAGCCGGGTGCAACGGGCTGCGATCCGGGACCCGACGCCGAGTTTGAAAATCTGCTGACCGACGCTGACAAGAAAGAGTCCGTATGACTTCCGCTGCCCCTGCCCCTGGCACCACCCCCAACTCTGCCGGCATCACCTACGCTTCCGCCGGCGTGGACGTTGAAGCCGGGGACCGCGCCGTCGAACTCATGAAGGGCGCCATCAAGGCGACCCACAACGCGTCGGTGCTGGGCGGGGTGGGCGGTTTCGCCGGCCTGTATGACGTTTCCAGGCTGCTGACCTACAAGAAGCCGCTGCTGGCCACCTCCACCGACGGCGTTGGCACCAAGGTGGCCATCGCGCAGGCCATGGACATCCACGACACCATCGGCTTCGACCTGGTGGGCATGGTGGTGGACGACATCGTGGTGGTGGGCGCCGAACCGCTGTTCATGACTGACTACATCGCCTGCGGCAAGGTGGTTCCGGAGCGCATCGCGGACATCGTCCGTGGCATCGCGGCCGCTTGCTCCGTCGCCGGAACCGCGCTGGTGGGTGGCGAAACCGCCGAGCACCCCGGCCTGCTGGGCGAGCACGAGTACGACGTTGCCGGCGCAGCCACCGGCGTCATCGAGGCCGACAACCTGCTGGGCCCGGAACGTGTCCGCGCCGGCGACGTGGTGATTGGCATGGCCTCCTCCGGCCTGCACTCCAACGGCTATTCCCTGGTACGCCGCGTCATCAACCACGCCGGCTGGGCACTGGACCGCCAGGTTTCCGAGCTGGGCCGCACCCTGGGCGAGGAGCTCCTGGAGCCCACCCGCGTGTACGCCGCCGACTGCCTGGACCTCGCCCGCGCGTTCCCGCTCAGCGGCCCCTCGGCCGTCCACAGCTTCAGCCACGTCACGGGCGGCGGCCTTGCAGCCAACCTGGCCCGCGTCCTCCCGCAGGGCCTGGTGGCCACGGTTGACCGCGCCACCTGGGAACTGCCTGCCATCTTCAAGCTGGTGTCCGAGCTGGGCAACGTCCCGCTGGCAGACCTCGAACGCACCCTGAACCTGGGCGTGGGCATGGTGGCCATCGTGTCCCCCGAGGCCGCGGACGCAGCAGTGGCCCGCCTCAACGAACGCGGGCTGCCGTCCTGGGTCATGGGCACCGTCACGGATGATTCGGACGCCATCATCAAGACCGGCCCCGACTATGTCCAGGGCGCCAAGGGTGTGGACGGCGGCGCGGTCCGCATGGTCAACGCCTACGCCTAAAACTCATCCCGCCCTTGACTGCTAAGTATGCTTACCTTTAGGCTTGTACGTGGAAGTGCACCACAGATGTCCGTCTGAGGTTACATACGGAGCTTGAGAATCAAGCCCGCGCCAACACAGCGCTAGGTCGCTGGCCCAGCCGGACCGCCTTCCCCGCTGACCGTATCGATATCGGTCCGCGGAGGCACAAGAAGCATCCACAAGACGCCCGGAAATTCGCGTCGCGCAGTATCTGCGCGGCTCACCCACCCATCGAGGTACGCCACGGCGGCCGGATGTGTGGCGCACCGGGCCGGACTCAAGGGAGCGAAAATAATGTCAGTTTTGAAGAAAGCCACCGCTGCAGCAGCCGGAACCCTCTTCCTGGTGGGCGCTGCCGCCGGGCCCTCACACGCCGCGGACAACACCACCCTCAACGACGGCCTGGTCAATGTCACTGTCGGTGATGTGACGGTGAAGGACGCTGTTGACGTCAACGTCGCGGCATCAGTCGCCGCCTCACTGTGCGACGTCGCAGATATCGGATCAGTAGCCGTCCTTGGCGAGGCCGTGGACTCGTCCGGCAACGAGGTGACGGTCTGCGAGACGGAAACCGGCCCTGTGAAGATCGTCAACAACTAGCACGTTCCACGGAAAGGCTCCCGCCTTGGCGGGAGCCTTTCCCTGTGTCCAGCCCTTCCCTGTATACCGCAGAGTGTGGACACGGCGGGCTTTAGACCTCCAGAAGGCTGAGGATTCCGCCCTGCGGGTCGCGGATAGTGGCCAGGGCGCCGCCGCCGGCACCGCCCTCGGGTTGCACCAGCACCTCGCCGCCGGCTGCCACCGCAGCCCGGAGGGCGTCGTCGATGCTGGCGACGCCGAAGTACACGTCCCAGCCCGCCTGCGCGCCCTCGTCGGCAGGAACGACGCCGGCCACTTCCGCTCCGTTGACCATCAGCGTGCTGTAGGTGCCGCCGTCGTCCTGGGGATATTCGGTGACCTCGTGGCCGAAAAGCTCCTGGAAAAATCCGACGGCGGCAGCCGGCTCGGGCGTCGACAGCTCCGCCCATGCCAGCGCGCCCGGAACGTTGAACAGCTGGCTTCCCGTGTGCGTTCCGGGCTGCCAGACGCCCGTGGTGCCCCCGCCGGGAGGTGCCACAAAGGCGAGGACTCCGGTGTCGGCGACGGCTTCCGGTCCGAACTCGGCCGTCCCGCCGGCGAATTCCGCATCCCGTACCAGCGCCGCCGCGTCCGTGGCAGCGAAGTAGACGTTCCACTTCGCGTGCGTCCCCGACGCTTCCTGCAGCGTGCTTTGCGGAGCAATCACGGCCACCAGCTTCCCGCCAACGAAGGCCTGCGCGTAGCTGCGGCCGTCCGGCGTGGGCAGGTCTTCGTACGTCCAGCCGAACAGCGCCGCGTAGAACTCCTTCGCCGAGGTGACGTCGCGGGTCTGCAGGTCCGCCCAGCAGGGCTCACCGTGGGCGTAGGTCTTCGGGAGAGTCATGCGGTCAGGCTACAGGGTTTCCGCAATGCCGGGTGATGGCGGGTCGCGTGGCACCAGGTCAGGCGGAGACGGTGCGTCCCGTGAACGCCACCAGCCGGTCAAGGCTCGACGCCGATTCGCCCACCGGGGCCGGTGCAGCGAAGCTTCCGCCGGCGCGGACCTGCTCGCTGATGGTCTGCTGCGCCAGCACTTCGACGTAGTCGGTCAGTTCGTCGGCTACGGCGAGGTCGCGGCCAAGCGCCCGGGAGAAGTCCCAGGCGTGGACCAGGAACTCGAGGTTCAGGATGGATGCCACCATGGTGGCGGGCAGCTGGGCGAAGCCCATGTCCACGGTGCCTTCGAGGCCGCGGCGGGCAAAGGCCTCCAGGGTGGGCTGCGCGAGGTCTGCGATGCGCTCCTCAGGCGACTTCCCGGCGTCGTCCGCTACCGTGGCGCCCAGCGCCTTGCCGATGTTGCCCACCGAGGCGGCCAGGTGGTCGAGCAACTGGGCCACGTTGAAGTCGCTGCAGGGCGTGGCCTGGTCCAGATCCGCGGCCGTGATGCCGCGGAGGACACGCTGCAGGATGGCCAGAGTGGCGTCGGCGGCGGTCAGTTCAGTGAGGTCCTGCGGCGCTGCCGCCCACTCATCGGCGCCCGCATCGCCGGTGGATGCTTCGGCCAGCAGCCGGTCGAGGTAGTGGTTCCAGCCCTCGGCGTGTGCCGCAGCTGCCTCAGCCGAGGGCAGACCCTCGTGGACCAAGCGGACGTTCGTGCCGCCGTCGGCCGGTTCGAAGGTGACGGACACAGTGGAAACGTTGTCCGCCGGAGCACCCGGCTGCTCCCAGCCCCAGGTGAAAACGACGCGTTTGCCGGGGTCGACCTCAGTGAAGGTGCCGGAGGCGTGATGGCCGGGCGTTATGGTCCAACGGTATTCGCCGCCGACCTTGAGGTCGACGCGGGCAGCAACGGTCTGCCAGCGGCGCAACCGTGCGGGTTCGGTGACCAGGGCGAACGCGTCGTCGAGGCCGAGGGGAAGGAGGACAGTCTTGTCGAAAATCATGATGGATCCTTTGTGGGGTCAGGTGCGGCGGTAGGTGGTGGCGTCGGCGACGAGCTGGTCCAGTTCGCTGGTCCAGAACTGTTCGAAGAGCCGGCGAAGCCTGGCCATGCCGTCCGGATTGACGGCATAGAACCGGTTGCGGCCTTCCTTGCGGGCAGTCACCAGGCCGGCCTGTTCCAACAGGAGCAGGTGCTGCGAGATGGCCGACCGGCTAACAGTGAACGAGCCGGCAAGGTCCGTCACCGTCCGCTCCCCGCCGGCCAGGAGCTGCAGCAGTCGCCGCCGGTTGGGCTCAGCGGCTACTTCCAGGGGGTCGAGCATGGCTAATACGTTAGTGACCACTAACGCATTAAGTCAAGGTCCGGGTCAGGGCGGGCTTTAGAGACTGTTTTCAGGGCACAGCACAACGAACGGATACAGCATGCTGTATCCGTTCGTTGTAGTTCTATGTGCTGGGCGGCGCCACAAGGCGCCCAGACGGGGTAGCCCGCGAAGGCTAGCCGATGCGACGGGTGTCTACCTCGTCGTCGTCTTCTTCCAAATCATCCGCGTACTTGTCCACATAAGCCGAATAGTCCGGCTCAACCGGATCATTGGCGAAACGGCTCGTGGCACGACTTCCCGGGCCCGTCAGCTCACGCTGAAGTGCCGAATAGTCAGTGTTCGGGGAATAGTACTTAATGTCCCGAGCCTGCTTGGTAGCTTTTGCCTTTTGACGGCCGCGCCCCATGGCGTGACCCCCTTTTGTACTTGGACCGGAGGTGGTCACCTAGGCGATAGGTGAGGCCCCGGAATGTTTGGTCAATTTGTCGTACACCTAGATTACATGCTTTCGGCGGGCACTGCTTGCCGGTGAAGGCCCTCGGGCGGTGGTCTGCGTTACCATTTCCGGACGCGCACGCGGGATTCCCGCATTTTTCTTCGGTAGAGTCGCTTAACATGCCGAAGGAGGATTCACCCTTGGACCACCAGGACGTCCCGCCCACGCCCGAGACGCCGTCGCCCCCGCATACTCCAGCGGACGGGCCCTTGCCCGAGAAGCCTGCGCCCCACAGGCCGGGCAGCGCCCAGCAGACGTTCTGGAAGGTGTTCTTCGTGGTCGTCCTCGCGGCCGTCATTGGCTCGCTGGTGTGGTTGGCCATCTGGCTGAACTCCAACGCGGACAGCAGCTCCGCCAAGGATATCCCCGGCGTACTGGAGACCGTTGCCACTGCGCCGGCCACGCCGCTGCCCCTCCCCCGGACCAACGTGAACCCCGGCGATTACGCTCTGGGCGACTGCTTCAAGGACTTCGATCCCGAGGCGCTGAAATCCACCGTGGTGGCCTGCAACACCAGCCACTCCGCACAGCTCGTGGCTGTTTTCCGCTATCCGGAGAAGGAGTCATACCCGGGCGCGGAGGTGCTCAAGGCCAAGGCGCTCGAGGCCTGCCAGGCCACCAAGCTCGGACCCGCCGCGGACAAGTACACCCTCAATTACGAACGCAGTTACCCAAGCACCACCAGCTGGGAGTCAGGGGACCGCCGGGTGGACTGCTACGTCACAGCACCCGGCGGCAACGTCATCAAGGCGAGCGTTCTCCCCTAATTTCCGCGCGTTAGCCCTTGCGCCGGACCGACAGGCCGCGCGCCGCGGACTCCCCTGACCCGGCACCCGCCGCAGCGTCCGCAGCCGCGAGCGCGCCGACGTCGGGCGCTGTATCCACCAACACTGTGTCCCCGTCCGCGATCTCGCCGGCGAGGATGGCCTTGGCCAGCCGGTCGCCGATCTCGCGCTGCACCAGGCGGCGGAGCGGCCGGGCACCGTAGGCGGGATCGAAGCCGGTGAGCGCCAGCCAGGCCCGCGCTCCGTCCGTGACTTCCAGCGTCAGGCGGCGTTCGTGGAGGCGTCGGCCCAGCTCGGCCACGTGCAGCTCCACGATGTGCGCCAGCTCTTCGACCGTGAGGGTATCGAACAGCACCACTTCGTCCAGCCGGTTCAGGAATTCCGGCTTGAAGGAGGCGTTGACGGTGGCCATGACGGCGTTCCGCTTGGCCTCCGGATCCAGCGACGGATCCACCAGGAACTGGCTGCCGAGGTTGGAGGTCAGCACCAGGATCACGTTGCGGAAATCAACGGTGCGGCCCTGGCCGTCGGTGAGCCGGCCGTCGTCGAGCACCTGGAGGAGGATGTCGAAGACCTCCGGGTGGGCCTTCTCCACTTCGTCGAGCAGCACCACGGAGTACGGACGACGGCGGACGGCCTCGGTCAGCTGGCCGCCCTCCTCGTACCCGATGTACCCGGGAGGCGCTCCGACCAGGCGGGCGACGGAGTGCTTCTCGCCGTACTCGGACATGTCGATGCGCACCATGGCGCGTTCGTCGTCGAACAGGAAGTCCGCCAGTGCCTTGGCCAGCTCGGTCTTGCCCACGCCGGTGGGGCCGAGGAACAGGAACGAACCGGTGGGCCGGTTGGGGTCGCTGATCCCAGCACGGGCGCGCCGGACCGCATCCGAGACCGCGGCGACCGCCTTGGTCTGGCCGATGAGCCGCTTGCCCAGCTCCTCCTCCATGTGGAGCAGCTTCTGGCTTTCGCCCTGCAGCATGCGGCCGGCGGGAATCCCGGTCCAGGCGGAGATTACCTCGGCGATGTCATCGGCGGTGACTTCCTCGGCCACCATCTGCCCGGACTTGTCCGAGACGGCGGCCTCGGCTTCGGCGGCCGCGTTGAGCTCGCGTTCCAGTGCGGGAATTTCGCCGTAGAGGACGCGCGACGCCGTTTCCAGGTCGCCTTCGCGCTGTGCCCTGTCCGCGGCGGACCGCAGCTCATCCAGCTTCGCCTTCAGGTCGCCGACCCGGTTGAGCCCGGCCTTTTCGGCCTCCCAGCGGGCCTTCAGTCCGTTGAGCTCCTCTTCCTTATCAGCCTTGTCCGCACGGAGGGTGGCCAGCCGTTCCACGGACGCCTCATCCTTCTCGTCCTGCAGGGCCAGCTCCTCCATGGTGAGCCTGTCCACCAGGCGCTGGAGCTGGTCGATCTCCTCCGGTGCCGAGTCGATCTCCATGCGCAGCCGGGATGCGGCCTCATCCACCAGGTCGATGGCCTTGTCCGGCAGCTGCCGGCCCGAGATGTAGCGGTTGGACAGCGTGGCGGCGGCCACCAGGGCGGAGTCCGCGATGGACACCTTGTGGTGCGCCTCGTAGCGTTCCTTCAGGCCGCGGAGGATGCCGATGGTGTCCTCGACGCTCGGTTCACCCACGTACACCTGCTGGAAACGGCGTTCGAGTGCCGCATCCTTCTCGATGTTTTCGCGGTACTCATCCAGGGTGGTCGCGCCGATCAGCCGGAGCTCACCGCGGGCCAGCATTGGCTTGAGCATGTTGCCGGCGTCCATGGATGAGTCACCGGTGGCACCGGCCCCCACTACCGTGTGGATTTCGTCGATGAAGGTGACGATCTGGCCCTCGGAACCCTTGATTTCCTCGAGGACCGCCTTCAGCCGCTCCTCGAATTCGCCGCGGTATTTTGCCCCGGCCACCATCGAGCCAAGGTCCAGTGAGACCAGGGTCTTGCCGCGCAGGCTTTCGGGGACGTCGCCGGCGACCATCCGCTGCGCCAGCCCTTCGACGACGGCCGTCTTGCCAACGCCGGGTTCGCCGATCAGCACCGGGTTGTTCTTGGTGCGGCGGCTGAGTACCTGGACGACGCGCCGGATCTCGGAATCGCGGCCGATCACCGGGTCCAGCTTGCCCGCCCGCGCCATGGCCGTCAGGTCCGTGCCGTACTTTTCGAGGGCCTGGAAGGTGTTTTCCGGGTCAGGGCTGTCCACCTTGCGGTCGCCGCGGACACCCGGCAGGGCGGCGAGCAGCGCCTCATGGGAGGCGCCGGCGTCGCGCATTAAGCGCCCGACGGCGTCGCTTCCGGAGGAGAGGCCCAGCAGCAGCACTTCGGTTGAGACGAAGGTGTCGCCGAGGCGGTCGGCCTCCTCCTTGGCGTTTTGGATGGCCTGCAGGGCAGGCCGCGAGAGCTGCGCTTGCTGCGTGGAGCCGCCGGAGGTGGCGGGCAGGGCCTTAATGGCACTGCTGGCCTGGACGCTGACGGCATCCGGATCCGCTCCGGTGGCGCGAAGGAGCGCGACGGCCACGCCCTCGCGCTGGTCCATCAGCGCCTTGAGCAGGTGAGCCGGTTCAACCTGGGGGTTTCCGGCGGTGGAGGCATTCATGGCCGCGGCCGAAAGAGCCTCCTGGCTCTTGGTGGTGAATTTGACGTCCAAAGAGAGCTCCTTTCGGGGGCAGTTTTCCTAAGTTGAGTGTACTACGCTCAACTTTGCGGAGCACCGTTCCCTTGCCATGTTTGCCCATGGCGAAACTGCTGTCCAGAGCCGTAGGTCCTGCGGGGTTTTGTGTGCTTTGTTGGCCCGCGCCGGGAGGAGGTTTTGATGCCATGCTTTCGGCGTTGAGGGCAGGAAGCAGCGCGTCATGCCCGGCCGATTGGGTGCCCGGCGCGTAGGGTGCCCGGGCCATTGAGCGGCGATAACGTGTAGATCGTCATGCCCAGCAGTAACAGCCCCAGGAATCTCAGCACCCGCATTACCGGGAGCGGGCTTTCCGGCGTCCACCGGCTCAGGAGCAAGCCCCAGGCCGGCAGCCCTAACAGCCAGCCGCCGCACCACCAGCCGACGTTCGTCAGCGCCAGTGGCACGAGGAGGGCACCGGGAAGCAGGAACGCCATGGCCTGCCGGGGGGACGGGAGCTTTCGGGTTGGGCCAAAGATGCAGGTCCCGATCAGTAGGTAGGTCGCCACATACCAGGGCAGCATTCGGATCACCGGATCGGCCAGGTTGAACACCATCAGCGTCAGAGCGGGGACCATGACGCACACCGCGGCGAAGGTCCACGGACCCCGATCAGATTTAGGCGTGGCATCCCCCAATGTCATGAAGGCACTCTAGCGGTTCAAGGAAACGGAGCCCGTCTTCACGATGTTTCCCCTATGAGCCCACGCTGGTGTATTCCCCGTTCAGTTCCTTGGCCAGTCGTTCAGTGTTCCACGTGAAGGGTTGCCCGCTTGTCGTGCCACTGAAGTCGACGACCATCCAATTCTTGCCATATACGAGATGAATCTTGCCCTGGTTGGAGTCAGACAAGAGTTGGTAGCTTTCCTTCAGGGCGCTTTGGTCGGGGTAAAAGTCCAACTGGACATCTTGAAAGCACAGTTTCTGTGCTGACGTGAGTGGAACACCATCGCCCATAGGAACAATCGGTTCGCCAGCAGGATCCGGTTCACAGCTAAGGATGCCATCAACCGCAGCGTAGGCCTCGTCGATCGAGCTGAACGTGCGTAAGTTCTCGCCTTGCGATTCGGCCTGCGGCGCACACGCCGTGAGCGGGACCGCAACCAGAAACGTCGCTACGGCAACCTTTAGCAAACGTCCACGTTTCGCCATTACTCCCCCAAGCAGAACTGTCGTGTTGCCCTAGCCTACTGCTGCCCCAGAAACAAAGGAGGCTACGCCGCGTAGATCGCCACCGCGGATGCCTTGACCACGAAATACACCCGCATCCCCGGCGCCAGGCCCAGGTCCGCGGATGCCGCCGTCGTGATGTCCGCCGCCAGGCCCCCGCCGCGCACCCGGATGCCGTCGCCGTGCGGCTCCAGGTCCGTGATGGTCACCGGGAAGGAATTGCGCGGGCTGCCGTGCGCGTCCGTCAGATACACGGAAACGGCCGACGGCGGGAACACGGCCACGCCGGGCCGGTCCGGCTGCAGTTCGGGGTGCTTGAGCTCAGCGCGCTTCCGGTCCTGGTGCGCCAGTCCCTCCCCCGGACCGTGAACAGTGAGTTCGCCGGCGAGTACCCCGTCCCCGCGCAGGGTTCCCGGCACGAAGTTCAGCCCCGCCAGTCCGGCTGCGAACGCGCTGCGCGGCCGTTCCAGCACCTCGCGGGTGGGTCCTTCCTCCACGATGCGGCCACCCTCCAGGACCACCACCCGGTCCGCGAGCATCAGGGCGTCGAGTGCGTCGTGCGTGATGATGATGGCCGGCCGGTCCGCGAGGACGCGCTTGAGCAAACGGCGCAGCAACGGTGCCGACTGGACATCCAGCGCGGCCATGGGCTCGTCCAGGAGGAGCAGGGCGGGGTCGGCCGCGAGCGCCCGGGCGATGGCCACCCGCTGCGCCTGGCCGCCGGACAGTTCAGCCGGCCGGCGCTCCACAAGGTCGGCCGCCTCCACCTCGGCCAGCCACCGCATTGCCTGCTCCCGGGCAGCGCTCCGCGCCAAACCAGCACTCCGGGGCCCGAACGCCACATTGTCCACCGCACTGAGGTGCGGGAACAGCAAGGGCTCCTGCGCCAGCAGCGCCGTCCCGCGCTGATGCGGCGGCAGCCAGGTTCCATCAGCCGTATGGAACAGCGACCGGCCGTTGAGCTCGGCCTCCCCATGCTCCGGCCGCAGCAGCCCGGCGATCACATCCAGCAGCGTCGACTTCCCCGCACCATTTGGCCCCATCACCGCCACAGTTTCCGCGGCCCCCACGCGAAGTGCCACGTCCAGGCCCCGCCCGGCCACGGCCGCCTCGACCCGGAACGTCACTGGACGCTCCCGCTCGGGGCGGGCTCCGGCGTCGTACGCCCCCCGATGCGAGGGCCGGCACCCGGGCGCCGGTAAGCGAGCGCCACCACGGCGACGGCTACAGCGACCAGCACCAGGGAAAGCGCGACGGCGGCATCCGGGTCGGTCTCCCGCTGCAGGTAGATTTCCAGCGGCAGAGTCCGGGTCACCCCCTGCAGGCTGCCGGCGAACGTGAGGGTGGCGCCAAACTCGCCGAGGCTGCGCGCAAACGCGAGAACCGCGCCGGACGCGAGCCCCGGCAGGACCAGCGGAAGTGTGACCCGGCGAAAGACGACGCCGGGGGCGGCGCCGAGGGTCGCGGCCACGGCCTCGTACCGCTGGCCGCCGGTGCGCAGCGCCCCCTCAAGACTCACCACCAGGAACGGCAGCGCCACGAAGGTCTGCGCCAGGACCACTGCGGCCGTGGAGAACGCGACCTGCAGGCCCAGCACCTCGAGCGCGCCGCCCAGGAGCCCCTGGCGGCCGAACGTATAAAGCAGGGCGATACCGCCAACCACCGGCGGCAGCACCAGCGGCAACAGCACCAGCGACCGCAGCAGCCCCTGCAGCGGGAACCTCCCCCGGGCCAGGACCAGGGCCAGCGGCACGCCGAGCACGATGCAGAGCACTGTGCTGGCCGCGGACGTTCGCAGGCTCAGACCCAGGGCGTCCAGCGCGGACGGCGACGTGACCAGCGGAACGAAGTTGGCCCAGTCCACCCGGGCCACCATCGCAGCCAGCGGCAGGACCACTACCAGGGCAGCCAGGACCGCCACGCCGGGAATCCAGCGCGGCATGCCGGGGTAGGCCTGGCGGGTCATGAGCCGCCCGCTTCCCCGCCGGCCCGGAAACCCGCCTCCTCCAGGACACGCTGGCCTTCCGGGCCAGCGACCAGCTCAACGAAAGCCGCCGCAGCAGCCATGTCCGCCGCTCCGGCGAGCGTCACGATGGGGTACGCGGCGGGTGCGTCCGCGGCTTCCGGGAAGGGCACGCTGTCCACTTTCCCGTCGGCGGCGCGGACATCTGTCTGATACACCAGCCCGGCGTCAGCCTCCCCGGAGATCACCTTGCCCAGCACGTCCGTCACCGAATTTTCCTCGCTGACGGGCTGCAGGTCCGTGCCGGTCCGCCGGGCCACTGCAGCCGCCGCCGCCCCGCACGGCACCTGCGGTGCACAGGCAACGAGCCGCGTCCCGGGCCGGGCCAGGTCCGCGAAGGTGCGGATGCCAGCCGGGTTTCCCGGCGGAACCGCCAGCGCCAGGGTGTTCGCCGCGAAAACCCGGGCGCCGCCGTCGGCCATTCCTGCCTGAGTGACCCGCTCCATGGTGGCCGTATCCGCGGAGGCGAACACGTCCGCGGGCGCACCCTGGGTGATCTGGGTGGCGAGGTCCGAGGAGCCGGCGAAGCTCAGCCGGACGCGGGTACCGGGGTGCTGCTCCTCGTACTTTGCCGCGAGCTCGGTGAAGCTGGCTTTCAATGAGGCAGCGGCAAACACCGTCAAGGTTTCGCCGGTGTTTGAGGAGGCCGCCGGGGCGCAGCCCGCCAGCCCCAGGAGAAGCACGGCGGCGGCCAGCACCCGCCCGGCGCCGGTCGCCTTGGAAGCGCGGCGCCGATGGCCGCGCATCACGCCGCCCCCTTGCCCTGCGGCGTTTCGATGATCACGGTGGTGGCCTTCACGACGGCCGTCGCCACCGACCCCGGCTCGAGGCCCAAGTCGCGGACGGCCTCGCTGCTCATCAGGGACACCACCCGGAACGGCCCGCACTGGAGCTCGACCTGGGCCATGACCTTGTCCGCGGTAATGGCGGTAACCAGGCCCACGAATCTGTTCCGCGCGGAACTCCCGGTCCGGCGCGGATCCTCCGGCAGCTGCGCCAGGCGTTGAGCGTGCTGCGCCAGCTCCAGGCCCTCCACCGCGAGGCGCCCGGAATCGTCCTTACGGGGCGTGAGGGACCCGTTCTCGGTCCAGCGGCGGACGGTGTCGTCACTGACGCCCAGAAAACGGGCAGCTTCGGAGACGCGGATAAGTGCCATTCGGCCATTCTAGACCGCAAATGCGGTTGTACGTTCCCGCCCCGTTGCCTCCCCACGAGGTAATCCGGGGTTGGTTACAACCCCGGGTTCGCGCGGAA
This sequence comes from Pseudarthrobacter sp. NPDC092419, assembly GCF_044755045.1. Lineage (NCBI taxonomy): Bacteria > Bacillati > Actinomycetota > Actinomycetes > Micrococcales > Micrococcaceae > Pseudarthrobacter > Pseudarthrobacter sp. NPDC092419. Next base: position 33,524 of record NZ_JBIVQF010000009.1, read on the forward strand.
CCGGACCGCCCGCGCATGCGCCAATTGGGCGGGAGCGTACGCGCGGGCGCCAGCACTAGACTTCCACCATGGCCATCTACCTGGACCCGCCGCTCTGGCCTGCACACGGAACGCACTTCTCACACATGGTCTCGGACACGTCCCTCGAGGAGCTGCATGCGTTCGCGGCGGCCGCCGGCATCCCGGACCGCGCGTTCGACGGCGACCACTACGACGTCCCCGAGCGCCGCCTGCCGGAGCTGGTGGCCGCGGGCGCCGTTCAAGTGGAGGGCCGGGTGTTGGTCCGGAAACTCATCGCCAGCGGCCTCCGCATCCCCGCCCGGCGGCGCAACAAGTCCCTCAAGGTTCCGCTGCTGAACCGCTGGAACACCATCATGCCGGGCCACGATGCCCTGTTCCTTGACCTCCTGGACCGCTGGAGCGAGGAGCACCGCCACTACCACGGCTGCACCCACCTGCTCTCGGTACTGGAGTCCCTGGACCTGCTCACCGATCCGGCCGATCCGCCGCGGACTGTGCTCCTGGCCGCTTGGTTCCATGACGCCGTCTACCGCGGCATCGCAGGCCAGGATGAGGAAGAGTCGGCGCGGCTGGCCGAAGAACGGCTCACCGCTGAGGGTCTTCCGGAGGACGAGGTGGCGGAGGTGGCGCGCCTGGTGCGGCTGACCTCGGACCACCGCCCTGACCCTGGGGACGACGACGGCGCCCTCCTCTGCGACGCCGACCTCTCCGTCCTGGGTGGCGAACCCGACGAATACGCCCGCTACGTCGCCGCCGTCCGGAAAGATTACGCGCACATCGGCGACGCGAACTTCGCTTCCGGGCGCGCCACCGTCGTCCGCCGCCTGCTGGACCTCGACCCGCTCTTCCACACCGCGAGGGCCCGCGACCTGTGGCGGGCCGCGGCCCGGCGCAACCTCAACGGAGAACTCGCATGAACGCCCCGGATCCCAAGGTGACCCACGTGTATTCGGCCAACGCCGCGCACCGTCAGCTTCCGTACGCGGTCCGCTTCGAATGGGCGGCCGACGGCGGTGCGACCATAGCGCCCGGGGCGGACCTCGTGGTGGTGGCCGACGTCCTCTCGTTCGGCACATGCGTCAGCGTCGCCCTGGACCGCGGCGCGGAGGTGTTTCCCTTCCCTTGGAAGGACACCCAGGCGGAGTCGTTCGCGGCCAGCCACCATGCGGTCCTCGCAGGCCCGCGGGGCGGCGGCGGGCTAAGCCTGTCCCCCGCCTCCCTCCGCAGCGCGCCCGCGCTGGAACGGATGGTGCTGCCGTCGCCGAACGGATCGGCACTGTGCCACCGGCTGGCGCAGGAGGCGCCGCTGGTAGCAGCGGTGTCCCTCCGCAACGCCGCCGCAACCGCAGACTGGGTGGCCACCAACCTCCCGGAGCACGCAGTGATCGCGGTGGTTGCCGCCGGCGAACGCTGGCCGGACGGCTCGCTTCGCCCCGCGGTGGAGGACCAGATCGGCGCAGGGGCGTTCATCGCCGGACTGCTGGCGGCCGGCCGGGGCGGCTACGAGGCTGAGGACGGCAAGCCGGCCTACTCCCCCGAAGCGTTGGCGGCCGCCGCGGTGTTCGAGGCGGCGGAACCGCGCCTGCGCGAGATGCTGCACGGCTGCTCCAGCGGCCGCGAACTGGCCGGCGCGGGGTATGCCGGAGATATCGACATCGCCGCCGAGCTCGATGACAGCGATTCCGTGGCACTCCTTCGAAACGGCAGCTTCCGGCCGCTCTAGGCGGGCCGCTCTGATCCGTCCGCCCTAGACCAGCAGCCGGCGGTGTTATCAGCGGTACGTGCTGACGAACGGTGCGTCCGTGGGAACGATCTGCTTGCCCAGCGGCATCAGGGATACCGGGATGAGCTTCAGGTTGGCGATGGCCAGCGGAATCCCGATGATGGTCATGGCCATGGCCACCGCCGTCACGACATGGCCGATGGCGATCCAGATACCGGCCACCACCAGCCAGATGACATTGCCCAGCATCGGGAAGACGCCCGTCCCGCCCGGCTTATCCACCACCATCCGGCCAAAGGGCCACAACGTGTAGGCCGCAATCCGGAAGGACGCAATGCCCCAGGGAATGGTGACGATCAGCAGGCAGCAGATGACGCCGGCGGCGAAATAACCCAGCGCAAGCCAGAAACCGCCGAAAACCAGCCAGATGATATTGAGGAGTGTCTTCATGCCACGAATCCTAGACCCTGGCCGCGGACTTCGCCGCGTGCACGAAAGCCCGGATCTTGGCCAGGTCCTTGACCCCGCGGGAGGACTCGACGCCCGACGATACATCCACGCCCCAGGCCCGTGCCGCTGCCGCGGACCGGCCCACATTGTCCGGGTGCAGGCCGCCGGCAAGCAGCCAGTTCCGGCCCTCGAGTTCGGGGATCCCCGCCATGGCGGAGTAGTCCCACTCTTCGCCCGAGCCGGGCACGGCGGCGTCGATGAGGAGGAGGTCCTCGCCCCAGTCCGCGAACTCAGCCAGCCCGGCACCCATGGTGACAGCCCGGATGACCTTCATGCCGGCATCGTGCGCGGTGGCGACGTCCTCCCGGGAACGCTGGCCGTGCAGCTGGACCCATTCGAGGCCCGCCGCGCGGGCGATGGCGATGGCGTCGGCAACCGGTTCGTCACGGAAGACGCCGATGGGCGTCACGCCTTCCGGAACGTCCGCGAGCAGGGCCTTCGCCTGGGCCGGCGAGACGACCCGTGGGCTGGCGGTCAGGACGAAGCCAACCGCGTCCGCTCCGGCGCCCACCGCCTCGCGTACCGATTCGGGCGTGCTGAGACCGCACACTTTGACGAACATTCCCGGCTCCTTCAGGTTTGTAGGTGTCCCCCCGGAGGACAGTAGCAGGGACGCGGCGCCCGTGGCAGTGCCGGGGCAACTAGGCTGGGCAAATGGAGATCATCCGGTACTCAGACCTGAAGGCCCAACCGTGGCGCAACGGCGGCGGGGTGACGCGGGAAATCGCCTGCGGAGTTGCCGGGAATTCCACCGTCGGGACTCCGGCCGCAGATTCCGCCGGCTGGGACTGGCGGGTCAGCATCGCGGAAGTGGGAAAGGCGGGCGGGTTCTCGGCCTTCCCCGGCATGGAGCGGGTCCTCACGGTGATCGACGGAGAGCTGTTCCTTCTCACCGTGGACGGCGCGGAACACCCTCTGGAGAAGTACCGGCCGTTCCGTTTCCCCGGCGACGCACCCGCCTCAGGCGCCCTGCCCACGGGTGACATCCGCGACTTGAACGTCATCACCCGGGCGGGTGTTTTCAAGGGCTACACGTCCATCATCGAGCTCTCCAAGAAGCGCGCCCACCCGGTCTTTGCCGGCCAGTTCGGGATCCTGCTGCAGGGACAGGCCACGGTAACGCATGGTGGCGAGGGCGATAGTGCCGAAGCGCTTAGCCGGTATGACGCCGTCGCCGGCTCCGACGCCGCAACGCCGGAGATCCTGGGGCGCGGATTCCTGGCCGTCGTCTCGATCGACGCAGTAGCGGACCAGTAACGGCCGATAGGCCAGCCTTCCCTCGCCAAGCAGAGCCTTTCCACACTGGCTGTTACCGGTGGGCGCTCCTAGACTCGGGCTATGACCACTTCATCGTTCAACTCGCTTCTGTCCACCCAGATCGGTAACGAATTCACGGCCTCGCAGCAGTACATCGCGGTGGCCACGTGGTTCGCAAACCAGGACCTTCCGCAGCTGGCACGGTACTTCTACCGGCAGTCCGTGGAGGAACGCAACCACGCCATGATGATGGTCCAGTACATGCTGGACCGGGACATCCCGTTCACCATTCCGGGCGTTCCCGCCGTACGGAATGACTTCGCCTCTGTGACGGAACCGCTGGCCCTTGCACTCGAACAGGAAAGGGAAGTCACGCGCAACATCGAGGACCTCTTCCGTGCGGCCCGCGGCGAAAACGACGCGCTGGGTGAGCAGTTCATGCTCTGGTTCCTCAAGGAGCAGGTGGAAGAGGTGGCGGCCATGACCACGCTGCTGAACATCGCCGAGCGCGCGGACAACCTGTTCGACATCGAGAACTTCATCGCCCGCGAAACCGTTGGCGACGGCGGCCGGGACTCCGCAGCTCCCGAGGCGGCGGGCGGCACCCTCTAGCCCTCCCCGCCCAACTGGGTGGCGGGGAGGATCCGGTGAGGTTCGCCACCAACCCGCCCACCTGCCGTCGGGCGTTGCTAGGCTGGGACCAAGGCCCATTCCCCGGCCTCCGGACGACGGTTCAGTACCCGGCACGCGACAAGACTGGCCACTGGAGCTCCCATGTCGTGGTTAGTCCTGATTCTTTCCGGCGCGCTTGAAGCCGTCTGGGCCGCTGCCCTGCACCGCGCCTCCACCCTGCAGGGCCGGCGCCGCGTTGCCCCGGCCGCGCTTTTCCTGGCGGCCGCGGCGGCCAGCACCGGCGGCCTCGCCTTCGCCATGCGGTCCATTCCCACCGGCACGGCCTACTCGGTGTGGGTGGGCGTCGGTGTGGTGCTGACCTCCGCCTACGCGATCGCCACCAAGGTGGAGCGCCCGACGACGGCCCGCCTACTCCTGCTCGCGGGCATCGCCGCCTGCGTGGCCGGGTTGAAGGTGGTGGCGTGATGCGCGCGGGTCTCCTTGCCTGGCCGGTACTGCTGGCTTCCGCGGTCCTCGAAGCCGTCTGGGCCACTGCCCTTGGCCTGTCCAACGGCTTCAGCGAACCGTGGCCCACGCTGGTCTTTGTGGTGGCTGCCGGCCTGAGCCTGTGGGGCCTGGGCTACGCTACCCGCCATATTCCGCTGGGAACCGCCTACGCCGTGTGGGTGGGCATCGGCGCGGCGCTGACCGTTGTCTGGGCGATGGGTACCGGCGCCGAGCCGTTCAGCCTGCTTAGACTGCTGTTCATTGCCGGGATTGTGGGCTGTGCGGCCGGTTTGAAGAGGCTCCCGGCCAACCCCCGCTGACTCTCCCCATCTTTGCCGCCGCATGACGGCGTGTCCCCGAGAACCGCCGTCGTACGCGGCCTGCCGGCTCCCGGAGGTGGGGAAACCCGGCGGCGGAGCCTCCCCGCCCGGTTTAGGCTTTTGCCATGGACTCCCCTGAGGTCACCGAGGCCGTCGACGCCCTGCGCGGGCGCCTGGCGGACGGCCGCCGCGTCATCCTGGGCATCGCAGGCGCCCCCGGCTCGGGCAAATCGACGTTCGCGGCCTGGCTGCAGCAGCAGTTCCCGCCGGGATCGGCCGTGGTGGTGCCCATGGACGGCTTCCACCTGGCCAACTCGGTCATTGACGGCACCCCGCTGCGCCAGCGCAAGGGTGCCATGGACACGTTCGACGCCGGCGGGTACCTCGCGCTGCTTCGGCGCCTGGTGAGCCGGGACGAGGACGTGGTGTACGCACCGGAGTTCCGGCGCACCATCGATGAACCTGTGGCCGCCGCGATCGCCGTTCCCGCCGCCGTCCCTCTGGTCATCACCGAAGGCAACTACCTGCTGGCGGAACAGGACCCGTGGAAAGACGTCCGGGCCGAGCTGGAGGAGACCTGGTTTATCGACACACCGCAGGATCTTCGAATGAGCCGGCTTATAGCCCGGCACATAGGGTTCGGCATGGAGCCGGAGTCAGCCCGCGCCTGGGCCACCGGACCGGACGAAGCCAACGCCCGCATCATCCTGGCCACCAAGGCCGGGGCAGACCGCATCATCCCTTGGCTTTAACAACGAAACAGGAGAACCCATGGCACAAACAGTCCCCCTGGGCGACGGCTTTGACGTCAGCCCGCTCGGCTTCGGCGGCATGGCACTCACCCCCGTGTACGGCGAGGTGGATCCGGCGGAAGCCCTGGAAACGCTGCACCACGCGGTGGATTCCGGTGTCAGCTTCATCGATACCGCGGACATCTACGGCGGGGGCAGCAACGAGGAACTCATTTCCCGGCTGCTGAAGGAGCGGCGCCATGAGGTCCAGCTGGCCACAAAGTTCGGGCTGGTGGGCACGCCCTCAGACGGTTACACCGACATCCGGGGCGACGCCGCGTATGTCCGGCAGGCCGTGGACCGCAGCCTGCAGCGGCTGGGCACAGACGTGATCGACCTCTACTACATGCACCGCCGCGACCTCCGCGTTCCGATTGTGGAAACCGTGGAGGCCATGGCGGAGCTGGTGCAGCAGGGGAAGGTCCTGCACCTGGGCCTGTCCGAGGTAACGGCCCAGGAGCTGGAGGAAGCCTGCTCCGTGCACCCCATTGCAGCCGTGCAGAGCGAATGGTCCATCTGGAGCCGCGACGTGGAACGCAACGTTGTTCCTGCCGCGGCCGCCCTGGGAGTGGGGTTCGTGCCGTATTCGCCGCTGGGCCGGGGATTCCTCACCGGCACAGTTGACGCCTCCGCCCTGGGTTCCAACGACTTCCGCCGCAAGATCCCGCGGTTCGCCCCGGACGCCGCCGACGCCAACCAGGCCGTGGTCGATACCGTCCAGGCCGTTGCGGAGCAGCTGGGAGCCACCCCGGCGCAGGTCGCCCTGGCCTGGCTGCTCGCGCAGGGCAAGCGGCTGGAGTTGCCCGTGGTCCCCATCCCCGGCACGCGCAAGTCCGCCCGGATCGACGAGAACCTGGGCGCGCTAGCCCTGGAGCTGACCCCCGCGCAACTGGAGGCCTTGGACGCAGCCTCGGACGCCGTCGTCGGCTCCCGGTCCGCGGACCCCAACTGGGTGTCGCAGGGGCGGGAATAGGGTGGGCACCATGGATACCCTGATCTACGACCTGCCCGCCCTGACCATCCGCAGCATTTCCGTCAGCGAGATGGACAACAACGTGTACCTGCTGACCGCGAAGTCCTCCGGCGAACAGGTGCTGATCGATGCCGCGGATGACCTTCCGGCCATCCGGCAGCTGCTCGCGGACGCTGCCCGAGACACCGCTGCGGAGCCGAAGCTCGCGCTGATCGCCACCACCCACCAGCACTGGGACCACGTCCGGGCGCTGCCGGACCTGGTTGCCGCCACGGGTGCGCCCACCGCTGCGGGAGCGGACGACGCCGACGCGCTGTCCGTTCCGGTGGACCGGCACCTGGAGCACGGGGACCGGGTGGCCGTGACCGGATTCGAGTTGGAGGCCGTCCACCTGCGCGGCCACACGCCGGGCTCCACCGCGTTCGTGTACCGCGATCCGGACGGGCCGCCGCACATCTTCTCCGGCGATTCGCTGTTCCCCGGTGGTGTGGGAAACACGCAAAAGGATCCCGAGCGGTTTAACTCACTGCTGGATGACGTCACGGACCGGCTGTTCGGCACGTACCCGGATGCCGCCGTCGTGCATCCCGGCCATGGCAAGCCGACAACGCTCGGTGCCGAACGCCCGCACCTTGAAGAGTGGCGCGCCCGGGGCTGGTGAAGCCCTGCGTTTCCGCTACAGATTCGGACAGCCGCGCCCGGGACCCGGGTAGCGGCTGTCCGTTTCAGGAGCGGAAATCCGTAACGTTAGCGGCTGCGGCGTTCGTTCGACGCCGGAGCTGACGCGCGGCGCGGGCCGCTGCGGGCCGGACGGCCTGAGCCGCCGTTGCCGCCGCCTGCGTACGAGCCGCCCGAGGCTCCGCCGGTGGTGGAGGACCAGACGGCCTTGCTGCCGGAGTTGCCACCGTTGCCGGTGCGCTGTCCGCCCGAACGCTGCTCGCCGGAACGCTGGCCGCCGCCGGTACGGGCACCTGCTGCGGCACGCTGGCCCGTTGCCGGGCGGCCGCTGCGCTGTCCGCCGGAGGAAGCCGGGCGTCCGGTTCCGCCGCGGGGGGCGTCGCTGCGGGTGATGCGTGAATCCGTGCGGCCTTCAGCTGCGCGCCCGTCCGAACCGCGGCCAGCCGATGAGCGGCCACCTGCTGCGGGGACGTCGTTGCGGTGCGTGCTTGCGATGCCGCGGCCACGGCCGTTTCGGCGGGCCGCAGCTGCCGCAATCGCGCGGTCCTCATTCTGCTCAGCCACACGGTCGAAGGCTGCGCGGGCTTCGGCGCGGCCTTCAAAAGCTGCCGCCCGGCGCTCGGCGCGGGGGACGTCGGTGCGGACCGGCTCAGCCGAGACCTTGCCGCGGCCGCCACGGCCACCGCGTCCACCGGTGGTCGGTGCAGCCTGGCGGCGTGCGCGTTTCCGCTCGGCGTTGGCACCGGTGGAGGTTCCGCCGCCCTGCTTGGCAGCCTTGGCGGCCAGCAGCGCAGCACGGGTGCGGGGGTCGATCTTCTCGGCCATTTCACCCACGAGTTCTGCAACCAGCGGGGAGTTGGCGGTGACGCGCTCGAAGTTGACCTCGACGCCGGCGGCCTTCATGAGCTTCTTGACGTCGCTCTGCTGCTCGGGGAGCGTCAGGGTGACCACAGTTCCGTCCGAACCGGCGCGGGCGGTACGGCCCGAGCGGTGAAGGTACGCCTTGTGCTCGGTGGGCGGGTCAACGTGGATGACCAGCTCGACGTCGTCCACGTGGACACCGCGGGCTGCGACGTCGGTGGCCACCAGGACACGCACGTCGCCGTTGGAGAACTCGGCGAGGTTGCGGTCACGGGCGTTCTGCGAGAGGTTGCCGTGCAGGTCGACGGCGGGGATGCCGGCGTCGGTCAGGGTCTTGGCCAGCTTGCGGGCATGGTGCTTGGTCCGCATGAAAAGTACGCGGCGGCCTGCACCGGAGGCAAGCTCAACGATCAGCTGCTTCTTGACGGTCTGGTCGTTGACCACCAGCACGTGGTGCTCCATGGTGGTCACCGCTGCCTGCGGATCATCCACGGAGTGGGTCAGCGGGTTGGACAGGTAGCGCTGGACGATCTTGTCCACGCCGTTGTCCAGGGTGGCGGAGAAGAGCAGGCGCTGGCCTTCGCTGGGGGTCATGTCCATGAGCTTCTTCACCACGGGCAGGAAGCCGAGGTCGGCCATGTGGTCCGCCTCATCCAGGACCGTGATCTCCACGGCTTCCAGGGTGAGGATGCGCTGGCGGATCAGGTCCTCCAGGCGCCCCGGGCAGGCGATGACAATGTCGACGCCGGCACGCAGCGCCTTTTCCTGACGCGCCTGGGAGATGCCGCCGTAGATCACGGTGGTGTTCAGGCCGGCGGCCTTGGCCAGCGGCTCGATGGTGGCGTTGATCTGGGTGGCGAGCTCACGGGTCGGTGCGAGGACCAGGCCCATGGGACGGCCGGGCTTGCGGAAGTGCTTGGCTTCCCGCTCAGCGAGTCGTGCTACAAGCGGGATGGCGAAAGCGATGGTCTTGCCGGAGCCGGTGCGGCCGCGGCCCAGGACGTCGCGGCCTGCGAGGGTGTCCGGGAGGGTCTTCACCTGGATGGGGAACGGCTCAACGATCCCCTGCGCGGTGAGGGTGTCGGCGAGGGCTTTGGGCGTGCCGAGGGCAGCGAAAGTAGTCATGTAATCAAAGGTCTTTCAGGCGGTGTCCGTGCGGACATCGGCCCCCGACGCCGGTTGGCACAGGGGGTTCGCCGAAGAAAATTCAGGTGGTCAACCAGCCTGCTGCCGCCTATTCAAAGCGGCGGCCGGGACCAAATGGAACGCGTTCATCGACGCAGGATGTGCCTCTCACATGAAAAAAGCCCAGACCCTTTTATGAAGGGAAACCCGGGCATCACTGCACATCAAGTTCCACCAGTCTAGCATCCTGCCGGGCTGGCTCATTCCGGCGCCCCCGTCCTCCCCTGATGGATGGTGGGGGGGCGTTGCCCTGACCCTGGGCGCAGGGCAGTCTTGGAGCATGAGCGAACAGGCGGAGAACCAGCATGAAAAGCACGACGGCGGCCAGCACCTGCCAGGCGGAACGGTGCGCAGCGCCGCTGAAGTATGGGACGAGCTCTACCGGAGCAAACCCCGCATCTGGAGCGGGAAACCCAACCCGCAGCTCGTCCGGGAAGCCGGGGGACTGAAACCCGGGAAGGCCTTGGATCTCGGCTGCGGAGAGGGTGCCGACGCGATCTGGCTGGCACAGCATGGGTGGACCGTCACCGCCGTGGATGTGTCCGCCGTCGCGCTTGAACGGGCGCGCGCCCACGAAAAAGCGGCTCTGGACCGGGAAGGCGTACACGCGCACGACGGTTCCACCCCGAGCCGTATTACCTGGCAGCAGGCCGACCTTGGGCAATGGCAGCCGGGATCAGCCTTCGATCTCGTGACCGCGCAGTACCTGCACGCCGACAACCGGGACTGGAGGGGACCCCTTCGGATGGCGGCGTCTGCGGTCAAACCGGGCGGGACCCTGCTCATCGTCGGCCACCACCCGGACCATCTTCCGCCGTGGCGGGACGGGGAGGCGCCCCGCGACAGGTTCTACAACGGCCGCGAACTCGTCCGCGAACTCGCGCTGGAAGATCCCGGCTGGCAGCTCGAGGTTGCCACTACCCGCGAGCGACCCGTGGCTGGCCCGGACGGGCAGGAAGCGGTCATCGGCGATGTAGTGGTCCGCGCCACGAGACTGCCCTAAGCGCGTCAGGACGTGTCGGAGGCCACCCTCGGCGCTACGAACGCCGCGGCGAAGGCCACCACGGCGGTCAGCGCGAAGACCCCGGCGAAGGATCCCGCCGTCGTCGTAAACGCGGCGAAGACGATGCCCGTGGCCGCGAGCGCCAGCGCCCCGCCCAGCGAATCCGCGATGGACATGGCCGAGCTGTTGAACCCTTCGTCGTCCTTGCTGGAAAGTCCCAGGGTCATGACGCTCAGGCGCGGATAGAGCATTCCCATGCCACCGCCGGCAAACACCCACCCGGAAATTACGACGGCGGCGGGCCAGTGCAGCGCGGCGGTCGCCAGTGCGAGGGTCACCGCGCCGAGAACCATGAGCGAGCCGGCCCGCACGGCAGTCCGATGCGGAAGCCGGTCGCCGAGCCGCCCCTGTACCGCGGCGGCAGCGGCCCACGCCAGCGCCCCGAGGGTCAGCGTCAGGCCCGCGAACGTGGGTAGGAAACCGTACTGCTCAATCAGGAGGTACGGCAGGTAGACCTCGGCACCGAAGAACGCCGCCGACACCATTCCGCGGGACAGGATCACGCTGGGCAGGCCCCTGCGGGCGGTAAGGGTGCCCCGCGGGACGAGCGGGCGCACCGCCGCCAACGCGAGGACGACGGCGGCCGCGGCCAGGAGTGCGGTGGCGGGCGGGAACCCCGGGATCCTGACTTCCGCGGAGAGATTCAGTGCAAGGACCGCGACGGCGGCCAGCGCGGCCCAGGCGAGCCGGGCCGGCACCCACGGGGTGCTTGGCGTCCCGCCGTGGCCGCGCAGCACCGGCGCCACCATCACCAGCGCGGGAATGACAAGGCCCACCACGCCGAGGAAAACCCAGTGCCAGCTGAACACCTGCGCCACGATTCCTGCCGCGAACGGGCCCACCAATGACGGAATGACCCAGGCCGCCGAAAACGCAGCGAAGATCCGGGGGTGCAGCTGCGGCGGGTAGATCCTGGCCACCAGCACGTACAGGGCAACGGTCAGCGCGCCGCCGCCGAGGCCCTGCACCAGCCGGCCCGCGACCAGCTGGGGCATGGTGGCGGCGGTGCCCGCGATGAGCAGGCCGAGCGAGAACAAGGCCACCGAGGTATAGAGCGGGGTTGCCGGCCCGCGGCGGTCGGACCAGTTGCCCGCGCCCACCATGCCGATCACGCCGGTGGCCATGGGACCGGCGAACGCGAGCGCATACAGGCCGGCGCCGTCCAGTTCACGGCTGACCAGCGGCATGATGGTGGTCACGGCGAGGGATTCAAAGGCGGCGAGGAACACCAGCGCACACGTGCCGATGGTTACCCAGAGGAAGGGCCGCCGGAGGACGCTGCCGGCGGACTGGGTGTCAGGCTCCGACCGCACCTCAGCCAACGAACCGGTCCCGTCCGGCGCGGTACCCGAACACTGCCGCCAGGGTCCCGACCACCAGGAACAGAACCCCGGCGGCTTCGAAGGAACCTGTGCGCTGCTGCAGCTGCCCCACCAGGAGCGTCCCCGTGGAGCCGAGCCCGTAGCCCACGCCCTGCATCATCCCGGACAGGTGCGCGGCCGTGTGCCCGTCGCGGGTGCGCAGCATGATCATGGTCAGCGCCACCGCGGTGAGGCTTCCCTGGCCCAGTCCCAGCAGTCCGGCCCACACCCACACGAGCTCCAGCGGCCCGAAGATGCTCAGCGAAAAACCGGCCCCGGTCATCAGCGCCACCACGGTATTAATGGCGCGCTGGTCCCTAAACCGGGCGGCGAGGGCGGGCGCAAACAGGGAACCCAGCATCTGCAGCACAATGCTGGCGGACACGATCAGCCCCGCCGTTCCGCCGTCCACGCCGCGTTCACGCAGGATCGGCGCCAGCCAGGCGAAGACACTGAAGGACATCATTGCCTGCAGCACCATGAAGAGGGTCACCTGCCACGCCACCGCGGACCGCCATACACTGACGCCTTTATGGACGGACTGGTGCCGCACGGAGCGCTGGCGTACGGCTATGGGCAGGAACAGGAAAAGTACGACGGCGGCCGGCACCGCCCAGGACCACAACGCCAGGGTCCACTCCCCCGTCGCCGTGTAGACGGGGTAGGTAAAGCCTGCCCCGAGTGCCGCGGACGCGCAGATGGCCGTGGTGTACAGCCCGCCCATCAAGCCCAGCCGTTGCGGGAAATCGCGCTTCACCACGCCCGGCAGCAGGACGTTGCAGAGGGCGATGGCGGCTCCGCACGCTGCAGTCCCCGCCAGGAGCGCGGGAAGGTGGCCGCCCAGGTCCGCGGGCCGCAGCAGGAGCCCGACGGTCAGCACTGCCATGGCACCCAGCAGCACCCGCTCGGCCCCAAAGCGCCGGGCAAGGACAGGGGCCAGCGGTGCGAACACGCCCAGAAGGGTGACGGGAGCCGTGGTCAGGACCACCACGGCCCAGCCGGGCAGGGCAGTCTGTGCCGTGATTTCGGGCAGTACGGCCGAGAAGCTGGAGAAGACGGTCCGCAGGTTGAGGCCGATGAGCACCAGGCAGACGCCCAGGTAGGCGAGTTGCCGCCGGCTTCCCACCTGCGTGGGTGCCGGCGGCGGAACCTCGTCCGCTTCGGCGTCCACGAGGGTGCCGGGCAGGGACTGCTGGCCTTCCGTTCCTGCGTTTCGTCGCCTCCCCGCCCATGCCCTTGTCGTTTCCGTCATCCGGCCATTCTCTCAGCAGGAACAGCCGAGGTTATCCACAGGGGCCGGGAAAGCCCTCGACCGTCCCGGAGGGCCTTCATAAAGTGGTGACACCCGAGCAGAGGCCGGTACGCCTTCAACACGCCAGGAGAAACATGGGTCCCACACCGCTTCCGGAACGCCACCATCTTCAACCCGCCCGGGGAAACCCGTCCGACCGTGACTCTGCTGCCGGCAGGAAGAAGCCTTCTGGAGGTCCGCTGGGAGCGAATGGCCTGTCCAGCCTGGTCGTGGCCTGCCTGTGCGTGGCCAGCATGAACTTCACAGCACCGGGCGCGATGATCCTGATGTTTATGACCACTCCCGACAACGGACCGCCTGCCTTTCCATGGGCGGTCGCACTGTTGTTTTACAGCGCTCCAGCGCTCTTTGCCCTGATCTCGGTTGTGCTTGCCATACGTGGAGTCAGGAATTCCCCGCGAAGGTCCGGGGACTGGAAAGCAGCAGTCGCGGCCATCGCTATTTGCGGCCTCGTGGTGCTCCTCGCGCTCGTCACGGTCCTGCGGTTCCTGGCCCCGTACTGACGGGGGGCCCGTGCCGCGGCGGGCCCGTGCGGCGGCTGGAAGCCCCGATCGTCCGCAGGTTGGTCCCCGTTATCCTTGAAAGGATGAGCGAATCCCCAGAAGACCCCCAGCAGCCGCATGTCCCGAGGCCCGTTACGCCCGGGACCCAGGCCTCGTTCGGCACCTACGGCGGCCGGCCGGTCAGCTTCGTCCGCCGCGGCACCCGTTTGCAGGGCCGCCGCCAGGCAGCCTGGGAAGAGCACGCCGAACGGTGGGCGGTTGACATCCCCCGGCACGTCGCCAACACCTCGGTGCACCCGGATTACACGTTCGACGCCGAAGCGGAGTTTGGGCGCAAGGCTCCCCTGGTGGTGGAAATCGGCTCAGGACTCGGGGACGCCATCTGCCACGCCGCGGAACAGAACCCGGACACCGACTTCCTGGCCGTGGAGGTCTACACCCCAGGGCTGGCGAATACCATCATCAAGATCAACAGCCGCGGCCTGCAGAACGTCCGGGTGGTGGAGGCCAACGCCCCCGAGGTACTGGCCACCATGCTCCCGGAAGGCTCGGTCAGCGAACTCTGGGTCTTCTTCCCGGACCCTTGGCACAAGTCCCGCCACCACAAGCGCCGTCTCATCCAGCCGGAGTTCGCTGCCTTGGCTGCCCGTGCGCTGAAGCCGGGCGGGCTCTGGCGGATCGCCACCGACTGGTCCAACTACGCCGTCCACGTCCGCGACGTCCTGGCCGGATCCCCCGACTTCGAGAACCTGCACACCGGTGAGCGCCGCGGCCCGGAAAGTCCCCTCACGCAGGTGTGGCAGACCGGCGTCGAAACCGTGGTGGGCGGTGCTCCGGTCCGCGAAGGCCGTGCGCCCGTCAGCACCGAGCACACGGGCCCGAACGAGGGCATCGACGAAACCGGCGGCTGGGCGCCCCGCTTCGAGGGCCGGATCCGCACCAGCTTCGAGGCCAAGGCGCACGAGGCCGGCCGGCTGATCTTCGACCTCTGCTACCGCCGGCGCTGATTCCACGCCTGCTGTCCTTCGCAGGACAGTAGTGGCACGATGGGCCTTGGGTGGGGGAAACGGGCACCCGCGCATCATGCGCTTTGCGTAAAGGATTAGTCATCAAAAGAGAACTGAGGCAGGCCGCCAATGCGGCGGAGAACGTGACGAACTCGCGGACCGTGGAAATGCTGGCGAGGGCAGGGTTCGCCGCCAGCGGGATCCTGCACCTGCTGGTGGGGGCGATAGCCATCCGGCTGGCGATGGGCGGCACCGGTAACGCGGATTTCAGCGGCGCGGTGGCGGAGCTGTCCACCCAGCCGGCCGGCCCGTTCCTGCTCTGGGCCAGCTTCGTTGCCTGCGCCGCGCTGGCGCTCTGGCAGGCGGGCGACGCGGTTTTCGACTACAACAGCCTCCCGGGCAAGAAGAAGGCAGCTAGAAAAGGCAAGGCCGCCGCACAGGCGGTGGTCTACGCTGGTCTTGCCCTGACGCTGCTTTCGTTCGCGATGGGAACCGGCTCCGGCGCAGACAACCAGCGCAGCGCCTCGGACTTCACCATCAGGATGGTGCAGGCACCCGGCGGGGTGGCACTGCTGGTCCTGATCGGTGCAGGCATCGCCGTCGCCGGCGTGGTCTATGGCATCCGCGGCCTGCGTAAATCCTTCGAGAAGCACCTGGTGATGCCGTCCGACCCGCGGGTCCGGAAGGCCGTCCGGATCCTTGGCGTCACCGGCTACGTGGCCAAGGGCATCGTCCTGCTGCTGGCCGGCCTGCTCATCGTCGTGGCTACGCTGCAGGCGCACCCCGAGGACTCGACCGGCCTGGACGGCGGGCTTCGCGCCCTCCGCGACCAGCCTTTCGGCGTCTACCTGCTCGCAGCCGTGGGCGCAGGGCTGGTCTGCTACGGCGTGTACATGATGGTCCGGGCCCGCTTGGCCCGGATGGACTAGCAGGAAGCTTAGGGCAGCGGGGGATCCGGAAGCTCGTCCGGCAGGGGAACGTCCGGGGATCCCTGCACCGGAACCCGCGGCGGCTGCTCCACTCCGCCGGTCAGACCGCCGGGGAGCTCGGACGGCAGGATCCGCCCCGGCGAGCCGTCTGCCCTCCCGTTGCCGGGTTCCCTTGCGGGTGCTGTTCCGGAGGCTCCCGGGACGGCCGGTGCCGAGGAGGTGCCGCCGTCGGGCGCGGCGGACGTGGCCGCCGGCGACGGTGCGGGACCTGCGGGAAGCGGTGCGTCCTGGTTGCCGGGGCCGCCTGCCACGTCGTCCGCCGGGCTGCCGCCGGTCACGAAGGACGTTACTGCCACGTTCAGGTCGCTGATGGACTGGCGGATTCCCTGGTCCGACGCGGCGGCCACGGCGCCCCCGGCAGTCAGCGAAACGGCAACGGACAGTGCAGTCAGGGTGGCGCGGCGCTTGAATCGGCGGCGCGCGGCGAGTTCGTCTGCGTGCGGTCCGCCCCCGGCCGCTGCGGAGCGGACGACGGCGGCGGGCCGGCCTTCGTTGGAAGGCCCGCCAGAAACGGTGCGCTCCTGCGTCGCGTGCCCGGCCATCAGTGCGGCAATGGCGGCAGAGGGCTCAGGCGCGGTGCCCGCCAGGGCGCGGAGCTCCAGCAGCGCGGGGCGCAGCTGGGAGTCGTCATCCAGCCCGGCCTCCAGCAGCAGCTGGTCCACCACGCCGTCGCGGCGGTTTCCTGCGGTGTCACTCATGGTTCGCCCGGTTTCTGGTCAGCGTTGAATTTGTCAGCGTCTTATTGGTCAGCGTTTGTTCTTTGAGGTTCTGGAGGGCCCGGCGCTGGAGCTGCTTGATGGCTCCGGTGCTCTTGCCCATGATGCCGGCCACCTGCTCGATGGACAGGTCCGCCACGACCCGCAGTGCCAGCACTTCCTGGTGTTCCGTGCTGAGCCCCCGCAACAGGTCCGCTGCGCCGCCGTCGAGCTCCACGGCCTGTTCCTCGGCCGAGGGCGAGGTCCGGTGGTCGTCCTGCGGATGGTACGGACTGAGCCGTGGCCGCCGGTCAACGCGCCGGTAATGGTCCACGAGGCGCGCGTGGGCGATGGAAAAGAGC
The DNA here is from genome assembly GCF_044755045.1 of Pseudarthrobacter sp. NPDC092419. NCBI lineage: Bacteria > Bacillati > Actinomycetota > Actinomycetes > Micrococcales > Micrococcaceae > Pseudarthrobacter > Pseudarthrobacter sp. NPDC092419. Next base: position 50,254 of record NZ_JBIVQF010000009.1, read on the forward strand.
AGCGATCTCGCCCCCGGCAGCCCTCCCGTGAGGTCCTCGACCATCGGGTAGAACGCCATGAAGACGTCCTGGGTGACCGCTTCGGGGTCGTCCACACCGCGGGCTTTCAGGTAGCCGAGCACCGGCCCGGCGAAGGACCGGTAGGCAACAGCGAAGAGCGCGGCCGGATCCGTCCCGGCTGCGTTGTCGTATATGTCGGTCTCTTCCTGGGCCAAAGTGTCCAGCACCAGCGGTTCCTTCCGGAAGGCGGCGGGTTGCCTGCGGGGCCGGCTCCGGGCCGGCCCCGCAGGTGAGCCAGTCGTCCAGACTAGCTAAGTCCGCTTAGCGAACGGAAACTGCGGCAGACTCCACGGCGTCGCCGCTTGCGGCAGGAACAGCGGGCACGGCCGGAACTGCGGGCTCACCGTCAACGCCGGGAACGGCAGGGGCAGCCGGTGCTTCAGGGGCCTCGGGCAGCTCTACCTCGACGGCGCCCGAACCTGCAGCCTCACCGCGGGCCTCGGCCGCTGCGTCGACCTGGGCAGCGACCTCGGTGCAGAAGCTCTCGATGTTGGCTTCGCCTTCAGCGGCGATCACCAGCGAGGAGAAGCCTTCGGAGGAGGCGTTCAGGCCACCGCTGGTGTACGCGGTGCAGAGGCCCAGCGCAGCGGCGCCGGCGGCGTCAACAGCGCCCGCACCCTCGCCGGAAGCGGAAGCCTGAGCGGCCACCTTGCTGTCCGAAACCTCGGCGTTCCCGGCAGCCTCGGCGTCAGCGGAACCCTCGGCGGCAAGGCCGGACTGCGCCTCAGCGGCCTCCGCCAGCTCCGGGGCCGGAGCGCCGAAAACCTCGTGGGCGGTCTGCTGGGCCTGGCCCGGGAGGACACCGGAAGCGGCAGCAACGCCGGTTCCGCCGACGGCCAGGGTGCCTGCAGCCAGGACTCCGGCGGCGACCTTGCTGGTGGCGAGAACAGTGAAGAAAGACATAAAGGAACTCCAGATTGCGTAGAAGACTGGTCCGATCGGGCCCGCCCGGCGGGCCCATCACTTCCTACATCGCCCGGGCTGCCGGAAAAGTTACGCGCCTGCCGAAATTCTTTTTCCGGCCGCTACGATCGGTCCATGAGCACCCCCAAGAACGCCGGCACCTGGCAGTCCATGGTGGCCAGCAACCAGGAGCTCCTGCTCCGAAAGACAGGACAGGACGTGCGGTACTGGGTGGAGCAGGCACACGCGGCCGGAATTGAGGACGACGCCGGGCTCCGCGAGTGGTTGCGTGACGGTTTCGGCGTAACGGGCTATGCGCAGTATGCGGTGTCGTGGGAGATGTTCGGTTACCCGGAGTTCATGCTGCGCGACGCGGATGAACTGCTGGACGGGCAGTACGCCGCGCACCCGCACCTGCGTCCCATCGCCGATGCCCTCCTCGCCTGGGCCACAGCCACCGACGGCGTGGCGGTCCAGCTGCGCAAGGGCTACGTCTCACTCCAGGGGCCCCGTCGGAAGTTCGCGCAGGTCACCCGCACCACCAACAGCGCCGTGGATGTGAACCTGCGGCTCGACGCCACGGTGGGCGGACGGCTGGAACGGGTACGGACCAGGGCTGACGACCCGTTCACGCTGCGGGTCCGGCTGACTTCCCCGGACCAGGTGGACGACGAACTCCTCGCCGTCCTGGCCGAGGCGCTGGCTCAAAACAGCTGAGCCAGCGCCGGGTCCGCTAGGAGTGTGCCAGCTCAGTGGCCTCGAACTCGTCCTCTTCCTCGAACTCCACGGCCGCCACGATCTCCAGGGTTTCCGGGTTGATCATGAACGCCTCGTCCTCTTCCTCGACCATGAGGAAGTCGCCGTGGTCGGTGCTGAAGTGCCAGGCGAGGGTCTTCTCGCCCTCATGCAGGTAGTTGGGGTCGCCCATGGTGATCTTCTCGAGGCTGTAGCCGGCGATGTCGCAGAGTTCGCGGATGATGACCTCGAAGTCGGGGGCGTCGGCGAGCGCTTCTGCGTCGGCCTGCGCCTGGCGCTCGGGCAGATCCGGAATCTGGGCCACGAGCTGTTCGATGTGTCCGGCCACGTCCTCGTCGTTGAGGACCAGCAGGTCGCCCTGGCCGCGCAGCCATGCAGCGTTGAGGGCGGTGATGTTCTCGCGCTCCAGCAGTTCCTCGAACTCGCCGTCGAGCTCTTCCATTTGGAGGACGGCTTCGGGGGTTTCCGCCATGTCGTCCAGGGCGCCGTCCAGGTAGTGTTCGCTGTCGTCTTCGGAGAGGGCGTCAAACGCGGCGGCGGCACGGTTGAACAGGTCCAGGTGGGCGGCGGCACCCATGCCGGCCATGCCTTCGCGGATGAGGGCGTCGGTGCGTTCACGGTCCAGGCTCATGAAGACGTACTGCGCGAAGCCGCCCTCCAGCGCCTGCGTGAGGTAGAAGTCCACGTAGTAGCTGCGGATGGCGACGGGCGACATCTCCTCCGGGCGGAGCAGGGCGGTGTGCATGGCGTCGACGACGCTGACGTTCGACTCCACCACCTCCTCATCGGTGCCATCAATGCTGGTGCTGGTCAGGACGACGGGCTGCGGGGTGGTGATCATGGGATCCTCACTGTTCTTGTTGTGGAGGCTGGGGAACGCTTTTCACGCTACGTGCGGCAGGCATCGGGTCCGCCGAGGAGGAAGTGAACGTCAAGCGAAGTTTTCAGGGCCGCAAAGTGCAGGGAACGGCCGACGGCGGCCTGCCGCCTTGGGTGCCGCGGCCGGACCAGGGGGTCCGGGCCGGTCTTCCGGTTCGGGCCGGTCTTCCGGTTCGGCGCCGTCCCGTGCCGGAACTAAGATGGATCAGATAACCACCCACCGGACCCGGCCCCGCCGCGGCCTGCTGAAAGTAGCTCCCCCATGCCATCCCAACCGGACGAGAGTGCGGCCCTGGCAATCCAGACTCCAGCCATCAACGACCGCTCCCTGGCGGCCGGGCTGGCTTATGCCATGGGAAGTCGTGTGTCCGGGATATCGTTCGACGCCGGCACCGGGCTCATGCTCGGCAAGGTCCGGGGCGGCGCGGAAGTGCCCTACTCCACCACGGCCAAGCTCGTCCGCCGCGGTGGAGGCTGGAGCTGCACGGTGGGCGTTTGCAGCTGCCCGGTCCGGAAGGACTGCAAGCACGTCGCCGCCCTACTGTTCGCGGCCGAGGACAACCCGGCCATCCGCGTCCAGCTGCTCTCCCCCGGCATGGCGCCGCAGCTCTCCCGCGGACCGGCGGCCGCCCTCGCCGACTGGGAGCAGGCCCTCAGCCCGCTGATCTCGCGCACCGACCCGGCGCAGAAGTCTGGCGGCACACCGCTGGCGCTCCAGTTCGAAGTGGAGGAGCCGGCGCCGCACTTTTCCTACACAGGCCGCCGGGACCCGCTCCGCAGCGTCCGCCAGCTCAAGGCCCGGCCGGTAATCATGGGTGCCCGCGGCAAGTGGATCCGCGGCGACGTCTCGTGGAACACGCTCAGCTATATGGGCTTCAGGCGCGACTGCAACGAGGAGCATGTCCGCTGGCTGCAGGACTTCCTGGCCGGGTTCAGCACGTCCAGCAGCCGGACCTACAACCCATCCGGCCTGGTGTGGCTCGGCCTTAATTCGTATGCCGGCAAGGACATGTGGCGGCTGCTGGCGGAGGCCAAAAAGATCGGGCTCGCACTGATTCACTCACGCGGCACCGAACCGGTGCGGCTCGTTGAGTCCCCCGCCGCCGTCGGGCTTAATCTGGGGCGCTACGGCGCACCTGCTGCGGAAAGTACCGGGCAGGCGGCCGAGGACGGCGGGCTGGAGCTCGCGCCCACCATCACCGTGGAGGGAGCCGAGGTCAGCCCCGGTGCGGTGGGGACGATCGGCCGCCCCGCGCACGGCATTTTCTATACCGGCGCCGGCGACGCACTGCCCGGCGCGGGCGATGCGGACGTCATCACCCTGGCTCCACTGGAAGAGGGCCTGAGCGAGGAACTGCTGGCGTTCGTGACCGCCGGCAGCACGCTGCACATCCCGGCCAAGGACGAATCGCGTTTCCTCACCGGCTTCTACCCCAAGCTGAAGCAGACGGCCCGGGTCACGGCGCGGGACGAGTCCGTGGATCTGCCCGCGCTGGCCGTCCCCACGCTGTCCCTGCTGGCCAACTACGGGGCGGACCACCGGGTCCGGTTGCACTGGGAATGGCATTACAAGTCGGGCAGCCTGGTGACCGCCCAGCCGCTCTGGCGCCACCCCGGCGACCCCGGCTACCGGGACGACGCCGCTGAGGCCCGCATCCTGGAGGGCGTCGGGCGGCCATGGGAGACGGTGCCGGCGCTGGCGGAATCGGCCACGGGCGGTTGGGGCACGCCCCGGCTGGCGGCCACCGCCGAGCTCACCGGCCTGGACACGCTCGCGTTCACCGAAGAGGTGCTGCCGCAGCTGCGCCGGGCGCCCGACGTGGACATTGACACCACCGGCGAGATCGCGGACTACCGCGAGGCCGAGGAAGCGCCCGTGGTCTCGATTTCCACCAAAGCCACCGAGCAGCGGGACTGGTTCGACCTGGGCATCCAGATTTCCCTCGAAGGCGAGCCGGTCTCCTTCGCTGCGGTGTTCTCCGCGCTGGCTGCCGGCCAGACCAAGATGCTGCTGCCCAGCGGAGCCTACTTCTCGCTGGACCTGCCGGAGCTGCACCAGCTGCGGGCACTGATTGAGGAAGCCCGGTCCCTGCAGGACAACAAGGACGCGCCGCTGCAGATCAGCCGGTTCCAGGCCGGGCTGTGGGACGAGCTGGCGCAGCTGGGGATCGTGGACGAGCAGGCCGCTGCGTGGCGTTCGGCCGTGGGCGGACTGCTGGAGGGCGGCGTGGACGGGCTGCCGCTGCCTTCTTCCTTGAACGCTGAACTGCGCCCGTACCAGCTGGAGGGCTTCAACTGGCTCACGTTCCTGTACCGGCACAGCCTGGGCGGCGTCCTCGCCGACGACATGGGCCTGGGTAAGACGGTGCAGGCACTCGCCCTGATGTGCGCGGCGAAGGAACTCGCTGAAGCGGCCAGCAGCGCCGCGGCCGACGGCGCTGCTGCCGCCGCCACGGTGCCTTTGCCCGCCTCCCGGCCGGCCGCCGTCGCGCCTTTCCTGGTGGTGGCCCCCACCAGCGTGGTGGGGAACTGGGCCGCGGAAACTGCGAGATTCGCCCCGGGCCTGACGGTGCGAACGGTGGGCGAGACGTTCGCGAAGAACGGGCAGGACGTAGCGGAGGCGCTGGAGGGGGCGGACGTCGTCATCACCTCCTACGCCCTGTTCCGCATCGACTACGACGCCTACGCTTCCCGCACCTGGTCCGGGCTCGTGCTGGACGAGGCGCAGTTCGTGAAGAACCACCAGTCCAAGGCGTACCAGTGCGCCCGGAAACTCCCGGCCGCCTTCAAGCTGGCCATCACCGGCACCCCGCTGGAGAACAACCTGATGGAGTTCTGGGCGCTGACCTCCATCGTGGCACCCGGCCTGTTCGCCAGCCCCAAACGGTTCGCCGAGTACTACCAGAAGCCGGTGGAAAAGAACGGCGACAAGGCCCAGCTGGAGAAGCTGCGCCGTCGGGTCCGTCCCCTGATGATGCGCCGCACCAAGGACCAGGTGATCAAGGACCTGCCGCCCAAGCAGGAACAGATCCTGGAGGTAGTGCTGAACCCGCGGCACCAGAAGGTGTACCAGACGCACCTGCAGCGGGAACGGCAGAAGATCCTGGGCCTGATCGAGGACGTGAACAAGAACCGGTTCACGATTTTCCAGTCGCTGACCCTGCTGCGGCAGCTGAGCCTGGACGTGTCCCTGGTGGATCCGTCCCTGGCTGCCGTGCGGTCCTCCAAGCTGGACGTGCTGTTCGAGCAGCTCGAGGACCTGGTGGCGGAGGGGCACCGCGCCCTCATCTTCAGCCAGTTCACCGGGTTTTTGGGCAAGGTCCGCGAACGGCTGGACGCCGAGAACGTGGAGTACTGCTACCTGGACGGCAGCACCCGAAACCGCGCCGACGTGGTCAGCGAGTTCAAGAACGGTACCGCGCCGGTGTTCCTTATTTCGTTGAAGGCCGGCGGGTTCGGGCTGAACCTGACCGAGGCGGACTACGTCTTCCTGCTGGACCCCTGGTGGAACCCGGCTTCCGAGGCGCAGGCCGTGGACCGGACACACCGGATCGGGCAGGCCCGGAACGTCATGGTGTACCGGCTCGTGGCCAAGGACACCATCGAAGAGAAGGTCATGGCCCTGAAGGCCCGGAAGTCGCAGCTGTTCGCGGACGTGATGGAGGGCGATGCCCTGGCCGGCGGATCGATCACAGCCGAGGACCTGGCGGGGCTGTTCAAGGAGTAGGGCGGTTTTCGCGCGGCGCGTTTTCGACGCGCAAACTGGTTTTCGATGCGCATATGCGCCGGCGCGCCCCAGATATGAGGTGCGCCAATGCCGGTCCCGGTCGGAAATGATTATGCGCGTCGAAAATCTCACCCGGGGCCGGGCAGCCGCCGCAGCCGTGCCAGCAGCGTGGCAGCGAGCAGGCCGGTGGCCAGTTCCAGCGCGATCACCAGCAACAGCTCTGCAGCTCCGCCACCAGTCATGAGCGGGGAATCTCTGTGGAATCCAGCTTGGCAGCGGGTCCCCGAAGGCTCTTGTCCGCCAGCGATCAGTTGTTGTCCGTCAGCGCAGTCGCGGCGGTTTCGACGCGCATATTCATTTCCGAGGCGCAACGCGGCAGGCGCACCCCAGATATGAGGTGCGCCTGCGGTTATCCCGGTCGGGACCACATATGGGCGTCGAAAATGCAGCAGGCGTGGGTCAGCGCGCATACCCCGCGGCGGCCTCAGTCAGTGACTTGCCCTTGGTCTCCGGGGCAAGCCACTGCGAGAGCGCGGCCCCCGCGAAGGCCACGCCGGCAGCCATGAGCATCGTCGGGCCGGGACCGAGGTTCTCCATGGAGACCGGCAGCAGGAATGTGCCGATGCCTGCCCCCACACGGCTGACTGCGGCGGCAAAACCCGTTCCGATGCCGCGGATCTTTGTGGGCAGCACCTCGCCCGGGTAGACGTTGGTCAGGGTGTTGTACCCGGCATTGAAGAAGGAGAACTCCAGGAACAGGACCAGCAATGAAGGTCGGGGCGCTTTCCCCACCTTTCAGCCCCAAGAGGTGAAGAACGACGGCGTGTCGCCGGGACACGCCGTCGTCCTCCTTCAAAGGTGGGGAAAGTCGGCGCCGCGCTGTTCAAGGAGTAGGCCCGTTCGGGGAATAGACGCGGCCATGCTTTCGTGGCCGGTTCCCTGGAGTTCACCCGCTATTCGCAGGCCGGTCAACCAACAGGTATGGACTGGGCATACCCATCACCCTGCCCCGCGAATTGAGCATCCCCGTGTCACCCCTGCCGCTGCTGCGCCAAAGCGCCGGACTCCTTTTGTTGATCGTTGCTTTCCTGGGGGCCGGGGTCCTTCCCGCGTCGGCCCACGTCCGGGACTCAACGGGGTACTCACGCATCACCGCCGACGGACCCTCAGTTTCCTACGATCTCAGCCTCGAATTCGGGATGCTGGCGCGCGCAGTCGACCTCGGCCCGGATGCGGTCTCCGCCAGCGATGCGCCTCGCCAAAAGGCTGCCCTGGCCGCAGGCAGCGGCAATCTCCAGGCCTACCTGACCAACCGGATAACCCTCTTCCTCGACGGCGCGGCATGCCAGGGGGAGCTGGCCGGCACCGACATCAGAAGCCGGGACGGCGTCCCGTACGCCGAACTGAAACTGGAGTACAGCTGCGGCGCCACGGCTGGTTCCTACCTGCTTAAATACGGTGTCTTCCGGGAAACGGATGCGGTGGCGGACGACCACTCAAACATCGTGGACTACCGCCTGGGCGGCGTCGAAGGGCAGGCCGTCCTGGATGGCAGCAACGCTGAACTCGCCATCGGCGAGGGGTCAGCGGCAGCGGCAGCTGCGCGGTTCGGCACCATGGGCGTAGAACATATCCTGTCCGGCCTGGACCACGTGCTGTTCGTCGTCGCGCTGGCCCTGGGCGCCGCGAACGTGCGGAGCCTGCTCGGGGTGGTCTCCATGTTCACACTGGCGCACAGCATCACCCTGATCAGCGCCCTCCTCGGGTGGATCCGCGTTCCGGCCGAAGTCGTAGAGCCGCTGATTGCGTTGTCGATAGCATTCGTCGCCGCCGAAAACCTGCTGGGTGCCACACGGCGAAGGCTGCCGGCGGTGTTTGTCTTCGGCCTGCTGCACGGGCTGGGGTTCGCCGGTTCCCTCCGTGTCACCGATGAGTTCAGCTGGAGCCTGGTCACGTCCCTGATCAGCTTCAACATCGGCATCGAGGCAGGCCAGGCCCTCCTGCTCCTCGTTGCGTTTCCCCTGATCCTGCTCGTACGTCGGGCCAGATGGTCTGCTCCGGCGCTGCGTGGGGCGACCGCCACGGTCGCAGCTGTTGGCCTCTTCTGGTTCATTGAAAGGTTCTTACTCGCATGAAACCCACACCCCCGGCGCCCTGTCCCCGCACGGGTTCCGGCACGCGCCGCCTGCGGCTGGCCCTGTATGCCGGCACAGCCGCTCTTGGCGGCCTGGTCGTCGCCGCCCCGGTGAGCTCCGCCGTCGACGAAGCCCTTAATCCAGCCACCGCCATGGTTTCCGGTACGGTCTTCGAGGACCGCAACGGAAACGACGCCTTCGACCCCGGCGAGCCTGTTCTCCCCGGCGTCTCGGTATCGGACGGTGCCACCATCGTGGTGACGGACGCCGATGGCCGCTACAGCCTGGAAACGCGTACCGAGCGCCGGAACACTGACCTGGTGTTCGTCAGCCAGCCCGCCGGATACTCCGTGGGCACCGACGAATTCATGGCGCCCCACTTCTACCGCAACCTCGGCACGCTTGCTGCCGACGAGCAGAAAACCGCCGACTTCGCCCTGACGAAGGACGCGGACGCGGCGCGCAGCAACTTCACCTTCGGCAACATCGCCGATCCCCACGTCAATGCCGATCTGCCGGAGCAGATCCAGGAAATCAACGCCACCGGTCAGGACGTTGGCTTCATCCAGGTCAGCGGTGACCTCACGAATAACGCAACGGACGCGGAATTCAAAGCGTTCAAGGCGGCAACATCCCTGTCCAAGGTTCCGGTGTGGCCCGCCGTCGGCAACCATGAATACTCCGCCGGAACGGGGTACGCCAACCGCATCAACAACTACCGGAACCATGTGGGCCCGGAGTGGTATTCCTTCGACTACGGGAACCGCCACTTCATCGTGCTGGAAAACAACGGCAGCGCACCCTTCGACGAGCAGCTCGCGTGGGCAAAGGAAGACCTGGCGAAGAACGTCGGGGACAAGGAGCTGGTGGTTCTGACCCACCAGCCGATGAACGTTCCCTTCGGCTCGCAGAACATCTACGACCAGTACGGCGCCCTGCTGGAGCAGTACAAGGCGCAGCTCATCCTCGTGGGCCATGAACACTCCAACGACGTCGAGCCGGACAGTGCCTTCGCGGGCACGGCGAAGCACATCCAGACGACGTCGAGCTCGTACTCCATCGATAACTCGCCCCGCGGTTTCCGCTACGTTTCCATGACGGACGAGTCCTTCGAGAACCCCTTCCGCATGTATGGTGCGGAAAAGAACCTCACCATCACCAGCCCGGCGGACGGCAGCAGCATCCCGCTGGACAGATTCCCGGGAATCCAGGCCAACGCCTATGACACGACGGATGCCCCGGTGAAGGCTGAGTTCAGGCTCGACGGCGGCAACTGGCGCCCGCTGGCGGCGACCGGCCATTTCACCTGGCACTCCGAACTGCAGGGTGACCTGAGGAAGCCCGGCAAGCACACGGTCGAGGTACGGGCCACAGACGCCACCGGCGCGTCCTGGACCAAGACCTCAACCTTCACCTTCACTGCCGACAAGGCGATCATCCCGGTGAAGGGTGCGGACTGGTCGCAGCACCATGGCGACCAGGGGCACACAGGCGTGGCGGCAGACCGCATCGATGCCGGACAGCGGCTCGCGTGGTCCTACCGGACGGAAGGGACCTTCCTGACAGGTTCACCCGCCATCGTCAACGGCGTGGTGTACGCCGGGACCCGTGACGAAAACGGGGACGGCAACAGCGCCGTCCACGCAGTGGACCAGGCCACGGGCAAGCAGCTTTGGACCTATGAGGTGCCGTCATCGGTGCACGGAAGCATCGCCGTGTCCGATGGCCTCGTTTTCGTTCCCACGCTCCGCGGCAGCCTCTTTGCCGTCGACGCTGCCTCCGGGCAGCTGAGGTGGCAGCACAATCCCGAGCCCGCACCCGAAAACTACAACCAGCGCACCTACGGCTACTACGGCGTCACCGTGGCCGACGGCAAGGTCCTCTACCCCTACCAGACCCGCCACGGTGAGGCGAAGCAGGGGCTGTTGATCGCGCTGGACGTGAAGACCGGCAACCGCGTATGGGCTTCGCCGATGAGCGGCAGCACCATGAGCGACGGGACGCCCGCAGTGGCTGACGGCCGCGTGTATGTGGGCAACCAAACGGCGGACCGCGTCATGGCCTACGATCTGGCCACCGGGAAGGCGCTGTGGACCGGCGCCGCCACGCTGGGCGGATGGCAGGACGGAATTCCGTCTGCAGGCAACGGCCGCGTCTACATCGGCTCCGGCAACGGAATCATTGCCCGGGACGGCGCTACGGGCCAGACCCTCTGGACCTACAGGAGCCAGCACCCGTCCCTGGTGAACGGCAACGCCACACCGGCGGCTCCCACCATTGCCGGGAACACCATCTACATGGGCTTCCCCTCCGGCGCTGTCACCGCGCTGGATGCCACCACCGGCGCGGTGCTGTGGGATCGTCTGTTGCCCGGAGAGAAGTACCGCGGCGGCGTGCATACCTCTCCAGCGCTGAGCGGTGAAACCCTCTTCGTCGGCGCCAACAACGGCAACTTCTACGCACTGGACTCCCGGACGGGACAACCGCTCTGGCAGCACAATATCGGGACCTGGGTAGCCGCGGGCCCTGCGGTGAGCGGCAATACTGTCGTGGCAGGGGCCTTGGACGGCAACCTGTACGCCTTCACGCCCGGCGGGACCGCCGCCGCGCGCTGGTCCTCCGTTTCGGGAACTGTGACCGACGCTGCCAGCGGAGCTCCGGCGTCGGGCGTTGGTGTCCAGCTGATGCAGGACGGCGCCTTGGCGGGCACCACCACCACGGCGTCTGACGGGACCTACCAGCTCGGCCTTGAACAGGGGCCGGGAACGTACACGGTGCAGGCGGCACGGCTCGGCTCCGCCACGGCCACCCGGGAGATCCAGGTGGCTGCGGGGCAATCCCCCACCGTCGACCTCGAACTGCGCCCGGTCAGCGTGGACGCCAGCACAGGGAAACGACTGGCCGGCGGCCTCGTTGAGGGCGGCGTCCAGGACATCGTGATCGAGAACAAGAAGCTGGCCCTCGCCATCTCCAAGGTCTTCAACGATCCCCAGCTGGACCAGTCGACCACGGGCAAGCCACTGGACATGGCCCTCACGGGGCAGCCCGACCAGCTGGACTGGATCAACCTGCCGTACGTGACATCCTCGGAACCAACCGGCGGAAACGCCTGGGCGCAGACCCAGGTTCGTACGGAGTCGGTGGAGATCGTCGAGAACACCGGTGAACGGGCTGTCGTCCGCGCATCGGGCACCTCGGCCGAACATCCGGGCCTCACGGTGACCACCACCTACTCAGCCAATGCGGAGGACCCGTGGATCACGGCAAAAACCGAATTCCGGAACACCTCCCCCGCCGCACTCGCCCTTTGGGTGGGTGACGCCATGGATTACGACGGCGCGGGGCAGCGCAGCGGCGTGGCGGGCCACCCGGTCATCGACACGGGCACCGCCGCCAGCTACGAGCCCAACGGCCGGTGGATCGGCCAAGCCGGAACGGGCGCGGACCAGCAGACGTACGGCCTGGTCTACACGGCTGACAGCGGATCCTTCAGCGGGTACGGTCTCCGTAACTGGATCATGAGCAAGTTCCAGGTGGAGATCCCGGCCGGCGGCAGCCATGTCCTGGACCGCAGGATCGTGGTAGCAGCGAATGGCGGGGCCCAGAACCCGTTCGCGGTCCTGGATCAGCTCGCCGGGCAGTAGCCAGGCCGACGCCCGCAGCGTCAGCTTTCGTAACCGGACGCGCAAACGGTCCGGGGACGCGTGGATCCACGTGTCCCCGGACCATTTCCGTAGCCGCAGTCCCTTTGCGTGTCCGGCAACTTACCGCAGCACCACGGTCCGGTTGCCGTGGAGGATGACGCGTCCCTCGCAGTGCCACTTCACAGCGTTGGAGAGGGCCTTGCATTCGGTGTCGCGGCCCGCGGCCACCAGGTCCTCGGGACCGTAGGTGTGGTCCACGTCCACCACCTGCTGCGAGATGATCGGCCCCTCGTCGAGTTCCGCATTGACATAGTGGGCCGTGGCGCCGACGGTCTTCACGCCGCGGGCGTAGGCCTGGTGGTACGGCTTGGCACCCTTGAAGCTGGGCAGGAACGAGTGGTGGATGTTGATGGCCCGTCCGTCCAGCTTGCGGGTCAGGTCGTCGCTGAGCACCTGCATGTAGCGCGCCAGCACCACCAGCTCAACGTCCAGCCCGTCCACCAGTGCCATCAGTGCAGCTTCCGCCGCCGGTTTCGTTTCGGCGGTGACCGGCACGTGGTGGAACGGGATGCCGTGCCACTCCACCAGGGCCTGGTGGTCCCGGTGGTTGGAGACCACGGCCACGACGTCCACGGGCAGCTCGCCGATCCGGGCGCGGAACAGCAGGTCGTTGAGGCAGTGCCCGAACTTGGACACCATGATCAGAACGCGGCGCTTGGATCCCTGGCGTTCCAGCTGCCACCGCATGCCGAACTTCTCGGCCACGGGGGCGAACGAGTCCCGCAGGACCTCGAGCGTGGACTCATCCCCTTCAGACGCGAAATGCACCCGCATGAAGAAGTGCCCTTCGGACCGCTCACCGAACTGTTTGTTGTCGATGATGTCGCAGCCGTGTTCCAGCAGGAAGCCGGAAACGGCATGCACGATGCCCGGGCCTTCCGGGCAGTCCAGCGTGAGGACGTGCTCCACGGTGGTGAGGGCTTGGGGTGCGGGGATGTGGGTTTCAGTGGCGGTCATGGTTCAGCACTCGATCACATTCACGGCGAGTCCTCCTCGGGAGGTTTCCTTGTACTTGGTTTTCATGTCGGCTCCGGTGTCACGCATGGTCTTAATGGCCTTGTCCAGCGAGACCTTGTGGCTGCCGTCCCCGTGCAGGGCCAGCCGGGCCGCGTTGATGGCCTTCACGCTGGCAATCGCGTTCCGCTCGATGCAGGGAATCTGCACCAGCCCGCCCACCGGATCGCAGGTCAGGCCCAGGTTGTGCTCGATGCCCACCTCGGCGGCGTTCTCCACCTGACCGGGCGTCCCGCCGAGCACTTCACAGAGCCCGGCCGCAGCCATCGAACAGGCCGAGCCCACCTCACCCTGGCAGCCCACTTCGGCGCCGGAGATGGAGGCGTTCGTCTTGAAAAGTATTCCGACGGCGGCTGCCGCCAGCAGGAAGCGGATCACGCCGTCGTCGTCCGCCCCCGGGACAAACTTCACGTAGTAGTGCAGCACGGCAGGCACGATCCCGGCCGCGCCGTTGGTGGGCGCGGTGACAATCCGCCCGCCGGCGGCGTTTTCCTCGTTGACCGCGAGCGCGAACAGGTTCACCCATTCCATCGCCAGCAGCGGATCGGCCGGCGCTTTAACGGGCGACGGCGATGCTGCCGCGGCTTCGGCTGTGGCGGCCGAGGCCGTCAGGGTGCGGAACAGCGCGGGTGCGCGCCGGGTCACTTTCAGGCCGCCGGGCAGGATGCCTTCCGCGTTGCAGCCGTTCTCCACGCACTGGCGCATTACGGCCCAGAGCCCCAGCAGCTCCTTGCGGAGTTCCGCTTCACTGCGCCAGGTGAGTTCGTTGGCCAGCATGACGTCCGAAATGGACATGCCTTCGCGGCGGCACACCTCCAGCAGTTCGTCCGCCGTGGAGAAGGGATAGGGCAGCACGGTGTCATCGGCCACTACCTTGTCCGCCCCTTCCGCGTCTCCGTCCACCACGAAGCCGCCGCCGATGGAGTAAAAGCTCCGCTCGCTCAGTACGGCTCCGGCGTGGTCCAGCGCCCGGAAGGTCATGCCGTTCGGGTGCGCCGGGAGGGACTTGCGCCGATGGAGCACCACATCCTCTTCCCAGTTGAAGTCCACCCGGTGGGTGGCGGCGATATGGAGTTCGGCGTCCAGGGCTGCGGCTGCCACCTGGTCATCGGCCGTGAAGGTGTTCACAGTTTCCGGTTCCAGCCCCTGCAGCCCGAGGACCACGGCCTTGTCCGAGCCGTGTCCCCGTCCGGTAGCACCCAGGGAGCCGAACAGCTCCGACTGGACCCTCGCCGTGGCGGCCAGCAGGCCGTCCGCCTTGAGGCCGTCCGCGAAGAGCTTCGCCGCCCGCATCGGGCCCACCGTGTGTGAGGAGGAGGGCCCGATGCCGACAGAGAACAGATCAAGGACGCTCAGCGCCATCAGGGAACCTCGGGTGAGGCGTACTCCCGCATGGCGTCCAGGAGCCAGCGGCCCAAAAACTCGGCGAACGAAGCCCGGGGGAAGATGCGGTACGTCTCCTCACCGGTCTTCCACAGGACCACCGGGATCTTCGCAACCTCCGTCGAGAAGGCGGTGCCTGCCTTGAAGACCCGCGGGTGCAGGTCCAGCGAGCAGCCCTTTTCCAGCACGGCCCGGGCCCGGGGGCCGGTCAGTTCGAACGTGGTGCGGTTGGCGGAGAGGTCCACCACCTGGCCTGAGTCCCCGCCCAGGGCTTCCCGGAGGGCCGGGAGGAGGTTCCCGCCCAGGGATTCGTGGACTTCGGCGGGCGCCACCACCAGGAACTCGGCCGGCCCCAGCCAGAGCACCGAAGTGTCACCGTGGACCACCACGGAACCGGAGCCGCCGGGCAGCCCGCCGGTAACGGCGGCCAGCCGCTGCGCGGTGTCACTGCGGACGTCGGCCCGGAGGCCCACCATGGTCAGGTATGGCAGTTCCGTGAGTTCCACGGTTCCGGCCAGGGATCCTGCCGTGAAGGCGTCCTTCAGGCTGGCGGCGGGGCTCACACGGGCGGCCAGGTTCTTGTCTGCCGAGTCCTGCGGGGCAGTGGGGGATGCTGCTGTCTCAGCCATCTTTGCGGGTCCCTTCGGGGTCAAAAAGCACGGTTTCTGCGACGACAACGTCAACCAGCTGGTCGCCGGCGGCGGCCACGAGGGTCTCGCCGATGCGGTTGCGGCCGTTCTTGATCAGGGCCAGGCCGAACGACCGGCCCAGTGCTGCGCTGTGGTAGCTGGAGGTGACGAAGCCTTCCATCGGTACCGGCCCGTAGGCCGGGTTGGTGGAGCGTCCCTTTTCCACCAGCTGGGTGCCTTCCGGCAGGCGGAGCGAGCCGTCCACGGGAAGGACGCTCACCAGGTGCTTGCGGTCTTCACGTTGAGCATCCACCCGGGAGTAGGAGCGCTTGCCCAGGAAGTCCTTGGCCTTGGAGACGATCCACTCCATGCCGGCATCCTGCGGCGTGACGGTGCCGTCGGTGTCCTGCCCCACGATCGGGTAGCCCTTTTCGGCGCGGAGCACATGCATGGTTTCGGTGCCGTACGGGGTGATGTTGAACTCGGCACCTGCCGCGGCCACCGCCTCCCAGGTGTTGAGCCCATACCAGGCCGGAACGTTGATTTCGTAGGCCAGCTCACCGGAGAACGAGATCCGGCAGATCCGGGCGCGGACCCCCGAAGCCAGCGTGGTTTCGCGAAAGGTCATGAACGGGAACGCTTCTGCGTCCAGTCCGCCGTCGGCAGCCAGTTCCGGCGCCACTTTGGCGAGGACCTCGCGGGACTTGGGCCCGACGACGGCAATGGTGTTCCACTGTTCCGTCACCGAGGTGCAGTGCACGTCGAGTTCGGGCCACTCGGTCTGCAGCCATTCCTCGAGGTGGTCCAGCACCTTGGCGGCGCCGCCGGTGGTGGTGGTCATGAAGAAGGTGTCCTCGTCCAGCCGGAGGGTCACGCCGTCGTCGAAGATCATGCCATCAGCCAGGCACATAACCCCGTAACGGGCGGAGCCGGGGGCGAGCTTCTTGAACGCGTTGGTGTACATCCGGTTCAGGAACTCCCCCGCATCCTTGCCGCGGATCTCGATCTTGCCCAGCGTGGTGGCGTCCATGAAGCCGACCGATTCACGGACCGCGGCGCATTCGCGCAGCACGGCCGCGTCCATGTCTTCGCCGGCCTGCGGGTAGTACCAGGGCCGCTTCCACTGCCCCACGTCCTCGAACAGGGCGCCCTTGGCAACGTGCCAGGGGTGGATGGAGGTGATGCGGGCCGGGTCGAAGAGCTCCCCGCGCTGGCGTCCTGCCAGTGCCGCGAAGGCCACGGGGGTGAACGGCGCGCGGTAGGTGGTGGTGCCGATCTCGCCGATGCCCCGGGATGCTTCACCTGCCGTGCGGAGGGCCGCGGCGATCACGCCGATCGCGTTGACGCCGGAGGTCTTGCCCTGGTCGTTGGCGGTGCTGATGGAGGTGTAGCGCTTAATGTGTTCCACCGAGCGCATGCCGGCGCCGGTGGAACGCAGGACGTCCGCCACGGACTGGTCGCGCTGGAAGTCCACGAAGTGGTGGTGCCAGTCGTCCGGCGTGCCGGTTTCGCCGGGCACCAGCCACAGCTGGCGGGTTGGGGCGGAGGCCTTCGGCTCGCCCAGCGGGGAAGGTACGACGGCGGATGCGAACCCGGCAGCGATGGCCGCCTTTGCGCCGGCGGAGATTCCCTCCGCGAGGCAGTCGGCGGTCCCGAACGAGCCGCGGCCGGAGCCGATGGTCTGCTGGTTGGGGACGACGGTGCTCGGCACGAACGCGGCGAGGTCCTCGTCCCAGCGCAGCTTGCCCTGGCGCTGGGAGTGCAGGTGCACCAGCGGGCTCCAGCCACCCGAGACGGCCAGCAGGTCGCAGGCGATCCGTTCGACGCCCGAGGTGAGCTCGCCGTCGTCGTTGATGCTGCGGACGGTGACGCCGTCCAGCCGCCCCGCGTCTGCTGAGGTGTTGGCCACGGCGCTGCCGATCAGCACCCGCGTGCCTGCTTCGACGGCAGCGGCAGCCACGTCGGTGAGCTGCGGACGGGCATCCACCACGGCGGCAATCTTGACCCCGGCGGCGCGAAGGTCGGCGGCCAGGGCGTAGGCGCTGTCGTTGGTGGTGCTGATGACTACGCGCTGCCCGGCCGCCACTGCATAGCGGTTCAGGTAGGTACGGACGGCGGAGGCGAGCATGATGCCGGGCCGGTCGTTGTTCTCGAACACCAGCGGGCGCTCGTGCGCGCCGGGAGCGAGGACCACCTGGTTGGCACGGATGTGCCAAATCCGCTGGCGGGAGACCCCGGGAGCGGCGGGGCTGGTCAGGTGGTCGGTGCGGCTCTGGACGGCGATGATGTAGTTGGCGTCGTAGGCACCAAAGGCGGTGGTGCGGTTCAGGACCGTGCACTCTTCGGTGGAAACCAGTTCAGCCTCTACGTCGGCCACCCATTCCAGCGCCGGCTTGCCTTCGATGGTCTCGGCCAGGTCCGCGGCGGTGGAACCGGAAAGCAGGGAGCCCCCAAGTTCGGGCTGGTCATCCAGCAGCATGACGCGGGCGCCGGTGCGGACAGCTTCGCGGGCAGCGGCCAGGCCGGCGGGGCCGCCGCCTACCACCAGGACATCCGTGTGGACGTACTTCTTGTCGTACTCGGCGTGATCCTCGGCCGGGTCAAGCTTGCCCAGTCCGCTGAGCAGTTCAGCGTCGAGCCCGTCCACCAGGGAAACGGTGGTGGCGGGGAGCATGGATTCGGCCACGTGGCCCGGGAAGCGTGCGGACACCTTAACCATGGCGTTGGACTCTTCCACACCGGCGGACATGATGCCGCGGGGGCGGTCCTCGTAGAGGGAGTTGCCGGCGGCGATGTGGCCGTTGGCCAGCAGTGCGGAGGCCAGCGTGTCGCCGGGGTGGCCGGTGAATTCCTCGCCGTCAACGGTGAAACGCCAGGAGATGGTGCGGTCGATGCGGCCGCCGGTGGTCAGGCGGGCGTTCTGGGAAGTCACTTGGTTGCTCCTTCCGGGGCTGCGGGGGTGGTGTCCAGGCGGGAATCGCCGGCGTCGGGGCGGGGCGTGCCCATGCGGTACACGGCCTTGATGTCGTAGCTGGCGGTGTCGCGCAGCATGTTGAACCACTGGCGGCAGCCGGTGCTGTGGACCCAGCGCTCGGCGAAGGTGCCCTTCGGGTTCGCGCGGTAGAAGAGGTACCGGGACCACTCCGTGTCGTTCAGTTCGTTGGGATTTTCCGGGTAGGCCACGTGGGCCTGGCCGCCGTAGTGGAATTCGGTTTCATCCCGGGGGCCGCAGTTGGGGCATGAGATCAGCAGCATGTGCGTTGTCCTTTTCTGGTGCCGACTAGTGGGCGACGGCGGCGGCGCCGTGTTCGTCGATGAGGGCGCCGGTCTCGAAGCGCTCCAGCGAGAACGGCTGGTTCAGCTTGTGCGGGGTTCCGGTGGCGATGGTGTAGGCGAAGGTCATGCCGGCCGCGGGGGTTCCCTTGAATCCGCCGGTGCCCCAGCCGCAGTTCACGAACATGTTGTCCACCGGAGTGGTGCCGACGATCGGGGAGGCGTCCAGCGTGGTGTCCACGATGCCGCCCCAAGTCCGGAGCACGTGCGCACGGGCGAAAATGGGGAAGAGCTCGACGGCGGCTGCCATCTGCTGCTCGATCACGTGGAACGAGCCGCGCTGGCCATAACCGTTATAGGAGTCCACTCCGGCGCCCATGACCAGTTCGCCCTTGTGGGCCTGGGAAACGTAAACGTGCACGTGGTTGGACATGACCACCGTGGGGTGGACCGGCTCGTGGAGCTCGGAGACCAGCGCCTGCAGCGGGTGGGACTGGATGGGCAGTTCGAAGCCCGCCATCTCTGCCAGCACCGAGCTGTGGCCGGCGGCGCAGAGGCCAACCTTTTCGGTGTTGATCGTGCCGCGGTTGGTCTTGACGCCGGTGACGCGGTTGCCGTCCTTGATGAACCCGGTGACTTCGCAGTTCTGGATGATGTCCACGCCCATCTCGTCGCACTTGCGCGCGAAGGCCCAGGCCACGTGGTCGTGCTTGGCGATGCCCGCGCGCGGCTGGTAGGTGGCCCCCATGACGGGGTAGCGGATGTTGTCGCTGATGTTCAGGATGGGGCAGAGTTCCTTGACCTGCTTGGGGTCCAGCCATTCCGCGTCCACGCCGTTGAGCTTGTTGGCACCAACGCGGCGCACGCTCTCGCGTACGTCGCCCAGGGTGTGGGCCAGGTTCATCACGCCGCGCTGGCTGAAGAGAAAGTCGTATTCGAGTTCCTCGGGCAGGATTTCCCAGAGCTTGAGGGCGTGCTCGTAGATGGCCGCACTCTCGTCCCAAAGGTAGTTGGAGCGGATGATGGTGGTGTTCCGTGCCATGTTTCCGCCGGCCAGCCAGCCCTTTTCCAGGACGGCGATGTTGGTCATGCCGTGGTTCTTGGCCAGGAAGTAGGCGGTGGCCAGGCCGTGTCCGCCACCGCCGACAATCACTGCGTCGTAGGAGGACTTGGGTTCCGGGTTCCGCCAGAGGAACTCCGGGTGCTCAGGAAGGTGCGGTGCGCTCACTGGGCGGCTCCAATCAGGTCTGCTTCGGCGGCGGCCAGGGTGGCGTCGTCACTGAGGTGCGGGTACAGGGGGAAGCGTTCGGCCAGGGCCGTGACGCGGGCGCGGAGTTCGGCGGCGGTGTCCTCCGGGAGGATTCCGGCGCCGCTGGTGCCGTTGCCGGCGGAGGCGATCAACGCCGTCGCGATGATGTCCGCCACCTCGGTGAATTCGGCGGGGCCGAAGCCGCGGGTGGCGAGCGCCGGGGTTCCGACGCGGAGGCCGGAGGAGACCATCGGCGGGCGCGGGTCGAAGGGGACGGCGTTGCGGTTGACGGTGATGCCGATGCGGTGCAGGACGTCCTCGCCCTGCTGTCCGTCAAGCTCGGAGTGGCGCAGGTCCACCAGGACCAGGTGCACATCGGTGCCGCCGTTGACCACGGAGATGCCGGCAGCCTGGACGTCCGGCTGCAGGAGGCGTTCGGCCAGCAGCTGCGCACCCTGCAGGACGCGTGCCTGGCGTTCGGCGAATTCGGGAGTGCCTGCGAGTTTGAAGGCCACAGCCTTGGCGGCAATGACGTGTTCCAGCGGGCCGCCCTGCTGGCCGGGGAAGACGGCACTGTTGATCTTCCTGGCGTATTCCTCCTTCGCCAGGATGACGCCGCCGCGGGGACCACCCAGGGTCTTGTGGGTGGTGGTGGTCACCACGTCCGCGAACGGGACGGGGTTGGGGTGCAGCCCTGCTGCCACCAGGCCGGCGAAGTGGGCCATGTCCACCATCAGGTAGGCACCGACGAGGTCTGCGATCCGGCGGAATTCGGCGAAGTCCAGCTGGCGGGAGTAGGCGGACCAGCCGGCAACGATCAGCTTGGGCTTGTGCTCCAGTGCCAGAGCCTCCACCTCTGCCATATCGATCCGGAGGTCTTCCTCGCGGACGTGGTACGGGACCACGTTGTAGAGCTTGCCGGAGAAGTTGATCTTCATACCGTGGGTGAGGTGGCCGCCGTGGGCCAGGGAGAGCCCCAGGATGGTGTCGCCCGGGTTCAGCAGGGCGAACATGGCGGCGGCGTTGGCCTGCGCGCCGGAGTGCGGCTGCACGTTGGCGAATTCCGCGCCGAACAGGGCCTTCACGCGGTCGATGGCGAGCTGCTCCACCACGTCCACGTGCTCGCAGCCGCCGTAGTAGCGCTTGCCGGGGTAGCCCTCGGCGTACTTGTTGGTCAGGACCGAGCCCTGGGCCTCCATGACGGCGGACGGGGCGAAGTTTTCCGAGGCGATCATTTCCAGCGTGGACTGCTGGCGGTGCAGTTCCTGCGCAACGGCGGCGGCGACGTCGGCGTCCACCGTTGCGAGCGGGGCGTTGAGTACGTTCTGCATGTTTCTCCTTACAGAAGCTTTTTCCGGAAGCTGATCAACAACTGATCTGCGACTGATATATTAGAACTGACGCAATAGTATGTTGTAGATCACGCCACCGTCAACAGACAATTTTTGGGAGACGCACATGAGCCTGGCGACTGGGCACCAGCTGACGGAAAGCCCGGAGCTCTCCCTGTCCGAGCAGGCCTATCGCACCCTGCGGGACCGGCTCATCATGCTGGAGATCCGGCCCGGCGAGGCCATCAACGACGGCAAGCTGGCCACCGAATTGGGCATTGGGCGGACGCCGCTGCGCGAGGCACTCAAGAGGCTGGAAACCGACCACCTCGTGATCTCGTACCCGCGCCGCGGAACGTTCGCCACCGTCGTCGACATCACCGAACTCGCGGACGTCTCCGAACTACGGGAGGCGCTGGAACCCCTGGCGGCCCGACGCGCCGCGAAGCTGGCCACCCCCGCGCTGCGCGCGGAACTGCGCGATACCGCCGCCGCCATCGCCCGGATGCAGGAGGGCGACGACCCGTACGAGCTCATGCGCTACGACATCGAGGTACACCGCCTGATCTACCGGGCCGCTGCCAACACGCACCTCGAGGACGTCCTGATCCGCTACGACAACCTCGCCACCCGGATCTGGTGCATGGTCCTGGAAAAGGTCCCGTCCGTGGCCGGGCACGTCGCCGAGCACGTGGCCCTGCTGGAAGCAATCGCCGACGGGCAGGCGGACCGGGCGGCAACGCTCGCCCTGGAGCACGTGACCAGCTTCGAAGAGGCCATCCGCAGCGTGCTCTGAACCGGCCTCCCGCCCCCTCCCCGGTGGGCGCTGTTGGATATGACAATCGGCTCTGGCCCAGCCTCTGACGCGGCGTGAAATACTGCCGGTACAGGTTTCCGCCGGACCCGCCGGCGCGCCGGAAAGGTCCAGAGCCATGCACGAATCCGTCAGCGTGGATGACAACTCGCAGCAGCACGTCCTGGCCGCCCTGGACGGCGCGGAAGGCCTGACCCCGGACCCGGACTTCCGCCGCCGCCTGGACCAGCACTTCCCCACCCTGCGCGGGCTGTTCCACTCCCTGTACGGGTCGCGGCAGGACTGGCTGGACCAGCTCGCGGCGCTGGTGGTCCAGAGCGCCCGGTCCTGGCAGGAGCGCTCCGCGGACCTCAAAGCCCTGGACACGGAGCGGGAAACCAACACCGGCTGGTTCCAGTCCAACGCCATGCTTGGCGGCGTCTGCTACGTGGACCGCTACGCCGAAAGCCTGGAGGGGGTCCGCGCCCGCATTCCTTACTTCAAGGAGCTGGGGCTGACCTACCTGCACCTCATGCCGCTGTTCCTGGCCCCCGAACCGCACTCGGACGGCGGCTATGCCGTCTCCAGCTACCGGCAGGTCAACCCGAAGCTGGGAACCATGGAGCAGCTCAAGTCGCTGGCCGCCGAACTCCGGCGGAACGGCATCAGCCTGGTGGTGGACTTCATCTTCAACCACACCTCCGATGAGCACGACTGGGCGCAAAAGGCGGCGGCCGGCGACCCCGAATACAGCGACTACTACTGGATCTTCCCCGACCGCACCATGCCGGACGCCTTCGAGGAGAACGTCCGGGAGATCTTCCCGGAGAACCACCCCGGCTCGTTCATCCAGATGCCGGACGGGCGCTGGGTCTGGGCCACCTTCCACACCTACCAGTGGGACCTGAACTACTCCAACCCTGACGTCTTCCGCGCCATGGCGGGCGAGATGCTCTTTCTTGCCAACCAGGGCGTGGACATCCTGCGCATGGACGCGGTGGCTTTCATCTGGAAGCAGCTCGGGACCACCTGCGAGAACCTGCCCGAGGCCCACTCGCTGCTGCAGGCCTTCAACTCGGTGTGCCGGCTGGCGGCGCCGTCGCTGCTGTTCAAGTCCGAGGCCATCGTGCACCCGGACGAGGTGGCGCGCTACATCGATCCCGCCGAATGCCAGCTTTCCTACAACCCCCTCCAGATGGCGCTGATCTGGGAATCCCTGGCCACCCGCGATGTTTCCTTGCTGGCCCAGGCCCTGGAGCGGCGGCACAACATCCCCGATGGCACTGCCTGGGTGAACTACGTCCGCAGCCACGACGACATCGGCTGGACCTTTGCGGACGAGGACGCGGCCGAGCTCGGGATCAATGGGTTCGACCACCGCCGCTTCCTGAACTCCTTCTACGTCAACCGCTTCCCGGGCAGCTTCGCCCGCGGCGTCCCGTTCCAGGACAACCCCAAGACCGGGGACTGCCGCATTTCAGGCACGACGGCGTCCCTCTGCGGCATGGAGGTCAACCCGGCTGAGGCGGTGGAACGGATCCTCCTGGCCCATTCCGTGCCTTTCAGCACCGGCGGCATCCCGCTGCTGTACCTGGGCGATGAGGTGGCACAGCTCAACGATTACAACTACGCCATGGAGGAAGGGCACGACGCCGACAGCCGCTGGGTGCACCGGCCCCACTATCCGGCGCGCCACTACGCCCGTCGCAGCGACCCTGCCACGCCCGAGGGTGCGGTTTTCGCCGGGCTTAAGCGGATGATCGCCGTGCGGGCGGCCACGCCGGAGCTGGCGGGAACCCGGCTGGTGGACTTCCACACCGGCGACCGCGCCGTCCTCGCCTACCAGCGGCCCGGAGAAAGCAGCACGGTACTGGTCCTGGCCAACTTCAGCGACTCCCCCGAGGCCCTGCCCGCGGAAACCTTCGCTGGATTCTCGCCTGCCGCCGTCGACCTGCTCTCCGAAGCCGCGCTGCACCTGGACGAGGGCATCACCCTGCTGCCCCGGCAGTCGGTCTGGCTGCGCGTCACTCCCCTCTGACCTCCCCCATCCCCACTAGGTCGCGCTACGTGCCGTTTTGAACCCCGAAAACGGCACATAGCGCTACTCAGTTGGGCGGGCAGGGCGGGAGCGTGAAACCATACGGACCATGGCCTCCAAGATTGCATACCAGGGCGAGCCCGGCGCCAACTCCAATATCGCGTGCCGGCAGATGTTTCCGGACATGGAAAGCGTCCCGTGCGCCAGCTTCGAGGACGCCTTTGAACTGGTGTCCAGTGGCGAGGCCGAGCTGGGCATGATCCCCATCGAGAACTCGATCGCGGGACGGGTGGCGGACATCCATCTCCTCCTGCCGCAGTCCAACCTGCAGATCGTCGGCGAGTACTTCCTGCCCATCCACTTCGACCTGCTGGGCATCCCGGGCAGCACCATCGGGGGTGCCACCGAGGTGCACAGCCACATCCACGCCCTGGGGCAGTGCCGGAAGCTCATCCGCGAGCACGGCCTCAAACCCGTCATCGCCGGCGACACCGCGGGCTCCGCGCGCGAGGTCGCCGAGTGGAACGATCCCCGCAAACTCTCCCTCGCTCCGCCGTTCGCCGCGCAGATCTACGGCCTCGAAGTCCTCGCGTCCCGGGTGGAGGACGATCCGTCCAACACCACCCGGTTCGTGGTCCTGGCCCGGGAAAAGGAACTGCCGGCCCGGGCTGAACTTCCCGGACCGGCAGTCACGAGCTTTGTGTTCCGCGTCCGCAACGTTCCCTCGGCCCTGTACAAGGCGCTGGGCGGGTTCGCCACGAACGGCGTGAACATGACGCGGCTGGAGAGCTACATGGTAGGCAACGAATTCGCGGCCACCATGTTCATGGCCGACGTCGAAGGCCACCCCGAGGACCTGCCGTTGAAGCTGGCCCTCGAGGAGCTGGACTTCTTCACCACCGAGGTGCGGATCCTGGGCGTGTACCCGGCAGCGGACTACCGCACCGCCCGCCGCTAAGGCTCCGAACTAGCTGACGGGGAGGTGGCGGCCCGCCAGCAGCGGCGCGAAGAACGCACCGAGCTCCGCCGTGGCAGTTAGCGGCAGGACGTTCGCCACGTACTGGTCCGGGCGGACCACCACCACCACGCCGCCCCGGTCCAGTCCGCGTTCGTCGAAGATGTCCGCCTTGGGATCGACGCCGTACACCTTCTCGTAGTCGGTCAGCTTGAACGGGCCCACGGACGGTTTGAACACCGACGGAACAGCGTTGATGTCGATGCTCGGGTGGTCCTGCTGGTAGATCACCTTGGCGTCGAACCATGCGTCAGGATCAGCGTCCGACGGCGTCGCGGCCAGCGGCGAATCCGCCGAGTTCGCGAGCCACTCGGCAAATTTGTCGGTGGCTGAGCCTGTTCCCGGCAGTGCGGCGTCCGCGAACGCATAGATCCGCCAGCGGCCGTCCGCCGTGGCGTGGTGCCCCAGGTGCATCGGGTTGGTGTCGCATACGCGGACCACCTGGGCGGACTTGAAGCGCTTGCCCACGGGGAAGCCGGTCGCCAGGTCCTGATGGGCGTCCGTACCCATCACCAGGGAGGGCGCGTACTGGGTCATGAAGCCGGCAGGGAACTCCGCGGTGCGGACGTAGAAGTCTTCCAGCTCCGAGGGATCGTCGAACTCCTCCGGCTTCTTGGCCATCATGGAGGACCATTCCTTGTCGAAGTCGATCAGGTTTCGGGCCACCACCTGGCGCTCCTCGGAGTAGGTGGAGAGGAGGCCTTCCGGGCTGCGGCCCTCCAGGACGTGGCCCAGCTTCCAGGCGATGTTGAACCCGTCCTGCATGGAGACGTTCATGCCCTGGCCGGCCTTGGCGCTGTGGGTGTGGCAGGCGTCGCCGGTGATGAACACCCGCGGGGTGCGGGTGCCGCGGTCCTCCGGCAGGACGTCGTCGAACCTGTCCGTCAGCCGGTGCCCCACCTCGTACACGCTGCTCCACGCCACGTTCCGCACCTCAAGGGTGTACGGGTGGATGATGGCGTTCGCCTTGGCGATGATCTGCTCGATCGAGGTGTTCCGCACCGCGTGGTGACTGGCAGGGTCCACCTCGCCCAGGTCCACGTACATCCGGAACAGGTGGCCGCCCTCCCGCGGAATCAGGAGAATGCTGCCCTCGGCGCCCTGGATGGCGCACTTGGTGCGGATGTCCGGGAAGTCCGTGACGGCCAGGACGTCCATGACGCCCCACGCGTGGTTTGCCTGGTCGCCGGCGAGGGTGCAGCCGATGGACTGGCGGACCTTGCTCCGGGCGCCGTCGGCCCCTATCACGTACTTGGCGCGGACAACGCGCTCGTGGCCCTCGTCCGGCCCGGCGGTGCGGAGCAGCCGAACAGTTACGGGGTACTCACCGTCGGACGCAACCTCCAGGCCCTGGAAATCGTAACCGTAGTCCGGCTTCATCCGGGTGGGGGCGTTCGCCATGCACTCGGCGAAGTAGTCCAGCACCCGGGCCTGGTTCACGATCAGGTGCGGGAACTCGCTGATGCCCATTTCGTCATCCACTGCACGGGCGGCGCGGACGATGTTGGCGTGGTTGGCCGGGTCCGGCTTCCAGAACGCCATCTCCGTGATGCGGTAGGCCTCGGCGATGATCCGCTCGGCGAACCCGAAGGCCTGGAACGTTTCCACGCTGCGCGCCTGGATGCCGTCTGCCTGGCCGATGGCGAGCCGTCCGGGACGGCGTTCCACGATGCGGGTGGTGATGTTGGGGAACTGGGCGAGCTGCGCGGCGGCGAGCATGCCGGCCGGGCCCGTGCCGACGATCAGCACATCCACCTCGTCAGGAAGCTCTTCAGGGCGGTTAAGTCCGACGCCGGCGGCAGGCTTGATGCGCGGGTCGCCGGATACATAGCCGTGGTGGTGGAACTGCACAGGCTTTTCCTCACTTCGTTGTGGCGGCACTTGTTCGATATCAGAACGGAAGGTTCGATATTTGAAATTCAGGGGGTAGTTTTCCACTGTACGCCGGATGTGATGCGGGCGACAAGTGCCTTCGGAAACCCCCGGAATTAGCGCATCAGCAGGGGTTGACGGGCCATCGGCGATGCGTGATAGTGATCGTATACGATTTCGTACCTGATGAGGAGACGGTTTTGGAGCAGGTCAACGGCGACACCTTGGCAGCAGCGCGCAAGGTCATCGCGGTCCACATCAACTACCCCAGCCGAGCCGCCCAGCGCGGCCGGACCCCGGCCCAGCCCTCCTACTTCCTCAAGCCGTCCAGCTCCCTCGCCCTCACCGGCGGCACGGTGGAGCGCCCGGCAGGGTGCGAGCTTCTCGGCTTCGAGGGCGAGGTCGCCCTGGTCATCGGCAAGGCAGCCCGCCGTGTGAGCCTCGAGGACGCCTGGAGCCACGTCGCCGCGGTCACGGCCAGCAACGACTTCGGCGTCTACGACCTGCGCTACGCGGACAAGGGATCCAACCTCCGTTCCAAGGGCGGCGACGGGTTCACCCCTGTTGGCACAGCACTGATCCCGGCAGACGCCGTCGACCCCTCCCTGCTGCGCATCCGCACCTGGCTCAACGGCGAAATCGTCCAGGATGACACCACCGAAGACCTCCTTTTCCCGTTCGCCCGGCTGGTTGCGGACCTCTCCCAGCTGCTAACCCTTGAGGAAGGCGACATCATCCTCACCGGTACCCCCGCCGGCGCGTCCGTGGCGCAGCCCGGGGACGTCGTCGAAGTTGAGGTAAGTACGACGGCGGGAGCAGACGGCGGCGCGCCGCTCACCACCGGCCGGCTGGCCACCACCGTCACGGAAGGCACCACGGCGTTCGCGGACTTTGGCGCCCAGCCCAGGGTGGATGACACCCAGCGGGAGGAAGCGTACGGTTCCCGGGAAGCTGCCGGCCTGCCCGCCGAGGCGGGATCCGCGCCCGGGGCAGGCGCCGCCGTCGTGCGTTCCCTGTCCCCCAAACTGAAAGCCAAGCTTGAGTCCGTGGCCACCGCCACCCTCTCCTCCCAGCTGCGCAAGCGCGGGCTGAACAACGTCAGCATCGACGGGCTGCAGGCCACCCGCCCGGACCGCCGCGTGGTGGGCCTGGCCCGGACCCTCCGTTACGTCCCCAACCGCGAAGACCTGTTCAAGACGCACGGCGGCGGCTTCAACGCCCAGAAGCGCGCCATCGATTCCGTGAACGAAGGCGAAATCCTGGTCATGGAGGCCCGCGGTGAAAAGGGGACCGGCACCGTGGGCGACATCCTGGCCCTGCGCGCCCAGGTCCGCGGCGCCGCCGCGATCATCACCGACGGTGGCGTCCGCGACTACTCGGCCGTCGCGGGCCTGGACATGCCCACCTACTTCGCCAACCCGCACCCGGCCGTGCTCGGCCGGCGCCACGTCCCGTGGGACACGGACATCACCATCGCCTGCGGCGGCGCCACGGTCCAGCCCGGAGACATCATTGTGGCCGACTCCGACGGCATCCTGGTGATCCCGCCGGCTGTCGCCGAAGAACTCGTTGACGACTGCATCCAGCAGGAGAAGGAGGAAACCTTCATCTTCGAGATGGTCAAGCAGGGCCACAGCGTGGAGGGCCTCTACCCGATGAACGCCGAATGGCAGGCCCGGTACAAGGAATGGGAGGCAGGCCAGTGACTGAATCCGCCCTGGTTTCCCCGGGCGCGGCCGCTTCCGCAGGCGCCGCCGGCGGCACGTCAGCCGGCAGCAAGTCCGAACAGGCCTACCAGGCCGTGAAGGCCCGCATCGTGGAAGGCACCTACACCCCCGGCTACCGGCTGGTGCTCGGCTCCATTGCCAAAGACCTGGGCTTCAGCGTGGTCCCCGTCCGCGAAGCGATCCGCCGGCTGGAAGCCGAGGGCCTGGTGACGTTCGAACGCAATGTCGGGGCCACCGTTGCAGGGATCGACCCCACAGAATACCTGTACACCATGCAGACCCTCAGCATCGTGGAGGGGGCGGCCACCGCGCTGTCCGCTCCCCTGATCGATGCCGTGGCCATCGCCCGGGCCCGCGCGGTAAACGAGGAGATGCGTGAATGCCTGGACCACTTCGACCCCGTTCGGTTCACCCAGCTGAACCAGGACTTCCACAGTGTGCTGTTTGAACACTGCCCCAACCCGCACATCCTCGATCTGGTGCACCGCGGCTGGAACCGGCTCGCTGCGCTGCGGTCCTCAACGTTCCGGTTTGTTCCGGGCAGGGCACGGGATTCGGTCGAGGAGCACGAAGAACTGCTCCGGCTGATTGAGACCGGAGCCCCCGCGGACCGGATCGAGCAGGCCGCCCGCCGGCACCGCGCCACCACCCTGGACACCTACCTCGCCCAAGCCAAGCACCAGTAAGGACTTCAACGATGACGACCTCGACAGAAACCACCCAGCACTACGTGCCCCAGGACCTGCCCGCCCATATCCAGCACTACATCAACGGCGAGTTCGTTGACTCCGTGGGCGGGAAGACCTTCGACGTCCTGGATCCTGTGTCCAACCGCACCTACGCCACCGCCGCGGCCGGCCAGAAAGAGGACATCGACCTGGCCGTGGCCGCCGCCCGCGAAGCTTTCGTGAGCGGCCCGTGGCCGAAGATGAAGCCCCGCGAGCGGGCCCGCGTCCTGAACAGAATTGCCGACGCCGTCGAAGCCCAGGAAGCCCGCCTCGCGGAACTGGAAACCTTCGATACCGGCCTGCCGATCACCCAGGCCAAGGGCCAGGCGCTGCGGGCCGCGGAGAACTTCCGCTTCTTCGCGGACCTGATCGTGGCCCAGTTCGACGACGCCATGAAGGTCCCCGGCTCGCAGATCAACTACGTGAACCGCAAGCCAATCGGCGTGGCGGGACTGATCACCCCGTGGAACACGCCGTTCATGCTCGAGTCCTGGAAGCTCGCCCCCGCGCTGGCCACCGGCAACACCGTGGTGCTGAAGCCGGCCGAGTTCACGCCGCTGTCCGCCTCGCTGTGGGCCACCATCTTCAAGGAAGCGGGCCTGCCCGACGGCGTCTTCAACCTGGTCAACGGCCTGGGCGAGGAAGCCGGCGACGCCCTGGTCAAGCACCCGGACGTTCCGCTGATCTCCTTCACCGGCGAGACCACCACCGGCCAGACAATTTTCCGGAACGCGGCCGCCAACCTCAAGGGCCTCTCCATGGAGCTCGGCGGCAAGTCCCCCTGCGTCGTGTTCGCCGACGCCGACCTGGACGCCGCGATCGACTCGGCCCTGTTCGGTGTCTTCTCCCTCAACGGCGAGCGCTGCACGGCAGGCTCCCGCATCCTGGTGGAGCGCGCGATCTACGACGAGTTCTGCGAAAAGTACGCCGCCCGCGCCAGGAACATCGTGGTGGGCGATCCCCACGATCCGAAGACCCAGGTGGGCGCCCTGGTCCACCCGGAGCACTACGAGAAGGTCGCATCCTACGTGGAGATCGGCAAAACCGAAGGCCGGCTCCTGGCCGGCGGCGGCCGACCCGACCACCTGCCCGAAGGCAACTACATCGCACCTACTGTGTTCGCCGACGTCGCCCCCGACGCCCGCATCTTCCAGGAAGAGATCTTCGGACCCGTCGTCGCCATCACCCCGTTCGAGAACGACGACGAAGCCCTCGCCCTGGCCAACAACACCAAATACGGACTGGCCGCCTACATCTGGACCCAGAACCTCACCCGGGCCCACAACTTCTCGCAGAACGTGGAGGCCGGGATGGTGTGGCTGAACAGCCACAACGTCCGCGACCTGCGCACCCCGTTCGGAGGCGTCAAGGCTTCCGGCCTGGGCCACGAGGGCGGCTACCGCTCCATCGACTTCTACACGGACCAGCAGGCCGTGCACATCACCCTCGGTTCCGTACATACCCCCAAATTCGGCGCCTGACCAAGCCCCTTTCAAAGAAGAGAGAATCCAATGACCAACTTCGTTCCCACCCCCACGGTCCCGGCCCCGGACATCGTCCGCTGCGCCTACATGGAGATCGTGGTCACCGACCTCGCCAGGTCCCGCGAGTTCTACGTGGACGTCCTGGGCCTGCACGTTACCGAGGAAGACGAGAACGCGATCTACCTGCGGTCCCTCGAGGAATTCATCCACCACAACCTGGTACTGCGCAAGGGACCCATCGCCGCCGTCGCGGCCTTCGCCTACCGGGTGAAGTCCCCGGCCGAGGTGGACGCCGCCGAGGCCTACTACAAGGAGCTCGGCTGCCGGGTGGAGCGCCGCAAGGAAGGCTTTACCAAGGGCGTGGGCGACTCCGTCCGGGTGGAGGACCCGCTGGGCTTCCCGTACGAATTCTTCTACGACGTGGAGCACGTGGAGCGGCTCACCCAGCGCTATGACCTCTACTCCGCCGGTGAGCTGGTCCGCCTGGACCACTTCAACCAGGTCACCCCGGACGTCCCGCGCGGCCGCGCCTACTTGGAGGATTTGGGCTTCCGCGTCTCCGAGGACATCAAGGATTCCGACGGCGTCACGTACGCCGCGTGGATGCACCGCAAGCAGACGGTCCACGACACCGCCCTCACCGGCGGCAACGGCCCGCGCATGCACCATGTCGCGTTCGCCACGCACGAGAAGCACAACATCATTCAGATCTGCGACAAGATGGGCGCGCTGCGCATCAGCGACCGGATCGAACGCGGTCCCGGCCGGCACGGCGTGTCCAACGCGTTCTACCTCTACATTCTGGACCCGGACGGCCACCGCATCGAGATCTACACCCAGGACTACTACACCGGCGACCCGGATAACCCCACCATCACCTGGGATGTCCACGACAACCAGCGCCGCGACTGGTGGGGGAACCCCGTGGTCCCCTCCTGGTACACCGAAGCCTCCCTGGTCCTGGACCTGGACGGCAACCCGCAGCCGGTCATCGAGCGCACCGACGCTTCCGAAATGGCTGTGACCGTAGGCGCCGACGGCTTCTCCTACACCCGCAAGCCGGACGAGGGTGCGCAGCCTGAAGGGTTCAAGCTGGGGGCGCAGCTGTAGCCATGCTGGATGCCAAGACGATTGAGGCCATCGCGGACGAACTGGTCGAAGCCGGCCGGACCCGCACCCCCGTGCCCCGCCTGACTGCCCGCTACCCGGACATGACGGTGGAGGACTCCTACGCGGTCCAGCGGCTGTGGCGCCGCCGCAACGAAGAGGCCGGCCGAACCCTGGTGGGGCGCAAGATCGGCCTCACGTCCAAGGCCATGCAGGCCGCCACGGGCATCACCGAACCGGACTACGGCGCCATCTTTGATGACATGGTGCTCGAAACCGGCTGCTCAGTGGAATGGGACCGCTACACCCACCCGCGGGTGGAGGTGGAGCTGGCGTTCGTGCTGAAGGACGGCATCAAAGGCCCCGGCGCCACGATTTTCGATGTCCTGAAGGCCACCGACTACGTGGTTCCGGCCCTCGAGATCCTGGACTCCAGGATCGAAATGGAAGGCCGCACCATCGTCGACACCATCTCGGACAACGCCGCGATGGGAGCCATGGTGATCGGCGGCAACCCGGTCAAACCGGACGCCGTGGACCTCCGTTGGGTCTCGGCCATCCTCTACAAGAACCAGACCGTCGAGGAAACAGGTGTCGCGGCCGGTGTCCTGGACCACCCGGCCAACGGCGTGCACTGGCTCGCGAACAAGATCGCCGCGCACGGCGACTCCCTGAAGGCCGGGGACATCATCCTGGCCGGTTCCTTCACCCGTCCCACCTGGGTCTACAAGGGTGATACCGTCCACGCCGACTACGGACCCCTGGGAGTTGTGACATGCCACTTCGAATAGAGGACACCTTCCGGTCCGCGCTGGCCGGAACCAAACGGCCGCTGGCCGGCATGTGGGTGTGCTCCGGCAGCCCGCTGATCGCCGAGCTCTGCGCCGGGTCTGGCCTGGACTGGCTCCTGGTGGACGCGGAGCACTCCCCGAACGGCCTGGATTCCATCCTTGCCCAGCTCCAGGCCATCCACGGCTATCCGGTCCACGCCATGGTCCGGCCGCCGGTCAACGACACCGTAATCATCAAGCAGTACCTGGACCTGGGCGTCCAGAACCTCCTGATCCCCATGGTCAACTCGCTGGCCGAAGCCGAGGCCGCGGTGGCCGCCACCCGCTACCCGCCCCACGGCGTGCGCGGCGTGGGTTCGGCCCTGGCCCGCGCCGCCCGCTGGAACCGGGTGCCGGACTACCTGGCGCGCGCCAACGAGACCATCAGCGTCACTGTCCAGATCGAATCCACCGCCGCCGTGGACGCGGTCCAGGACATCCTGAAGGTGGACGGCGTGGACGCGATCTTCATCGGCCCCTCCGACCTCGCCGCTTCGATGGGCCTGCTGGGACAGCAGGAACACCCCGAGGTCCGCGCCGCCGTCGAACGCTGCCTCGAAGCGGCGAAGGCGGCCGGCAAACCCGCGGGCGTCAACGCCTTTAACCCGGCCACGGCGGAGCATTACCTCGCCAACGGTGCGGATTTCATCCTGGTGGGCGCCGACGTCGCGCTCCTCGCGCGGGGCTCCGAAGCCCTCGCCGCCCGGTTCATCCCCAAAGCCGACGTCAAACCGGCCGACGGCGACCCGCGCCCCAGCTACTGAACGCCCATGGCGGAAGCCCGGATCAGCCGCTGGGCAGCCTCCGCACGTAGGGCGCTTTGCCCAGCGGGGTCCGCTCCAGCCGGTCCACCAGCTGGACGTCCAGGGGAATTTCCGCGGCGCCGGCCTCTGCAAGGGCAACAGCAACGGCCGTGCGGATCCCGTCGGCGGACAGGCCGGGCTTGATGCCCGCTACCAGGATCCGCAGGCGGGAGGGCTCCTGGATGACCTGCCAGCCGGAGGTGGCAACGGTGTCCAGCGCGTGGTGGAAGATGATGGGGTGAACCCTGACCGCGCCGGTCCTGCCCGGCAGCTGAAGGACGTCTTCGAGGCGGCCTTCGACGCCCTGGAGCAGTCGGAAGGAGCGCCCGCACGGGCAGCCGCGGCCGCCGAGCCTGACGGTGTCGGACAGCTCGTAGCGTATGAGGGGCAGGGTCCGGGAGAACAGCACTGTGGCCAGCAGCTTCGCCCCGGTGGTCCCCGGCTCCACCGCAGTACCGTTTGCGTCCACGGATTCAACAATGACAAGGTCCTCGTAGACATGACGCTTGCGATGGGCGCACGGCGAAGCAATACCCGCCGTTTCCGTTGCGGCGTACACGTCGAACGGCGCACTGCCCCAGGCTTCACGCATCTCTGACGCCGCCGGCCCGCTGAGGACTTCGGAGGCGGACATGACGCCTTCCGGTGCGATGCGGAGGCGTCCTGCGAGCTGCTCGGCCGCCAGTGGCTGGAGGGCCGAGGCGTACCCGACCAGTATCCTCGGCTGGAAGCTGTTGAGCGCCGCCACGGACTCGGCCATGGGTGCCGTGACATCCAGCCTCAGGGTCGGGACCAGGCGGGAGGGGAACGATGCCCCGACCCCAGCGGACTGATGGGTTGGCACGCGGGAGCTGACCAGTGCCATCCTCAGCGGCCGCACCGGGCCCGCGGCGATGCCCGCCCAGTCATTCGCCCTGGCGTAGGAAGCCAGGACTGTTGCCCATTCGGACCGGTTCCAGACGAAGGTTCCCCGCCGCCCGGTGGTTCCGGCGGTTGCGGCCGCCCACCACCGTCCCCGCCAGGGCTTTCCCGGATCGCCCCCGCCGTCGGTCAGTGCGCGCAGGTGGTTTTCGACGTCGGCCAGCTTCAGTCCCGGGGCGGTGACCGCCTGGTCGAAGTTCTCCATGAGGTCGGCTTTGGTGACCGGCGGCAGCTGGTCCAAAGGGGCGTTTTGCAGTCCGGCATGGTGCCGCCGGTAAAACTCCGAGCCGGCATAGGCTGCCGCACGCAGCCTCCGCAGGGACCCCTCCTGGTGTTCCGAAATCCGCCCGGCATCCCAGTGGTCCCGCGGCTTCCAGGCGGCGCGCAGGAACAACACGCGCGCCATAAGCCAAAGGTCCGCCATGAATCCACTGTCGCCGGATGCAGACCGTCCCGGTAGGGCCCAACGGCCCGCCGCCGCGGCCGTTGGCTCAATGGCCGCCCGTGTGGTTGTCGGTGTGGTCGGCAGTGGGCGCGGGGGACGGCCCCACGTCCCTGCCCGTGCCGCTGACTGCCGGGCCGATGACGAAGGCCGAAAGGGAGAACATCGCGGCGAACACGAGCAGGCCAATGGCCGGCGCGATCCAGCTGCCGAACCTGCGGTAGAGCCGGAGCAGCACGGGAATAGAGGCAATCAACCCCAGTGCCCCAAACAGTGCGGTTCCGCCGGACCCTGCCACCAAGGCTGTCCCGGCAAGCAGCCCCACATGGTGCAGCACATGCGGGAGCAGCCCCATCACCAGGCCCACCACCCCGGCAATGGAATGCCACATGGCGTGAAGCCGGCCGGCGAATGACCCGTCACCCCGTACGCCGGCCGATCCCGCGGATTCCGCCTTGGAACTGTGATGGTGATGGGTCAATCTCCGCCGCCTGTCTGTGGTGCTGTAGAGGGTTACTGAATCTGGCGCCCTCAGTGTCAAGGGTCCTGCACCGAAACACAAGAACTTCGTCCGCCCGCGCGCAACACTGAAGAGCAACCTGCCAGGCCATCCGGCTGGCGCACCGCCTACTCGAAGTGGAGTATCCGTTGGAAACCTACGACGCTCGGCGTCCCGCAGGTCATCAACGGCTAGCAGGCTGTCCGCCGCTCCGGCCTATCCAGGGACCCTCTCCCAGGACCCTGTCCTGCCCCCTACCCCAGGGCAGGGGCGGCGACTGCCCGGCCGGACACACGTCCTGCGAAGCGGCGGCGGGCCCAACGGGCGAGTTTCTTGCCCTTGCCCTTCCACCAGTTGTCTTCGTCCTTGTCGTGGTGCAGACGGAAAATGATGGCCACCAGGACGAACATGGCCATCCCCACTCCCGACATGGAGGCCATCACCAGATCCACCAGCACGCTGACGGCCAGCGAGATGACGGACGGCACCGCCAGGGTGCGGAAAACGGTGCTGGCCACGTAACGGCTGTGGGACCCTGGCACGGACAGTGCACGCACCATGTCGAAGCAGACGCACACCACCACCATGGCCTGCCCCAGGGACAGGATGACCAGACCCGGAAGGGACGCGCTGATCGCCGCCACCGATTCCATTCCCGGGCTCATCGCCGGGCCTTGCAGTGAGAACCAAACATGGAAAAACCCCCAGAACCTTGAAACCGCCTGCTGCTGATCCAGCAGGTGGTTCAATTCAAGGTTTTGGGGGTTGGACCGTCACCAGTACCGGGTACTCTAGTTTCCCGCCGCGAAGGCCGGCCGAGTACTTGGATGCCTACTGTCCCAGTGCGCGCGGCCGCCAGACCACCACGGCCTGCGAACGGGGACGCGGGCGCTGGCCGCGGGCCAGGCTCACCACGTCACCAGCGGCGCCCGCTGCGAAGATGCGCGAGTCGATCGACTGAGGACGCCGGGCCAGCTCTTCCGTCAGCTCGGACACCCGGCTGCGGAGTGCGGCCACCTGGTTTTCAAGTTCCAGGATGCGCTTGATCCCCTCCAGGGACACACCTTCCTGGGACAGCCGCTGCACCTCGCGGAGCATGTTGACGTCCCGCTGCGAGTAGCGCCGCGACTTCCCCGGCGCGCGGCGCGGAGAAACGATCCCCATCCGGTCGTACTGCCGGAGCGTTTGGGGATGCATATCCGCAAGCTCGGCCGCCACCGAAATCACGAAGATTGGCTGATCAGCGTTGATGTCCACGGCAATGACCACCCGTTACAGACGGGCCTTGGCGGCCAGGCCCTCTCGGACATCTGCGTCCGCGGTGGCCTCGGCAAACGCCTTGACGGCGGCTTCGGCATCCTTGTTCAGGTTCTTGGGAACGGCGACGTCGATGGTCACCAGCAGGTCGCCGGTCCCCTTCGACGTCTTCACCCCTTTGCCCTTCACCCGCAGCGTTCGACCCGACGGCGTTCCCGCCGGAACGCGCACCCGCACCTTGTCGCCGTCGATGGTGGGCACTTCGATGTCGGCGCCCATAGCAGCCTCCGGGAAGGTGACCGGGACGTGGATGCGGAGGTTGTCGCCGTCGCGCGTGTAAAAATCGTGGGGCTTCACGGACACCGCAACCATCAGGTCGCCGTTGCCCGCGGGGCTGGGCTGGCCCTTGCCGCGGACGCGGATCTTCTGGCCGTCCTTGATGCCGGCCGGCACGCGGACGTCGATGACCTCGCCGTTCGGTTCGCGCAGCCCGATGGTGGTGCCGCGGATGGACCCGGCGAAGGAGATGGTGGTGGATGCCGTCCGGTCCGCGCCCCGCTGCGGGGCGCGCTGGTAACCGCCAGCGCCGCCGAAGCCGCCGAACAGGTCCGCGAACTCGGGCGGAATGCCGCCGCCGGCCGGGTTGAAGCCGCCCGCATGGCGTCCGGTGTTGCCCGTGAAGAGCCCGCCGAACATGTCCTCGAAGCCGCCGTTGGCTGCACCGGCACCGCCCGGAGCGAACCGGGCGCCGCCGCCCATGGCACGGATAGCGTCGTACTGCTGGCGCTCCTCCGGATCCGACAACACAGAGTAGGCCTCCGAGATGTCCTTGAACTTCTTCTCGGAAGCCGTGTTGCCGGCGTTGGTGTCAGGGTGGTGCTCGCGGGCCAGCTTCCGGTAGGCCTTCTTGATGTCGGCGTCGGAAGCGTCCTTGGCGACACCAAGGATCTTGTAAAAGTCCTTGTCCACCCAATCCTGGCTAGCCAATGGCGTTTCCTTTCAAGAATCTTTGCCGAGATGGCAGTTCACAGCAATGCGGTTGCCCAACACTGCCGCGAACTGCCATCTCGCGTGGGGTAATGCTACGCGGGGACCGCGACGATGACCTGGGCCGCGCGGAGGACGCGTTCGCCTGACTTGTAGCCGGAGCGGAGCACCTGGCTGACGGTATCAACCTCAATGTCCTCGCCGGGCTGCTGGATCAGTGCCTCGTGGATCGTGGGATCGAACTCCACGCCGGTCTGGTCGATGCGGACCAGGCCGTAGGTCTTCAACGCGTTCTCCAGCTTGGCGGCGATCGCGGCGAAGGGGCCGTCGGCCAGGTCGCCGTGCTGCCGGGCGGCGTCAACATCGTCCAGGACCGGGAGCAGGGAGTTCAGGACGCCGATGACGGCCATCTCCCCTGCCACGGCCCGGTCACGCTCAACACGCTTGCGGTAGTTGACGTACTCGGCCTGGAGGCGGAGGAGGTCGTTCCGAAGCTCAGCCGCCTCGGCGCTTCCCGCTGCCGCCGCACCCTGGGCCACGGATTCCTCAGCCGGCACGTCCACGCCGTTAAGGATCTCCTCGGCCTGGGCGAGCGCGTCGCCGTCGGAATCCTTGCTTTCCTGACCGGAAGCCTGCGCCTCCGGGTGCCGTGCCTGGCCGGTGACCGGGTCAACCTTGCGGTTGTCCCGGATCACCGGTTCCTGGTGGCCGGCGCCGCCGTGGTGCTCGGATGAGTTGTGCTCTTCCTCGTTACCGTGGTGCGGCATGGCTACTTCTTCGCTTCGTCTTCGTCGATGATTTCAGCGTCAACGATGTCCTCGTCAGCCTTCTCGCCGGCGGGGGCACCTTCGGCACCCGCAGCACCGGTGGCGCCGTCCGGGGAACCAGCCTGGGCGTAGATGGCCTCGCCGAGCTTGGTCTGGGAAGCCTGCAGCTTCTCGAACGCGGTCTTGACCTCGGCGTCGTCGGTGCCTTCCAGGGCCTTCTTCAGGGCGTCGACGTCGGCCTGGACCTCGGTCTTGACCTCCTCGGGCAGCTTGTCGGCGTTGTCGGCGATCAGCTTGTCCACGGAGTAGGCGAGCTGCTCTGCGGAGTTGCGGGTGTCGGTCGCTTCGCGGCGGGCCTTGTCCTCGGCTGCGTGCTCCTCGGCGTCACGGACCATGCGGTCAATGTCTTCCTTGGAGAGCGCGGTGCCGCCGGTGATGGTCATGGACTGTTCCTTGCCGGTGCCCTTGTCCTTCGCGGAGACGTGGACGATGCCGTTGGCGTCGATGTCGAAGGTGACCTCGACCTGCGGGACGCCGCGCGGAGCCGGCGCGATGCCGGTCAGCTCGAACGTACCCAGCGGCTTGTTATCGCGGGTGAACTCGCGCTCGCCCTGGAAGACCTGGATGGCCACGGACGGCTGGTTGTCGTCAGCCGTGGTGAAGGTCTCGGACCGCTTGGTCGGGATGGCCGTGTTGCGCTCGATCAGGTGCGTCATCACGCC
This sequence comes from Pseudarthrobacter sp. NPDC092419, assembly GCF_044755045.1. NCBI lineage: Bacteria > Bacillati > Actinomycetota > Actinomycetes > Micrococcales > Micrococcaceae > Pseudarthrobacter > Pseudarthrobacter sp. NPDC092419. The sequence continues at coordinate 89,289 of NZ_JBIVQF010000009.1, forward strand.
GCCCTTGGTTTCGATGCCGAGGGACAGCGGGGTGACGTCGATCAGCAGGACGTCCTTGCGCTCACCCTTCAGCACGCCGGCCTGCAGGGCTGCACCAACGGCCACAACCTCGTCCGGGTTCACGCCCTTGTTCGGCTCCTTGCCGCCGGCCAGTTCCTTGACCAGGTCGTAGACGGCAGGCATACGGGTGGAGCCACCGACCAGCACGATGTGGTTAATGTCGGAGAGCTTGATGCCGGCTTCCTTGATGACGTCGTGGAACGGCTTCTTGGTGCGCTCCAGCAGATCCTTGGTGAGGTCCTGGAACTTGGCGCGGGTCAGCTGCTCGTCCAGGTGGACCGGGCCGTCGGGGGTGACGGAGAGGTACTGGAGCGAGACGTTGGTGCTGGTGGAGGAGGACAGTTCCTTCTTCGCCTGCTCGGCAGCTTCGCGGAGGCGCTGCAGGGCGATCTTGTCCTTCGACAGGTCGATGCCCTTGACCTTCAGCTGGTTGAGCAGGTAATCAACGACGCGCTGGTCCCAGTCGTCGCCGCCGAGGCGGTTATCACCGGCGGTGGCGCGGACCTGGATGGTGGAGAAGTTGTCTTCGTCCTTGCCGACTTCCAGCAGGGAGACGTCGAAGGTGCCGCCACCGAGGTCGAAGACCAGGATGAGTTCATCTTCCTTGCCCTTGTCCAGGCCGTAGGCGAGAGCTGCTGCCGTGGGCTCGTTGACGATGCGCAGGACGTTCAGGCCTGCGATTTCGCCGGCTTCCTTCGTGGCCTGGCGCTCGGCGTCGTTGAAGTAGGCGGGGACGGTGATCACCGCGTCGGTGACCTTTTCGCCCAGGTACGACTCGGCGTCGTTCTTCAGCTTCATGAGGATACGCGCGGAGATTTCCTGCGGGGTGTACTTCTTGTCATCGATGGCCTTGGTCCAGTCGGTGCCCATGTGGCGCTTGACGGAGGCGATGGTGCGGTCGATGTTGTTGACGGCCTGGCGCTTGGCGATTTCGCCCACCAGGACTTCGCCGGACTTGGAGAACGCAACGACGGACGGCGTGGTGCGGCCACCCTCGGCGTTGGCAATAACGGTGGGCTCGCCACCTTCGAGAACGGAGACGACGGAGTTGGTGGTTCCGAGGTCGATACCTACTGCACGTGACATGTGTTGCTTCCTTCTTTCCTTGGAAACTTGCTGGCGCCCGCATGATTGAGCGTTCTGCACTCAACTTTACTCAGGGCGTCATCGATGTCAATCCGAAGTTGAGCGAAGGTGACTCAACTTTGTATTCGGGTCCGCCCCGCGCTGCCGGACTTCCGCGCCGTTTAGCGGATTTCCCCGGCGTCCGCGAACGACGCCGGCGTCCCGGTTTCGCCATTGGAGAACGGTTCGCGGGGATGCCGGAGCCCCTCCCGGGCCAGCTTTCCCGGCCACCAGATGGTCGGTCCGATGTCGTAGGCAAGCGCGGGCACCAAGAGCGAGCGCACCAGCACGGTGTCCAGGAGCACGCCGAAGGCCACGATGAATGCCAGCTGGACCAGGAACATGATGGGGATGACGCCGAGCGCGGCAAACGTTGCCGCCAGGACCACGCCGGCGGAGGTGATGACGCCCCCGGTAACGCCCAGTCCGCGCAGGATGCCCGGACGCGTGCCGTGCTTCAGGGATTCCTCGCGGACCCGGCTCATCAGGAAGATGTTGTAGTCCACGCCCAGGGCCACCAGGAAGACGAACCCGAACAGCGGTACGGTGGCGTCCGCGCCCGGGAAGCCCAGGATGTTGTTGAACACGAACGCCGCCACCCCCAACGCCGCCGCGTAGGAGAGGACCACGGAGAGCACCAACAGCACCGGCGCGATGACAGACCGGAGCAGCAGCATCAGGATGAAGAGGATGACCACCAGCACGATCGGGATGATGATCACCAGGTCACGCTGCGCCGTGGTGTTGGTGTCCAGCGCGATGGCCGTCACGCCGCCCACCAGGGCGCCGGGGTCCTCCGCCCTCACGTCGGCGCGCAGGGCCTTGACGGCCTCTTCGGCCTCGAGGGAGTCGGCGGCGGCGTCCAGCGTGGCGTTGATCAGTACCTTCCCGTCCCGGACGTCCGGGGCGCTGGGAGTCCCGGGGGCTCCGGTGATGGGGACGCTGCCCTCAGCCAGCAGGTAAGCGTCGCCGACGCCGTCGGCCGCCTTGACTGCCTCCAGCACCTCCCGCGCTTTGCCCTCGTCCGCAACCACGACGGCGGGGCTGCCGCTGCCGGCGTCGAAATGTCGCGCCAACGCATCCTGGCCGTCCACCGCAGTCGAGGCCGAGAGGATGACGTCGGTCTGTGGGACGCCGTTGGCCTTGAGCTGGAAAACTCCGGCGGACGCGACAAGCAGCAGCAGGACCGAGGCGACCCACACGGTTCGCGGCCGGCGCCGGACCAGCGACCCGGTGGCCCGCCACAGACCCTTTTGCCCCTCAAGTCCGGTGACCAGCTCGGGTTCGCGTTCGTCGTCGGGCAATAGCTTGGGGCGGAAGGGCCAGAAGGCGGCCCGCCCGGAGAGCGCCATCAGGGCGGGGAGGAGGGTCAGCGCGGCGAACAAGGCGCAGAGGATGCCGGCCGCAGCCACGGGACCGAGCGCCTTGTTGGAGTTCAAGTCGGAGAAGAGGAGGCACAGGAGGGCGATGATCACGGTGGCGCCGGAGGCCAGGATGGGCTCGAAGGATGCCCGCCACGCGGTGAGCGCGGCGGCCGTGCGGTCGGTGGTGTGGGTGAGCGCTTCGCGGAACCGCGCCACGTAAAGGAGCGCGTAGTCCGTGGCGGCGCCGATCACGAGGATGGAGAGGATGCCCTGGCTCTGGCCGTTGAGCTGGATCCAGCCCGCCTTGGCCATGCCGAACACCAGCAGGATGGCGGCGCAGAGTGCGAACACGGAGGTCAGCAGGACCATGACCGGCAGCAGGATGGAGCGGTAGACGATCAGGAGGATCACCAGCACTGCCGCCAGCGCCACCAGGAGCAGGAGCCCGTCGATGCCGGCGAAGGCGCCGGTGAGGTCCGCGGCGAGGCCGGCCGGGCCCGTCACGTACGACTGCATACCCTCCGGCGTACCCGCGGAAGTGGTGTCCCGCAGTTCCTGGACGGCCTCCTCAAGTTCGAGGGATTCGCTGATTGGAACGATGAACTGCACCGCTTCCCCGTCTTCGGAAGGGATGGGTCCGATGACGGCGCTGCCCAGCTCCAGGCCTTCGAGCTCTGTTTTCAGCGCGGCGGCTTCGCGCAGCTGAGGCGGGGCGAAGCGTTCCGGGCTTTCGATGACGATGACGGCCGGGACCTCATCGGCGTCCCGGAATTTGGCTTGCCAGTCCTGGGCCGCGGTCGCCTCGGCACTGGCCGGCAGGAAGGACGCCTGGTCGTTGGAAGAGACCTCCTCAAGCCTGCCGAAGGTGGGCCCGCCGATTCCCGCGAGCGTGAGCCACGTAAGGATGAGAACCGTGGGGACAAGCCAGCGCAGCCAGAAGGGCGCCTTGTTTGATGGTGAGCCTGCGTGCTTCGCTTTCATGCTGCCTTCCCCGGCCGGTGGATGTTTGACTCATCATAGATTATCTCCACCATGGAGATAAGTGACAGACTAGATTTATTTGGCGCGGACTTGGGAGCGGTAGGATCCCTTCGGACTATTGACCACAAGAGGAGGTGCGCGTGAGCGGAACGGTACCCACCGAGGGACCGCATCCCCTGGTCCTCCTCCTGCAGGAATTCACGCTGGAGGCCAACCGGTACGTGGATGCCGCCGGCGGGCGGAAGGACATGCACCGGACCGACCTCAACGCCCTGGCGGTGATCATGCGCCACACCGCCCGGGGTGCCGTAGTCACGCCCGGCGTACTCCGCAAGGAACTCGATCTCAGCTCACCTGCCACAACTGCCCTGATCGACCGGCTGGACCAGTCCGGGCACGTGGTCCGCGAGCGAGGCAGCACCGACCGTCGCCAGGTCGAATTGAAGATGACACCCAAGGCATACCAGGACGGCAACGCCATCTTCGCCCCGCTCTCGCGCCACATGGGGGAGGCACTGGCGGCCTTCACGCCGGAGGAGCTCGAGGTGGCGGCGCGCTTCATGGCCGCCATGGTGGAAGCGACGGTAGCCGCCCGGGAGGAGTAGCGTTTGGCTATGAGTGCGCAGCAGCCCGAAGACGATGTCTACACGCACGGCCACCATGAATCCGTGGTCCGCGCCCATGCCGCCCGGACGGCGGAAAATTCCGCCGCCTTCGTACTCCGCCACCTGCAGCCGGGCACGGACATGCTCGACGTCGGCTGCGGACCCGGGAGCATCACCTGCGACTTCGCGGGGCTGGTTGCCCCGGGGACGGTCACCGGGCTGGACCGGTCGCCTGACATCATCGCGCAGGCCAAGGCGCTCGCCGGGGAACGGGAAGTTTCCAACGTTGAGTTCGTCACCGGCAACATTTACGACCTGGAGTTCGACGACGACACGTTCGACGTCGTGCACGCCCACCAGGTCCTGCAGCACCTGACCGACCCGGTGGAAGCCCTCCGCGAGATGCGCCGGGTGGCGAAGCCGGGCGGCATCGTCGCCGTGCGCGACGCCGATTTCCACGGCATGAGCTGGTACCCCGCCATCCCGGAGCTGGACGAGTGGATGGAGCTTTACCAGCGCATCGCGCGCCGGAACGGAGCAGAGCCCGACGCCGGGCGGCGGCTGGTCAGCTGGGCCCAGGCAGCAGGATTCACCGACGTCGCGCCCACCAGCAGCAACTGGCTGTACGCCACCGGGCAACAGCGCCGCTGGCAGGCGCGCGTGTGGGGCGAGCGGGTGCTGCACTCCGCCTTCGCGGAACAGGCCCTGGAATATGGTTTCGCCAACCCGGCGGACCTGGCCAGGATCTCCGCCGGCTGGCACCGCTGGGGCTCCACGGACGACGGCTGGTTCCTGATTCCCAACGGTGAGGTCATTGCAAGGGCTTAGCGCCGGGGAACGCCGCCCGTCGGCGCGTAAGATTATGGGGTGCAATTCTCCCTGTGGCTCACCCTTGCGGGCGCCGGCGCCCTGATCAGCTTCACCCCTGGAGCAGGGGCCATCAACACCATGAGCAACTCGCTCAATGCCGGGTTCCGACGCTCCATCTGGGGCATTTTGGGACAACAGGCCGCGCTGGTCATCCACGTGCTGGTCGTGGCCCTGGGCGTAGGGGTCCTGGTGGCCAGCTCACCGGTGGCCTTCAACGTGATCCGTTACGCCGGGGCCGCCTACCTCGTCTACCTCGGCATCAGGCAGTTCCTCGCAAAGCCCACCGTCGCAGAAGAACAGGCCACCGCCCTGCGCAACGAGCCGGCCTGGTCGATTTTCCGGCGCGGGCTGTGGGTAAACCTGCTCAACCCCAAGGCGATCGTCTTTTTCCTCGCCTTCATGCCGCAGTTCATCCGGGCCGAACAGCCACTGCTTCCGCAGTACGCGGTTCTTACGGCCACCGTGGTGGCCATCGACATCCTGGTCATGTGGTTCTTCTTCGCCGCCGCAGCACGTTCCTTCCAGCGCCTCACCCAAAACGAGCGGGGCCAGCAGATACTCAACCGCGTATTTGGCGTCCTCTTCGTAGCCGTGGGAGTCCTGCTCGCCCTCATGCACTGAGGCCTCAGGAGGGGAGTGCGGGCGTGCGGAGCGGGTCCAACCCTGAGTCCTACCCCGCTTGGCCCTAAGTCACCCATCTTTACAAAACTGTCAATCCACATGAATTGCGGGTAGCCAAGGCCCTGATATGCGCGCATGCTTAGTGTCATGAACTCAGCGTCGAGCCCATACCGCGTTATCGCCGTCTGCACCGGGAACATCTGCCGGTCCCCCATGGTGGAGCTCATGCTCAGGGAGGCCTTGAAACGCGAGGGGCTGGACGGGGCGGTGGTTGTGGATTCCGCCGGCACCACTGGATACGAGTCCGGCCGCCCCATCGACCCGCGGGCAGCGCGCCGCCTCGCGGCCACCCAAATCCTCTCGGCCGGCCATGTGGCCAGAAAATGGGAACCGCAGTGGTTCAGGGACCGTGACCTCATCCTCGCCTTGGATATCGACCACTACGCCTGGCTCAGTGAAGCGGCCCCCGACCAGGAGTCGCTGGACAAGGTCCGCATGCTGCGAAGCTTCGACCCCGCGATGGACGGCCGCGACCGGCTGGACCAAGGCATCGAGGACCCCTGGTACGGCGGCCACGCCGACTTCGACGCCGTCTGGCATCAGATCCACGCCGCCATTCCCGGCCTTATTGACCATGTCCGGACGGCCGCCCTCGGGGAATCAATTTGCAGTTGAGAATCATTCTCAACTAATCTGGCGGCATGCACCTCATCGTCGTCGGTTCCCTGGACGCCCTCTGCCGCCAGCAGGCCTGTGAAGACCTGGCCGCAAGGCACCCCAATTCCCTGGTGATCCTGCACGACCTCTTGGAGAACGGCGTCGTCATCCGCCGCGTCTTTGGGAACGGGACCCTCGTAGAGCGGGAGGAAACCCTGCTTGAGCACGGCTGCCTTAGCTGCGCTGTCCGCCTGGACCTGGTACCCGCCGTCGAACGCCTCGCTGCCGGCGCCGGCGGCACGATCATCATTGGCCTGCCCCCGGCGGTCCCCGGAACGGTGGCCGTCACTGCCCTCAAGCGCGGCCTCGACCGGACCACGGGCACAGCGATTACCTACGAAAAGATGCTCGCGTGCGCGCCGGACGCCTTGGAGGACCACATCTGGGACTCGCACACCCTTTACGAATCCGGATTCACGCCGGTGGCTGATGACGAACGCACGCCCGGGGAATTCCTCGTTGGTGAACTTGAGTCCGCGGACCTCGTTGTGCTGGCCGAGCCGGATATCGTCCCCGCCCATCCGGCAGGCCGCGAACGGGGCCTGCACCTGATCCGCGAACTCGCCCCGCACATCCGCATCGCTCCTGGCCTTGACGGACCCGCCGCGACGCCGTCGCCGTTTATCACGGTCAGGCAGTCAGCGGAGCGGCCGCTGCATCCGGGCCGGTTCCGCCTCGCCCTGGGCACGCTGGCCGAGGGCTGCTGCGTGCTGCGAGGCCATCTGTGGGTGGCATCGGCTCCGGAGTGCCGGATCGCCATCCAAGGCATCGGCCCGCGGGTGTGGCTGGAAAACGTAGGAACCGTCCTCCCCGCCAGGGGAAGGCTGGACGCCGGCACTGTCATCGAAGCCACTGGCGAGGATCTTGACCCGGCGGAGTTCGCGGAACTCCTGCTGCACTGCCAGCTGACGGACGAGGAACTGGCCTCGGGCCATGAACTGCAGGATCCGTTCGGTCTGGCGTCTGCCAGCTGAACACGCAAGAACCACCCACTACAAGGAGACACCATGAAGGTCAGGAATTCACTGCGGGCACTGAAGAAGATCCCGGGCGCCCAGATTGTCCGCCGGCGCGGACGCACATTCGTCATCAACAAGAAGAACCCCCGGATGAAAGCGCGCCAGGGATAGCGGTACGCTCTAATCCATGAGCCCAGCCCCCGTCATCGTTGCTATCGACGGGCGTTCAGGCGCAGGGAAGACTACTCTCGCCGTCGAGCTTGCGGTCCGGCTCCGTGCCCACCACAAGGTATCACTGTTCCACCTGGAGGACATCTATCCGGGCTGGAACGGCCTGGCCGCCGGCATCGAACGGTATGTGGCCACAGTGCTGGAGCCGCTGAGCAGGGGCGAGGCTGCCACTTGGACCAGCTGGGACTGGGAGAACCATTACGACGGCCCCGCCCGGGTCACCCTTCCCGCCGAGATCGTCATCGTGGAGGGGGTGGGGGCCGCGGCCGCCGCGGCCCGCCCCTTCCTGGGCGCGGTGATCTGGGCCGAGTCACCGGACGACGTCCGGCGCACCCGGGCCCTGGACCGCGACGGCAGCACCTATGAACCGTTCTGGGACCAGTGGGCGGCCCAGGAGTCCGCTTGGCTCGCTGCCGACCCCGTTCCCGACCACGCCGACCTGTGCGTCCATAACCTGGCCGACGGCGGGGCTCCCGCCGACGTACTGCACCTCCTCCCCCATCTGCCCGCGCTGTCCACGGTGCTCGCCCCCGAAGTGGCAGCCCGCCACGCCTACACCCTCCGCGCCGAGCGACTGGAGTGCAGGCCGGACGCCCCTGCCCTGTTCCACACCCTTTACGGTGGTTCCCCGCAGGCAGTCTGGCTGGACAGCTCCCAGCACTCCCCCCAGGACGGACAATTCCCCGCGGAACGCGTGGGGGAATTGTCCGCCGAAGGGGGCGAAGGGGGTACCGCCGGGCGCAGCCGCTTCAGCATCATGGCGGACGACGGCGGCGCGTTCGGCCAGTCGGCCACCCACAGTTCCGGGGCGACCCGGGTGAGCTCCGGGTCCGCCACAGCGCAGGTTACCGGCCCGTTCTTCCGCTGGCTCAACACGGTCTGGGGCACCCCCTCCGTGACTGTTCCAGAGGACTACTCCTGCGGATTCACGCTGGGCTGGCTGGGCACCCTGGGATACGAGCTGAAACGGGAGACCGGCGGCTCTGACGTCGAATCGCCCACACCGGACGCTGCGCTGATCTTCGCTGGGCGCGCAATAGTCCTTGACCATACCGCGGGCGCTGTGTGGCTGCTTGCACTGGACGAGCCGGAGGCGGATGCCTGGTTCGCACGAGCCAGGGCTGCGGTTGATGACTCCCTGGAAGGGGGCAGGGCCCCGGGCCTGCCTCCCGAAGCCGGCGCCGGCACCGCCGTCGTGCGCCCTGCCCCCGCGTTCCGCAGCCGTGACAGCGGCGTGGAGTACCGGCGGAAGATCGGGGCAGCGCAAGCGCAGATCGCGGAGGGCAATTCCTATGAGGTCTGCCTGACCACCACGCTCACTGCTGCGGTCCCGGCCGGCGGGTTCGACCCCTGGGCGACTTACTTGGCCCTTCGCCATCGGAATCCGGCGCCCTTCGCCAGTTACCTGCGGCTCGGTGGCTTGACCGTTGCCAGCACATCGCCCGAGCGGTTCCTGAAGATCGCTGCCGACGGCGGGATGCGCGCGGAGCCCATCAAGGGCACCCGCCGCAGGGCCGCCGACCCGGAGGAGGATGCCTGGTTGCGCACCGACCTGGCGACGTCGGTGAAGGACCGGGCCGAGAACATCATGATCGTTGACCTGCTGCGCAACGACCTCAGCCACTTCGCGGTGCCCGGGACCATGACGGTGAGCCGGCTGTGCGCCATCGAAAGCTACGCCACCGTACACCAGATGGTCAGCACCATCGACGCCCGCCTGCTGCCTGGATCGTCGCGTGCCGAGGCCGTGGCGGCGTGCTTCCCCGCCGGCTCCATGACCGGCGCGCCCAAGATCAGCACCATGGCGATCCTGGACAGCTTGGAGGATGGCCCGCGCGGAATATATTCGGGCGCGATCGGCTACTTTTCATTGAACGGGGCAACGGACCTCGCCGTGGCGATCCGCACCCTGGTGATCAGCCACCCCGGCGAGGGGCCAGTGGAACTGTCCCTCGGCGTCGGCGGCGCCATCACGGCCGATTCCATTCCCGACGACGAATACGACGAAATCCGCACCAAGGCCTACGGCGTCCTCTCCACGCTGGGCTCAGACTTCCCCCGGGACTGAACCCTCCGCGGCTACTGGACCGTTGCGGTGAGGCGGGCCACGTTGTCGATGTACCGTGCTGCCAGCGGCCGGTTGAGCCAGTCGGCGAGCTTGAGTTCGTGCGAGATGTCCCGGTAGGTGTCCTCGACGGCCCGCATCTTGTCCACGATCTTCTCCCCAAGCAGCATTACGGAAACCTCGAGGTTCAGCGAGAAGGAGCGCATGTCCATGTTGCTTGACCCGAGGACCGCCACCTCATCGTCGATGGTGAAATGCTTCGCGTGCAGCACGAACGGTGCCTTGTAGAGATAAATCCGGACGCCCGCCTCGAGCAGCGCCTCGTAGTAGGAGCGCTGGGCGTGGTGGACCAGGAATTGATCGCCCTTTTCGGAGACGAACAGCTCAACGTCCACCCCCCGCTGGGCGGCGGTGGTGATGGCATAAAGCAGGGAATCGTCCGGCACAAAGTATGGACTGCAGATGGAGATGCGGTGCTGCGCAGAGTAGATCAGGGTGTTGAAAAGGCGCAAGTTGTTTTCGGTAATGAATCCGGGACCGCTGGGCACCACCTGCGCTGTCACGTGCCCGGGTTCGGGGTTCCCCGGAAGCTGCAGTTGATGTTCCAGGGACTCGTCCGTCTCGCTCAGCCAGTCGGTTGCGAAGACGACGTTGAGGGTGGTGACAATCGGGCCCCGCAGGCACGCCATCAGCTCCACCCACTCGCGGCCGGCCTTCCGGTGGCGCGGATTGTTGTACGAGGGCTCGATCAGGTTCTGGGAACCCGTAAACGCTATCTCCCCGTCCACCACCATGATCTTGCGGTGGTTCCGCAGGTCGGGCCGACGCCACTGGCCGTGGATCGGCAGCAGCGGAAGCATCCTTTTCCATTGGATCTTCCCCGCCCGCAGCCTCTTGAGGAGTTTCCGGTAGCCCTTGACGCGCAACGTGCCGATGTGGTCGAAAAGCACCCGGACTTCCACGCCGCGTTCGGCAGCTTCCTCCAGTGCCGTGAGCAGGTCGTCGGTAACATGATCCGTGCTCATGATGTAGAACTCCGCGTTGACGAACTTCTTCGCCTTCCGCACGGCCTCGGTCATGGCCAGGATGGAGTCCGGATAACCCGGGATCAGGTCCACCGAGTTCCCGTCCACCATCGGCAGCGAACCCAGGCGGCGGTTAAGCTCGGCAGCGGAAATGACCCATTCGGGGCCCGGGTAGTGGCTCTCCGCGTCCGCGATCGCCGAAATGCCGGCCCGGACCCTGTCGTTGACGAGCTCCTGCTGCTGGCGGCGTCGACTGGAGAGCTGGAAATTGCCGAACAGCAGGAACAGGAGAAGGCCCACAAACGGCACGAAGAAGATGCCCAACAGCCAGGCCATGGCCGTGGTAGGGCGCCGGTTGCCGGGGATGATTCCCACGGCAAGCACCCTGATCAACAGGTCAGCGGCAGCAAGTACTACCACAACCCACATCGGCGCGGTGCCGGCAAGCGAAAACGGCCACAACAAGCGAACAACCCCCGGGACACGAGCTCCCGGCGGACGGTTTCCTGCCGGGGCGCTGCGCCCAGCTTATCCGGCGCGCGCGGCACTAAGCTGGAGCCATGACCTCTCCAGCTCCCGTGGTTCTCGTCTTCCTTGATCCTTCCTTCCCGGACGGCCGCCTGGCCGACGCCGCGAAACCGCAGCTGATGGTCACGGACCAGGGCGCCACCCGCGGCGACGGAATCTTCGAAACCATGCTGGCGGTGGACGGCTCGGTCCGGAAGATGCAGGCGCACCTGAACCGTTTGGGCGGTTCCGCGGAGGCCCTGGACCTGGTGATCCCGGACCAGGATGCGTGGCGGCGTGCCATCGACACGGCCCTGTCGGAGCACCTCCACCAGAACCCCGCCACAGATTCGTCCGGGGACGAACGGGTGGTGAAACTGGTGGTCACTCGCGGTGTGGAGGGCAGCGACGGCCCCACGGCCTGGGTCCAGGTGTCCCCCGCCGGCAGCCTGGGCCGCCGGCAGCGCGAGACGGGCCTGGACGTGATCCTCCTGGAGCGCGGCTACGACAGCGAAGTGGGCGAACGTGCCCCGTGGCTTCTCCTTGGCGCCAAGACCCTCTCCTACGCGGTCAACATGGCCGCCCTCCGATACGCACGCAAGCAGGGCGCTGACGACGTCATCTTCGTCTCCTCCGATGGTCGGGTGCTTGAGGGGCCCACGTCCACGGTGCTTCTGGCGCATGTGGAAAAGTCCGACGACGGCACGCGGATCAAGCGGCTGGTGACCCCACAGCTGGACAGTGGCATCCTCGCAGGCACCTCCCAGGGCGCCCTTTTCGGCGCCGCCAGGGCGGCAGGCTGGGAACTCGGCTATGGTCCCCTGGAGCCGCAGGATCTCCTGGACGCGGACGCGGTGTGGCTGATCTCCAGCGTGCGCCTCCTCGCGCCGGTCAACAGGATCGATGGCAAGGAAATCGGCACCCCCGCCCTGCAGAAGGAACTGACCGCGGAGCTGAGCACCCTCTTCGCAGGAATTGATTAAGAACACGTTCGGGACGGGGCCAGGTCCCCGTATGGTGGGACCATGAACGCTGACGCGCCCCGGACCGACCAGCTGTCGTTCGACGAGTGCTGGGACCTGCTGGCCAACGACACCGTTGGCCGGATCGCCATCGTGGTGGACGGCCACCCGGAGATCTTTCCGGTGAACTATGTGCTCCACCGCCGGAGCATCGTGTTCCGGACCGCCGGCGGCACCAAGCTCTGGAGTGCAATGACGGAGCGTCCGGCTGCCCTGGAGATCGACGGCTACGATCCGCAGTCCGAGATGGCGTGGAGCGTGGTGGCACGCGGTGACACGGCGCTGATGCAGGACCAGGCGGAAAAGGACGCGGTGGACGCAGAACGGCTGGAGCCGTGGCAGCCCGGCGAAAAGGACAACTACGTCCAGCTCAGTGCCCGGACCCTCACCGGCCGGCGCTTCAAAGTCAACCGCCCGGATGTCTGGAACACCCGGACTTCGGACCCCCGCAGGGCTTCGTTCGAGTAGCCCCCGGTAGTCCGACCCTTCAGGAAGCGGTCACTACGCCCTCCGACTGCCGGGACAGGTGTGCTTCCAGCCCGGACAGCAGGATGGTCAGGCCCTGGTCGAGCTCGGCGGCGCCGTCGTATTCAGCCAGCGCGGGGGCCAGCGCGCGCAGCCGGGGGAACTCCCTGGCCGGCAGGCGGTGCAGCCCCAGCCGGAGGAGAACCTCGTTCTCCTCCGGGTCCACCACGAACTCCTGCAGTTCGTTGAGGATGTGGCCGTACAGAAGGCCGTAGTAGGCGCGGTACACGTGGAGGGCGTCGTCCGGAGCAAAGCCGGCCCCCACCAGCAGGGAGAGGATCTGCTCGAGCGGGCGCAATGTTCCCAGCGGCCTGAGGCCCAGCGGAGTGGACAGCGGCCTGGTCACCAGGAGCGGAACTACGTTCGGATGCTGCAGTGCCAATGCCCGCAAGCCGTGCGCAATATGGCGCAGCTGAGTCTTCCAGTCCGGATCTTCCGGGTGAATGGAAAGTTCATTCAGCACCAGCTCCGAAACACCGTCCAGAAGGGCGGCCCGGTTTTCGGCATGGCGGTACAGGCTCATGGGGTCCCGGTCCAGCGCCAGGCCCAGGCGCCGCATGGTGAGCGCGTCCAGGCCCTCCGAATCCACGATCTCCAGCGCTGTGCTGAGGACCAGATCCCTTGTCAGTGGAGCTTTGCCGGTCCGCGTTCGCGCGCCCGGGCTCTTCGGGGATGCCATTGACTGTTCCGTCCATTGGTTCGGCTGGGCGCCGCTGGGTAATAGTCCAGACGCTTGCCTATTTGGTTGGTCTACAGGTAAAGTCTACATCGTAGACAAGCGAACTATCGCTTAGCGGTCCACCGACTTCCTCGATGGCGCCGCCCAACGCTCCCAAGCACTTGTGCATGGCATGGGAGTCCGCTGCTGTAGCCGAACGGCGGCACCGCGCACTTAGCGATGGGAAGCCGTGATGGCACATTCGCAGTTTGATCTCTTCCTCCAGGAAGCCACCCACCTCGACCCTGACGCAGAGTCTGCCGTGGACTGTGACCGCCTTTACGGGCTGTACACCAGCTGGTGTTTCATCAACCAGAGAGCTCCCCGCCCGGAAACCACGTTCTGGGCGGCCATGAAACAGCGGCTCAACCCGGACCATGCCGGATTGAGCATGAAAGGGCCCGCCGCGGCGGATTACATCCTCGCCAGCTCGCCGGGGCTGGTCTAGGAGCGGCTGGCCTGAAGGGCGCCCACGCCAGAGCGGGTGCGGCGCCGCTTCAGTCCCAGCACCCAGCTGACCAGGGCCCAGTATCCGACGCCGGCCACGAGGGATGCGACGACGGCAACGGACGGGTGCAGGGCAACAAAGTAGGGGAACACCAGCCAGTGCGTGAGGTAGATGTACAGCGAGGCGCTGGCCAGCAGGACGGTGACCTTCTGCAGGCCCTTCGGGACCGGCAGTGTCCGCACCCAGATGAGGACCAGGATTCCGGTCAGCAGCGTGGCCTCGCGCACGAGGTCGCCGTAGAAGAATCCCGGAACGCACAGCACTGCAATGGCCGACGCCAGCAGGCGGTGCGGCACCGTCCGGGCCCGGGCGACGGTCCACCCCAGTGCGAACAGCCACAGGGCAGGGCCGGTGTTCGGCACGCCAAGGTCTACGATTTCAGACCTGCCCAGCAGCCCGGCAGCCGTCAAACCCAGCGGGAACGCCAGCGGGAATCGCCGTTCCAGTCGGCTCACGGCGGGGACGGCCAGCAGGGCCGTCATGCAGACAAGAAGGTAAGTCAGGACCTCCACGAACCAGAAGTGCCATTCGGTGGTCACTTCCTGCGGCCCGATTAAGGCGTTCAGCAGGAAGATGTTCGCCACGCTGTAGTGGTCGGTGACCACATAGCCGAAGGCGATGAACGCCATGCTGGGTACCACGATCCGGGCCAGGCTCGCCGCCTGGCGTCGGAGCCGACGGGCCCGCTCCCCTCCAAGCTGGAAGCGGGCAAAGTTATAGCCCGCAACGGCGAGAAGCACGTGGGCGGTCCCTTCCCAGTGGAACAGGCCGATGTGGGTGCTGATGATGAAGATAATGGCAACCGCGCGCAGGACGATGCTGGACTCGATGCGTGCCGTCAGCTTCCTGCGCGGCTTGGGAGGCGGCGACACCTGTTCCAGTTCGGCGACAGTTCGGAGGTGCCAGTCGGATGGCAGGGTGCCCAGGGCTTTTTCCAGCCGGACTGAGGTAGCCACGTAGGACAGGGAGTCCCCGCCCAAGGAAACAAACGTGCTGTCCGCCTGCACGGTCTCGAGCTCCAGCTGCTCCGCCATGATCCGCCGCACGTCCTGCGGACCTTCGGCCTTGACCGGGCGCTCATCCGTTGCCGGTGACGGGGCCGGGGCCGCAAGGGCCAGCACGGCCTGATAGTCCGGCTTGCCGCTTGCCAGCCGCGGCAGTTCCGCCACGGAGAACATCTGCACGGATCCACGCGGAATGCCCAGGCTTCCCGCCAGCATCTTACGCAGCAGGTCCGGGTCGTGGGTGCCCTGCAGCGCCACCACCAGCTGGCCGTCGGTGCCGGCGCTGGAGGCCTGCACGCCCAGGTCAGCCAGGATCTGCTCCACCCGGCCGAGGTCGATCCGCAGCCCCGCGATCTTGAGGAACCGGCTGCGCCGGCCCGTTACTTCGTACAGCCCGTCCGGGTGCCGTCGGCCCAAGTCGCCGGTGCGCAGCTCAGTGATGGTTCGCCCTTCCGCCAGGTCCGCAGGCGACTCGGCATATCCCAGCATCACGTTGGGTCCGGTATACACCAGTTCCCCGTCCTCAAGCCCGTCCACGGGGTCGATGCGGAACTTCCCGCCGGGTATCGGCACGCCAATGCGCGCCGGGCTTTCTGCGGCGAGCTCCGGCGGCAGGTAGGCCATCCGGGCGGTCGCTTCTGTTTGCCCGTACATGACGAACAGCTCCCACCCCCGCTCCCGGCCTAGCCGGGCGTAGCGCTGCACCAGCTCAGGGGCGAGGCGCCCGCCGGCCTGGGTGACGTAGCGGAGGTGCGGAAGGTCCATGTCCTGGAATCCGATCCGCTCCAGCAGCTCGAACGTGTACGGCACCGCGGCGAAGGCCGTCGCTTCGGTGCGGGTGAACACTTCCCAGAAGCACGGGTCCACCACGGAAAGGTCGGTCAGGACCAGCGAAGCTCCCACAGCGAGGTGGCTGTTGATCACCGAGAGGCCGTAGCAGTAGGACATCGGCAGCGTGGTCGCGGCGCGGTCACCGGCACTGAGCCGGAGGTATTCGCCGATGGACTCGGCGTTTGCCTGGACATTGCGGTGCGAGAGCCGGACCAGCTTGGGTGAACCGGTTGACCCGGAAGTGCTGAGCATCAGGGCAAGGTCGGGATGCAGCAGGTGCCGGGTTTCGGTGCGGACTTCCGTGATGCGCGGGGCACCGTCCCCGCCGCCGTCGCCCATTACGACGTCGGGATCGAACGCTGCCCTGATGGATTCCACAGCTGCGGGGTTGTCACCGGGCACCAGCACCAGGGGGTGCCCGCCGGCCAGCGCGGCAAGGTACGCCACCAGGGAATCGACGCCGTTCGTCGCGGCCAGCAGCACCAGCCGCCGCACCGGGCCAAGCCGTTCCGCGGTCTCATGGACGCGTGCAGCCAGCTGCGCGTAACTGAGCGTGTCCTTGCCGGCGAGCACCGCGGGCCGGTTTCCGAACCGGGCAAGTTGCGCAGCAAACGGAACGGCGGGGGCCGACGCCTCAAGGCGCCTGGTGGGTGGTGCGATGGTCACGGAAATTACCTCAGGGTTGTGGCAGGGGAAGGCGCCGGCGGCCGCTGTGCGGAGCGGGCTGAGCCGGCCGGCGGACCGGTGACCGCGTGGTCACCGACCAGGAGGGTCGGCGTCGTTCCCGCAGTGACGGAAACCTGGACCCGGGTGCCCGGGGCGTGGCGCACCTGGTGCGGCTGCCAGGAGCGCAGGGTGCGGCCGGAGGCCAGCCGGACGTGGTGGAGGACGAACGCCCCCCTGTATTCCAGCGATATCACTTCGGCGGTACCGGCCGGATCAAGGCTGAGCGCCACTTCGTGGGGCCGCAGCACCACGTCGACGTCGACATCGCACCCGCCCCAGCCGGGAACGGTGGAGACGACGCCGATCTCGCAGGTCAGCAGCGCGTTGTGGACATGAGCTGGAAGGAAGTCGGCATCACCCATGAAGGAAGCCACAAAGCGCGTGGCCGGCTGTTCAAAGACCTTCTCCGGTACGTCGCTCTGCTCGATGGCTCCGGCGCGCATCACCACCACGCGCTGCCCCACGGACAGCGCCTCGGTCTGGTCGTGGGTGACGAACAGGCCCGTGGTTCCGCTCTCCTGCAGCGCAGTGACGATGTCGGCTCGCACGCGGCCGCGGAGCGTTTCGTCCAGGCTGGAGAACGGCTCATCCAAGAGTACGACGGCGGGGCGGGGCGCCAGGGCGCGCGCCAGCGCCACTCGCTGTTGTTCTCCGCCGGAAAGCTCGTGCGGGTAGCGTCCGGCCAGGTGCCCCAGGCGGACGATGTCCAGCACCTCGGCAACCCGCTTCCGGCGCTCCGCGGCAGGCATGCGGTTCAGCCCGAAGGCGACGTTCTTGGTCACGGTCATGTTGGGGAAGAGCGCATGCTCCTGGAACACCAGGCCTACGCGGCGGTGTTCCGGCTCCAGGAACCGGCGCCGGTCGGCAACGGTCTCGCCGGCAATGGTGATGGTGCCGGCATCGGGCCGTTCCAGCCCGGCGATGAGCCGAAGCATGGTGGATTTTCCACACCCTGAGGGTCCGATGACGCTGACCAGCTCGCCGGGCGCCACTGTCAGGTCAATGGACGCCGCAGCGGCGACCTTGCCGTAACTCATGCTGACGCCCGCAAGCTCCAGGGAGGGTGTTCCGTTGGCGATAGCGCTGTTCGTCAGACTGCTCATGATGCCCCCGCCCCGGTACGCAGGCCGGCAGTCCGCCGGAAGAGGAAATACACCGGAATGATGGCGACGGCCACGATGCCCAGGGCTGGCAGGGCCGCCTTTTCCCAGAAGTTCTCGCGGGCCAGCTCATACACCCACACCGAAACGGTGGTGAATCCGAACGGCCTCAGGAGCAGGACGATCGGCAGTTCCTTAACCGCGTCGATGGCCACGAGGGCGGCGGCCACGGCCGCTCCGCGGCGGGCCAGGGGGAGGTGTATCCGGGCCAGCAGCCGTCCCGGAGTGGCGCCGAGGCTCAACGCGGACGCCGTCAAGGCTGGTGAGATCTTGGCGAAGCTCGCGTCCACGGCCTGGTAGGCGGGCCCCAGGAAACGGACCACGTACGCGGCAAGGATGCCGGCCACCGAGCCGGTCACCAGCAGCCCGGTACCGCCGGGCACGCCGGCAGCTTCCACGAGTTCGTCGAGCTTGGCGAAGGCGATGAGGACGCCGATGCCGATCACGGCTCCGGGAACGGCGTAGCCGAAAGTGGTGGCCTGCGCTGCCGAAACAACCACCCGTCCGCCGCCCAGGCGCACGCTGTGTCCGATGGCCAAGGCAAGGGCCGCACACGCCAGGGCCGCAATCGCCGCCACCACCATGCTGTTCAGCAGGTAGCCCTGGAAACGCGGGTCAAGCATCGGTCCTGCGGCGGACGACACGGCCTCGCCAACCGCCCAGGCGGCCAGCCGGGCAAGGGGAAGCAGGAAGCCCGCGGAGAGGACAGCCACGCCCGCGAGCATTGCGGCCCACCCGGCCCAGCCGGACAGTTTCCGTGGCTGGAGCCCTTCTCCCCTGCCGGCTTTCTGGTGGAACCGGGACCGGCCGCGGAACAGGCGCTCAGCGGCGAGCACCGCCACGGCGAAGAGGAGGACCAGGACGGAGAGCTGGGTGGCGGCATGGAAATCGAAGCTTCCCTTCCACACCAGGTACACGCCCACCGAGACCGTCTGGACGTTGAAGTACTGGACGGTGGCGAAGTCCGTGAGGGTTTCCATCATCACCAGCGCCAGGGCAGCGGCAAGGGACGGCCGGGCGAGCGGCGCCAGGACGCGCCAGAGGGTCCGGCCACGGCTGGCGCCCAGGGTGCGGGCAGCATCGTAGGTGGCGGCACCCTGCTCGCTGAACGCCGTGCGGGCCAGGAGGTAGACGTAGGGGTAGAGCGTCAGCGACATCACCAGGATCGCGCCCGGCAGGGACCGCACCTCAGGAAGCCAGGCGCCGGGGCCGAAGACTGACCGCAGCAAGGCCTGTACCGGACCGCCGACGTCGAAGGTGGAAAGGAACACGAAGCCCAGGATGTAGGCGGGCATCGCAAGCGGAAGCACCAGGGCCCAGGAAAGGACGTTGCGGAGCGGAAAGGTGTAGGCGGTGACCAGCCAGGCGAGTCCGCCCCCCACCAGCAGCGTTCCGGCACCGACGCCGACCATCAGCAGCACGGTGGTGAGCACCATTGCGCCGAGGTCGCGCGGCACGGTCCCGCTGCCCAGCGTGCCGATACCGTCCACGAGGACGGCTACAACGGGCGTTGCCACCAGGGCGGCCACCAGCAGGACGAGCGCGGACCAGAGCGGCCGCCCGTTTCCGGCGAGCATCCGCCGCCTGGCCGGCGCGGCAGATGCGGTCAGGACAGCCGGTCGGCTCACTTATATCCCGCTTCGGCGAGCAGCTCGGTGGCCTCGGCATTCAGGTCGCCGTAAGCCTCGGCGTTCAGGGGCATGCGCTTGAAGTCGCCGAAGCCTGCGATCAGCGGCTCGGGCTTGGTGGACGGGTTCACGGGGAACTCGTGGTTCGCGTCCACGAAGGCATTCTGCCCCTTGGTTGCCAGCCATTCAATGAGCTGCTGGGCCTTTTCAGGATTGTCCGAGTTCCCCACCACGCCCGCACCGGAGATGTTCACGTGAGTTCCCGCACCCGCCTGGCTGGCCCAGAACAGGTCAACGCCGAAGTTGGGGTCTGATTCCAGCTTGCGGGCCAGGTAGTAGTGGTTGTTAATGCCAACGTCGCACGCGCCGGCGTCGATCGCCTCGAGCAGCAGGACGTCGTTGCTCATGATGTCCACGTCGTTCGCCACCCAGCCCTTGACGATCTCAAGGGCTTTTTCCTTGCCGTGGAGGTCGATCAGGCCGGCAACCAGTGACTGGGTGTAGGAAGAGGTGGCGTCGCGCATGCACAGGCGACCCTTCCACTTAGCGTCGGCCAGGCCGGCGTAGGTGTCTTTGGTATCGAATTCGGCCGGATCCACCTTCTCCGGGTTGTAGGTGATGGTGCGGGCGCGCATCGCGAGGCCGAACCACTTTCCGTCGGGGTCCCGCAGGTCGGCCGGTACGGCCTGTTCAAGGGCGGGCGACTTAACGCTGGCAAGCACGTCCTGCCGCCCGGCGTTCCACAAGTTGCCCGCGTCAACGGTCATGAAGATATCCGCGGGGGTGTCTTTTCCTTCGGCCTTGACCCGCTCCAGCAGCTCCGCGTCATCGCCGGTGATGAACTCGACGGAAATGCCGGTCTCCTTGGTGAACTCGCCGAACGCGCCCTCAAGGTCGTAATGGCGGGCCGAATAGATCTGCAGGTCCGCCGGCTCCTTGCCGATGCCCAGCACGCCGCAGCCGCTCAAGGCCAAAGCGGACACCGTCAACGCGGCGCAGGCAGCAAGAAGCTTGGGTCGATGCATGAGGAGGCACTCCTGAAAGAAACGGCCGAAGCCGCACGAAACGAACACAAAAGGAAGGTTAGCGTTACCTTACCAGAGGCCATGCAGGCTGCAGTATATGGGATGCGTCACGTCTGCTCCGCCGCCACGCCGCAGACGCGGGATCCCTGTCTTCCTTGCCGGCGCGCACATTTCAGTTACGGAACATGACGACGACGGCGGTGCCGGGGTGCGCCCCGGATGTTACGTTTTGGGGGAGTAATGAGAACCGGCGCCAAGCCCTGACTGGCCGGTCGGCAACCCTCCCTTTCGCGGCGGGGTGCCTCAGGTGAATACTCGGCATATCGACCCATTCGAGCTGCAAGCGTGAGAGAAGGAGTTCTGTCGTGTCTGACGCATCCGCCCCTGAAGAAAAACTGTCCTACCGCCTGATTACGGGCCCCGATGACCGCGCCTTCTGTGAGCGTATTTCGACCGCCCTCTCCGAGGGCTACGTCCTGCACGGCAGCCCGGCGGCCACGTTCAACGGCACGGGAGTCATCGTGGCGCAGGCCCTGATCCTGCCGTCCGCCATCGCCTCCGCAGACGCCGCCGTGGCCACCGCCGTCGAAGACCTGGAATCTCCGGACCTCGAGTTCGACGGCGAGGGACACGCGTGAGCTACGCAGGCGACCTCACGCCGCACGAGGCCTGGGCCAAACTGGAGCAGGGCGCCATCTTGGTGGATGTACGCACCGAAGGCGAATGGGCGCACATCGGCATCCCGGACACGAACGCCACGGACAACGACCCGCTGTTCATCCAGTGGACCTTTCCCGGCGGGATTCCCAACCCTGACTTCATCAATGACCTGCGGAGCCAGGCGCCGGAGGACCCCCACGCCGAGTTGCTCTTCCTGTGCCGCTCCGGCCAGCGTTCCATCTCGGCCGCCATCGCTGCCACGCAGGCCGGTTTCACGTCGTACAACATCCTTGAAGGGTTCGAGGGCGTCCCTGACCGGCACGGTGAGCGGACGGTCAACGGCTGGAAGAACAGCGGCCTGCCCACCAACCTGGGGATCTCCGAGTGACGTTCAACCCGGATGCCGCCACCTGGAGCGCTGACACCCAGGCTGTCCGCGGCGGCCTGGACCGCACCAACTTCCAGGAAACGTCCGAGGCCGTCTTCCTGAACTCCGGCTTCGTCTACGAATCCGCCGCCGCCGCCGAGCGCGCATTCACCGGCGAAGACGAGCGGTTCGTGTACTCCCGCTACGGCAACCCGTCTGTGGCCACCTTCCAGGAACGGCTGCGCCTCCTCGAGGGAACCGAGGCGTGCTTTGCGACGGCGTCCGGCATGTCCGCGGTATTCACCGCCCTGGGTGCCCTGCTGGCTGCCGGTGACCGCGTGGTTGCCGCCCGTTCCCTGTTCGGGTCCTGCTTCGTGATTCTCAACGAAATCCTGCCCCGGTGGGGTGTGGAGACGGTGTTCGTGGACGGCCCGGACCTGGACCAGTGGCGCGAGGCCCTGTCGCAGCCCACTACTGCCGTCTTCTTTGAATCCCCGTCCAACCCGATGCAGGAAATCGTGGACATTGCTGCGGTCAGCGACCTGGCGCATGCCGCCGGGGCCGCGGTCGTCGTCGACAATGTCTTTGCCACGCCCCTGCTGCAGCGCTGCGGCGGCCTGGGCGCCGACGTCATCGTCTACTCGGGCACCAAGCACATCGACGGGCAGGGCCGGGTGCTGGGCGGAGCGATCCTGGGCACCAAGGAGTTCATCGAGGGGCCCGTGAAGCAGCTGATGCGGCACACCGGCCCCGCACTGTCGGCGTTCAACGCCTGGGTGCTGACCAAGGGCCTGGAGACCATGGCACTAAGGGTGAACCACTCTTCCTCCACAGCACTGCGGCTGGCAAAGTGGCTGGAGGAACAGCCTGCAGTCCAGTGGGTCAAGTACCCGCTGCTGAAATCACATCCCCAGTACGAATTGGCGGCCAGGCAGATGCGGGCCGGAGGGACAGTGCTGACGTTCGAACTGGCAGCGGGCGCCGGCCGGACGGGCAAGGACGCGGCGTTCGCCCTGCTGGACGGGCTGCGCATCATTGACATTTCCAACAACCTGGGCGACGCAAAGTCGCTCATCACGCACCCTGCCACCACCACGCACCGCGCGATGGGTCCGGAGGGACGCGCGGCCATCGGGCTGACTGACGGAGTGGTCCGGTTGTCCGTGGGCCTTGAGGACGTGAGCGACCTTATCGGCGATCTTGAACAGGCGCTGAAGCAAATCTAAGGCAGTCACGGCCCTGTGCACGCTCCGCGGCTACCCAGGCGTACTGCGTACGCAGCCACTCCTCGATTGCGGCGCCGGGAAGGGGCCGGCACCAGTGGTAGCCCTGGCCCAGCCGAGCGTTCAGTCCTGCTACCTCGGCCGCCTGGCCGTCAGTTTCAACACCCTCGGCTACCACTACCAGGTCCAGCGCGGCAGCCATGGAAATGATGGCGGCGACGAGGGCGCGTGCGCGTGCAGCGCCTTCCCGTCCCAGCGGCCTGATGAAAGACCGGTCGATTTTGATGACGTTGGCCGGAATGCGGCTGAGGTAGCTGAGGGCGGAATATCCCGTTCCGAAGTCATCCACAGCTATTCCCACCCCCAGTTTCCGCAGCCGCTCCAGGACCTGGACGGAGCCATCCAGGTCACCGACCAGTTCGGACTCGGTAATTTCAAGCACGACGGCGTCCGGCTGGATTCCTACTGCGGCTATTGCCTTCTGGACTTCGTCGAAGATCGAGGGGTCCTGCAATTGTCTGGCGGAGATATTCACCCCGATGGCGAGACCCTCCGCCCCGGGGAGCGACTGACGCCAGATTCGGGCCTGCTGCAGAGCCTCCTGCAGCACCCAGGCGCCGATTCGGAGAATCAGCCCGGACTTCTCCGCGATGGGGATAAACTCCCCGGCAGTCACCATCCCAACGCCTGGCCGGTTCCAGCGGACCAGGGCTTCAAGGCCGATCGGCCTGAAGTCCTCCAGGTCAAGGACCGGCTGGTAGTACAGTTCCAGTTCGTTCCGTTCTATGGCACGGGAAAGCTGGGACTCAATGTTGATGACCTCAAGGGCCTGGTGCTGCATCTTCTCGTCAAACAGGAACGCCGCCCCTTTCCCGTCAGCCTTGGAGTGGTACATGGCAGCGTCGGAGCGGTGGAGGAGGGAGTCTGCTGTGTCGCCCGGCTCCGAGAGGACGATTCCGATGCTCACTGAGACAAACAACTCGTTACCTTGGATGGTAAAGGGCTCCTGGACAGCCGAGGCTATCCTGTCCGCTATTTTCCGGGCGTTCTCCTCATCCGTGTCGCTGCAGACGACCACAAACTCGTCCCCGGCGAAGCGCGAGGCAACATCCTGGGTCCGGATGACTGCGGTGAGCCGGGCGCCGAACTGGGCGAGCAGGCTGTCCCCTGCTGCATGCCCCATTCCGTCATTGATGAGCTTGAACCGGTCCAGATCCAGGAAGAAGACCGCCACGGCACTGCCCGAGCTGTGTGCTTTGGCCAAGGCGTCATCAAGCTGCGCAAGCAGCCGGCTCCGGTTCGCCAGGCCGGTCAACGGATCAATGAAGGCCAACCGTTCGAGCTCCGCCTCGCTGCGTTTCTGTGCACTGATATCCATCATCGACCCGACAAAGCGGATGGCCTGGCCGGACTGGTTCCGGACCACATGCCCTCTGGCAAAGACATCCATGTAACTGCCGTCCTGGCGGCGGAACCGGTACTCCCTGCTCCACATCTCATCCTTGGAGCCAAATAGCCTGGCCACGGAGTCAAGGAGGGAATGCTTGTCGTCCGGGTGGAGTCTCGACTCCCACCATTCGCCAGCTTGCACGAAGGTCTGTCCGACAATTCCGAACATCGACCGGACCGCGCCATGCCACACGGTCCTGCCGGTTTCCAGGTCACTGTCCCATAGGACCTCCTGGGTAGCCCGCATGGCCAGGCGGTACCGCTCTTCGCTGCGCCTCAACGCTTCCTGGGCGCGGCTGCGTTCGGTGACATCGCGGGTGATGCCCCGAAAACCGGCCGGCTCTCCATCCGCGTCCTGGATCAACGAGGCAGACGTGGACACCACGCGCCGTTCACCATCCTTGCGTATCAGCGTCCATTCAAAGCCAGGGTCCGGAGCTCCGCCGGCGCGTATCCTGCTGAAATGCCGCGCTATCCTGTCGCCCTCGGCAGGCGCGCAAAAATCCTTGGTAGTCAGCGTCAGGACCTCGTCGCGGGAACCGCCAAAGAGTCCGCAAAGTGCATCGTTGGCAAAAACCATGTTGCCGGCCAGGTCGGTCTCGAAATAGCCCTCGGCAATCTCTTCCAGGATCTTGCGGTAGTACCGTTCGCTTTCCCGCAGAGCTTCGTCCGCCCGGCGGCGCTCGCCGATGTCCTCCGCGACCCCGTATACACCAACCACGGCTCCGGCGACGACGATAGGCATGTTGGTCACTGCGATATCCACGCGGCGGCCGTCCCTGCGCAGGTGGGCAGACTCGTAATGCTGGGGTTCACCCGTCGCCGCCCGTTTGAACGCGGCGGCAGTCCGGGCCAGCTTCTCCGGAACAACTATGTCCTGGAACTGCAACTCCAGCAGTTCCTCTTCCGTGTAACCCGTCAGCCGCTCGCACGCGGGGTTCGCCGAGAGGAACCTGCCGGAGAGGTCAAACGAGTAAACGGCGTGGGGATTGTGTTGGAACAGCGACCTGTAGCGCTCCCGGGCCTCGTCCAGGGCACGCTCCACTGAAGCCCTCCGGCGGACTTTCTCCCTGTACCGCCACCTGCTGATCCTGTGCACCGCCAGCCCCCCGCGCATTTGCAGTCCAGCCTACGACACCACAGCCTGCCGAGGACGTCACCGCCCTGAGGGCCTAGGACTGCCGGACCCGCAGCAGGTCGGGCACGGCGTCCAGGTCGGACGGGTCGAGCGCGTCACGCATGGTCAGCTTCACGGCGTGCTGCACCACGGCACCGAATCCGAAGTCCTCCGGCGGAGCTCCGGAAAGAACCCTGTCCCGGACGCGGCGCTGCTCGGCCGCGCCCGTACCCCGCGCGATGATGTCCTCCACACCCTGCCGTGCAACGGCCAGCTCCCCCTGCTCATCGAGAACCGGCGCAAGATAGTCCAACAGGGAACGGACCACATCCGTGGCCCGCGCGGGCCTGAAGGTTCCAAAGTCCAGCAGTTCCCCGCTAAGACCGCTGCTGCTGGCCTGCCAGGACGCCATCCTCAGCAGCACGGTCGGCACCGGTGCGGGATCGACTCCCGCCCGCCATTCACGGCTGGCGGATTCCACCAGTGCCCGGACCAGCAGGGCGATGAGGGCTGCATCTTCGGCCCGCAGGCAGACGTCCGCCACCCGGACCTCCACCGTGGGGTGGTTCCGGGACAGCCGTGCGTCGAAATAGAGCATGCCCTCGTCGAGCATCACCCCGCTGTCCAGGAGCCGGGTGACCACCCGCCGATATGCCGGGTAAGTACCGTAAATTGCCGACGGTCCTGCGGTCGGCCACCGGTTCCACGCCTGCGTCCGATAACTCTCGAAACCCGTCTGCTGCCCGTTCCAAAACGGCGAGTTAGCGCTGAGGGCAGTAAGGACCGCCAGCTTGTCGCGGATCCGGTCAAGGACAGCAACGCCTTCGTCCGGCGACTCAACATACGTGTGAACGTGGAACCCACAGGTTAGTTGCTCCTGCGCCGTGAGGCCAAAGCGTTCGAGCATCAGCGCATAGCGCGGGTCCGGAGTGGTGTGGGTAGCTGATGCCAGCGGCGAGGTGGCCAGGGCCGCCACCCGTGCGTTGCTCTTCCGGGCCGCAAGATCCGCCAGGGTGCGGCCCGCCTTGATCTGCTCAAGCAGCACCCCGTACTCAAGGCACGGCCGCGTCTGTGTCTCTATCTGCTCAAGCTTGAGCTCGGCACTCAAGCCCATCTCGTCGTCGTCGTAAATCGTCTCGTCCCGCTTCTCCAGGGAGTGCGGGTCGACGTCGCGGGGCTCCAGCACCTCCGTTCCCGGCACAAAGGCCTGCGGCCCCGGGGAGTGGGAGCCCTGCGGCGCATCGTCGGCGGCCACGCGCCGTCCGGACAGCATGACGTCGGCCAGTGCGAGCGGCTCCCCCGTTTCCGGAGAGACGATCAGAAGCTCTTCCTCAACGCCGAATGTACGCATACTTCCATTCTGCGGGAGCATGTGGCGTTTGCGCGGCGAAACGTCACATTCATGACGAACCGTGAATACTCAGTCCTGGAAGTACTCCACCTTGGCGCCGATGGTGTTCAACCGCTCCGCCAGATCCTCGTAGCCGCGCTCGATCACGTAGATGTTCCGCAGCTCGGACACGCCGCGGGCCGCGAGCATGGCCAGGAGCAGGCAGGCGGCAGGCCGTAGCGCCGGCGGGCAGCCCACCTCGGCGGCACGCCATTTGGTAGGCCCGTTGACGTAGATGCGGTGCGGATCCAGCAGCTGCACCTGTGCACCCAGCCGGTTCAGCTCCGTGAGGTAGATGGCCCGGTTTTCGTAAACCCAGTCGTGGATCATGGTCTGGCCGTGAGCGT
Organism: Pseudarthrobacter sp. NPDC092419; assembly: GCF_044755045.1. NCBI lineage: Bacteria > Bacillati > Actinomycetota > Actinomycetes > Micrococcales > Micrococcaceae > Pseudarthrobacter > Pseudarthrobacter sp. NPDC092419. The sequence continues at coordinate 116,119 of NZ_JBIVQF010000009.1, forward strand.
TGGCGGCAATCACCGCGAAGAACGGCAGGTTGTCGATGTTCAACCCGGGGAACGGCATGGGGTGGATCTTGTCCTCGGGCGCCCGCAGCTCCGACGGCTTGGTGGTGACGTCCACCAGGCGGGTGCGGCCGTTCCGAGCCATGTATTCACCCGAGACTTCCAGCTGCTGGCCCATCTGCTCCAGCGTGGCCAGCTCGATCTCCATGAACTCAATCGGCACACGGCGCACGGTCACCTCGGAATTGGTCACGATCCCGGCGGTGATCAGGCTCATCGCCTCAATCGGGTCTTCGGAGGGGAAGTATTCGACGTCGGCCTCAATCCGAGGGCGACCGGTGATCCGAAGTGTGGTGGTTCCCACGCCCTCAATGGCCACACCCAGCATCTGCAGGTAGAAGCACAGGTCCTGGACCATGTAATTAGGACTTGCGTTGCGGATAACGGTAGTGCCCTCGCGGTGCGCGGCGGCCATGATGGCATTTTCGGTCACGGTGTCGCCGCGCTCGGTCAGCACGAAGGACCGTTCGCGGGCATCCGCCGGCGGTGCCTGGACAGTGTAAAAACCGGCAGAGGCCTCCACGGACAGGCCGAACTGGCGCAGCGCCTGCATGTGCGGCTCGACGGTGCGGGTACCCAGGTCGCAGCCACCGGCGTACGGCAGGCGGTATTCGGCTGTCTCGTCCAGCAGCGGCCCCAGCAGCATGATGACGCTGCGGGTGCGGCGGGCGGCATCGATATCCATGCCGGCCAGGTCCAGCGCGGCCGGGCGGCGCAGGCGCAGGTCGGTGTCGTTGAGCCAGGTACATTCGACGCCGATGCTCACCAGCACCTCGACAATCCGGTTCACTTCCTCGATGCGCGCCAGGCGGCGGAGGACGGTGGTCCCGCGGTTCATGAGGCTCGCACACAACAGTGCCACGCCGGCGTTCTTGCTGCTGTTCACGTCCACGGCGCCGGAGAGCGTGCGGCCACCCTCCACGCGGAGGTGGGTCATCCGCGGCTTGCCCACGTTCACGATGCTGCGTTCAAAGATGGTTTCGAGCCGCTGGATCATCTTCAGGCTCAGGTTCTGCTTGCCCTGCTCCATCCGGGCCACGGCGCTCTGGCTGGTTCCGAGCTCGGCCGCCAGCTGTCCTTGCGTCCAGCCCTTTTCGCCGCGGGCGTTCCTGAGCATGGCAGCTACGTGTTCGGTGGTTTCCTGCGTCATACCACCAAATATATCATCGATGAGTTACGACGGCGGTTCCAGATCCACCTGCACGCCGATCCCCGCGGCCAGTTACCCGACACGTGCGATATTCGCAAAGCAGCCAAGGGCAGAGTCTCAGTTCTCCAGCCACACCATGTTCCAGGTCCCGGCGGAGATGGCGGCGGCCGCCGACAGCCCCGCAATCAGCGCGCCACCCACAAACACCCAGAGATCCAGCCGGCTGTACGTGGACTCCCGTGCCCAAGTCCGCGGCCCGCCGCCGAACCCGCGCGCCTCCATGGTCACGGCCAGCCGGGATGCCCGCCGGATCGCCTGGACCAGCAGCCCGAAGCTCTGCCCGAGGGTGGCTTTGGCCCTCTGCAGCATATTTCCCCGCGAGCCGACGCCGCGTGCCCGCCTCGCCATGCCGATGGTCTGCCATTCCTCCGCCAGCAGGCCCACCAGCCGCATGGCGGCAAGGGTGCCCAGCACGAACCGGTGCGGCAGGCGCGCCTTCTGTGCCAGTGCGTCCGCGAGGTCCGTCGGGTCGGTGCAGCTCATGAGGAGCACCGCGGGCAGCGCGATCGCCAGCCCCCGGAGCATGAACCCGGCGCCCAGTTCCAAGGACCCTTCACTCATGGTCCACAGCCCGACGTCGATCAGCGTCCTTCCGCTGTCCGGCGCCAGGATGGAGGTGCTCCAGCCCCCCACCGCCGCGGCGAGGATCAGCGGCCACCCGCGCTGCCACAGCAGCACGAAGGTCAGCCCTGCCAGCGGAAACAGGAGGAGTTCGAACACCAGCGCCACGGAGGCTGAAACCCAGTCGATGGACAGCGCCAGCACCAGTGTCATGAGGAAGACCGCCGCGAACTTGCTCAGGGGGTTGGCACGGGTGAGCAGCGCCTGGTTGCCGCGCAGGTTCAGTTCCTGCCGCGCTGCCCCCGTCACGATGCCACCCGTTCCGGCGCTGCCATGTGCAGCTCGGCACCGGCGAGGGCGGCGGTGAATTCGGCGTCGTGGGTTACTGCCACGACGGAAGTGCCCTGGTCCAGGAGCTCGGACAGGAAGGACGCAAGTTCTGCCCAGGTGTTGGCGTCCTGCCCGAACGTCGGTTCGTCGAGGACCAGCACCTGCGGGCTCGCGGCCAGGACCGTTGCCACAGAGAGCCGCCGCTTCTCGCCTCCGGAGAGTGTGTAGGGGTTCGCGTCCACCAGGGCCGTCAGCCGCAGCCGCTCGAGCAGTTCGTCAACCCGTTCTTCGCCGTGCCCGAGGTGCCGCGGACCGAACAGCAGTTCGTCCCGCACTGTCCCGGTGACAAACTGATGCTCGGGCTCCTGGAACACGGTGCCGATCCGTTCGATCAGCTGCTCCGCCTTCCACTGGTACGGGTCGATTCCCGCGCCGCGGCTCAGGCCAACGGTGGCAGAAACCTTCCCTTCCACCGGTTCCAGGAGCCCGGCGAGGGTCAGCGCGAACGTGGACTTCCCCGCCCCGTTGGGCCCCGTGATGGCCAGGGCCTGGCCAGCCCGCACCTGCGCCGTGACATCGCGCTGGACCGGGACCGGCGGGATCTTGCCGAATCCCTTGCGGCGCGCGCGTTCCCTGGAGACGCCCAGCTTTTCGGCCGCGAGCAGGAGGTCGCCGGAGCCCGGTGAGGGCATGGCCGCACGTGCGCGCGTGGCCGGCACGTGGCCGGGCACCCATACGCCGGCGGCCATGAGCATCGCCCTGGCCTCGGTGAGCACCCGGTCCGGCGGCCCGTCCAGCAGCACAGCGGGGTCCGCAGCGGACCCCGGCTGCAGGACCACGATCCGGTCCACCAGGTCCTTCCAGACGGAGACACGGTGCTCCACCACCACCAGCGTGGCGCCGGTCTTGTCCAGGCAGCGGCCCACGGCGTCCCGGACCTCCAGCACGCCAGCCGGGTCCAGGTTGGCGGTGGGCTCGTCCAGCAGGACCAGCCCTGGGCGCATCGCCAGGATGCCCGCCAGCGCGAGCCGCTGTTTTTGCCCTCCGGACAGCGCAGACGTGGGGTGGTGCAGCGGCAGGTGGGAAAGCCCGACGTCGGCCAGCGCCTCGTGCACGCGCGCCCAGATGGCGTTACGGGGAACGGCCAGGTTCTCGGCGCCGAAGGCGACATCGTCACCAAGGCGCGAAAGAACCACCTGCGTCTCCGGGTCCTGCTGCATCAGTCCGGCGCGGCCGCGCCGGCCTCGGGGGGAAGCTCCATCGACCAGAAGCGAACCGGACTCGTCAGCGTCGCCGGCCTCGCCGTCGTCGTCCATGTCCCCCAGCACCCCGGCGAGGGCGTGGAGCAGCGTGGACTTGCCGGCACCCGACGGGCCGAGCAGGAGCACACGTTCCCCCGGCGCGATGTCCAGGTCGAGGCCCTGGACGGCCGGCTTGGTGCGCCCGGCGTGCCGCCAGCCCCAGCCGCGGGCGGCCACCGCGGCGGGGCGGACGGCGGAGGCGCTGCCGGAAGGTTCCGACATCAGGAGAAGACGGGCTCCGTGGCCGCCTTGCGGGAGGCGAAGGGGCTCAGGACGCCGGTCCGGGCGAGGCCGCGCGTGGCGATCCAGGACAGCGCACCGGCGATGATCGCACCGGAGATGCTGGTGAACAGGATGTACGCGAACTTGTCGCCGGCGGAGTAGGCGATGTTCCAGCCCCACGGGGAGAACGAATCGTTCAGCCCGCAGAACAGGCCGGCAGCGGCGCCCGCGATCAGTGCCACCGGCAGGTTGAACTTCCTGTAGACGAAGATCGCGAAGATGATCTCTGCGCCGAGGCCCTGGACGAACCCGGAGAACAGCACCGACGTGCCGTACTGCGACCCCATCAGCAGCTCGCCCGTGGCTGCGACCGTCTCGCAGAACAGCGCCGCGCCGGGCTTGCGGATGATGAGCATGCCCAGGACGGCCGGAATCATCCAGCCGCCGGCGATCAGGCCGGTCAGGGGCGGGTAGATGGCGTTCATCGGGCCGGACACTGCCAGCGCGCCCTGGGACCAGGCCCAGAAAATGACGCCGCCGGCGATGGCGATCAGCGCCGCCACCACGATGTCCACGACGCGCCAGGACTTGCCGGGGGTCTTCTTGATTGCTGCAGTTGCCATGGTGATCCTCCTGGGTAACAGGAGGGGAAAGTGCTCCCGGCAACCGCGTTGGACGGTGTTGCCGGGCACTTCGAGAACTCGACTCCCTTACGCCGGTACTAACCGGATCAGGTTCGAGGGTCTGCGGCTTCCCGCACTCTCAGCGCCCGGACGGGTTCCTGGCTGAGCCAGTGATGCCCGACGGCGGCGCTCCCCTGTCGTTTGAATGATGTGTTTCCGAATGATGCGGCCCCTGAGGGCTGGTTCAGTTTACACCGCAGCGGCCAATGGCGGCGGGGAAAATTACGGCGCCGGGCCGTTAGGCTGGGGTCAGTCCGTTTTCTGCCCGCAAGGAGTACAAGGAATGAACCTTTTCATTAAGCTGCTCGGCACCGGCATCTCGCTGGTGGCAGGCTTCGTCGGCACCAAGGTGGTCAACACCGTCTGGGAGAAGACCACAGGCCGGAAGCCTCCCACCGGCAAGGACGAGGATGTGCCCACCAGCCTGCACTCGGCCCTGACGTTCGCCCTGATCTCCGCATCGGTGAGCACCGTCATCCAGGTCCTGGCGAACCGCGGCACCCAGCGCGCCATCACCCGCTTCGCCAAGAGCCAGGACATCGTTTAGCCCCGCGCTTCAATCTGCCGCCGGCAACCCGCCTCACTCATTCCTCGGGAGGCGGGTTGCCGGCGGCTTTCTGCACCACGGCTTCGAGCTCGTCCGAGGTCAGCAGTTCCCGGTGCAGGTGCTTGGTCCGGTAACCGGCCCGGCCCACCATGTGCGCGGAGACCGGCACCGTCAGTAACTGGAAGATCCAGGCCACCAGCAGCACGGGCCACACCCACCAGGTGCGCAGCTGCAGCCCGATCGCCGCCAGCAGCAGGAACAGTCCCAGCACCTGCGGCTTCGTGGCGGCGTGCATCCGGCTCAGCAGGTCCGGAAACCGCAGCAGGCCTATGGCGGCGCCCAGCGACAGGGCAGCGCCGACCACCATGAACACCGCAGAAACGGCGTCCACCCAGGCATCAACGCCCGCGACAGTCTCGCCCACCGCCCGGTAGCCCATCAGCAGTTCAGGATTCATGCGGCTGCTCCCTTCTGTCCGCAACGAAGCGCGCCACGGTCACGGAGCCGACGAAGCCGATAATCGAGATGGCCACCACCAGCATCAGGTTGTTCAGGTGGCGGTTCACGGCCATGTCGATACACAGCGCTGCGCCCAGGATCGCCAGCAGGACGTCGGTGGCCAGTACGCGGTCCAGCAGCGAAGGTCCGCGGGCAATCCGGATAATGGCCCCGCCCGCGGCGAGCGACAGGATCACGGCCGTCACGGCCAGCACGGACTGCATCATGCGGCGGCCTCCCGTCGGACAATCTCAAGTTCGGCCGGTGTGCCCATGATCCTGATCAGCCCCGCTTCAATGGAAAGTACTTCGTTACGCAGCCTGGCCACGTCCTGCTCAGCGCTGATGTTCAGCCCGTGCAGATACAGGGTGGACGTGGAACGGTCCACCTCCACCACCAATGAACCCGGAATCAGCGAAATCACGTGCCCGGTGGCCGTCACCAGAAGGTCCTGGTGGCTCCGGAGCGTCACAGCGACGACGGCGTTCCTCACCCTGCGCCCACGGACCACCGCCAGGAAGAGCACCTGGGCACTTGCGGCGGCCACCTTTCCCAGGAAGGCAAAGGCGAAGGGTACGGCGTACAAAATGTTGAACCGGCCGCTCAGTTCGACGGGCGGCAGGTAGAACAGCCGGGCCACGGCCACCGCGAGCAGCGCACCGAACAGCAGGTTCCCCGGACTGAAGTCCTGCCACAGCGCGCCCCAGACAATCACGAGCCACACCAGCAGTGGAAGCTCCTGGCGCAGCGAAATCCGGCGGCGGCTCATTTCCCTCCTCCGGCAGTGGTGATCCGCGGGACGGAGGTGTCCGCGCCCAGCACGGCCTGCACATAGTCGGTCCGGTCCAGCATGTCCTGGGCGGCCTGCCCCGCCAGCGTAAAGAGCGGCCCCGCAAAGATTGTCAGTGCGACGCCGAGCGCCACCAGCCCCAGGGTGGAACCCACCATGGTCCGCGGCAGCACGACCGTGTGCGGCTGGCCGGTATCACCGGTGCTGCCGGCAGCGCCGGAGCCGGCCACCGCTCCCCCGGCCCCGCCGGAAACCGCCAGCAGCACGGGATCCGGATGTTCGGCGTCGGACGGTTTGCGCCAGAAGGCCCTGTTCCACACGCGCGCCACTGCGAGGAGGGTGAGCAGGCTGGTCAGCACGCCGCCCGCCACCAGCACGTACGCCAGCGGCGTGCCCAGGGCGATCCCGGCCTGGATCAGACCGGCTTTGCCCAGGAAACCGGAGAACGGCGGGATGCCCGCCAGGTTCATGGCCGGGATGAAGAACAGCAGTGCCAGCAGTGGTGATAGCTTGGCCAGACCGCCCAGTCGGTCCACGGAGGAACTGCCGCCGCGTCGCTCAATCAGCCCGGTCACCAGGAAGAGGCTGGTCTGGATGGTGATGTGGTGGGCCACGTAGAACACGGCCGCACCCAGCCCCGCGGCGGAGGACATCGCCAGGCCGAACACCATGTACCCGATGTGGCTGACCAGCGTGAAGGACAGCAGACGCTTGATGTCGCTCTGCGCCAGGGCACCCAGGATGCCCACCACCATCGTCAGCAGCGCCGCCACCATGAGCGGCGTATTCAGCGAGTCGCCGGGGAACAACAGGGTCTCGGTGCGCACCATCGCGTACACGCCAACCTTGGTCAGCAGCCCGGCGAACACGGCAGTGACGGGCGCGGGAGCGGTGGGATAGGAGTCCGGGAGCCAGAAGGACAGCGGGAACACGGCCGCCTTGATGCCGAATGCCACCAGCAGCATCACGTGCAGCAGCGTCCGGGTGCCCTGGTCCAGCTCGCCCAGCTTCAGCGCCAGGTCGGCCATGTTCACCGTGCCCGTGGCCCCATAGACCATGGCGATCGCGATCAGGAACAGCACCGATGACACCACCGAAACCACCACGTACGTGACGCCGGCGCGGATCCTCGGCCCGGTCCCGCCGAGCGTCATCAGCACGTAGCTCGCGGTCAGCAGGATCTCGAACCCTACGTAGAGGTTGAACAGGTCGCCGGAGAGGAAGGCGTTGGAGACGCCGGCCACCAGGATCAGGTAGGTGGGGTGGAAGATGGACACGGGCGCGTCGCTGTCGCCGTCGGCCATGCCCTGCCCGGTGGCGTAGACCAGCACCGCGAGGCTGACCGCGGAGGACACCACCAGCATCAGCGACGAGAACTGGTCCACCACCATCACGATCCCCCACGGCGGCAGCCACCCTCCGATGGTCACCGCGGCCGTCCCGCCGTCCCATACGGAAGCCAGGAGCAGGCATTCGAGCAGCAGCGTCAGGGACAGCAGCGCGATGCTCACGCTCCGCTGCGCCCGGGTGTGCCGGATCAGCAGGAACGTCAGTGCCGCTCCCAGGACGGGAAGGACGACGGCGAGGGGGGCCAGGGCGGCGACGTTCACTTTTCGCCTCCTTCAGCGGGCCGGGCTGCTCCGGGCGCACGGGAACCTTCGGCCGAGCGGGACCCCTCGGCCGGGGTGACGTTCAGCGAACCGGGAGTTTCCTCGGATACCGCGCTGTCCACCGGTATTTCCCGCCCGCCTGTCACCAGCACAGGGAACTCGGACGTCTCCGCCGGGATCTCGGCGTCGTCCTCCGCATCGAAGCTGGGGGTCTCCGCGACGCGGAGGTCCTCCGCGTCGTCCTGGATCTCGTCCTGCCGCGCCAGGACCCACGTGCGGTAGATAATGCCGAGCATGAACGCGGTCACGGCAAACGAGATCACGATCGAGGTGAGGATCAGCGCCTGCGGAAGGGGGTCGTTGTAGGCGTCCGGATCAGTGTCCTTCGCGTACAGCGGCGCCAGCCCGGCATAACCGCCGGTGGCAAGGATCAGCAGGTTGGTGGCGTTGGCCAGCAGCATCAGCCCCAGGAGCACGCGGGTCAGGCTGCGCTCCAGGATCAGGTAGATGCCGCAGGCGAACAGAGCGCCCATGACCAGCAGCAGGGTCAGGTTGACGCTCATGCTTTGCCCTTCACGGTGGTTTCGGCCGGAACCCCGTCCGGTTCCTGGCCGCTGGCAGGCACGGCGGACCGTTCCTCGAAGTGTTCATCGATCTCGGCGCCGAGGCTGCGCAGCACGTCCAGCGCCAACCCCACCACCACGATGTACACGCCCGTATCGAAGATGGTGGAGGTGACGAACTTGATGTCCCCGAACACAGGAAGCCAAAGTTCGATAATGGCCGTCTGAAACACCTGGCCGCCCAGCAGCAGCGGCACCGCGCCGGAGGCGGCGGCCACGGCCAGCCCGATGCCCAGGAGCGCACCTGCGCTCACAGGCGTGGCCTCGCGCAGTTCGAACCTGCCGCCTGCGAGGTAGCGGATCGCCAGGGCCAAGCCGGCCGTGAGGCCCCCGGCGAACCCTCCGCCGGGAAGGTTGTGGCCGGCCAGGAGCAAGTACAGCGAGAAAATGATGAGCGAGTGGAAGATCAGCCGCGTCACCACTTCAAAGATGATGGAACGCCGTTCCGGGGCCAGCGTCCGGCCCGCCACGATCCAGGGATCCCGCGCTGCGGCCGCGAACTTCCGGCTAAGCGCCAGCGCTGCGCCATCCCGGGAACCGGGGTCCACACCGGTATGCCGGCCCACGGTGCCTTCGGCCACGGTGCTGGAGGACTTGAGGCTGTCGCCCCGGCCGCGGATGAAAATGAGGCTGGCCACCCCGGTTGCCGCGAGCGCCAGGACCGCGAGCTCGCCGAAAGTGTCCCATGCCCGGATATCCACCAGGGTCACGTTGACAACGTTCTTTCCGCCGCCCCCTTCGTAGGCCAGCTGCGGGAACCCGAGGGAGACCGGTACCGCGATCCGGGCGCCCATGGCCTGGATGGCCGCCAACACCATGGTGGTGCCGAACGCGAGGCCGATGATCACGCGGACCACCCGGTACCTGCCGCCGGTGCGGTCCCGCAGCTCGGCCGGCAGGCTCCGCATGGCCAGCACGAACGCCACCAGGATGATGGTCTCCACGAGCATCTGCGTGAGCGCCAGGTCCGGCGCCCCCTGCAGGGCAAACATCAGCGCGATTCCGTATCCCGCCACGGAGACCATGAGCACCGCAAGGAAACGCTTGTTGGCCCGCACCGCCGCGAGCGCAGCGGCAACGATTCCGGCGCCCACCACCAGCTGCAGCGGCGAATGCGGATCCACGAGGTAGATCCCGTCCGGCAGCGGCTTTCGGGCCACCAGCAGGACCGCCAGCGGGAGTGCGAACGCGGCAGTGAGGATGACGGCCAGGTAGAAGTACAGCGAACCGCGCTGCGTCCGGCCGGTCACCCATACCGCCACGTCATCCAGCGCACCGATGGTCAGCTGGTATGCCCGGTCCGAGTCCACCCACGCCGGCACCCGTGCCTGGAGCCGCTCCACCGCCGCCCGGGCAGCATAGAGGGCCAGGCCCAACGCGAAAGTGAGCGCCGTCAGCCCCAGCGCCGGGGACAAACCATGCCACAGCGCCAGGTGGCCTGCCTGCTCCGCGGGGGTGCCTGCGTCGGGCGCGGCGGAGGCGAACTGGGCCGCGTACGGCTGGATCCACCCATCCACGGGCGCCGGCCACACCCCGTAGGCGATGGTGAGGAGGCTGAGCAGGGCGGGCGCGGCCAGGAACGAGGGCTTGATGGCTTTGAACGGGGTGCGCGCCACACCCGGTTTGGTGCCGAACGCGCCCCACATGAACCGCGCGCTATAGGCGAACGTGAGCAGCGAGCCCAGGACCATTCCGGCCAGCACCACCATCCCCCACGGACCGGCGGCCGGGTCCTCGGCGTGGTGCACAAACGCCTCCAGGACCGATTCCTTGGCCACGAACCCCGCCAGCAGCGGCACCCCGGCCATCGACGCGGCGCTGATACCCGCTACGATCCCCAGCGCGCGGGAGGAACTGAACACACCGGAGAGCTTGTTGACGTCGCGCGTTCCGGACTGGTGGTCGATGATGCCCACCACCAGGAACAGCGCGGCCTTGAACAGCCCGTGCGCCAGCAGCATCGCCAGGCCGGCGAGCGCGGCTTCCGGCGTGCCCAGCCCCACCACCACGGTGAGGAAGCCCAACTGGCTGACCGTGCCGTGCGCCAGGATGAGCTTGATGTCGCTCTGCCGCAGCGCGCGGTAGCCGCCTACCAGCATGGTTGCCAGGCCCAACCCGAGCACCACAGGCTGCCAGTACGGCGCCTCGGCGAACCCCGGTGCCAGCCGCGCCACCAGGTAGATCCCGGCCTTCACCATCGCGGCGGCGTGCAGGTAGGCGCTTACCGGGGTGGGGGCCGCCATGGCGCCGGGCAGCCAGAAATGGAACGGGACCAGCGCGGACTTGGTGATGGCACCCACCAGGATGAGCACGACGGCGGCCCCCGCCATGGCGCCTTGCGGTCCCGCCAGCAGCGGCTCCGCCTGCGTGAGGATCGCCGAGAGCCGATACGTTCCCGCCGCGTGGCCCAGCATGACCAGTCCCACGAGCATGGCCAGGCCGCCGGCGGTGGTCACCATGAGCGCCTGCAGGGCGGACCGGCGTGCGGCCAGCCTGGTGCGGGCGAACCCGATCAGCAGGTAGGACAGGATGGTGGTCAGTTCCCAAAAGATGAACAGGAGCAGGAGGTCGTCCGCCACCACCAGCCCGAACATGGCACCGGCGAACGCCAGCAGCTGCGCGCCGAACGCGCCCAGGTCCTGGTCCTTCCGCTTGAAGTAGCGGGCGCAATAGACCAGCACCAGCGCACCGACGCCCAGGACCAGGAGCGACATGACCCAGGCCAGAGCGTCCATCCGGAAGGCCAGGTCCAGGCTGAGGCCGGGAATCCAGGGGTAGGACTCCGCCACCTCCGAGGACGGATAGCTCGCTGGAACCAGGTCCCGGTACACCGAACCGTGCTGCAGGACCAGCCAGCCGAAGGAGCCCGCGGGCACGGCAGCGAGCGCGTAAAACGAGTTCCGGCCCCATTTCCTGAACAGGAACGGAGCCAGCACAGCCACCGAAAAGTGCACGGCAAGGACTGTGATCACTGGAATCTCCGCAACGTCAGGAATTCGATTATCAAAAGTTGGAGCAGGCGGGCAAAAAGTAAGGTTCAAAAGAGGTGCCAGTTTATCAAGCCGGGCCCCCTTCGACGGCTACGATGCACCTATGAACAGCGCCACACCCATGGAAAGCGCAGGCGCTTCCGGCGCTGTCGGACCCGCGTCGGAAGTCGGCTCCGGGACCCGGGAGCCCGGCACCCGCCTGCCCGGCAAGGGGCAAGTGCTCGCCTGGGCCGCCTGGGACTGGGGCTCTGCCGCCTTCAACGCGGTAATGACCACCTTCGTGTTCACGGTGTACCTCACCTCGAAGCCGTTCGGCGGCGAAGACCAGGCCTCGGCGGCCCTGGGTGCGGCACTGGCCGTGGCTGGCCTGGCCATTGCGCTCCTGGCGCCGGTCACCGGGCAGCGTTCGGACGCCGGCGGCCGCCGGAAGTTGTGGCTGGGAGTCAACACGGCCGCCGTCGCCATCCTCACGGCATTGTGCTTCTTCGTTTTTCCGCGCCCCGAATTCCTGCTCCTGGGCGTGACGCTCATTGCGCTGGGAAATGTGTTTTTCGAATTTGCCGGTGTTAACTACAACGCGATGCTCACGCAGATTTCCACGCCGCGGAATATTGGGAAAGTCAGCGGCCTGGGCTGGGGCGCGGGATACCTGGGCGGGATCGTGGCGCTGCTGGTGGTGCTGCAGCTCTTCGTCCAGCCCCGCTTTGAGTGGTTCGGCGCATCTACGGCCGACAGCCTGAACATCCGGCTGGTAGCCGTTTTCTCGGCGCTCTGGTTCTTCGTTTTCGCCCTGCCCGTCCTCTTCGCCGTGCCGGAGCTGCCGCGCCCGGCATACGCCAGGCGACTTGGGATTGTGGCCAGCTACGCGCTGCTGGTCCGCCGGATTAAGGCCATCTACGCCACCAGCCCGCACACCATCTACTTCCTCCTGGCGAGCGCCGTGTTCCGGGACGGGCTGGCCGCCGTCTTCACCTTCGGCGGAGTCATCGCGGCAGGCACCTTCGGGTTCGAGCTGTCCCAGGTCATCTTCTTCGCCATCTTCGGGAATGTGGTGGCCGCGGTGGGGGCGTTCATCGGCGGCTTCCTGGACGACAGGGTGGGGCCCAAGGCCGTCATTACCGGTTCCCTGGTGGGGCTGCTGGTTGCCGGGACCGTGATCCTCGTCCTGGGCAACGGCGACTATGTGTTCTTCGGGCAGGCATGGGCAGGCAGCACCACCTTCTGGGTTTTCGGCCTGTTCCTGTGCCTCTTCGTGGGCCCCGCGCAGTCGTCCTCCCGCGCGTACCTGGCCCGGCTGGCTCCGCATGGCGAGTCCGGCGAGCTGTTCGGGCTCTACGCCACCACCGGCCGGGCCGTCAGCTTCCTGGCGCCGGCGCTCTTTACGCTGAGCATCGCCGTCGCCACGCCGCTGGTCGCGCCAGGGGAAGCGCAGCGCTGGGGCATTATGGGGATCATGCTGGTCCTCCTGGCCGGGCTGTTGGTCCTGCTCCCGGTCAAGTCCCCTGACAAGGCACCCATCGCCGTGGTTCCGGCGGCATGAGGGGTCCGGGAGACTAGGCTGGAACCATGAACGTGGATGAGACCGACCTTCCGGGCCTAGGGCGCCGGAGGGATTTCATGACAGCATCCGGCCGCCGGATCGGCGTGGTGGAGCTGCGGGAGGGCCAGACGGAACTCATCGTTTCCGCCTGGGACGACCCCGACACCTGCCAGGCTTCCATTCCGCTCACCGGTGACGAGGCAGCCACCTTGGGAAACCTGCTGGGCGGCCGCCACCTGGCCATGAAGCTGACCGAGGAGCACAAGGACGTCCCGGGCATCGTCACCCGGCAGTTCTCGATTTCCCCCGGTTCCCCCTTCCATGACCAGCCCATGGGCAACGCGGCCGTCCGGACCCGCTGCGGTGTGTCCATCGTGGCGATCATGCGCGAAGGCGAGGTGCTCCCCTCGCCGGGACCCGACGTCGTACTCCGCGCCGGCGACCTCCTGATCGCCGTCGGCACCCAGGAAGGCCTGGACGAGGCGGCAACCATCCTCCGTCACGGCTGACCGCCATGGATCCGCTCGCCCTGGCCCTCATCGAACTGGGGGCCGTTGTGTTCTGCCTGGGCCTGCTGGCCAGGCTGGCCGGGCGGATCAGCATGTCCCCCATCCCGCTGTACTTGCTCGGCGGACTGGCGTTCGGCGCCGGCGGGATCGTGAAGCTCGAGGGCATGCACGAGTTCGCACATCTCTCCGGCGAGATCGGCGTCATCCTGCTCCTGCTTATGCTCGGCTTGGAATATACGGCCGCCGAGCTGTTCACCGGTCTGCGACGATCCTGGCATGCGGGCGTTCTCGACCTGCTCCTCAACTTTGCGCCCGGCGCCGCACTGGCTTACTTCCTGGGATGGGGAGGCGTGGGGGCGATGGTGCTGGGCGGCGTCACGTACATCTCGTCCTCCGGCATCGCGGCCAAGGTGATCACCGACTTGGGCCGCATCGGTAACCGCGAGACACCCGTGGTGCTCTCCATCCTGGTGTTCGAGGATCTGGCCATGGCGGTGTACCTGCCCCTGCTGACCACGGTGCTGGCCGGGGTCAGTTTCCTCGGCGGGCTCACCAGCATCGGCATTGCCCTGGCGGTGGTCAGCGTGGTCCTGATGGTGGCGCTGCGGCATGGACACCACGTGTCCAAAGCCGTGCACAGCGAAAACTCAGAGGTCTTCCTGCTCAACGTCCTGGGAGCAGCGCTGCTGGTGGCCGGGCTGGCATCCGCCATGCAGGTGTCCGCAGCGGTGGGGGCCTTCATGCTCGGCATCGCGATTTCCGGAGCCACGGCGCATAACGCCACCCGGATCCTCGAGCCGCTCCGGGATCTTTTCGCGGCCATCTTCTTCGTGGCGTTCGGGCTGAATACGGACCCTGCCACCATTCCGCCGGTACTGGGCTGGGCGCTGGTGCTGGCTGTCATCACGGCAGCCACCAAGATGCTAACGGGCATCTGGGCCGCCAAGCGCGCGGGAGTTGCCCGGCAGGGCCGTTTCCGCGCCGGCGCTACCCTGATCGCCCGCGGCGAGTTCTCGATAGTTATTGCCGGGCTCGCCGTGGCCTCCGGCGCCATTAGCGGCGAACTTGCAGCCCTCGCCACTGCCTACGTGCTGTTGATGGCGATCCTCGGACCCCTCGCAGCGCGCTATGTCGAGCCGCTGCTCAAGGCCGCCACCCGTCCGCGGGCAGCGGCCGCGCCGGCGTAGGCGCCCGGCCAGGCCCTCCCCCCGTACACCAACCCGTTCCGGACCATGGCCTCCGCCGAGAGGTGAGATCCCGTCGTTCCGCCGTTGCGTTGGCTCCGACATCTCACGCATCGATACGCCAGCCAGCCCGGACCAGGGCATCCAGGACGCGTTGGGCGCAACCGTCGTAACCCCACGTCCTGACATGGCCCGCCGTCACCGTCACGGAATGCCACCCGGCGGCGGCCAATGATTCGTCCCTGCGGATATCAGACTCGCGCTGGCGGGCTTCGAGGTGGTGGCGCCCGTCATAATTGACGGCCACCTTGAACTCCGGATAGGCGAGGTCAGGCCACGCAAGCTCCCAGCCCGCAGGTTCCTCCACCACATACCTCAACGTCGGTTCCGGCAGCCCGATGCGCGCCATGGCCAGCCGAAGCCGGGATTCAGGGACGGAATCGGCGCCGACGCGGCATAGGTCCACTGCCTGCCGGGCCGTCCTGATGCCGCGGACTCCCGGCGCCGCAGCAACCTGAGCCCGGAGGTCCGCCAGGGAACAGAACGCCTCCCGCCGGGACCCGAAACTCCTTGACTGGCTGCAGATGAAGTAGTCCCCGGCGGCCACCAGATCCTCAACGTCCAGGATCGAGGCCAGATCCAGCCATGTCCGCGCAGCGCTGGTCACAGGAATGCCATCGAGCCGCGTCATATCCTGCTCGCAAAGGGTCAGCCGGTGTCCGGCGACCCCCTTGCGCACAGGCCTGCCACCTCCGCCCGTTTTCGACAGGTGGACCAGCAATTCATTCTGCAGGTCCAGGGGCAGCGGGCATCCCCATAACCGTGCGGCGGTCGAGAAGCAGCAGACCGCGCCTGGAGTCAGCGACGTGAGCAGGCGGCAGGTGTGGCGCAGCGGCTGGGCTTCGTTCCAGGGAACACGCACTCCCCGGCTTGCCACCCGAAGGTCACGCCGCCAGGCCCGGCCCGCAGGCACCCCCGCCTGCACCTGTTCAAGGAGTGTGAAGGAACGCCCCGCCAGGTGTGGGGGAAGAGGTGAAGGCTGCCGCATGAGCCAATTGTTGGCACGGCGGCGGGGCGGCATGGCCGTTATCCACAGTGTGGAGGAACACTGCGCCGGCGTTTCCGCGATCGAGGGGTGGGATCCCGCCGGTTAGGAAGGCCGGTGGCGGTAAGAGCTCACGCCTCGATCACAGCTCAGATGCCCGTGCGGTGGAAATTCAGGTGGCTGCGGCTCGCGGTGGGGCCGCGCTGGCCCTGGTATCGGTTTCCGTAGTCGCCCTGGCCGTAGGGGAATTCCGCGGCCGACGTCAGCCGGAAGAAGCAGAGCTGGCCGATCTTCATGCCGGGCCACAGCTTGATGGGCAGTGTGGCCATGTTGGACAGTTCCAGGGTCACGTGGCCCGAGAACCCGGGGTCGATGAACCCGGCGGTGGAGTGCGTCAGCAGGCCCAGCCGGCCAAGCGACGACTTGCCCTCCAGGCGGGCGGCGATATCGTCCGGCAGCGTGACGGTCTCGTACGTAGAACCCAGGACGAACTCGCCGGGGTGCAGGATGAACGCCTCGTCCTCCTCCACCTCCACCAGGCGGGTCAGCTCGGGCTGCTCCTGCGCGGGGTCGATGTGCGCGTACTTGTGGTTGTCGAAAAGGCGGAAGAACTTGTCGATCCGCACGTCCACGGAGGACGGCTGCACCATAGCGGCATCGTACGGTTCAAGCACGATCCGGCGGGAGTCAATTTCGGCACGAATGTCGCGGTCAGAGATCAGCACTGTCCCAAATTACCGCACGGAGAGAGTCTCGTTTATCCACAGCGAACTGCTGCCCCGTTGTTGCGGGCAACAGGTGGGGCTAATGTTGCGTGTGAACATTCAGGCGCCGGATGGTCTCCCGGATGGCCCGACTGAGCTGGGGAACTCGTGAAAAAATGGCTGGCACACGCCGTGGTCGGTACCTTGTGTACCGTCGCGCTGGTTTCGTCCTCTTCGGGCGCGCTGACCGGTTCCTTCCAGCCGGAGCCTTCTTCGGGTTCCACGCTCTCGGCGGCCGGCCAGCCGGCGAGCGCCCCGCCGGACAACTATCCTCCCGTCACCTCGCAGAAAGACGCGGATTTACCTGAGGCTAAGGATTCGCTCCGGGAACAGGCCCGGGACGCCGGCGCTTCCAGGTCTGAGGACTTCCACGCAGCGGACGACGGCGGCGGCGCGGCTTCCATGGGCCCGTCCACCGGATCTTCGGACGGATTTCCCGACGCGCCTGCCGCCGGAAACGCACCTCCCGCGGACACCACCCGTGGCCCGGATCCGGCACTTGCCAGCCCCCTGCCGCCGGCCGCCCCTGCTCCTGCACCGTCCGCGCCTGCGGACCCACCCGCACAGGGAACACCGCCGGCGGACACAAAGCCATCCCCCAACTGGATCCCGGCATTGTCGGCCACCGACCGTCAATTGGCCGACTCGATGGTCGGAACGGCAGCCGCGCCACCCGAACCGGAAGAGCCCCTGCCGTCCACCCAGGCGCTGGTCAAGGACAGCAACGCGGCCGACATCCTCAAACTCTTCAACCTCATCAATGAGTACCGCGTGTCCAAGGGCCTGGCACCGTTGAAGTACCACGCCACCGTGGCCGGCATGGCGCAGGAGTGGTCGGACAGTATCGCCAGCCGCGAAGTCATCGAACACCGGGCAAATTTCTGGCTCGACCCGCGCGCGCTAAGCCCGGACAAGGGCGCCGGGGAAGTCATCTCCATCAACACGATCCGTGACCCCGCCCTGCTGGTGAACTGGTGGAAGGGATCCCCGGGACACAACGCCCTGCTGCTGGACCCGCGGTTTAACGTTATGGGCGCGGGCATCACGTACACGGACAGCACCTACAAGATCTGGGGTGTGGTCAACTTCTTCGGCTACAGCACCCTCCCGGCCGGAACCACCACGGCTCCCGGCGGCTCCACCACAGACCCCGGCGGCGCCTTCCCTGCTCCCCCGCCCAGCCTGTGCGACCCCACCGCCAAGCACATGCCGCCCACGCTGGACCTTTCGGCCGCCTCGATCAACAGCGCAGCGGACATCGTCACCGTAAATGCTTCCGGGCAACTACTGAACCGTCCTTCCACGGGCGCAGGGACGTACGGCGCGGCCAGGGCCATCGGCTCAGGGTTCGGGAGTGCCAAGGAAGTCTTCACTACTGACTGGGACCGCGACGGCGCCTACGACCTCCTTACCCAATGGAACAGCACCGGCAACCTGACACTGCACCGCGGACTTGCCGGCGGCGGCTTCCAGTCTCCGCTCACCCTCGGCAACGGCGGATGGGACAGCCTCAAGCTGGCAGTCGGGGGTTGGTGTGCCAACAACCGGATGCCCCAGATCCTTGCCCTGGATACCGCGGGGAACGTCTACCTCTATCCCAACCGGGGCGTGGCGGACCTGGCAACCCGGGTTCTGGTGACGTCCGGCGTGACCGCGGCCCGCATCACGATGGTCGATTACAACGCCGACGGTTTCGAGGATGTCCTGGCGTTCCGGACTGACGGCGCGGTGGTCCTGTACCGCGGTGTCGGAACCACCGTCCTGCCTGCGGAAATCCGGGCCACCGTAGCCACCGGCTGGCAGGACGTTACCAGCGTGCGGCCGCTGCGGGATGTGACCGCCCTGAACTCAACGGGGCTGGCGCTGCGCCGGGGAACTGACGTCCTCCAGTACTGGGACCTGAGCAGCGGCAAGTTCGCGTCGCCGTCGTCCATTGCTGGGACCTGGGCGGGCCAGCGGCTCGCGCAGTAGCGCTTCCTGCGGGGAAGGCGGCCCAGCGGATACCTTCCCGAATCCCGCAAACCGGTGCCAGGTCAGCTCGCGAGCTGGAGCTCCATAACGCCCTTGAGCCGCTCAAGCTGGGCAACGTCCGCTTCAAGGCTGCGCTGCACCATCCGGTTGAGGAACCCGAAGGGCCCCTCGGGCCTGGCTTCGAGCGCGAACCGCACGCGTGTGCCGGCCGACTCCGTGCTCAGATAGTAACCGCCGGACCTGCGGCCAGGTCCGGACACCACGCGGAACTGCACCTCAGCACCGGGCCGGGCTTCGACAAGTTCGAGGTCGGCCGGGATGCTGAGGCCTGACCTGCCCGACACCATCTGCCGGTACAGGGCGCCCCTGGTGCCGGCGGAACCGTGCAGCAGCTTGACGCTCCGCACGCCGTCCCGCCACGAAGGCAGGTTGGTGGCGTCCACGAGGAAGAGGTACACAGACAGGGCGTCGCGCCTGATCAGGACCTCGTGCTCTGCGAATGCCATCAGTATCTTCCCGTGTCGCCGTCCGTTTGCTTGCAGCCGCATTCGCAGCGGCCGCCCGGATCAGGTTAGCCAGCGGGCAGCAGCTGGTCCTAACCAGGGCGTCGGACGTTATTGAAGAGTTACTGGATGACGCGGGATGCAACAGGACACGGCCGCCCGCGGCAACGGTTGGCGGGTGGCCGGCGGATCTGCGCTAAGCTAAGTCCTGCCCCGCACGCGGGGCGTCGCGGCTGTAGCTCAATGGTAGAGCGCTAGCTTCCCAAGCTTGATACGCGGGTTCGATTCCCGTCAGCCGCTCCACTCTCAGTCGCTCCACCGTTCCCGGGTTACCACAATTCCCCGACGCCGCGCCTGACATTAGGTACCGGCATGTATCGTCAGTAGTCAGGAACCTATTCGGTTCCACTACAGGAGCAATCATGGCTGACAAGTCCCCCCGTCAAGCAGCATCCAAAAAATCCGGCAAATCCATCAAGGAAAAGCGTGCCGACAAGCGGGCCGCCGCAGCCCCCGCCAGTTCGTTGGACACCACCGCCGGCAAGACCGCCAAAAAGACGTGACCGGCCAACCGAGCCAACTCACCCTCGGCGTCCTCGCATCCACCCGGAAACCGGACGAACGCCGACTGCCCATCCATCCGCTCCATTTTGATCGGATCGCACCTGAAGTCCGCCGCCGTATCATCCTCGAAGAGGGCTACGGCGAGCGCTTCGGCGTCTCCGATGCCCACCTCTCCACTCTGGTGGGAAGGATGGCGGGCCGGGAGTCGCTGCTGGCGGAGGCCGACGTCGTGCTTCTGCCAAAACCGCAGCCGGCAGACCTGGCTGACCTGCGGGACGGCCAAGTCCTGTGGGGCTGGCCGCACTGCGTCCAGGACCGTGCGATCACCCAGCTTGCCATCGACAAGAAGCTGACCCTGATCGCCTTTGAGGCCATGAATCACTGGGCCAGCGACGGCGGCTTCGGACTGCACGTGTTCCACAAGAACAACGAACTGGCCGGCTATTGCTCGGTGCTGCATGCCCTCGCCCTGACCGGATCAACGGGCGATTACGGCCGGCGGCTCAGTGCCGTCGTCATCGGTTTTGGTGCCACTGCACGCGGCGCCGTGACAGCGCTTAACGCCCACGGCATCCATGATGTCCAGGTGCTGACCAACCGGGAAGTGGCCGCCGTGGGCGCCCCGATCCACTCGGTCAATATCGTCCAGTTTGACCACGACGCCGAAGCCCCCTACCTGAGCCAGGTCATCACCGAGCGCGGCAGGGTTCCGCTGGCACCGTTCCTGGCCGAGAGCGACATCGTGGTCAACTGCACGCTGCAGGACCCAAACAATCCGCTGACCTACCTTCGGACCGAAGACCTGGAAGCCTTCAGGCCCGGAAGCCTGGTCGTTGACGTCTCGTGTGATGAGGGCATGGGCTTTAGCTGGGCCCGCTGCACCACTTTCACCGAGCCCATGTTCACCGTGGGGAACCACATCGGCTACTACGCCGTGGACCACAGCCCCTCCTATCTCTGGAATTCCTCCACGTGGGAGATCAGCCTGGCGCTGCTGCCGTTCCTGGAGACGGTCATCGGCGGTCCGGCGGCCTGGGAAGGCAACGACACCATCTCCCGGGCCATCGAAATCCACGACGGCGTCATCCAAAACAAAGACGTGCTCGAGTTCCAGGGGCGCGCCACGGAGTATCCGCACCTTCCGGAGTAAGCCTTCACGGATCCCCGGCTTGTTCGCAGATCCGAGCCGCCAGGGCGGGGATCTGCGAACAAGCACGCTGCATCAGGTGGGCATTGCCCGGGGGATGATCCGCACCGGGTGGCGGCGGTCCTTTACATCCACCTTCAGGCGCAGGGAACCTTTCCTGGCAAGCACGACGGCGACAGTTGCAGCCGCGAGCGCGGGCACGCCGCCGCAGACCAGCAGGGCCAGGTGCGGGTCAGCGTGCTCGGCGATCCAGCCGATCATCGGGCCGCCGATGGCCTGGCCGCCCACCAGCACCATGATGTACAGGCTCATGACCCGTCCCCGGATGCCCATGTTCGAGCTGATCTGGACCAGCTGGTTGGCTGCGGTCAGGAACATCAGGCACCAGAATCCGCTGAAGACCATCACGGCCCCGAACCATGGAAGGGACGGCGCCGCCGCGGCCAGGCAAAGCATGGTCCCGTACATGCCGGCGCAGAACACTACGGACCGCAGCCGCAGCTGCCGCCGCCGCGTGGAGGCCACGGCACCTGCCAAAGCGCCAAGGGCGACCAGCGCGTTGAGGAGCCCGTACCCGCTGGCGCCGATGTCGAAGACGTGGTCGGCGAAGGCTGCGAGCACCACAGGCAGGCCCATGGCGAAGACGGCAATGAACCCGGCCATCAGCCACGGCCAGAAGATCGTGGGCTTGCCCAGCGCATAGCGGAGTCCCGCGCGGAGCATGCCCTTGCTCTTGGGAACCGGCGGGCTGACGTGCAGCTGGTCCCTCCGCAGGAGCAGGAGGGCCGCCACCGTGGAACAGCAGGCCGCAGCGTTCGCGGCAAAGGCCCAGCCCGCGCCCACTGCCGTCAGGAGGATGCCGGCCAGGGCCGGTCCGATCAGCCCGCCCAGCTGGAAAGTGGTGGAGTTGACGCTGATCGCGTTGCGAAGATACGCCGGTCCCACCAGTTCGTGCACGAAGACCTGGCGGGCGGGCTGGTCCAGCACCGTGACCAGGCCAAGGACCAGCGCGATCACGTAGACGTGCCACACCTCGATAGCGCCGGTGAGGGCCAGTGCCGCAAGGGCTGCCGCAAGGACGGCGGCCATCGCCTGGCAGAGAATCAGCACCTTCAGCTTGGCGAACCGGTCTGCCACCACGCCGCCCCAGGGTCCCAACAGCAGGGACGGCAGGAACTGCAGTGCAACGGTGATGCCCACCGCGGTCACGGAACCGGACAGCTGCAGAACCAGCCAGTCCTGGGCGATGCGCTGCATCCACAGGGCGATGACGGCAACAAAATGGCCGACGACAAAGATGCGGAAGTTCGGAACCTTCAGCGAAATGAACGTGTGCCGCCAGGGAAGATGCTGGGGGACGACGGCGACGGGCTGGGTTTGGTGGAGCGCAGAGTCGATGACGGGCTGGCTGGCGGTGGCCGGAGACGGCGCGTGGGATGCCACAGGGATGTCCTCACAAAGCGGGCGGTCGGGATGCGCTTAACGCTAGGGTGGGTGCACGTGATTATGGAGGGGTATCGCCCCTATAAGTCCCATTGCAGTATGTAATAGCCCGGTTACTGGCCGCTTCCGGAGGTCCCTACGTGTTTGACCCAGCCCAACTCCGTTCCTTCCTGGCCGTGGCGGAAACCTTGAGCTTCACCAAGGCGGCCGAACGGCTGGGCCTCGCCCAGCCCACCGTCAGCCAGCACGTCCGGAAGCTCGAAGCTGCAGCCAAACGGGGGCTGATCGCGCGGGACACCCGCGACGTCCGGCTTACGGACAACGGAGACGCGATGGCAGGCTTCGCCCGCACCATCCTGTCTGCCCACGATGCCGCGGCGCGCTATTTCTCCGGGTCCGCGATGCGGGGGCGGCTGCGCTTCGGAACGGCTGACGACCTGGCCATCACCGGCCTGCCCCGCATCCTTCGTGACTTCCGCCAGGTGTATCCGCAGATCAACCTGGAGCTCACGGTCGGCCAAAGCGACCAGCTCTACCGGAGGCTCAACGCCGGCCAACTGGACCTGGTCTTCGTCAAGTGGGTGGCGGGAGCCAAGGAGGGCACGCCGGTGCAGCACGACTCATTCGCCTGGGTGGGCCTGGAACAGACCGCCCTTGAACCGGGCCACCCCGTGCCGCTGATTTCGTACCCGGCACCGAGCCTGAGCCGGAAGCTGGCCATCGACGCGCTGGAGGCCCGCGGCCTGACGTGGCGCATTACCTGTACTACCCGGCAAATCAGCGGCGTCCTGGCCGCGGTCCGGGCCGGCATCGGCGTGGCCGTGATGCCGTCGTCGCTGGTTCCGGACGACCTGAGGATCATCACCAGGCGCTTCGACCTGCCGCCGGTGGGCGATGTCGATTTCACCCTGATCCGCAACCCCCTGGCCAATACAGAGGTGGTGGATGCACTGATCCAGGCCATCCTGGGCCGCGCACTGAAGCAGCCTTAACCATTGATGAGTGAACCTTGCGTCCACTATGCTGATTTTCCCAAGGTCAAGCAGCAGGCCGGTTCAGCAACACGAGCGCGCCCCTGCACGCCAGGTTCAGCGCCCGGGACAGGCAGCCAATGACGACAGCCAGGAACATTCACCCCGCCGCGGCCCATGCAAGGCCGCACACTCCCGCGCGCCCGGCCACGCGCCAGTCCACGCTCGGCACCGGCAGGGCAACCGTGGACTCCGGATATATCGGCAAGCCCACCTGCGACAAGTGCCGCACCGACGAGTTCATCTACCTTGAGTCCTACATCCCGCCCACCTACCGCAGCGACGGCACCGTCACCGCCCTCGGCGAGGTGGCCTACACCTGTACCGGCTGCGAGGACTTCTCGGCCCACAGCGTGCCGCTCACTTGGACGCCGCCCGGCTGGTATCTGGGCTGACAGCATTTAAACAGCGGGCCGGGCAACCACGGAAAGTGGTTGCCCGGCCTTGTTTTTGGCTAAATCAGCGCGTCCGACAGGTGGTTCGGGGTGCCGAACCGGTGGGCGGTGATGCTGACGGCCTGTTCGTGCAGGAACGGCAGCAGCTCCACGCGCCCGGACTCGGTGACAGGGTGGGCGTACACGGCCAGGTCCGGACGGCCATCCGTGGCCTCCGCCAGCGCCGCCGCGTCGCCGCCGATGAGGCGGATGCGCGCTCCCGAGAGCTTGCCCGCCACGGCGAGCCGGGCTGCGGATGCCAGCCATTCGGCGTCGGACTCCACCGTGGTGCTGACGTCCAGGCCGGTGAGCACGGCGCGCACCTGGGCGGGAAGTTCGACGGCGGTGCTCACCGTCAGCGCGGAGCCTGCCAGGATCCCGGCTGCCGCAGTCCGGACCAGGTGCGCCAGCGGCTCGCCTTCGGAGAGTCGGATGGTGACCGGCAGGTTGCGGTAGCGGAAAATATTGCGTTCGGCGCTCAGGCCGGAGACGTCCTTGGCGGTACCGAACTCTTCGGCCCAGGCCGCAGCGTCGGAGGCCAGCGCACGCTGCACCGACTCGAGTTCGGCAGTCTCCAGCGCGGGACCTGAGGCGTTGAGCAGGCGCCGTACGCCGGGGTTGGTAACCTCGGCCCTGGCCGTGCTCTCCGCGGAAACCCAGTCGCCCAGGCCAGCCAGATAGTTGGGTCCGCCGGCTTTGGTGCCCGCACCGACAGCGGACTTCTTCCAGCCACCGAACGGCTGGCGCTGCACGATCGCACCGGTGATGCCGCGGTTCACGTAGAGGTTGCCCGCCTGGATGGAGTCCAGCCAGATCCCGAGTTCCTCAGAGTTGAGGGAGTGCAGGCCTGCGGTAAGGCCGTACTCGACCTGGTTCTGGATGGCAATCGCCTCTTCCAGGGTCTCTGCCGTCATGACGCCCAGGACCGGCCCAAAGAACTCGGTGAGGTGGAAGTAGGAACCACGCTTGACGCCGTAGCGCACCCCAGGGCTCCACAGCTTGCCGCTGTTGTCCAGCTGCTTGGGCTCAACGGCCCACGTTTCGCCCTCGCCCAGGGTGGTGAGCGCGTTCAGCAGCTTGCCGCCGGCGGGCTCGATGATGGGGCCCATCTGGCTGGTGGGGTCCTCAGGGTAGCCCACCTTGAGCGAGGTGACGGCGTCGATCAGCTGGTTGTGGAAACGCCTGGACTTGGCCACGGAGCCCACCAGGATCACCAGTGAGGCCGCTGAGCACTTCTGGCCGGCGTGGCCGAACGCGGAGTAGGCCACGTCCTTGGCCGCCAGGTCCAGGTCCGCACTCGGGGTGACGATGATGGCGTTCTTGCCGCTGGTTTCGGCCAGCAGCGGCAGGTCCTTGCGGAACGAACGGAACAGTTCGGCAGTCTCGTAGCCGCCGGTGAGGATCACACGGTCCACCGCCGGGTGGCTGATGAGCTGCTTGCCGAGCTCACGTTCCCCCAGCTGCACCATGGTCAGCACGTCCTTGGGGACGCCTGCTTCCCACAGCGCCTCCACCATCACGGCGCCGCTGCGTGCGGCCTGCTTGGCAGGCTTAATCACGACGGCGGACCCCGCCGCGAGTGCCGCCAGTGCGGACCCTGCCGGAATGGCGACCGGGAAGTTCCAGGGCGGGGTCACGACGGTGAGCTTCGCCGGAACGTACGTGGCGCCGTCGACCGCGTCCAACCTGCGCGCCGATTCGGCGTAGTAGTGGGCAAAGTCCACTGCCTCGCTGACCTCGGGGTCGCCCTGGTCGATGGTCTTGCCCGTTTCGCTGGCCATGACTTCAAGGAGGTCGGCACGGCGGGCCTCGAGGATGTCACCGGCGCGGTGCAGGATCTCGGCGCGCTCATTGCCCGAAAGTTCACCCCAGGCCTTGCCCTTTTCGACGGCGGTCTGGATGGCGGCATTGAGCGTGGCTTCGTCGTTGATGAAGGCGGCTTTGACCGAGGCGTTGCCCAGCGTGGAAGTGGGAACGCGTTCCAGGATGGCACGGCCCCAGTCCCGGTTGGCCGGCAGTGCGGGGTCCGTGTCGGGCGTGTTCTCGAAGCTGTCATGCGGCATCGGGACCGGCGGGAGGTTGCGGTTCTGCTGGCGGTTGGCCGGCGGCACGCTGTTGTCCAGGGCTTCCAGGGAGGACAGGAAGCGTTGCTTTTCGCGTTCGAACAGGGCTTCGTTTTCGCTCAGCTCGAAGACCGCTGACATGAAGTTGTCCTGGCTGGCGCCCTCTTCCAGACGGCGGATCAGGTAGGCGATGGCCACATCGAACTCGGACGGGTGGACTACGGGGGTGTAGAGCAGCAGCGAGCCGACATCCTTCTTGACGGCCTCGGCCTGGCCCTGCGCCATGCCGAGCAGCATCTCGAATTCGATGCCGGACTCTACGCCGCGTTGCTTGGCCAAGAGCCAGGCGAAGGCGATGTCGAACAGGTTGTGGCCGGCCACGCCGATGCGGATGTTCTGGATCCGCTCGGGGTGCAGCGAGTAGTTGATGACGCTCTTGTAGCTGGTGTCGGAGTCCTGCTTGGTTCCCCAGGTTGCCAGCGGCCAGTCGTGAAGGGAGGATTCCACCTGCTCCATGGGCAGGTTGGCGCCCTTGACCACGCGGACCTTGATGGCGGCACCGCCGTTGGCGCGGCGCTCAGCGGCCCAGTCCTGGAGGCGGATCATCGCGGACAGCGCGTCCGGGAGGTAGGCCTGGAGCACGATGCCGGCCTCGAGGTTCTTGAACTCGGGCTTGTCCAGGATCCGGGTGAAGACCGCGATGGTCATGTCCAGGTCCTTGTACTCCTCCATGTCCAGGTTGATGAACTTGGCCCTGCCGCCGGTGGTGCTGCCGGGCCGGGCGAAGGAATTGGCGCGCTGGAACAGCGGGGTGAGCTTGTCGACGACGTGCTCCACGGCTTCGTCGAAGGCCCAGGCGGAGTGCGGGGCAACGGTGGAGGAGACCTTGATGGACACGTAGTCCACGTCCGGGCGGGCCAGCAGGGTGTGCGTGCCCTCGAGCCGGCGGGAGGCCTCGTGTTCACCGAGGACGGCCTCGCCCAGAAGGTTGACGTTGAGCTTGATGCCGTCCTTCTTGATCTTGGCGATGGCCGGGCCGAGCTTGGCGTCGGTGGCGTCCACGATCAGGTGGCCCACCATTTCGCGCAGGACTTTGCGGGCTACCGGGATGACCACCTGCGGGAGGACGGGCGCCATAGTGCCACCGAGGGCGACGGCGCTGCGCATGTACCAGGGCAGGAAGGCCGGAACCTTGGGGGCCAGTTTGGCGAGGTTGCGGACGGCGACGTTCAGGTCTTCGGGGCGGACCACGCCGTCCACGAAGCCGACGGTGAACTCGAGGCCGTTCGGGTCCTTGAGGACGCCGGCGAGCTGCTGTGCCGAGGCGTCCACGGGAACCTTCGAGGCCTCGGTCAGCCAGCGGCGTACCAGTGCGACAGCGTCAGCGGCGAGCGCTTTGGCCTGGGGGACATCGACGTCGACAGTCCGCGGCGCGGTGCCGCCGGCGACTGCAGGTTCGATAGCAACGTGGGTCATGGTTTTCCCGTTCTTTCCTGTGGATCTAGGAGGTCTTTCCATCAGTATGAGCCGGGATTCACATAAGATAAAGCGATCTTTTCTAAGCAATACAGATTAGAAAAACCAACGCTTCCGCGGCGACCCTCTCTCACCTAATGCAACAAAAGCAGGGACGCTCTCCCACTTGATGCCGAAAAACCGGAAACGCTCTCTCACCGCTTATTTGGGGTGAGAGAGCGTCCGGGTCGACCTGACGTTAAGTGAGAGAGCGTCCGGGCGTAACCGACGTTAAGTGAGAGAGCGTCCGGGGCGGGTTTACGGAAGCGGGCGGTGCATCTCCACGATTTCCTCGTGCCGCGGGCTGTTGGGGTTCATCAGCGAGTTGCGGCGGCCGTAGAAGAAGTAGATGGCCAAGCCGATAACCAGCCACACGCCGAAGCGCACCCAGGTCTCCCAGTGGAGCTGCAGCATCAGGAACGCCGAGGCCACCACACCGAATGCCGGTACCAGCGGCATCAGCGGCAGGCGGAAGGTGCGCGGCGCGTCGGGCCGCTTGTAGCGGAAGATGATCACCGAGAGGCAGACGACGACGAACGCCGCCAGGATGCCGATGTTGGTCAGATCGGCCACTTCCTTGATGGGGAGAACGCCGGCCAGGAAGGCGGACGCGATACCGGCGATCCAGGTGACGCGCTGCGGAGTGCCGTGGTGATCGGTCTTCGCGAACCAGCCGGGCAGCAGGCCATCCCGGCTCATGGCGAACCAAACGCGGGTGACGCCCAGCAGGAAGGTGAGCATTACGGTGAGGATGGACAGCACCGCGAACACGGAGATGATCGTGGCAATGACGGGGAGTCCCACGGAAGTGAATGCGGATGCGAAGCCCGCCTTGGGGTCGATCTCGCTGTAGTTCTGCATGCCGGTCAGCACCAACGTTGCGGCAACGTACAGCAGCATGGCCACAATCAGCGACAGGATGATGGCTTTGGGCATGTGCTTCTTGCCGTCGGTGGCTTCCTCAGCCGCGGTGCTCATGGCGTCGTAACCGAACACGGCGAAGAAG
The DNA here is from genome assembly GCF_044755045.1 of Pseudarthrobacter sp. NPDC092419. Lineage (NCBI taxonomy): Bacteria > Bacillati > Actinomycetota > Actinomycetes > Micrococcales > Micrococcaceae > Pseudarthrobacter > Pseudarthrobacter sp. NPDC092419. The sequence goes on from NZ_JBIVQF010000009.1 coordinate 144,260, forward strand.
ACGGTCGCAGCACCGGCCAGGACGGGACCGAACCCGCTGGGCATGAACGGGTTGTAGTTGTTGGTGTCGATGTAGAAGACGCCCAGCCCGATGATGAAGAGGATCAGCACCACCTTGATGGCAACGGCCACCAGTTCGAACCGACCAAAGGCCTTGGTGCCGCGGGACAGGATCCAGGTGACCAAGAGGCAGACCAGGATGGCAGGGATGTTGACGATGCCGCCTTTGCCCTCATCCGCCGTCGAGGTCATCCAGAGTGGCATGTGGATCCCGATGCCCGAGAGGAAGGCGTCGAAGTAACCCGAAATGCCAATGGCCACCACGGCCACGATGGCGATGTACTCCAGCAGCAGGTCCCAGCCGATGAACCAGCCGATGATCTCGCCAAGCGCCACGTATCCGTAGGTATAGGCGGAACCGGCGCGCGGAATCATGCCTGCAAACTCGGCGTAGGACAACGCCGCGGCTGCCGAGGCGAGACCTGCGATCAGGAAGGAGAACAGCACGGCCGGTCCCACGCCGGGGTTGCCCTCACTGCCCGCAGCGACCAGGCCGGCCAGCGAGAAGATGCCGACGCCGATGATGCCGCCAACGCCGATCGCCGTGAGCTGCCAGAGCCCCAGGGATTTGAAGAGACCGCTGTGCTTGTTCTCTTCCTCGATGTCGTCGATCGGCTTGCGCCGCATGACTGATTGGGACATGTCTCTGCTGCTCATCAGGAACTCCTGCTCGTGCGTGCCTGCCGCGGCGCGGGACGGCTGTGGCAGGGGTAACTCGGTTCCAACAGTATGCAAGCGCCGTTGCATTAGATAAAGTGACTCCTCCTAATCTATATTCGTTAGCTTTGGTAAGGATTCCTTGATGCTTGATGTCCGCCGGCTCCGCCTCCTCCGCGAACTGAGCATCCGGGGGACGCTTGCCGAGGTGGCTGAGGCGCTCCAGTACAGCCCGTCGTCGGTTTCGCAGCAGCTCGCCCTTCTGGAGAAGGAGGTGGGCGTCGAACTGCTCCGGAAGACGGGCCGGCGCGTGCAGCTCACGCCGCAGGCGGAGGTGCTCGTGGCGCACACCGCGCAGCTGCTGCAGACCATGGAACAGGCGGAAGCGGACCTCGCCGCGTCACTCACCACCGTCACGGGCACGGTGAAGATCGCGGTGTTTCAGTCGGCCGCACTTGCGCTGATGCCGGAGACGCTGACGCGGATGACCTTGGAGTACCCCGAGGTGCGGATCGAGATGATCCAGCGCGAGCCGGAGACCGCCCTCCACGAAACGTGGGCGCGCGACTTCGACCTGGTGATCGCCGAGCAGTACCCCGGCCACGCCGCCCCGCGCTATCCGGAGCTGGACCGCGTCAAGCTCACCACGGACGCCATCCGCCTCGCTGTTCCCGCGTCCGACGGCGGCGCACAGATCCGCGCGATCGAGGACACCGCGGAACTCCCGTGGGTCATGGAACCGCGGGGTGCCGCATCACGCCACTGGGCGGAACAGGCCTGCCGCAGCGCCGGGTTCGAGCCGGACGTGCGGTTTGAGACGGCTGACCTGCAGGCGCAGATCCGCCTGATCGAGTCCGGAAACGCCGTGGCCCTGATGCCGGACCTGGTCTGGACCGGCCGCGGCACGACGGCCCGGCTCCTGGAGCTTCCCGGCAAGCCGCACCGGACGATCTTCACGTCCGTGCGCCGCTCCAGCGCCAAGCGGCCGGCGATCCTGGCCGCCCGGGAAACCCTGGCCGCGGCCGCCGAAGCTGTGGCGGGGCACGCCGCCGGGTGAGCGCCGTCGTCGTACGCTCCCGGCTGTCAGGCACCCCCTCGGTGCGCAGGGGCCGCTGCTGCGTCACTGTTCCGTGCGTCACTGCGCCCGCCCGCCCGCCGGGGCTAAACTGATGCAGTTATGAATCGAACAATGTTCAAATCAAAAATCCACCGGGCCACTGTCACGCACGCTGACCTGCACTACGTAGGTTCGGTCACCGTTGACCTGGACCTGCTGGAGGCTGCCGACATCCTGCCCGGCGAGCTTGTCTCGATTGTGGACATCACCAACGGTTCACGCCTGGAGACCTACACGATCGCCGGCGAGCGCGGCTCCGGCGTCATCGGCATCAACGGCGCAGCCGCGCACCTGATGCACGAGAACGACCTCGTCATTCTGATCACCTATGCGCAGATGACCACCGAGGAAGCGAACGCGTACCAGCCCAAGGTGGTTCATGTGGACCGGGACAACAAGATCGTCCAGCTGGGCAGCGACCCCGCCGAGGGCCTGACCCCCGATATGCTGCGCCCGCCGCACGCCCTCAACAACGCGGCCCTGTAACCGGAGAGTGAACCCCGGTAACCCGTTCCGCCGCACCCTCGCGGGTGATCCTTGCTAGGCGTCCTGGCCGGATTCTTCGTGGTGTGGTCCATCATCATGGTGGGCTGGTTCGTGGGCCGGAACCGCGTCCTGGGAGAGAACGCACGGCCCGTCCTCAGCGCGCTCACGTTTTTTGTGGCCAGCCCTGCGCTCCTGTTTGAAACCCTCAGCGAGGCCCGTCTCGAGGACGTCTTCGCCGAGCCGCTCCTGGTGACGGCGGTGGCTGCGGTGACCAGCGCGGCGATCTACTTCTCCGTAGTGAAGTTCTGGTTCAAGCGCACGCTGCCTGAATCGCTGATGTCCTCCATGGCTGCGTCGCTGGCCAACTCCGCAAACCTGGGTATTCCGATCGCGGTATATGTCCTGGGTGACGCAAGCTACGTCGCACCCCTCCTGATCTTCCAGCTCGCCTTCTTCACTCCGCTGTTCCTGATGCTGCTGGATTCAAGCACCAGCAGCCACCGCACCACTCCCCTGGGCTTCGTGGTGATGATCCTGCGGAATCCCATGATTGTCGGATCAGCGCTGGGGCTCATCGTGGCAGGCACCGGGTGGGACGTTCCCGCGCTGGTGATGGAGCCGATCCACCTGATCGGCGGCGCAGCGATCCCGGCCATGCTGATCGCTTTCGGGATGAGCCTGCACGGCACCCGGCCCCTCCAGGCCTCCACCGCCCGGCGGGCGGACACCCTCCTGGCCACGCTGTTCAAGCTGGGCATCCAGCCGGCGCTTGCCTACCTGTTTGCCCGCTTCGGCCTGGGCATGGACGGCCAGGCGCTCTTCGCCGTCGTGGTCACGTCCTCCCTGCCCACGGCTCAGAACGTTTTCGTCGCCGCTAGCCGGTACAACACGGGCCTGACCGTGGCCAAGGACACGGTGCTGATCACCACTATCGTAGCGGTGCCGGCGATGATCGGTGTGGCGCTGCTGCTGACGTGACGCGGCCGGGTCCCGCTACGGACGCTAGCGTTGATCGGCGCGATAGAAGTACATCTCCCTGGACCCCTTGGGAGCATCCCAGCCTTGGGCAAACATCCAGCTGCCCTCGAATTTGAGCAGCCCTCCCCAGGCAAGGGACCCGCCCTCGTTGATCGCTTTCTGTGTGAAGGGCTGGTCGATGGAATACAGCGCCTGCGCCGCGGCAAAATCGCCGTTGGCGTCGGCGTAGAAAAAATCCAGAACCAGCTCGGTCCGCTCCCCTTCATTGACGATGGCGCAGGCCACCTCGTGCAATGAGCCGCCCAGCGGTTCAAGGTCCAGGTAGTCCTGCGGCTCAAATGTCCAGTTCACCAGATCGGAGGACCGTCCGACGTGCGTGGTCCCACCGCAGCCTTCAGACAAATACATCAGGTAGTGCCCCCCGATCTTGACGGCTTCGCCGCGGGAGTTTCGCGGGATGACGGCCCCTTTCGCCCAGTACCGTGAAATCTCGTGGGGGACTGCCAGGCCGAGCTTTTCCCAATGGACCAGGTCATCTGAGACGGCAACGTTGATGTCGCACCCAACATCGCCCAAAGGATAGGCCTCGGACATCTGACCGGCCTGCTCATCGCTGTGGTCGATGGTCCAGATCCCGTTGTAGAACATGTAGTACCGGCCATCGGACAGGTATACCTTGGGGTCTTCGCAACCCAGGATCTCGTTGTCCAGGGTGGGGTAGATCACCGGATTGGACGGATTGTCCTGCCACCCGGTCTGGGGATCGAGGACGGCAACGCCAATGCGGCTGGAGACTGACTCCTTGCGCGGCGATGCACGGTAGAAGAGGTACAGCTTGCCGTCGTGTTCCATGATGGACGGATTGAAGATGGAATCCGCTGTCCATCCGATGCCGGTGGGGTCGTCCCAGTCCTGGACCTGTCGGAAAGTCAGGGAATCATCCTTGCGGAACGGGCCCACTGCCCACTCCGGGCGTTCGGCGTACTCGGCGGAGAACTGCTCAGTGGAGATGGCATCCGTCAGCGGATTGCTGAACGTGAGCGCCCCCTCGTAGCTGGCGAGCAGCGCCCCGGTGTTGATTTTCTGCATGGAAACTTCCTGTTCACTAATTGCCTGCTAAGCCGCCGGACCCAGGGCCCGCCGTGGTGGACATCAGCTACGGACTAACGTCACCCAGGTGAAGCCACCGGGAGCGACTGCGACGTTACTGGCCCGGGCGGTGTCGCGGTTTCCCTGCACCGGCCTGCCGGCGCTGTCATACTGCTGCTGTTCCAGCACAAACCCGGCCGGGACCTGTACCGGTTTAATGATGGTGCTCTTGGCCGCGCTGACGTAGAGGGTAGCCTCACCGCCGGAACCGTCGACCGACACGGTGGAAATCAGGGGCTGGACCAGCAGGGCATCCAGAGCCGCCTGCCCGTCCGTGCTGGCAGTGACCGAGGTCAGCCCGCCGGAAAGCGCGCGCCGCAGGGCGAAGGGGAAGAGGATGCCCGGGGCGTCGGTGATGCCCTGTGCTCCTGCACCTCCGTTCGCGGTGGTACCCAGCGGCCCCTTGGCCGAAGACCAGGTTGTGGCGCCGGAGGGTGCGAGCCTCTGGTTCACGATGGGGAAAATGTTGCTGGGCTGGTCCGCCGCAGGCATCGGGATGGTCAACGTATCCCCGGCCTTCAGCTCCACGTACGCACCTCCGGAAATGTTGGCTTCACCGGTCCAGGATGAGGGCGGCCGCACCACGGAGCCCGCTCCGGTGATGGTGCCGGTTTCGGCTTCCACCACACTCAGTCCCTTCGTTTCCTTTGTAACGCTGATCCCCATCGCTTTGGCCCGAAGTTCCGGGTCGGCATCGAGGGCCAGCATAGTGAGCAGGGCGTGGATCGTGGATTCGGCTCCGGAGTTCGGGTTCACACGGCCGTCGGGTTCGATCCCGTCGATCGTCGTACCGGTGGCGGGGTTGTAGGCGGGGGCGCCGTTGGGATTGGCACCGAAGAACCAGCCCGCCGCGATGGCGGCAAGATCCAGGAGGCCCGGAGCGCCGGCGGCTTCGGCTGTGGCCACGAGGCTTTGGACGCGTGAATCCACCCCGTAGGCGATCTGGGCCTCCCCGGGGGTGGGGCTCCATGCGTTGTTTGGTCCACCGGCGGCCAGGAGCTGCGGCGTGAACTGCGCGGTGTCTTTTACCGCCGCTGTCAACAGATCATCCCTGTCCAGGACCGAGGATGCTGTGGCCACGGCGGCCGGAGCCATACCACCCCACGCGTGCCAGAGGCTTTGGGATTTGTTCCAGGGCATGATGGCGCCAAACGGCCATTCGGTGGCCGAGCCGGAGGACATCGCGGCCACGCCCTCGCTCAATTGGGTCAGTGCCGTGGTGGCTGCCTCATCGGAAGGAACCGTCTCAACGTAGGCGGCCAAGCCCAATACCGCCTCGGCCGAGGCATCCGCGCCGCCGGCAATAAGCCAGGCCGGGACCTGGACGCCATCGGCAGTGTCGAACGTTCCATATTTGGAGAGGGACTGGCGGTTCAGTGCGCCCACCGCGAGGTGCAGGCGCTCCTGCAGGAAGGCGGCGAACCCGGGGTCCGCCCCTTCGAACGCCGCATAACCTTCGCCGAATGCCCATACGGTGCGGGCCAACCAGTAGGATTCGGCCGAGTCGGACGGATCCGGCAATTCAACCGGGATGGCGCTCGGGTTCAGGCTCCCGTCAGCCTGTTGCCAGAGGACCACGTTGCCGGCGTTCGGGCCGTCCACCGTCTGCAGGTAGGTCAGCGCACGCAGCGTCTGGAAGGCATGCTCCTTGCTGGCCGGGTCCCCCGTCTGTTGCCAGTGCCGCAGGTACACAACGGCGGCGCGGGAGATATCGTCCGCATTGTAGGCGCCTTGGGTCCAGTGGCCGGTAGCCGGGTCCAGGTTCCCGCCGCCAACCCTGGTGTAAGTGCCGTCGTCGTTTCTGTCAGCGTACGTCCATGGCGCTTCGGCCGAGGGGTCCTGCTCCAGCCGGTAGGTCGTATGGCCGGGCACGGCAGGCAGGGGGACGGAGTCCAGCAAAAAGTCCAGGTGGTCAGTGTTGGCCAGTTTTCCACCGTTGGCCAGGACGGGGGCCGAGGGTGCAGTGACCGCATCGACGGTCGACGGCGGGGCAGCGGGTGCCGCCGTCGAGGCACCGGCAGGCACTGAGACGGCCAGTATGGAGGCAGCCACCGCTGCGGCGACCCGGCCCAAGGACTTGCTTTCACGGATCATGGCGCTAGATCCTTTCCAGCTTGGCGACACCGATTTTGGAGTCCGCCATGCCATAGAACACAAAGAGCTGGTCCCCGATCTTCTCAATGGCTGTAGGGAACACCACGTTCGGCACGATGCCCGAGATTTCATCTTCGGTTTCGGGTGCCAGCAGCGGCTTGTCACTCCGGGCAATAACCTTGGACGGGTCGTCAGCGTCCAGGATCATGGCAGCAGCGGTGTAATTCACGTTCTGCTGCTGGTCGAAGGCTGAAGCGGCCATCTTGCCGGCCACACCGTGGTGGATCAGGAGCCAGCCTTCGTCCACCCGCAAAGGCGCCGGTCCGGCGCCAATCTTAAGTTCCTCGAAGGAAAACTCACTGAGTGCCACCAGGCGGTGCTTGCCCATGTGCACCAGGTTGCTGAGATCACGCTCGACGTCGGCCACGGGCACGTAGGAGATCCAGATGCCGGGGCGGTTATCCGTGACGCCGGCGGGCAGGTGCTCGCCTTCACCGGGACGGATCCAGCCGAGGTCCCACATGGGGCGGTGCAACATGGCGTAGGAGGGGACGCCGTCTGGATCCTTCACCGGTTCCGGGAAGAAGACCGCGTCCTTGTTCGGGAAGAGGTTCAGGTCCATGGACAGATCTGCCTGGTACTCGAAGAAACAGGGGCCCAGGCGTTCCCAGTTCCGGAGGTCCTCCGAATGGGCGAATGCCAAACGCGGACCCAGCGGACCGTAGGCCACGTACGTCATCAGGTGCTTGCCCAGGGACGGAACCCAGGTGGTGCGCGGGTCTTCGGTGCCGGCGTTGTTCATGCCGCGTTCCCACCCTTCGTCCGGCGCCAGCACCACATCTTCACGTACGACGCCGCTCGGCACACCGTCATCATTGATGGTCACTTTGGCGAGGCCCACGCGGGACACGTTGCCTTTGGCCACCAGGCGGGGCAGCAAGTACAGCTCTCCGTCAGGGCCGCGGCCGCTGGCCGGATTAAGGACGCCTTCTGCTTCGAAGTCGTTACCTGGCTCGGGCGCCATGATGACGCCGGCCCGGGTGAGGGTGAAGGGGACGGTGGGAAGTGCTGAAGTCATGGATTAGCCCTTTACGCTGGAACCGATATTGGTGGAAATAAACTGTCGCTGGAAGAAGATGAAGAGTGCGATCGCGGGTGCTGCAAGTACGCAGGCCCCGGCCAGGATCGCGCCGAAGGGGTTGCCCGCCTGGCCGGCGATGTTGGAGATGAAATTGGCCAGGGATACAGCCAGTGGTTGGAGGGACTGGTCCTTCGTGACCAGGAACGGCCACAGGAATTCGTTCCACGGACCGATGAAGGTCAGCAGCACCGCGGTAACGATCGCCGGACGGACCAGCGGGATGGCAATCTGCCACAGGATCCGAAGCTCGGAGGCGCCATCAATCCTGGCAGCTTCGAACAAGGTCGAGGGCAGTTGCAGGAAATACTGGCGGAAGACGAAAACCGCAGTGGAGTTGATGGCGAAGGGCAGGATCATTCCCAGGAAACTGTCTGCCAGCCCGTAGTCGCGGACGATCATCACGTAGAGGGGAATGAGCAGCAGCTGGAACGGGACCATCTGGACCAGGAGCATCATGCCGAATACGAAGCCGCGGCCCCGGAACTGCATCTGCGCCAGGGCGTAGCCCACCAACAGGCCGAAGACCACCGTGAAGAGGATGACTCCGCCGGTGAAGATACCGGAATTGAGCAATCCCTGGAACAGGTTGATCGACCCGTTGATGGCCGCATAGTTTTTTCCGGTGATGTTGGCCGGGTTCGGGAAGGCCCCCGCCACCGACGTATCAGGAGAAGCCTGCAGCGACCCGACCAGCATGTAGTAGAAGGGGAAGAGGAATACGAACGCTCCTAGTCCCAGCAGAAGGAAGCCGCCGAGGCCAAGATTACGCCGTTTCTCCACGCCCGAGTCGGGACGCAGGTTGGTAGCGGACATATCAGCTCTCCTTTCCGCCCACGAGGCGTTTCTGGATGAGGGCGATCAGAAGCACACCGAGCACCAGCACCACGCCCAGTGCGGCCGCGACGTCGGGGTTTCCCTGCAGGATCCCCTTCTGGTACATGATGAACACAGGCGAGGCAGAGGCGCCGTCCGGGCCGCCGCCACCGGTCAACAGGTAGGGCTCGGTAAACAGGTTCGCGCCGGTAATCGTGGCCAAGAGGGTGACCAGAACGCTCGCCGGACGAACGCCTGGAACGGTGATATTCCAGAACTGCACCCATTTGCTGCCGCCGTCCACGGCCGCTGATTCATAGAGTTCATCCGGAATGTTCTGCAGCGCCGCGAGGTACAACAGGATAAAGAAACCTAGCTGTTTCCACGTCACGTACAGCGCTACCGTTGGCATGGCAAGCCACGAGTTGACCAGCCAGGAGGGCGAGGGTGCCAATGGCCCCAACAGGTAATTGACCAGCCCGTGCTGTTGGAACAGGAAGAGCCAGACACCGACGACGGCGACACTCGCCGTCACGTAGGGAACGTAGTAGCTCAGGCGAAAGAAAGTCCGGAACTTCGTCACCCGGTTCAGCGCGTTTGCCAGGAGCAGGGACAATCCCACGGTGAGCGGGACGTTGATGAGCAGGAACACGCCGATGTTCAGGAATGACCGCTGGACAGCTGGGTCAGACAGGATGGTGACGTAGTTGTCCACACCCACGAAGGGCCGTTCCACCTTGACCCGCGGCGCCGTGAAGAAAAAGTCGTGGAAGGAAATGTAGACGGCGTAGCCCAAGGGAAACGCCAGGACACCCAGTACATAAATAACGTAAGGGGCACTGAACAACAGTCCCAGCGGCTGGGCACCAAGGATGCCCTTAAGCTTCCTTGGCCCCAGCCGCCCCGCCCTCGCGTGACCGGATTCCGCGACGGTGGTCCCGTCTTTAGACCGGAGCGACATCGGGGTCAGCGCTACTTTTCAGCTACCAGCTGGTTGATCTTTTCCGCAGCGTCCTTGAACGCAGCGTCGACGCTTTCGTTGCCGAAGATCACTGACTTGGCGTATGCGGTGCGGAAAGTCTGCCAGACTTCGACCGAGTTCGGGACGTTGGGAACCTCCACGGTGCGGGCGGCCTGCTCAGCGAACTGGGTGTAGGCGGGGTTCTTCTCGAAGTAGTCCGCGTAGACCGTGGTCAGGTCCTTTCGCATGGGCATCTGACCGGTCTCCGTCAGCAGCTTGCCGTCCTGCTCCTCGCTGGTGGCAAACTTCATCACCTCCCAGGCGGTGCCCTGGTTTTCGCATGCGGAGTACATTGCAACATTCTTTGCGTCGGAGAATGTGAAGGTATCAGCACCCCCGTCAGCTGCCGGGACGGGAACGGCTCCCCAGTTCAGCTTGTCCTTGTAGGCCGCGATGGCCCAGGGTCCCGCCAACGACATGGCAGCCTTTCCTTCGAGGAATGAATCGCCCTGGTAGACCTCCTTGGACGCGAGCTTCTCGTCATAGAGGGTCTTGAACATGGCGGCAACCTGCTTTCCCTCCTCGCTGTCGAAAGTGGCCTTGCCATCCTCTACGAGCTGTTTGCCATCAGTGTTGGCGGCGTAGAAGGAGTAGAAGTCGAACCAGGCCTGGAAGAAGTCACTGGCGGGCGAGGGCCACAGGGCGTTGGGGGCAGCGCCGGAGGACACAAGCTTCCGGGCAGTTTCCAACAGCTCGTCATAGGTGCCCAGCTTGGGGTTCTCGGGGTCGAGGCCTGCTTTGGCAAAGATGTCCTTGTTGTAGAAAAGGACCACGGGGTTCGACTTCCACGGCATCTGGTAGGTGTTGCCATCGGAGGACTTGTACTGATCGGCGAGATCGCCCGTGCGGTCCTTCATGTACTGCTCGCCGTCAGGGAAATCGTTCAGCGCCACCAGGCCTCCCTGCTTTTGGAACTGGGGCACTGCCACCGGCGCGGTATTGAACACCAGGCAGGGGGCGTTGCCGGCGGTGATCGCAGCTCCGATAACCTCTTCCGAGCTCTTGCCTGCAGGGATCTCCTGCGCCTCGATTTTCTCGTCCGGGTGGGCGGCGTTCCAGGATTCGACCATGGATTTGCCCCACTTCACCTCGAACTCGTTATTTGAGTACCAGATCTTGATGGGACCTTTCGCAGCAGTCACGGAATCACCGCCGCCGCTTTCCCCGCCGCCGCCCCCGCAGCCTGCGAGGCCGGCGCCCATGATGGCGATGGCTGCCAGCGAGAGTACCTGTGTTGTCTTGGTAAAGCGCTTCATTGCGTCTCCTTGGTTTTTAGGGTTCTTGGGAATTCTTGGTGGGCGTTGAGGCGGGCGGTGCCGGACCGGTTGAGCGGCGGACCAGCAGTTTGGGCGCAGGCAGGTGTACGTCATCGCCGGTATGGGACCCGTTGAGCTGGTTCAGCAGAACGCTTGCGGCCTGCCGCCCCCACAACATTGGATCTGCGGAGATCGTCGTCAGTGGAGGGTTCAGGTATTGGGTGAACTCGGCATTGTCGTAACCGGTGATCGAAAGGTCTCCGGGAATATTGATGCCCCGGGACTGCGCGTAGGACTGGCCGGATGTTGCCATCAGGTCGTTCGCGTACACGATGGCAGTGGGCGGCTGAGGCCTGTTGAGCAGTTCCGCAGTGGCCGCAGCCCCTCCGGAGGCCGTGAAATCGGACGATTCGAAGAGATCGACGTCGAGGCCGGCCCTCGCCATCGCGGATTCCCATGCCCGGCGCCGGCTCCGGCCGTGGATGTATTCCTGGCCGCCACCCACATGTCCAATGCGGCTGTGTCCCAGTGCGATCAGATGCTCTACGGCTGCGGCTATGCCATCTGTGTCATCCATGCAGACTGCAGGAAACGGCGATTCCCCATCCGGCCTGTTGAGCGTCACTGCCGGCATCTTAAGTGTCTGCAGCAGCTTGATGCGCGAATCACCATGCCGCACATCCGTGAGGATCACGCCGTCCACCCGTCCGCCGTCGGAGAGTTTGCGGTAGGCGCGCTCTTCGGCTCCAGGCGCCGTGGCAACGCTGAGCACCAAAGTGTAGTCATGTTCGGCAAGCGTGGATTCTATTCCGGCTATGAAGGCCGGGAAGAAGGGGTCCGTACCGAGCAGCTTCGCGTCACGGGCCACCACCAGGCCCAGGGCGTACGCTTTCGCAACGGAAAGGCCCTTTGCCCGCAGGCTGGGCTTCCACCCCAGTTCCTTGGCTACCTGCAGGATGCGCTCGCGAGTGGCGTCGCTGACTCCGGGCTGACCGTTGAGTGCATAAGAAACAGCGCCTTTGCTCACCCCGGCTGCGTGCGCAACGTCGCTGATCGTCACTGCCATCATGAGTCCTTTGCTGTTCAAAACGTCAGTGATGGGCATCACTAAACCGGTTCAGTAAGCTCTACTAAACCGGTTCAGTAGATGCTTGTCAATGCTTTCCGGAAGTGCCTTCTAATAAATCGGGGCGTCGGGATCCTAGGCCCGCACCAGCCCTGCCGCCTGCGCCAGGAGTTCCACGGACCGCAGTCGCGCGGCGGTGCCGGGACTTTGGTGGGCAACGATAAGCTCGTCCGCGTCGGCGTGCCGGCTGAAGCTGTCCAGGTACTCCAGCACCACGTCCGGGGTGCCGACGGCGGAATAGGTCATCATCTGCGAAACATGCTGGCCCTGCGGCGAATCGAGCACCATGTCGGCCTCGTCGTCGGTGAACTCGCGCCCGCCGCCGCCAAAGAACAAGGAAACCCGGGCGCGCTTGGTGGCCCGGAGCATCTCCTGCGCTTCGGACGCCGAGTCGGCGGCGATGACGTTGACGCCGGCGATCACGTGCGGGGCATCCAGCTGGGCAGACGGATGAAACTCGCGCCGGTACAGCGCCACCGCGTCCTGCAGAGCCGCGGGGGCAAAGTGCGAGGCGAATGCGTAGGGCAGGCCCAACTGCGCGGCCAGCCGCGCGCCAAAGAGGGAGGAGCCCAGAATGTAGAGCGGCACGTTCGTTCCCTTGCCGGGGGTGGCTTCCACGCCCTGGATGCGGGTGGGTCCGGTGAGGTAGCCCTGCAGTTCCAGGACGTCCTGCGGGAAGCTGTCGGCTGCCATCGGGTCACGCCGCAGCGCACGCATGGTGTTCTGGTCGCTGCCGGGCGCCCGGCCGAGGCCCAGGTCAATCCGGCCGGGGTGCAGTGTTTCCAGCGTGCCGAACTGCTCAGCGATGGTCAGCGGGGAGTGGTTCGGCAGCATGATGCCGCCGGCACCCAGCCGGATGCTTTCGGTGTGAGCGGCCACGTGGGCAATCAACACGCTTGTAGCCGACGAAGCGATCGACGACATGTTGTGGTGCTCGGCATACCAGACCCGCCGGTACCCCAGTTCCTCGGCGCTCTGGGCCATGGCCACGCTGCCCGCCAGGCTCTCGGCCGCCGTCTGCTCCTTCCCGATGGTCGCCAGGTCGAGGATGGAGAGGGGAAGAGTCACGTCAGGTGCCGGCCTTTCAAACGTCTGCAATGGTTGCGTGCCGGGTCGCGGCGCACACGGAAGGCATAACGACGGCGGCGCGCGGCTTATTTCAGCCAATCGCCGGGATTGTCGTCGCCAGAGGGCGGCACGTGGAATATCGCCGCACCGGGGTGTGTTGCCGCCCACATGAGCCCAAAAACATCCAAGGAACTCGAACTGTCCGCAACGATCGACCTGAAAGACCTCGGAACCGTGCACCGGCTCGGCTTTGGCGCCATGCGCATCACCGGCCCCGGCACCTGGGGCGAGCCCGCGGACCGCGGCGCATCCATCGCCCTGGTGCGCCGCGCCGTCGAACTCGGTGTTGACTTCATCGATACAGCCGATTCCTACGGCCCGAACGTGAGCGAGGAAATCCTCGCCGAGGCCCTCCATCCGTACGGCGACAGGCTGAAGATCGCCACGAAGGTGGGCTTCACCCGGACCGGGCCGAGCAAGTGGATTCCGCTGGGACGGCCGGAGTACCTGCGCCAGCAGGCAGAACTGAGCCTGCGCAAGCTCCGGGTCGAAACCCTGGATTTGTTGCAGCTGCACCGGATCGACCCCTCCGTCGATGCCGACGAACAGTTCGCTGTCCTGCGCGAACTCCAGGACGAGGGCAAGGTCCGCGCGCTGGGCCTGTCCCAGGTCAGCGTGGCCGAGATCGAAGCCGCAAGCCGGCATTTCACCGTGTCCACGGTCCAGAACCGTTACAACCTGACGGACCGCAGCTCGGAGGATGTCCTGCAGTACAGCGAAGCCAACGGCATCGGGTTCATCCCGTGGGCGCCCATTTCCGCCGGTGAGCTCGCGCAGCCTGGCGGACCGGTGGACGCTGCCGCGACGCGCCTCGGCGCCACTCCTTCACAGGTGGCGCTTGCCTGGCTACTGCGCCATTCAGCCGTCATCATGCCAATCCCGGGGACCGCCTCCATGGAGCATCTCGAGGAAAACATGGGCGCCGCGGGCGTAACGCTCGACGACGATACTTACGCGGAGCTTTCGGCAGCCACTTCCTGAGCGGGTCGCCGCAGAAGCGCTGCGCGCGGCCCATGCGTCAGGCGACCCGGCCTTCGCCGGGCCGCCTGACGCATGCTGTTCCTGGCTGCCTGCGTCTACTTCAGCTTGAAGATGGCGCTGGTTGAGGAGCCGTCAGCCGCTTTCATGGTGAGCTGGTAGCAGTTACCGGCTCCCGTAGGCGTCTTCCAGTTGTACACAAACTGGCCGGCAGTCGCGTCGAAGCGGACGGCGGTACTGCCGGCCGCCGCTGTCGTCTCGATGGCATCCGTGGAGGCGTTCTCGGCGCAGACAACGGGGCCCATCGTGAACTTCATGAGGGCGGGGTCAGTGATCTCAGTGCTGCCCGCGAAGACCTCGAATTTTGCCGGTACCGTGCTGCCGCCCTTGACCGTGTTCAGGATGCCGTTCATATCGATCGGTTGGTAAAAGCCCAGGACCGTCCATGCTTTGACCTCGTAGTTCTGCCTAATCGTGGCAGTATTGCCGGCCAGGTCCGTGGCAGTGGCTGTGAGCGTGTGCTCGCCTACCGCGGTGGAGTACCCGGACACTGCACACGGCCCGGCCAGCCCGGAGGTGTCGTCACGGGCAGTGCAGCCCGGGACTGCCGGAGTGGATCCGTAGTAGCTCACCCCCAGGTTCGAGGTGAACCCGAGGTCAGGGGCAGTCCCGTCCTTCTTCAGGCTCACCGCCACGGGGTCTGCGGCGCCTCCACTGCTGCTGGCGGCGCAGGTGTACTCCGTTGATACCTGGTCATCCGGGACGGTCCGGTCTCCGCAGCCGGCCAGGATCAGCGTGCTGGGCGAATCGCCTTCGGTCACCGTCCAATCCAGCGCGACAGCGCTCTTGTACCAGCCGTTGGCACCATCGGGGGTGGCGGGGTTAAGGGTGTAGCTGATCACGGGAGCAGTGGCATCCGTGATGCCATAGGTGACCTTGCTCGCCACGGTGATTCCCCCACCGTCCGTGTAACTGCAGGCTGCTTCTTGCGTCCCGACACCGAACGCGCCGTCCGGGCCTGAAACGACGCCCAGCGTGGCGGGGAAGGAGCTGTTCCCGTCCTCGGTGTCGGTCACCTGGCAGGTGGCGGCCGGAACCGAGCCCTTTGCATAGGAAGCCCCGTTGGCCACGCCGGAGATGGACAGGACCGGCGCCGTGTTGGCGGGTGCAGGCGCGACGACATTCACGCGGAAGGCCGCCGGGGCAAGGTTGAAGGAGTAAGGCGTGGTGTTGCTGACGATACTCACCGTGACGTTGGCGGATCCCGCACCGACGGGAGTGACAGCCAGCGGCTGCGTGAAACCGCACGACGTGAACGTAGTGGTGGCCGGGGATACCGTGGCCACGGACGAATTGCTCGATTCAATTTTCAACGTCAGTGTGGTTGAACCGGTCAGGTTGCACCCATTCTTGCCGTCGCCGTCGGTGGTTGACAGGGCCAGCGTGGCAGCACCCTGTACTCCGCCCACATTCAGAGCCATGATCTCTGCATCCACGTCGATGCTTGAATCCAGGTTGTTGTGGATGTCGTCCGCGAACGCGATACCGCCGCCGGCGAGCACCAGCCCCGCCGCCGCGAGTGCCGCCGCAACCCGAAAACCGCCACGGCCCTGCCGTCCCGCGGCCGCGCCAATGCCCAGCAAATTGTCCATGTGCTTCTCCCTCAACGCCTGCAGGCCACCCTGGCCGCAGAGTAGCTTCACCCTAGGGCCGGGGTCCGCGGGAGCACACGCGTAATCCCCCACCTGAATTTGGGTGGAAGTACTCGATTTTTGGGGCGTTGAGGAAGGGGACTACTTGGTTTGACGCAGCCCCTGGAGCATCACCAGGCCGGCGGCACTGGCCTGCGCTGGCCCCCACCCTGACCCGGCTGATGCTGTCCACCCCCAAGGAATTCGTCCTGCTCCTGGGCGGGATCGCGATGCTGCGGGCACTGCAGCAGGCGTTCGTGACCGCCTTCTCCACCGCTTTCACCCTGGGCGCGAACGCGCGGACCACACGATGCGGTAGAGCCGGCCGCCGGCGCCGCTAAGCTGTGGGCATGGCCGGGAAATCCACAGCAGAGAAGCTTGCAACCCTCCAAAAGGGTTACGCCCTGGAAGGTGCCACCATTGAGCTCGGCGCGGCGGTGGTGGACGGCCAGGTTCACAAGGAGGCGCCGGTCCGCCTGCCGCTCGCCATGATGAACCGCCACGGGCTGGTGGCCGGAGCCACCGGAACGGGCAAGACGGTCACCCTGCACATGATGGCGGAACAGCTCTCCGCTACCGGCGTCCCCGTGTTCCTGGCTGACATCAAGGGCGACCTTTCAGGGCTGGCGACGGCCGCCGTCGGAAATCCCAAACTCAGCGAGCGCACCGAGGGGATCGGCCAGGACTGGGAAGGGCGGACCTTCCCGGTGGAGTTCCTGGCGCTCGGAGGGGACGGCGCCGGCGTTCCCGTCCGGGCCACGGTCACCTCCTTTGGCCCCATCCTCCTGTCCCGGATCATGGAGCTGAACGACACGCAGGAATCCAGCCTGCAGCTGATCTTCCACTTCGCGGACAAGAACGGCCTGGAACTGACCGACCTCAAGGATCTCCGGGCCGTCATCCAGTTCCTCACGTCCGCCGAAGGCAAGGAACAGCTGGCGGAGCTCGGCGGGCTGTCCAAGGCGACGGCCGGAGTGATCCTTCGGGAACTGGTCACGCTCGAAGCCCAGGGTCTCGATTTGTTCTTCGGCGAACCGGAGTTCGACACCGCGGACCTGATGCGCACGTCGCCGGACGGGCGGGGCATCATTACCTGCCTGGAGCTGCCAACCCTCCAGTCCAAGCCGCTGCTCTTCTCCACCTTCCTGATGTGGCTGCTGGCGGACCTTTTCGAGGATCTGCCCGAGGCCGGCGACCTGGATAAACCCAAGCTCGTCTTCTTCCTGGATGAAGCGCACTTGCTCTTCAATGACGCATCCAAGGCCTTCCTGGCCGCGATCACCACCACCGTCCGGCTGATCCGGTCCAAGGGCGTCGGTATCTTCTTCGTCACCCAGACGCCCAAGGACGTTCCCGCTGAAGTCCTGGGGCAGTTGGCCAACCGGGTCCAGCATGCGTTGCGGGCATTTACCCCCGAGGACGCCAAGGCCCTCAAGGCCACGGTGTCCACCTTTCCCCTGAGCGACTACGACCTCGAGGAGACCCTGACGTCGGCGGGCATCGGCGAAGCCGTGGTCACGGTCATGAACGAAAAGGGGGCGCCCACCCCGGTGGCCCATACCCGGCTCCGGGCGCCGGAATCCGTCATGGGTCCCAGCGAGGCGGACGTCGTCCAGGACATCGTGGCCGGTTCGGGCTTGCTTGCGCGCTACGGCACGGCGGTGGACAACCGGTCGGCCTATGAGAAGCTGTCCAAGCAGGCAGCCGGGGCGGGAGCTGCGCCGGATCCGGCGACCGAGGACTCCGCTGCAGACATGGACATCGACGCCGAGGCCCGGCGCATCGAAGAGGACATCCTCGGCCGGCCCAGCAGCAGGCCCGCCCCGCGCGGCCGGCCGGCGCCGGTACCGGACTCCACGCCCCGCTCCCCCTCCGGCCCGGACCGCAGCTCCGCGGACGACCTCGGCGCTGTGCTCGGCGACGCCCTGGGCGGCGGGCTGAAGAGCGTGGCCCGCTCCATCGGAACGCAGCTCGGCCGTGAACTGCTGCGCGGAGTGTTCGGTACTTCCCCGCGGCGCCGCCGCCGCTAGGACTTCCGGTTCCAGCCACCCGGGTGGGCGTGGCCCGCAATGGCTGGCGCCGCCGTCGTACGCCCTGTCCCCGTGGTGCGCAGCACATGTGACGTCGCCCGACAAGGCCGTGCGCACGCTTACCGGTAACGTGGGAAGCGTGCAGATGAGTCAAGCGTTGGTGAGGATCGCGGCCGGTTGGCTGCTGGGCCTCATGCTTGCCGTGGCTGCGGGAGTGGTGGCGGTAGACGTCGTGAACAAGACCGTAGCCAGCCCGCAGCAGCCTGTACGCGAATATCTGGAGGCCCTGCAAAGCGGCGACGGCGGCAGGGCACTGGGGCTCCTGCGGGCCACCGTTCCAGGCGGCAACGCGGCCATGCTGGACGGGACAGCCCTCCAGACGGCGGTCTCGCGGCTGTCCAACATCAGCGTAGGCGACCCCGATCCACGTCCCGGTAACCGCGTCATGGTGCCGCTGGAATACACCATCGACGGCAGCCGGCTCCGCACCGAATTCCTCCTTGAACGCACGGGCACCGAATGGATCTTCTTCGACACCTGGGCGTTTGTCCCCTCGAGGCTGCCCACCGTTGACGTCACCGTTGTCAATTCCAGCGAAGCCACGCTCAACGGCATCCCGGTGAACATGCCGGACGGGCAGAACAGCTTCGCAGTGTTCTATCCCGGCGAGTACGAGGCGTCCCTGAACGGCCGCTACTTTTCCGCCCCCGCCACCCGCGCCACCGTCACCGGCCGCGACGCACCGGTAGCACCGCTGAACCTGCTAACCGAGGCCACGGACCGCCTGAAAAACGAGGTCGCAGCCAAAGTGAAGCAGTACCTGGACAGTTGCGCCGCGGAGGCCAGCAAAGAACAGAAGCTGCAGCCGGACTGCCCGTTCTACTACGCGAGCGACAACCGGGTCCAGGACGGCACCATTAAGTGGAGCATCACCAAGTACCCCGGGGTCTCCATCGAGCCCTTCAACGGCCGCTGGGTGGTTGCCCCGCTGGATGGCAAGGCCCGTGTCCAGGCGCAGCAGCAGGATTCCTTCACCGGCGCCTGGTTCCCCCTGGACGAAGAAGTGGACTTCAGCTTCACCACGCGGCTGGACATCGGCGCGGACACCATCAAGGTCACACCGCTGCTGAGCTTCTAGCACCGGCTGCCCGTGCGTCACGCCGAGCACGCTCTTGGGACTCTCCCAACTACGAGTCCCCGTAATTCCGGGGGTTTCACCCTCTCCTGGTATCAAAAGCATGCTCTGCGTGACGGCCGCTCGATCATCGCCGCCGCGCCAGCACCTGCAGGACCTGGGCAACCATGGCTTCGGGATGGTGCACCACGTCCGGATAGTAGTACCGCAGGGCTGTGTACCCCTGCACCACCGACTCGTTGTTCCGCCGGTGGTCCTTCTGCACCTGATTCCATTCGGCGTGGTGCCGGCCATCCAGTTCCACCACCAGCCAGCCGTCCAGCAGCAGATCGACATGACCCACGCGCTCCAGGTAGACCTGCGCCTGGACCGAAATGCCCGCCTGCCGGAAATAGGTCCGCGCCAGCGTCTCAAGGAGTGAATCCGAGCCCCGGTCCACCCAGTCCAGCACCGCCCTCGCCTTGCCGTTCCTCTTCCCGGGCAGGTGTTGGCGCAGGAAGTCGACGGTGATGTCGCCCCGCACCACGGCGCACTCAACCATCACCAGGGACTCCGCGAAGGACAAGCACCGCAGTGCGTGGACCAGCACGTCGGCAAGCGCCGCTACCAGCCGGAGGGAGGCTGGCGGCAGGAGCAGCCCGGCGTGGTGGACAGCGTTGCCCCGGACGGATTCCCGGCGCCGGTGGTGGACGTGGCGGAGCCCGTTGGGCGGCAGGCACCAGAGGTTGTACATGGGCGCAGCACTTAAGCAGGTCAACAGCTCACGGTTCCGCAGCCAGGTCCGGAGACGCCGCCGGAAGCGCATACAGTCCCCGCGCCGGCTGCAGGACTCCTGCCCGGCCGGCACGTCGCAGGGCGGCGTCGTCAACTCCCATTCGGGCGAGTACCGGCCGGCGCGCTGCTCCGCCACATCGTGCCAGGGCGTTGAAGGCGTCCATGCGGACATGGTGGCTCCGCGCTTCCGGACATGGCAGTGCGAAGAGAGCCTATGTGGAAAACTGCTGGCCGCCGGAGTCGCGTCACGCCGGGCATGCTTTTGGCCGCCGCCGCTAGGCGCAGTCCCGTGAATCCGCGGTTCTTGCCAAGCCTGGTACCCAAGAGGCTGCTGTCCGTGACGCGTGGGCAGCAGCCTGTCAGGGACGCTAAGCCGGCCCGTCAGTCCATGCCGCGCAGGTCCAGCACCAGTTCGGTGTCGCCGTCGCCCTGCAGCACTACGGGGATGCCCCAGTCCTGCTGGTACAGGTGGCATGCCGCGTGGTCCGGGATCTCGCCGTCCTCAGTTTCGGGTCCGTCGCAGGCGGCGGCACGGGCCGTAATGTGCAGCACGCCCTCGGGCACGTCGGCGGACAGTTCCAGCGTGCGCAGCAGTCCCACCGAGGTGCCGCCACCGGAGACCAGCAGCTCCGGCGGGGTTGAGGAGATCTTCAACTGCGTGGGGTCGCCCCAGCGGTCATCCAGCTTCTGCCCGGTGGGCGCCTTGAAGCGGACAGTCAGGTCCAAGGGCCCCGGCGCAACAGGACTCTTGGGCCGCTGGGTCTGGGACGCGCCCTCATCCACCTGCTGCGCTTCCTTGGGAATGGGCACGTACACCAGCTGGTGTTTGTTGGCCTCCACCACTACCAGGAGCGGCTCGGAACCGGCGGACTGGGTGTGGTCCACGATCACGTCCGACGGCTCGGACAGGCCGCGGGCCAGGGTTGATACGGTACCAGCCGCGGGGTCATAGCGGCGCACGGCACCGTTGTAGGTGTCCGCGATGGCCACAGAGCCATCGGGCAGTACAGTGACGCCAAGGGGGTGCTGCAGCCGGGCCTCCGCCGCCGGACCGTCCCGGAAACCGAAGTCGAACAGGCCCTTGCCCACGGCCGACTCCACCGTCACGGTCCGGTCGTCCGCGATCACCAGCTTGCGCAGCGCGGAGGTTTCGGAGTCGGCCACCCAGATGTTGCCGTCGGCGTCCTCGGCCAGGCCGGAGGACTGCGCGAACCATGCCTCGTCCGCGGGCCCGTCCAGCAGGCCTTCGAGGCCGTTGCCGGCCAGGATCGCCACGTCGCCGCTGATGGGGTCGAAACTGAAAATCTGGTGTACGCCGGCCATCGCCACCACCACGGCGTTGAGCTTGCCGGACCACACCACGTCCCACGGCGAGCTCAGAGCGACCTCCAGCGGGTGCCCGCCCAGTTTGCCGGTGACTCCAGCGGCGTGCTCGTCCACGCGCGCCGGACCGGTTTCCAGGAGCCGCTGCACGCCGTTACCGGCCAGTGTCGACGCCTTGCCGTCTTTCAGCGAGAGCCCGCGGAGGCGGTGGTTCACAGAGTCGGCAATGACGACGTCGTATCCCGCCTTTGCTGCCACGTCTTCCGGGAGCAGCACGAGGCCCTGGGGCTCGTTGAACTCCGCAGTGGCTGTCTCGCCGCCGGCAGGGCCGTCAGCGTAGCCCTTAGTGCCCGAACCGTAGGTGGCGAGGACCGTCTGGAAGTCGGTGGCCAGCTCCACGAGCCGGTGATGGCCGGTGTCGGTGACCAGCCACGAACCGTTCGCTGCGGCACTCGCCGCAGCGCCGCCGTCGTGCGCTTCCTCCTGGGCGACGGAACCGCGGCCTGCCGGCAGGAACAGCGCCTTACCGGGGAAACGGAGGGTGCCCGACGTCGGCTCGGGCGCTACGTACGGACCCGAACCGCGGTGGAGGGTCCCCTTGGCCTCGTGCTCGGCGATGAGTTCGGGGATGAGCACGGCCAGGCCGTCCGCGTGGCCCTCGCCGGAAAGGTGCGCCACGATGTATCCCTCGGGGTCGATGACCACGAGGGTCGGCCAGGCGCGGGCGGTGTAGGCCTTCCAGGTGTCCAGCTCTGGGTCGTCCAGCACCGGGTGGTGGATTTCGTAGCGCTCCACCGCGGCGGCCAGGGCAACGGGATCGGCCTCGTGCTCGAACTTGGGCGAGTGGACGCCGACCGTCACCAGGACGTCGGAGTACTGCTCCTCCAGCGGGCGCAGTTCATCGAGGACGTGCAGGCAGTTGATGCAGCAGAACGTCCAGAAGTCGAGGAGCACGATTTTGCCGCGCAGCGCTTCGAGGCCCAGCGTCTTGCCCCCGGTGTTGAGCCAGTTGCGGCCCACCAGTTCGGAGGCGCGGACCCGGGCAGAGGTTCGTACGGTTTCGCTCATCAGCGTCCTTCCAGCTTGTTGCGTTCAGCCAGCCTGGCGTCGCGTTCGGCCAATTTGGCAAACATATCGTTGTAAGCGGCGAGATCGGCGTCGTTATTCCTGTCCGCCGCGCGGTCCACGCGTTTTGTTTCGCGCTGGTCGGACCGGGACCACATGATTGCGACGCCGATCGCCACCAGGAGCGTGGGCACCTCGCCGATTCCCCAGGCCACCGCGCCGCCCATCTGCTGGTCCGCCAGGGCAGAGGGACCCCACTCGCGGCCCAGGTTGCCGAAGTAGTCCGCGGCAAGGAGGTTGGTGCCGCCCATGATGGCCACGCCGAAGAATGCGTGGAAGCCCATGGTGGCCAGCAGCAGGAGCAGTCGCATCGGGAAGGGGGCGCGGCGCGGCAGGGGATCCGTCCCGATCATGCTGAGGACGAAGATGTAGCCCGTCAGCAGGAAGTGCAGGATCATCAGCTCGTGCCCCACGTGCTCCCGCATGGCGAACCCGAAGAGATCCGAGTAGTAGAACAGCACGATGGAGCCGGCAAAGTTGGCTGCGGCGAACAGCGGGTGGGTGACCAGCTGGGAGAACTTCGAGTGGACGAACACCAGCAGCCACTCGCGCGTGCCCCGGGAACCGTCGCCGCGGGCGGGCAAGGCGCGGAGGGCGAGCGTGACGGGGGCGCCCAGGACCAGGAAGATCGGCGCCACCATGGTGAGCGCCATGTGGTCCACCATGTGCGCGGAGAACAGCACGCGACCGTAGACCGACGGCGGCCCGGACGTGATGTACGTCAGCACCAGCAGGCCAATGCCCCAGTTCACGGACCGGAACCACTGCCACTTGTCGCCGCGCCGGCGGACCTTGGCCACGCCCAGGAAGTAGGCAACCAGCCCGAAGAGCGCCACCGAGATCCAGATCCAGTCGAGACGCCACTCGGTGAACCAGCGCTCAGGGGTAAGTTCCGGCGGGAGCTCGTAGCCGGTGAGGATGAAGGCCGGGGAGGCGTCCGGGGCGTAGGTGGTGGGCTCAGGCGGGGCTGAACGGCCAAGCGCGACCGCGATGCCGGACGTGGCTCCCATAAGGAGGAGCTCGGCCAGGAGCAGCTGCCACAGCACGCGGCGTGCCGACAGGGCGGACCCCTGGCGGCTCAGCTGCGGAATGACCCACTGGCGGTGCATGAAGCCGATTCCGGCCAGCACCAGGGCGGCGGCGGCTTTGGCCAGGATCAGTTGGCCGTACGGCGAGCCAACAAGGTCCTGCCATGAGGTGATACGGATGGCAGCATTGATCACGCCGGAAGCAAAGACCAGCGCGAACGCAAAGCCGGCCAGGGTGGAGAACCGCCTGAGCGTAGGCTCGGTGATGTCCGTGTTTTTCCCGGTGAGGATGCCGGAGAGCAGCGCGAGCACGATGACGCCGCCCACCCAGGCGCTGACACCCACCAGGTGCAGGCCAAGGGAGTTGATGGCGCCTTCGTGGTCCGACGAACTCGAGGAGTGGCCGATCAGCGCCGTCGGAACCAGCCCGCAGAGCGCAAGGATCAAGGTCAGCGCGAGGGCGCCCAGGGACCTGACACCGAAGAGCGCCGTCGTAGTGACCGCGGCGATGATGGTGACGGCGAGCCAGGCGCGGCCGGTGTCGATATCCGTCATGAAATAGGTCAGTGCGCTGGTGAACTCGGCGTCGCTGCCCAGGGGCTGGCCGGCGACGTCGGCGTACGTCAGGACCAGAACTGCGACGGCGGACAGCGTCCACGCGGCGCCCGCCGCGGCCGCCACGGTCAGGGCGCGGGTGAAGGCCGGGTGCTCCGGGGCGTCACCTTCGGCGCGGCCTTGCTGCCGCGCAGCGGGGCCTGCAAACCTGGGCAGGATGCCGACGGCGAAGATCAGTCCGCCAATCACAGTGGCCACGGAAACATTGTGGATGGCCTTGCTGATGGGCAGTCCCCACCGGACGAACACCCCGGGATCGGCGACGGACGGTGCAGCTGCGGCTCCGGAAAACAGCAGCGCTGCCACCAGGCCGAGGAACAGTACAGCCAGCCCTGTCAGCTGCCATGGGCCGGAGATACCTACGGCCGAACCGCCAGCCGGTCCCCGGCTGCCAGCGGCAGACTGGCCCGATGCACCGCCGGAGGCAGGCTTTGAGGCTTTGGATCGGGGTTTGGCGGCAGGAGACACCATTCCATTGTCCGCTACTGCCGAGGCCGTCCGCGAATCGGCTTAACGCAGAAAGGAGTGGCAACCAAATGGTTGCCACTCCTTTCGAGAGCCGGCGCGTGGCCCGCGACAAGGACTACTTCTTGTTGGAGACCGCAGCCTTGAGCTTGGAGCCTGCGGTCAGCTTGACGCTGTGGCCAGCGGCAATCTGGATGGTCTCACCCGTCTGGGGGTTGCGGCCGGTGCGTGCTGCACGGTCGGTACGCTCGACGGCGAGCCAGCCCGGGATGGTGATCTTCTCGCCGGCGGCGACAGAAGTCTCGAAAACCTCGAACAGTGCGTCGAGGACGGAGTTCACGGCTGCCTGGCTGGTGCCGGCCTTGCCTGCTACCTCTGCAACAAGTTCACTACGGTTCTTAGCCATTTATGTCCTCCTGGACTGTCATGATTCTGGAGCCTGCATGCGGCATGCGTACAAGCCACTGTTCGAAAACTTACCAGCTTGGACCGTCACGGACCGCAAATTCCGCGTGTTTCCGGCATTTTTTGAGGTTAATCACCGGATTTTGGGGGTTCCGGGCGCCCGGGGGCGGGGTCGGGAGCGCATTCCGGGCGTTCCTGATGGCCTCAGACGGTTCCGCGGGTTAAATGTGGGAGGCCCCAACCGTGTGGTTGGGGCCTCGACCAGGTGTGTGTCCGGCGGTGACCTACTCTCCCACACCCTCCCGGGTGCAGTACCATCGGCGCTGTGGGTCTTAGCTTCCGGGTTCGGAATGGGACCGGG
>NZ_JBIVQF010000010.1:0-147693 GCF_044755045.1 Pseudarthrobacter sp. NPDC092419
GTCGATGACCACCACCTCGTGGCCGGCTTCCTGCAGGGAAAGAACAGTGTGGGAACCGATGTAACCGGTGCCCCCGGTAACCAGAATCTTCATGGTCCAACGCTATCCCAACGGGAGGCGCCGCCGCTGCGCTGTCCCGGACGACGGGCGGGCGGACGACAGCCCGGGGCGTGGTTTCGGTTATTGGAGCACGCCTGTGCTAAATAGGTAGGGTGCCTAAAATCGTCGATGCCCATGCCCGCCGGCAGGATGTAGTGGAAGCGGTGCTGCGCATCATCGCCGTAGATGGACTGGAACGGGCCTCGCTCCGGGAGGTGGCGGACGAGGCAGGGCTTGCGGTGGGTTCGGTCCGGCACTACTTTGCCGGCAGCGAAGAACTGCTGAACTACACCTTCGCGGCTGTGGTGGACCGGATAGTGGGGCGGCTGCAGGCAGGAATCCCGGCCGTGCGCTCCAGCGCCCCCGGGAGCACTGAGCAGAGGGAAGCCGTTTTAACCCTGCTGGGCGCGATCCTTCCCCTGGATGGCCAGCGCGCGGCGGAAGCCTGTGCCTGGCTTGCCTTCCGGAATGCCGCCCGGATCCGTCCCTTCCTGGCCGCAGAGGCGGACCGCAGCTACCGGGAAGTGGCCGCCGTTGTTGGCCAGGTTGTCATGGAACTGCTGCCTGAGGATGAACCCCAGGAACGGCTGGTGGTGGAGGCGGAACGGCTGCTCTCTACCTTGGACGGCCTCTGCATGCACGCCCTGCTGCAGCCCGAGTGGCTGACGGCAGCCATGTGCCGCGACGTGCTGGACCGGCACTTGGACGGACTCGGGGCCAACGGCCGTTAACGTAGGGACAGGGCGGGAATAGACTGATAACCGGAGGCGCCGGACCGGATCAACGGATCCGGCCGGAGCGCCAAGGAAGGACTTCGGATGCATCACGCAGGCGGTTCCGGTTGGCACATCACCACGGATACATCCGGGCCCATGATGATCGCACTCTACGTCCGGGACACCGCTGGCCTCAACGGCGCCGGCAATCCCGCCCTTTCGCACATCAAACCCAAAGTCAGGCCCGCGGACCATTCGCAGCTCACGGCCGACGTCGGGGGAGAAGCGGCGCTGAAGACCGAATGGGAGGCATGGTGGGCCCAGTTGTTGAAGGCCCATCCGCACACTGCCCCTGAGCTGACACCGCCGGACTTCGAGGCGTTCGGCAATTCGCCTGCGCTCCAGCGCGTGCTGCAGGCCCATTTTGGTTCAGCACTCACGTGGGCGCGGGAGCGACGGAGTGAATATGCCGAGCTGGAAGCGGAGCGGGCCGCTTCGGGGGCTGACCAGCTTCTTGAAGACATGGTGGATGACCGGCTGATGGAAGTTGGCCGGGACGCACGTGATTTCAACCTGACCATCATTGAGTTGCCGCTGAACGAGCAGCGCGCCTGGTTCCTGGAGCCGGACAAGATCATCATGAGCCACCACCTGATGAGCCAGCCCGAACTGTTCCGCAGCTATGTCCAGCCAGTAGTGGAGATCCTGGTGTAGCCAGAGACGCCAGCGGCTACGGCTGCGGGGCCGCTCAATCCACCGCGGGCGCCATCACGATCCGCACTCCGGCGTCCGGGTCGCTGGCATCCTGCCACCCATTTCGGGCTGCGCGGTCCCAGCTGCGTCCGGCCACTTCCACCCGGACCACGTCCAGGGCCCTGGCGTTTGCCACGGCCCACTGGGCCACTGACCACGCCTGACTGCCGGACGTTTCCACCAGGACGGCATCCCCGTCAATGGCCGAGGGGAGCCCGCCGTACGCCTCCTTCAGGCTCGCGGCCATGGCTGCCGCGTCCCCGCTTCCGTTTCCGGACCGGAGCGTGCACTGTACCGCCCCGGGGGCTTGGCCCGTGAGGCCCGACGCGAAGGAACGGCCCATGCTCTCGTGCTGGGCATATGCCAGGGGATGGGCGGAGCGCTGCACCCGTTGCGCGGCTTCGGTGATGTCCAGGGATTCGTAATCCGGAATGGCCAGCAGCGCATCATAGAAGGCATTGGCGGCATAGTAGGGGTCCATGACCTGTTCCTCGGTGCCCCAGCCCTGTGAAGGCCGCTGCTGGAAGAGGCCACGCGAGTCCGGCCCGGCGTGGTCGCCGTGTCCGATGTTCCGCAGCTTGGATTCCTGCATGGCCGTAGCCAGCGCAATGGTCGCCGCCCGCGGCGGCAGGCCGCGACGGACGGCCACGGCCGTGATCAGGGCAGCGTTCGCGGCCTGGTCAGGGGCGAGTTCCCCGGAAACGTCGCCAACAACAGCGGTGCAGCGTTCCGAAACAAGGGTTTCGGAACGCTGCAGGAAGAACACGGCCCCATAGACTCCCCCCGCCACCAGGGCAAGCGCCAGGACCAGGACCGCCAGGCGGCGCAGGCCGCGTCTTCGTGCCACCGGCGAATCAGTTGGCGTGGAGCGCGTCGTTCAGTTCCACGGTCTGTCCCTGACGGGGGAGCGCTTCAACGGCGCCCGTGGTGGAATTGCGGCGGAACAGCAGGTTGGGAACGCCGGAGAGTTCTGCGGCCTTGACGATCTTGGTGGTGTCCTCGCCCACCTCGTCCTTCGGGCCAGGAACACGGACCCGGGTGCCGGCGGTGACGTAAAGCCCGGCTTCAACTACCGAATCGTCGCCGATGCTGATGCCGACGCCGGAGTTGGCGCCCAGCAGGACGCGCTCGCCGATGGTGATCTTTTCCTTGCCGCCGCCGGACAGGGTACCCATGATGGAGGCGCCACCGCCGACGTCGCTGCCGTCCCCGGTCACCACACCGGCCGAGATGCGGCCCTCGACCATGGAGGTGCCCAGGGTGCCGGCGTTGAAGTTGACGAAGCCTTCATGCATCACGGTGGTGCCTTCGGCGAGGTGCGCACCCAGGCGCACCCGGTCGGCGTCGGCAATGCGCACGCCGGAGGGAACCACGTAGTCCACCATGCGCGGGAACTTGTCCACGCCGTAGACGGTGACCGGTCCGCGCCGGCGCAGTCGGGCGCGCGTCAGCTCGAACCCGTCCACCGCTGCGGGGCCGAAGTTGGTCCACACGACGTTGGGGAGCTTGCCGAAGATGCCGTCCAGGTTGATGGTGTTGGGGCGGACCAGGCGGTGCGAAAGCAGGTGGAGGCGGAGGTAGGCATCAGCGGTATCGGCGGGGGCCTCGTCCAGATTGATCTGGACAAAAACTACCTTCTGCTCGGTGCCGCGGTCTGCGTCGGCGCCGTTTTCGGCGATCTGCGTCAGGACCTCGTCGGCGTTTTCCACCTCGCGCAGGTTGCCGGCGGCCACGCCAAGGGCGGGCGCGGGGAACCATACGTCCAGCACGGTGGACTCGCCGGCAGCCGTGGCGACGGTGGCAATACCGAAGCCGTAGGCGGAGCGGTCAGCGGCGGGGGAGTTCGAGGTTTCGGGCACAGCGGAGGAAGCGGTCTCAGTCATGTGCTCCAGTCTATCGAGGGCCCGGGGCGCCGTTCGAACTAGACTGGCTTCGTGACTGCCGAAACTGTGCCCGAGCCCGTCCCCGCCCTTTCCCGTCCCCCCGTCCTGGACCTTCGTCAGGATGTTTCGCTGCTGACGGCCGCCCTGATGGACATCGAAAGCGTTTCCGGCAACGAGGGCCGCATTGCGGACGCCGTGGAGGCTGCCCTGTTGGCTATTCCGCAGTTCTCGGTGGTCCGTGACGGCGACGCCATTGTGGCCCGCACCGAACTGGGCCGCCCGGAGCGGGTCATCCTGGCGGGGCATCTGGACACGGTCCCGCTGCCGCTGACCCCAGGGTCCCTGGGGACCGTGCCGTCCACGTGGGAGTCGGGCATTCCCGGCGAGGGCATCCTCTACGGGCGCGGCGCCACGGACATGAAGGGCGGCGTGGCTGTCCAGCTGGCGCTGGCTGCAACAATGTTCGACGGCGGCGCCCAGCCTGCGCGGGACGTCACCTTTGTGTTCTACGACCACGAGGAAGTTGAAGCCGTGAAGAGCGGCCTGGGACGCTTGGTCCGCAACCACGGCGACCTGTTGAAGGGCGACTTCGCCATTTTGCTGGAGCCAACGGATGGAACCGTGGAGGGCGGGTGCAATGGCACCAGCCGGTTCGAGGCCACCACGGTAGGGGAATCCGCCCACTCGGCCCGCGCCTGGATGGGAAGCAACGCCATCCATGCTGCTGCGCCCATCCTGGCCCGGCTGGCGGAGTACCAGCCGCGGACCATCACCGTGGACGGCCTGGACTACCGGGAGAGCCTGAACGCCGTCAAGATCAACGGCGGCACGGCGGGGAACGTCATCCCGGACCGCTGCGTGGTGGAGATCAACTACCGGTTCGCCCCGGACAAGACTCCGGACCAGGCGGAAGCGCACGTCCGCGAGCTGCTGGCCGGGTTCGACGTGGTGCGCACTGATGCTGCTGCCGGGGCGCGGCCGGGCCTGAACCACCCCGCTGCCGCGTCCTTTGTTGCCGCAGTCGGAGCCGAGCCGAAGCCCAAATACGGCTGGACCGACGTCGCGCGCTTCAGCGAACTGGGCGTCCCGGCAGTGAACTTCGGGCCCGGCGATGCGCTCCTGGCGCACAAGGACAACGAACACGTCCACGCCGAGGCCATCCGGGCCTGCCTGGCAGCGCTCCGGAAGTGGCTCGCAGCGTAGCCTGTCGAAACGCAAAAGGTCCGGAACCCCGAGGGAGTTCCGGACCTTTCCATGCAACCGCTAGGGCGCTGCGGCCTCGATGGCCTCAGGCTCGGCCGGAGCCGTACCGCCCGCGGCCTTCTTGGAGCCGCGCCGCTCGATCCACACTGCCAGCCGCGAGACGCCGATGTTGATGGCGATGTAGATCGCTGCTGCCACGAAGAACACCGGGAACAGGAACTGCGTGCCCAGGAAGTCCGCCATGACCTGGACTGCGCGGAGCAGTTCGCCGTAGGCCACGATGTAGCCCAGCGAGGTGTCCTTGAGGAGCACTACCAGCTGCGCCACGAGCGAGGGCATCATGCGCCGGATCGCCTGCGGAAGTTCGATCAGCATGCGCGACTTGAAGCTGGTCAGGCCGATGGCCAGGCCCGCTTCACGCTGGCCCTTGGGCAGCGACTGGATGCCCGCGCGGATGATCTCGGAGAACACTGCAGAGTTGTACAGCACCAGGCCGGTGACGACGGCGATGAACGGCGACGTGCCGAAGCCCAGAAGGACGAACAGCATCATCAGGACCACAGGCATGCCGCGCAGGAATTCCAGCACGATCCTGGTGGGTACCCGGAGGAACGCTGAATCGGAAATTCGCAGCAGCGTCAGCGCCAGTCCCAGGGGGAAGGCGATGACCGCGGCCAGCGCCGCGGCGCTGAGCGTCGCGCCCAGGCCGTTGGCCAGCAGGGTCCACACGTCGCCACGCGTGAAGATCTGCCAGCGGCGGCCCTCGAAGATGCCCTGCTGGGCGAGGGTCATAACGATCCAGGCGAGCAGGCCCAGGATCAGCACCGAACCAACAATGGATCCGATCAGGGAAATTCGGCGGGCCTTAGGACCCGGAACGTCGTAAAGGACGGAGCTCATCGGGCGATCGCCACCTTTCGTTCCACCGTGCTGGCCAGGATGCCGAGCGGAACGGTGAGGAGCAGATAGAAGAAGGCCGTGCCCAGGAGCACCGCGATAACGGCGTCGCCGTTGGCGTTGGCCAGCTGGCGGCCGTAGCCGAACAGTTCAAGGACGAAGAACGCGCCGGCGACGGAGGAGTTCTTCACCAGCGCGATCAGGATGTTGATCAACGGCGGGATCACCGTCCGCAGCGCCTGCGGCAGGATGATCAGGGACAGCACCTGGCCGAATTTCATGCCGATGCTGCGGGCGGCTTCGGCCTGTCCCACGGGAACGCTGTTGACGCCGGAACGCACGGCTTCGGCTATGAAGGCTGCCGTGTATGTGCTCAGCGCGATGATCGCGGCAACTTCGAACTGCTCAAACTTGACCCCGAGCCTGGGGAGGACGATCGCAGCAAAGAAGAAGGCAATGGTCAACGGGGTGTTCCGCAGAACCTCCACGTAGATCATGCTGAATCCCCGAAGCGCCGCTACAGGGGAAACCCTGGCCGCTGCGAGCAGGGTGCCGAGGACCAGGGCGATGACGCCGGAGACGGCGGAGAGGAAGAGTGTGCGGAGAAAACCTTCCCAATACAGGGGCAGGTTTTCAAGAATGACGTCCATAGGATCCTTCGGCTCTGGGAGTGGACGGGTGTGGAGACGGAAAGTTGCCGGGGCCGGTGGACCGGCCCCGGCAACACCCGGGTGACTTAGTAACGGTCAAGCTCGGGCAGTTCAGGGGCGGTCTTGATGACGGCGCCCGCAGTGTCCTCCCAGGCCTTCTTGTACGAGCCGTCCGCTTCGAACGCTTCGAGCTGGTCGTTGATCCAGTTACGGAACTCGGTGTCGTCCTTCTTCAGGCCGATGCCGTAAGGCTCCTTGGTGAAGGTCTCGTCGGAAGCGAGCTTGAAGGCATCCGGCTCCTTGTCAACGAAACCGGCGAGGATCACGTTGTCGGTGGTGATGGCTTCAACCTGCTTGTTGCGCAGCGGCTCGAGGCAGGCGGAGTAGGTGGCAGCCGGAACCAGCACTGCACCGTACTTTTCCACGATCGTGGCGGCCGGGGTGGAACCGGTGACCGAGCAGACCTTCTTGCCCTTGACGTCCTCGGGGGTCTTGATGGAGTCATTGTCCTTGTTGACCATCAGGGCCTGGCCGGCTTCGTAGTACGGGCCTGCGAAGCTGACAACCTTCTTGCGCTTGTCGTTGATGGTGTAGGTGGCGATAACCAGGTCAACCTTGCCCTGTTCGATGAACGGCTCGCGGTTGGCGGAGACGGTTTCGGACCATTCGATCTTGTCTGCGGGGATGCCCAGCTTGGCTGCGATCAGCTTGCCGATTTCAACGTCGAAACCAACGGGCTTGTTGTCCAGGCCAACCTGGCCGAACAGGGGCTGGTCGAACTTGGTGCCGATCTTGATGGTGCCGGCGGAAGAAAGCTTCTCCATGGTGGTGCCCGCTGCGAAGCTCGGCTTGTCCTCAACCTTGGGGTCGCTGCCGGAGTCACCGCCCCCACAGGCGCTCAGGGACAGGGCGAGCGCAGCGGTGGCTGCGACGAAGAACGACTTGCGCCGGGTCATAAATGCCTTCATTGACATTCCTTTCATTGGTGGCCGTGGGTCACGGCCGGATGCGAACTGGAGTGTGGTTGTTCATGGGTGGATCAGTGGGTAAGGAGCTTGGACAGGAAATCCTTGGCCCTGTCGCTCTTCGGGTTGGTGAAGAACTCTTCCGGGGTGTCATCCTCAACGATCTGGCCGTCTGCCATGAAAACGACACGGTCCGCGGCCTTGCGGGCGAAGCCCATCTCGTGGGTGACCACGATCATGGTCATGCCTTCCTTGGCGAGCTGGACCATCACGTCAAGGACTTCGTTGATCATCTCCGGGTCAAGGGCAGAGGTGGGCTCGTCGAAGAGCATCACCTTCGGCTTCATGGCCAGTGCGCGGGCAATCGCGACGCGCTGCTGCTGGCCGCCGGAGAGCTGGGCCGGGAGCTTGGGGGCCTGGTGGCCCACACCCACCCGTTCAAGCAGGGCCATGGCGTCCTTCTCCGCCTCGGCCTTGGACACGCCTTTGACCTTGATGGGGCCGAGGGTGACGTTTTCCAGGATGGTCTTGTGCGCGAACAGGTTGAAGGACTGGAAGACCATTCCGACGTCGGCACGGAGCTGTGCGAGTTCCTTGCCTTCCTCCGGGAGCACTTTCCCATCGATGCTGATGGTTCCGCCCTCGATGGTCTCCAGACGGTTGATCGCGCGGCAAAGCGTGGACTTACCGGATCCCGAGGGCCCGATGACCACAACAACTTCACCCTTGCGGACCTGAAGATTGATGTCCTTCAAAACGTGCAGCTGGCCGTAATGCTTGTTTACGGCGTTCAGGGAGACGAGGGAATCGCCGGGCACATGAGTAGTCATAAGACGAATCTAGCGAACATTCGCCATTTATGACGGCTATCACCCCATCTCGCCGGTGATCGTGATTCAAGAGATACCTGCCAGGGGAGGCTAGCCTAGGGGAATGAGCATCAATGCAGACCCGACCAGGAATTCCCAACCGCGGCGCAAGGGCCCCCTGGAGCTCCGGCGCAAGCAGGCCGCGGTGGAAATGTCGGACCAGCATCTCCTCGATACCAAAGGCCCTGGACAGTTCGTGCATACCGATCCGTGGCGCGTCCTCCGGATCCAGAGCGAATTCGTCGAAGGCTTTGGCGCGCTCGCGGACGTCGGCAAGGCGGTCAGCGTCTTCGGCTCGGCCAGGACCAAACCGGGCAGCGCCTACTACGAAATGGGCGTGGAGGTAGGGCGGAAGCTGGCAGAGGCCGGCGTCGCCATCATCACCGGCGGTGGCCCGGGATCCATGGAGGCAGCGAACCGGGGCGCCGTGGAGGGCAATGGGGTGTCTGTCGGGCTCGGCATCGAGCTCCCCTTCGAACAGGGCCTGAACCAGTGGGTGGACTTGGGCATCAATTTCCGGTACTTCTTCGCCCGTAAGACCATGTTCGTGAAGTACGCGCAGGGCTTCATCGTCCTCCCCGGCGGGCTGGGGACGCTGGATGAGTTGTTCGAGGCCATGGTCCTCGTGCAGACCCGGAAGGTCACGTCCTTCCCGATCGTGCTCCTTGGCGTCGAGTTCTGGGGGCCGATGATCGAGTGGATCCGGGGAACCCTGGTGGCCGAGGGCATGGTTTCCGAGAAGGACCTGGACCTGATCCAGCTTGTTGACGATCCTGCGGAGGCCGTGGACCGCGTTCTGCATTCGGCCGTCGCTCCGTCCCCTAACGGCGAGCAGCGCCCGGAATAAGGTTTAGGCGGGCGCGGGATCCGGAGCCCTATCTGGCACCATGGAGCCGTGAGCTTCTTTCTGGTTTTCCTGGCCATTGCGCTGGTGGGCGCCGCCCTGTGGGCAGGTTTGGGCCGCCGGCCGGTCGGAGTCGATTCCGCCCGTGCTGCCGACCGGCCCCTGCCCGTCCTGCTGGACGGCGGCCTGCCCCAGCCGCCTGCCAACCTTCCCCCGGTGCTGCTTCCGGCCCATGCCGCCGCGGAGGACGTGGACCGGATCCGGTTCTCGGTGGGCCTGCGCGGCTACCGCATGGACCAGGTGGACCAGGTGCTGGATGAGCTGCGGAACCAGCTTGCCGCCAGGGAAGCCGAAATCGCGGAACTGCGCGACCGGCTCCCGGCAAGCCAGGATTCCGCGTGAGCGCAGTGGAACAGGACGCCACGGGCACGGGCACCGACACGGAACGGCAGCCCGTATTTGCGGCCCCGGTGCGGGACTTCGCCCGGCGGGCGGCGCAGGCAGCGCAGGGCTGGCCCTGGTGGTTCCAGGTCTCGGTCATCTACGTGGCCGCGAGGCTGGTCTCGGCCTGCATCTTCATGGCCGCGGCGCTCCAGCAGGGAAACAGCCCCTGGTTTCCCGCCGGGCCGGACTACTGGAATTTCATCAATATCTGGGATGCCCGCTGGTACGGCGAAGTAGTCAGCAACGGTTACCCCAGCGTCCTTCCCACGGATGAGGCCGGCAACGTCCAGGAGAACGCGTGGGCCTTCTACCCGCTGTTTCCCGTCCTCGCCGGCGGGCTAAGCCGGCTGACCGGCCTCGCCACGGCTTCTTCCCTCACCCTTGTTGCCATGCTGGCCGGCTGGGGAGCTGCCCTGGCGGTCTACGCGCTCTTCCGGCAGCGGGCCCGGCACGGTGCGGCGCTGTGGGGCGTAGCATTCTTCGCAACGTTCCCGGTTTCCGCCGTGCTCCAGGTTCCCTACGCGGAGCCGCTCTCGATACTGCTGCTCGCCGGATCCCTGCTTCTGGTTCTCCGAGGACAGTACCTGTGGGCGGTGCCGGTGGTGGTGCTGCTCTGCCTGTCCCGGCCGGTCGGCGTTCCTTTTGCCGCCATGCTGGGGCTGTTCTTGGCCGCCCGCGCCATTGCGTACGTCCGACGGCGGCGCGGCGGCGATGGCACGCCCCGGACCCTCCGCGACCTGGCGGCCCTCGCGGTTCTCACCGCCGTCGCTGGCCTGTCCGCGCTGGCCTGGCCCGCCGTCGCTTGGCTGGCCACCGGCGACCCGGCCGCCTACACCAAGACCGAAACCGTGTGGCGCGGGCACGACCTGGTGCCGTTCAAACCCTGGTTTGACACCGGCGTCGACCTTTTTGGCCCTGTGTTGGGACTGGCCGCGCCGTTCGTGTTCGCTGCGATGTTCGGCGCCGCGCTGTTCCTGCCCCCGGTGGTGCGGCTCGGCGTCGAACTCCGGCTCTGGTGCGCATGCTACATGGGCTACCTGCTGGTGTTCCTGCACCCGCAAACCAGCACGTTCCGCATGCTGCTGCCGCTCTTTCCGCTGGCACTGGCAGCCGCACTGGTGTCGAGGTCCAAGGCATACCGGTGGACGGTGGTCCTCATGTTCGTGCTGCTCCAGACCGTCTGGATCGTGTGGCTTTGGGCGTGGGCGCAGCTGCCCGGCGGTGGGGACTATCCGCCATAAGGGCCGGTCAATGGAGCCTTGGCCGATGCCTGTCAAGGCTGCGGCACGGTG
Source organism: Pseudarthrobacter sp. NPDC092419 (assembly GCF_044755045.1). Lineage (NCBI taxonomy): Bacteria > Bacillati > Actinomycetota > Actinomycetes > Micrococcales > Micrococcaceae > Pseudarthrobacter > Pseudarthrobacter sp. NPDC092419. The sequence goes on from NZ_JBIVQF010000010.1 coordinate 10,616, forward strand.
CTCGCGAAAATATCCATCGATTAGCTACGGGCGGGTAATTCCGGGATAATGATAAGCAAGCAAGGACAAAAAGCATTCAGAGTACGCGCAGCCCCGGCACGTGGCAACCACGTCCCCGGAGCAAGCATGATCGACATGCGGACACAGCCCGCCCGGGCTGATCAGTCCTGGGACTAATTGGAGGGAATTCCTCATGGCGGCTATGAAACCACGTACCGGCGACGGCCCAATGGAAGTCACCAAGGAGGGCCGCAGCCTGATCATGCGCGTCCCGCTCGAAGGCGGCGGGCGTCTCGTGGTCGAGCTTAACGCTGCGGAGGCGGCGAACCTGAAGGAATGCCTGGTAGGCGTTACCGAATAATCATGCCGGACAAGGTCCGCGGCCAGCAGGCTGCGGACCTTGTCCTGTTTCCGGGCTACTTCTTGACCGCTACAAGCAGTCCGTCGCCGGTGGGTAGCATGGCAGAGGCCAGGCGTTCGTCGTCGCGGATGGCCTTTCCTACCTGGCGCAGCACCACGGTGTTCGGCTCGCGGCCCGCCGGGTTGGCCACCCGGTCCTTGTCCAGGGCGTCGTTGATGACCAGCATGCCGGACGGCTTCAGCAGGCGGATGGCCTGCTCCACATAGCCGGGCACACCGGGCTTGTCCGCATCGATGAACACCAGGTCATAGGCGCCGTCCGTGAGCCGGGGGAGTACATCGCCGGCACGGCCCGAGATGGTTCGGGTCCGGTTAGCCGGGCTGCCGGCCTCCGCATACGCTTCCCGGGCGGCCTTCAGGTGCTCCACGTCAACGTCGATGGTTGTCAGGACGGCCTGCGGGCCCAGGCCGCGCAGGAGGCAGACGCCGGAAACGCCGGCGCCGGTGCCGATTTCGACGGCGGTCTGGGCCTTCGATGCCGCCGCCAGGACGGTAAGGACCGCCCCCACCCCGGGGCTGACGGCGTTGACGCCCAGCTCGTAGGACCGCTCCCGGGCACGCAACATGACCTCATCCTCAGCGGGCAGATTCTCTGCAAAGGACCAGCTGGTGGACTTGTCGGCGCTCATGGGAATTCGCTTTCTGGGCGGCAGGGGGAATGTCTCCTACAGCCTACTGGTTCCAGCCGGGCACCCGCGGAAGGGCGGGCTGTGCCGGTGGGACGCGGCGCCTTCCGCGGTCAGGAAATTCCCAGCCAGGTTTGACATGATGAACATCCGCTCATCCAAACGGTGGCCGGCGCCGAATAAGAGATGTCAACAGTATCCGGGCGAAAGCATTCCACGAGGGGAGTGGACGATGTCATCAATAGTTGTGGCACCTGTCCCTGCAGTAAACCAACAGGAAACCGAGTGGGTCCGTCCTACGTGGGAAGAAGTGGTGACCAACCACTCGGCGAAGGTCTACCGGCTCGCATACCGCCTCACCGGCAACAAGTACGACGCCGAGGACCTCACCCAGGAGGTCTTCGTCCGGGTGTTCCGTTCCCTGGAGAATTTCAAGCCCGGAACCTTGGACGGTTGGTTGCACCGCATCACCACCAACCTCTTCCTGGACCAGGCCCGGAGGCGGACCCGCATCCGCTTCGACGCCCTTGCTGAAGACGCCGAGTCGCGCCTTCCCGGCCGGGAACCCGGACCCGAGCTGAGCTTTGAACTGAACAACCTGGACCTCGACGTGCAGGCCGCGCTGGAGGAGCTCCCCCCGGACTTCCGCGCCGCCGTCGTGCTGTGCAATCTGGAAGGGCTCTCCTATGACGAGGTGGCGGAGACCCTGGGCGTGAAGCTCGGTACTGTCCGTTCGCGGATCCACCGGGGCCGGACCATGCTGCGGGAGAAGCTGGCGCACCGCGATCCGCGTCCGCAGCAGGCCCGCCGCAAGCTCTCGATGCCGCGCATCGCCGGCATCCTCTGAACGGCGTATGAAGCCCGGTTTCCCCCTCGGCAGGCACCAGCGCACCAGCAGCCACCTGGCGTCCTGCGCCGATTGCGCTGCCGCCCTGCACCGGGAGCGCCAGTACCTCGAACGGCTGCGCGAGGCGCGCATTCCGCCTGCCAGCCATGACCTGACCGCCCGCCTGCTGGAGCGTACCCACGAACTCGCCGCGGAGCCCTGGGACCGCCCACGCGCACAGCGTCCGGTCATCCGCGCCCTGGCCCTGGCAGCCGGGGGCACCGTGGCGGCATCTGGCCTCCTGGCCGCGGGTGCCCTCGTGCTGGCAGGGGATCCGCCCGCGGCGTCGTCTGCGAATGCGGCGCTGTCCCACGCTTCTGCACAAATGCCCGCCGACGGGAGGATGCTTAGCGCCGCCGAATTGGCCACGCTGCGCTCGCACGGCTGGGCCTGCCCGGATCTCGCGGCCATGGGCTTTCACGTGGAGTCCGCGCGGGCCGTGATGGTGGGCGGCTACCCTGCGGTGGAGCTGCATCTGAGTGACGGCTCGCATTACGCCGCCATCACCGAGCAGCGCGACGCTGTCTCCGGAGCCCTGACGGCTGCAAAGCTGCGGGTGCTGGACTCCTCACCCTGGACCGCCACCTACCGTGCGGACGGCCGGACGTTCACTTTTGAATCCGACCTTCCGGCCGACCGCGCGGACGATGCCCTGCCAATCTTCGAACTTCTGGCTGAGCGGGCTTCAGGCGACGCCGGCGCACCCCCTGAAGAGTCCGCCGGCGGGCCAGGGGAGGACTCCCTGGGCAGCCGGCTGCAGCGCGGACTGGCCAAGGTTTCCGCGCTGCTGGGATCCGGTTCGCAGGCTGCCGGCTCCCTCCCGGGAGCCGAATCGCTGCCCGGAGCCCGGAGAGGGTAATCTTCCTAGGGTGTTTGGAATCAACGGCCCGGAGTTCATCCTCCTGCTGCTCATCGGCATCCTGGTGATCGGCCCCCAGCGGCTGCCCGAATATACCCAGAAGCTGGCGAACGTGGTCAAGGAAGTCCGCCGGATGGCCTCCGGCGCGCGGGAACAGATCAAGGATGAGGTCGGCATCGACATCGATGACGTCGACTGGAAGAAGTACGACCCGCGCCAGTACGATCCCCGCCGCATCATCAAGGAAGCACTGCTCGACGACGATTCCAAGCCCGTGAGCGCAGGAGCGCCTGCCGCGGTGGCAGCTGCCTCTGGTGCGGCGGCCGCCGAAGCCGCGCCAATGCGGCCCGACCGCGTGGTCCAGCGGCTGGCAGCAGGCGAAGCCGCGCCTTTCGACACCGAAGCCACCTGACCGGTTCCGCGCGTCAGCGCGGCTGGACCCCCAGGTGCATGCCCGCCAGCCCGCGCGGCCGGGCTGCGAGCTGGCCCGCAATCCCGGCCAGGGCCTCGGCGGCGGGAGTTGCCGGCTGCCCCAGCACAATCGGGACACCGGCGTCGCCCCCTTCGCGCAACTGGATGTCCAGCGGAATCTGGCCCAGCAGCGGCACGTCGGTGCCCACCATCCCGGCCAGCCGTGAGGCGAGCACGGCGCCGCCGCCGCTTCCGAACAATTCCATCCGGCCGCCGTCGGGCATTTCCAGGTAGGACATGTTCTCCACCACCCCGGCGATCTTCTGGCCCGTCTGGGTGGCGATGGCGCCCGCGCGCTCAGCAACGTCCGCAGCCGCAGCCTGCGGGGTGGTCACCACCAGGATCTCGGCCTTGGGCAGGAGTTGGGCCACGGAAATCGCTATGTCTCCCGTTCCCGGCGGCAGGTCCAGGAAGAGCGCGTCAAGATCCCCGAAATAGACATCAGTCAGGAATTGCTCCAGGGCCCGGTGCAGCATTGGCCCGCGCCAGGCAACCGGCTGGTTTCCTGTGACAAACATGCCGATGGAGATGACTTTGACCCCGTAGGCGACCGGGGGCAGGATCATGTCGTCCACCCGGGTGGGAGCCTGGGTGATGCCCATCAGGCCGGGCACGGAAAAGCCGTAGACGTCTGCATCCACGATTCCCACCCGGAGTCCCTGCGCTGCAAGTGCGCAGGCAAGGTTCACGGTCACCGAGGACTTGCCCACCCCGCCTTTTCCGCTGGCCACGGCAAAGACTTTGGTCAGCGACCCGGCTTCATTGAAGGGGATGCCGCGCTGTCCGCCCGGCCCGCGGAGCTGCTCCTTGAGCGCGTCCCGCTGGGCCTGGTCCATTACCTTGAGTTCAACGTCGACGGCGGTCACGCCCGGTACCGCGGACAGGGCTTTGCCGGCATCCGCAGTGATGGTGTCCTTGAGCGGGCAGCCGGCAATGGTGAGCAGGACGGCGAGGGAGACGCGGCCGTCGGCGGAAACCGAGACCGAGTCCACCATGCCGAGTTCCGTGATCGGCTTGCGGAGCTCGGGGTCGATCACGGTGGCCAGCGCGGCCTGGACCGCTTCGTTGAGGGCCTCGGAAGTGGGATCCACGGGGGAGCTCATGGTGTGGGGGACTCGGCTTTCAGGATGTGGACGCGGCGAACGGCGCCGCAGCGGGGGTTAGCGGTCTTGGGCGGAGTGGCCGGGTTTGATGCGCGGAATCTGCTGGGTACGGGGCTGGCGCTGCCGGTCCCGCTGCTCCTTGAGCTTTTCCTTGACCTTGTCCTTCGGGGATTCGTGGGAACCCGGGCCGGAATGATCGTGCGACCGGAGCTCCTCCTGGGCCTCCAGCATGTCTTCGAGCAGGGAACGCAGCTCAGCCCGCACGTAGTCGCGGGTGGCCACCTCACGGAGGGCGATGCGCAGGGAGGCCAGCTCGCGTGTCAGGTATTCAGTGTCCGAAAGGTTTCGCTCGGCACGCTGCCTGTCCTGCTGGAGGGAGACGCGGTCGCGGTCATCCTGCCGGTTCTGGGCCAGCAGCAGCAGCGGCGCGGCGTAGGAGGCCTGGAGGGACAACATGAGGGTCAGCAGGGTGAAACCCAAATCCCGGGAGTCGAACTGCCACTCCAGCGGCGCCCAGGTGTTCCAGGCCAGCCAGAAGATGCAGAACACCGTCATGTAGACCAGGAACTGCGGGGTACCCATGAAACGGGCGAAGCCCTCGGTGGCGTGGCCGAAGGCGTCGGGGTCCGGGGAGAACTTGGGCAGCAGCCGCTGCCGGCCCGCCAGGGGAGTGTCCAGGCTGCCCTTGTCTGAAGCCCTGGAATGCGGCCGCTGGTTCGGGTTCTTGGGAGCACTGTTGTCAGCCAATGCGGCCACCGAGCTTTCTTATCGGGGCTTCGCCATCGTGGGCGCGCCAGTCATCGGGCAAGAGGTGGTCCAGGACGTCATCAACAGTCACCGCCCCCACCAGCCGGCCGGCGTCGTTCACTACGGGCAACGAGTTCAGGTTGTAGGTGGCCAGGGTGCGGGCCACTTCGCTGATGTGGGCCTGGTCCGAGAGCGGCTCAAGGTTCTTGTCCACCAGGTTGCCCAGCGGTTCGAACGGCGGGAAGCGGAGCAGCTGCTGGATGTGTACCACGCCCAGGAACCGGCCCGTGGGTGTTTCCAGCGGGGGCCTCGCGATGAAGATCGAGGAGGCCAGTGCCGGCGACAGTTCCTCGCGGCGGACGTGGGCCAGGGCCTCCGCCACGGTGGCCTCCGGCGGCAGGATCACCGGCACGGGGGTCATGAGGCCGCCCGCGGTGTCCTCGTCGTACTCCAGGAGGCGGCGGACGTCCTCGGCACCCTCGGGCTCCATCAGCTGGAGCAGTTCCTCGGCCTGCGCGGACGGCAGCTCGCCCAGGAGGTCTGCGGCGTCGTCCGGGTCCATTTCCTCCAGGACGTCCGCGGCGCGTTGGACGTCCAGCGCGGAAAGGATCTCCACCTGGTCGTCTTCGGGAAGTTCCTGCAGAACGTCCGCCAGGCGTTCGTCCTGGAGTTCGCTGGCTACCTCGAACCGGCGCTTGTCGCTCATCTCCTGGAGCGCTTCGGCGAAGTCGGCAGGCTTCAGGTCCTCATGGTTGGCTACGAACTGGGTAGCGGCCTGCGGTTCCGTGCGCGGGCCCTGGAGGGCGTCAGCCCAATCAATGATGAGGGTCTCGTTGCGGCGAAGCCGGCTCAGGGGAGACAGGGAGTGGCCGCGGCGGACGAACAGCTTGCTCACGAACCAGTCACGCGAACGGTGCTGGTCCATGGCAATGTCCTCGATGGTGGCGTCGCCGCTGCCGTCCCGCAGGGTCACCCTGCGGTCGAACATCTCTGCGACCACCAACGTTTCCGCGCCGCGCTGTTCAAAACGGCGGAGATTGACCAGACCGGTGCAGATGATCTGGGTCTGGTCGATGGAGGTAATCCGGGTCATGGGGACGAACACGCGCTTCTTGCCGGGAACCTCCACGACGATGCCCACGACGTGCGGGGCGCCGCGGGTTCCGCGGGAGAGCACCACCACGTCGCGGAGGCGGCCCAGCCGGTCGCCCAGCGGGTCGAAGACGTCCAGGCCCAGGAGCCGGGCCACGAAGACGCGCGTGGGAGTTGTGCTCATCCCTACAGGCTACCGAGTCTGCTCTCTTTTAGCTGAATTTACAGGCAGCACACATCCGCATGGGCAAGAATGGAGGCATGGCAAACATTTTTGGTGCTCCCAAGGCCGGTGGCCCCGGCGGCATGGACGATGCCCGGGCGGTGCCCACCGGCGATACGGTGGGTTCCTACAACTCCTACCTTGATGCCCAGAAGGCCGTGGACTACCTGGCGGACCAGCAGTTTCCGGTGCACATGGTCTCCATCGTGGGCAACGAACTGAAGATGGTGGAGCGCGTAACGGGGCGCCTGAGCTACCCGCGCGTTGCCCTGTCCGGTGCCTTGAGCGGCATGTGGTTCGGCCTCTTCGTCGGTGTCCTGCTGTCGTTCTTCGCCCCGTCCCCGGGATACTTCTCCATCCTGACCTCGGTGCTCATGGGTGCTGCATTCTTCATGTTGTTTGGGATCGTCACCTACGCCATGCAGCGCGGCAAGCGCGATTTCACCTCGACCAGCCAGGTGGTGGCCACCAATTACGACGTCATCGTCTCCCCGGAGGCGTCGCACGAGGCCCGCCGCCTTCTGCAGCAGCTGCCCATGAACCGCTCGGATGCCGCGTCCCAGCAGGGCGCCTACCAGAACCAGCCTTACCAGCAGCACCAGCCGTACGGCGAGCAGGATCCGCGCCAGCAGCCCGGCCCCTACCAGCAGCCCGGCCCCTACCAGCAGGGGCCGCAGCAGGGTCCCCAGCAAGGCCCGGCCCGGCCCTCGGGATGGAACGACCCTTACGGCCAGCGCCAGCAGCAGGAACCTTCTGCGCCGCAGCAGCCACAGCCCCACTACGACGGCGGCGCGCAGCAGCAGCCTCCGGCGCCTGCGCGGTCGGTCAGGTATCCGGATCTTCCGGACGGGCGTCCGCAGTACGGGATCCGGCTGCCGCAGAACCCGGAAGCCGCCCAGGCGGGCAGCGACCAGCCTGCGCACGAGCCCGCGCCGATCAAACCCGACGACGAGCCCCGCCCCTAGTCAGGCGCCTTCGGCCTCGCGGTAGATGCCGGCCATCCAGTCCTCCACATCCTGGGCCACACGCGGCAGCGCTGCGCTGAGGTTCACAGGGCCGGTGGCCGTCATGAGGATGTCGTCCTCGATCCGGACGCCGATGCCGCGGTACTCCTCCGGGATGGCCAGGTCCTCCTCCTTGAAATACAGGCCAGGCTCGATGGTGAACACCATGCCCTCCGTAAGGATTCCGTCGAGGTAGAGTTCCCGTTTTGCCTGGGCACAGTCATGGACGTCCAGGCCGAGGTGGTGGCTGGTTCCGTGCGGCATCCACCGGCGGTGCTGCTGTCCCTCGGGGCTGATCGCCTCCTCGACGCTGACAGGCAGCAGGCCCCACTCGGTCAGGCGCTCCGCCAGGACGGTGGTGGCGGCAGTGTGGATGTCGCGGAACCGGGCCCCCGGCTGTGCGGCGGCGAATCCGGCGTCGGCCGCCTCCAGCACCGCGGCGTAAACCTTGCGCTGGATGTCGGAGAACACGCCGTTGGCGGGAATGGTTCGGGTGATGTCGGCGGTGTACAGCGAGTCGACTTCCACTCCGGCATCGAGCAGCAGGAGTTCACCGGCGTTGATCCGCCCGGTGTTGCGGGTCCAGTGCAGCACCGTGGCGTTGTTGCCTGATGCGGCGATGGTGTCATAGCCCAGGTCGTTGCCCACCTCGCGGGCACGGGCGAAGAAGGCGCCTTCGACGACGCGCTCGCCCCGGGCATGGGTCAGTGCCCGCGGCAGGGATTTCACCACTTCCTCGAAGCCTTCCACGGTGGCCGAAACAGCGAGCTTCATCTGCTCGATTTCCCAGGCGTCCTTGACCAGTCGCAGCTCGGACAGGGCTTCGCTGAGCTTCTCGTCCAAAGCGTCGAACACGCCGAAGTCCAGGTTGTCCGGGTCCTTGGCGGTGTTGTAGCGGGCAGTGTCCACCAGGGCGTCAATGTTTTCGTCCACCTTGCGCAACAGACGTACCGAGGTGCCGCCAATCTCCGGGGCGCCGACGTCCTTGGTGATGGCCGTTTCCAGCTGATCGATGTGGGCCGTCTTGAGGCCCAACCGGGCCTCAAACTCGGCCAGCGTGGGACGTGCGCCGATCCAGAACTCGCCGGACCGGGAATCGGCATAGAACTGCTCGGTGTCCCTGCCGGCGAGGGGGCGGAAGTACAGGGTCGCGCTGTGGTGCGCGCCGCCGTCGCCCGTTCCTTCAGCCACAGGATCCAGTATCAGGACTGCGTCAGGCTCATGGTCCAGCCCCAGGCCGGTGAGGTGCGCGAATCCGGAGTGCGGGCGGAAGCGGTAGTCGCAGTCGTTCGAACGGACCTTCAGCGGGCCGGCGGGGATGACCAGGCGTTCTCCCTTGAACTGTGCTGAGATGGCCGCGCGGCGGTTCGCGGCGTGCGCGGCCACGGCGTCGCGGGAGGGAAGCTCCCGGCTGGATGGCGCCCAGTTGCTGGCCATGAATGCTTTGAACGCATCGGAGCTGGGACGCTGCGAGCGGTTGTTGACGCGCTCTTCCAGGGGCTGGGCGGCAGGGGCGGGGGTGCTTTCGGCATGGTTCACGGCACCATCGTCTCACCAGCTCCGCGGCGATGCGAACAGCAGGTGAGCACGCAGCATGCGGTGGTCGGGGGCGCCGGTCAACTACTCTGGACAGGTGAGGATCGACCTGCATGCCCACTCCAACGTTTCCGACGGCACGGAGAACCCCGCCGATGTCATGGCCTCCGCTGCCCGTGCCGGCCTGGACGTGGTGGCGCTGACGGACCACGACTCCACTGACGGCTGGGCGGAGGCGGCCGCGGCGGTGCAGGACTCCGGCGTGGCGCTAGTGCCGGGCATGGAGGTTTCCTGCCGCACGGAGGAAGGCATCAGCGTGCACCTCCTGAGCTACCTGCACGATCCCCTGCACCCGGGCCTGCTCGAGGAGATCACCAAGGCCAAGGACGCGCGGCACACCCGCGCCGAAAAAATGGTCACCCTGCTGGCAGAGGATTACCCGCTGACCTGGGACGACGTGATCCACCATGTGGCCCCCGGGGCCACCCTTGGCCGGCCGCACATCGCGGATGCGCTCGTGGCGGCGGGTGTGGTGGAGGACCGCTCGGAGGCCTTCGCCTCGATCCTGACCTCCCGGTCCCGCTACTTTATCCAGCACTACGCACCCGGCCCAGCCACCGCCGTCGAACTCGTGCGGGCTGCAGGCGGCGTGCCCGTCTTTGCCCATCCGGTGGCCTCCTCCCGCGGGAGGATCGTCGGGGAGCGCGTCTACCAGGAGATGATCGACGCCGGCCTGGCCGGGCTGGAGATCGACCACCGGGACAATCCCGAGGAGGGCCGGGACTTCCTGCGACGCCTCGCGGCCCGCCATGACCTTCTGGTCACCGGCTCCTCGGACTACCACGGAACCGGCAAGCCCAATCTGCTGGGAGAGAACCTCACAGCCCGGGAGGTACTGGCGCGGATCGAAGAACTCGGCAGCGGGACCGCCGTCGTCCGTCCCTGAACCCGCACTCCCGGCTGCCCTCCCAACCAGTTAGCGCTACCTACTTGGGCGGCAGGGACGCCACCGTGGCGTGCGCACCGAGGCGCTTGGCCATGATTTCGATGGCCGGCTGGTTCTCGTCGACACACACGAACTTCCGGCCCAGTTTGGCAGCCACGGCACCCAGGGTCCCGGAACCGGCGAAGAAGTCCAGGCACCAGTCGCCGGGCCGGCTGGACGCGGACACCACCCGTCGGATGAGGCCTTCGGGCTTCTGCGTGGGGTAACCGGTTTTCTCCTTACCGGTGGGCGAGACGATGGTGTGCCACCAGACGTCCGTGGGAAGCTTCCCCAGTTCGCGCTTGGCGGGGGTCACCAGGCCGGGCGCCATGTACGGTTCCCGGTCCACCTCTGCGCTGTCGAAGTGGTACTTGGCGGGATTCTTGACGTACACCAGGATGTTGTCGTGCTTGGTGGGCCACCGGTTCTTGGCGCGGGCGCCGTAGTCATAGGCCCAGATGATCTCATTCAGGAAGCACTCGCGGCCGAAGATCGCGTCCAGCATGACCTTGGCGTAGTGAACCTCGCGGTAGTCCAGGTGCAGATAGAGCGTGCCGTCATCCGCCAGCAGGCGCCAGGCTTCAACAAGCCGCGGTTCCAGAAACGACCAGTAGTCGCTGAACGCGTCGTCGTAGCGGTGCAGGGCGCCCTTGATGGTGTCGTACGAGCGGCCCTTGAACCCGACCCGGTCCCCGCTGCCGCCGGCATTGGCCACCATCCGGGTTTCCTGGCGGCGCTGCACCCGGCCGGTGTTGAACGGCGGGTCAACGTAAATCAGGGTAAAGGCGCCGTCCGGCAGCGTGGGGAGGTAGTCCGCGTTGTCCGCGTGCACCACCAGGCTGCCGCCGTCCGGCGCCCAAACAGCGTCAGTCATCGACGCTGTTAGCCCTCGGTGCCAGGCTGCGTACCCTTGTCGCCGGCCACCACTTCGCCGTTGCGGCGGCGGGTGCGCGTCCGGGTGCGGCGGGCGCGGGACGGCTGGACGTCCTCGGAGCGGGGAGCCTGCGCACCGTTGTCACCGGCCTCTGCAGCATCGGATGTACGACGGCGGCGCTCGCCGGAGCGGGCTGCCCCTTCGGAGCCGCGGGACTCCCCGCTGCGGGCCGGGCGGCCACGGCCACCGCGGGTGCGCTCACGTTCGCGGGATCCGCCGGAATCGCGGCCGCCCGAGTCGCGGCCGCCGCGGCTGTTCTTCTTGCCGGTTTCGCCGAGGTCTTCCAGGACTTCTGCGTCCACACCGGCCAGGGTGCGCTTGTCGCGGGGGAGCCGGCCCTTGGTGCCCTCGGGGATGTCCAGGTCCGTGTAGAGGTGCGGGGAGGAGGAGTAGGTTTCCACCGGCTCCGGCACGTTCAGGCCGAGCGCCTTGTTGATCAGCGCCCAGCGGGGAACGTCGTCCCAGTCCACGAACGTGACGGCTGTTCCCTTGTTGCCTGCACGGCCGGTGCGGCCCACGCGGTGCAGGTAGATCTTTTCGTCCTCCACGCACTGGTAGTTGATGACGTGGGTGACGTCCTCCACGTCGATGCCGCGGGCGGCGACGTCGGTGGCCACCAGGACGTCCACCTTGTTGTTACGGAAGGCACGCAGGGCCTGCTCGCGGGCACCCTGGCCCAGGTCGCCGTGGATCGCAGCCGCGGCGAACCCGCGGTCAACCAGTTCTTCGGACACCTTGGCGGCGGTGCGCTTGGTCTTGGTGAAGATGATGGTGCGGCCGCGGCCCTTGGCCTGCAGGATACGGGCCACCACCTCGATCTTGTCCATGCTGTGGGCACGGTAGATCAACTGGCGGATGTCGCGCTTGGTCAGGCCTTCGTCGTCCGGGTCGGCGGCACGGATGTGGGTGGGTTGCGTCATGTAGCGGCGGGCCATGGCGATGACGGGGCCGGGCATCGTGGCAGAGAACAGGAGCGTCTGGCGGACAGCCGGGGTGCCGGCGATGATGGTCTCAACGTCGGGAAGGAAGCCGAGGTCCAGCATTTCGTCGGCCTCATCCAGGACCACAATCCGGACGTTCTTCAGGCTCAGGTGCTTCTGCCGGTACAGGTCGATCAGGCGGCCGGGCGTGCCCACCACGACCTCAACGCCGTTCTTCAGGGCTTCCACTTGGGGCTCATAGGCGCGGCCACCGTAAATGGTGGCGATGCGGGCATTGCGCTTGCTGGAGGCGGTCTGCAAGTCGTTGGCCACCTGGACGGCAAGTTCGCGCGTGGGCACGATGACCAGGGCCTGGGGCGCGCCCGGGACGGCCAGCTTGTCGTAGCCGGGATCGTCCTGGCCAACTACGCGCTGCAGGGCTGGGATGCCAAAACCGAGGGTTTTACCGGTGCCGGTCTTGGCCTGGCCGATGATGTCGTGGCCGGAGAGCGCCACGGGCAGGGTCATGGCCTGGATGGGGAAGGGGTGGGTGATCCCGGCTGCTGCCAGGGATGCGACGATGTCTTCGCGGACGTTGAAGTCGGCGAACGACTTTTCCTCGATCTCGTGCGGCTTCTCGTCCGAGATGATGGTCTCTTCCGGCTCGATGGTTTCGGTGCCGGACTCGTCCGTCAAAAGCTGGTGGGTGTGCAATTCACTCACGTGGAGTTTCCTTATTCATTTGGGCAATGGCGCTGCCTGCTCAACGGTTCCGCCGGTGGCGGGGCCGGAGCACGCTCAGGCGCACAAGCAATTCCAGTGGAAGCCGATCGCGGGCTATCTAATGCCGGCACTGGGGACCGGCGGGTGTTTCTCAAGATCGCGTAGGGGCGGGCTTGTTGGTTTCAATAAAAGGAAATCAACGACCGGGCATCCATTTCTACAGGCACCAGTCTAGCCGTAAATGCCCGCGATCTCGGCGAGGGCCGCGCGCAGGCGCGCATCGGCGTCGTCCGCTACCTCCCGGACCGCAGGGGCACCGCTGAGCTGCACCATGGTTTGTGGGTCGATTGCCTCTACCGTGGTGGCGTCCGCCTCCTTGCCGCGTCGGACCACTACGTTGCAGGGCAGGAGCGCGCCCATTTCGGGCTCGGCCGCCAGGGCGCGGCTGGCCAGTGACGGATTGCACGCACCAAGAATGATGTAGTCGCCCACAGCCTCCGCCGCATCCGGGCCGAGTTTTGCCTCGAAGGTGGACCGGACGTTGATCTCCGTCAGGATTCCAAAACCCTGGTTGGCCAGCGCATCCCTGGTGGCCTGGACGGACTCTTCCCAGGCGAGCGGGACGGTGACGCTGTTGGTGTAGCTCATCATGACTCCTTGGTGGTGGGCTGCTGACTGACGAGTTCGAAATGAACCTGGCGCGCGGCGATGTCCGAGGACACCAGGCGCACCCGTACCTTGGTGCCCGATTCGAGTTCGCCGGCACAGCGGGCGGTCACCGCAGGCTCCGCGATCTGGATGATGCCGGAGGCGCCGTTCCCGTTGCCGTTCTTGCCGTTGGACGGCCCGCCATTGTCCTTGGACGGCCGGGAGCCGGAAATGACAATCGCGTCGAACTCCTGCCCCACGTGGTTGACCAGCAGCGCAGCTTCCACGGTGTCCAGCGCCATGCGCTCCATGCGGTTTGCCAGTTGATCCGAACCGGCCATAATCCCGGGCAGCAGCGGCAGGGCCGCACGGGCCCAGTCGGGGACTCCGCCGCCGCTGCATAGCGACTCGCAGATCACCAGGACGAAACGGTCCACAAGCCGGCGCAGTGGAGCCGTGGTGTGGGCATAGGACGCACCGATGGCTGACTGGACCGCATCCCCGGGGACAGTGCCGTCGAAGGCGGTGTAGGCGGCGCCGCGGAACAGCATTCCGGCGGAGTGCAGGATGGCAAGCTGGCGCGGCTCCGTGGGGTCCAGGGTGCGGAGGTATTCGCCGTAGCTGATCTTTCCGTTCCAGGGCTTTCCCAGAACTTCTGTCTGGAGCCGGAAGTGGTCCAGGGATCGGCTGTCGGGCTCGGGCATGGTGCGCAGGATACCCACCTTGCCGTCCAGCATGAGGCGGGCGGCGGCCATCCCGGTCATGAGGGAAATCTGTGCGTTCCAGTCCTCCACGGGAAGCTGCGGGGCGGCGGCAATCCGGTAGCCGCCGTCGGGGAGCTGGACGATCTCCTGGTCCGGCATGTTCAGGCTGGCGCCGCCCCGCTCGCGCTCCAGTGCCACGCGCTTGAGCCCTACCTCCTTGAGCAGCTGGAGGACCGGCGGCGCCGTGCCGGCGTCGAGCTCCTTCTGGGCGCCCTTGTAGCTGAGCTTGTCACGGCTGCGGACGCGCGCCCGGCGCACGGTCACGGCAGTCACTTCCGCGGCGTTGTCCAGCTGGAAGTCCCAGACGAACGCCGGGCAGTCCTGGTCCGGCAGCAGGCTGCCGGCACCTTCGCTGATGACCTCCGGGTGCAGCGGGATCCGGCCGTCCGGGGCGTAGAAAGTTTGCCCCCGGCGCCGTGTTTCGGCATCCAGCGGCCCTCCCGGCCGGACAAAAGCGGGAACGTCGGCGATGGCGTACAGCACCCGGTAGCCGCCCTCGGCAGGCTCAATGAACAGGGCCTGGTCCAAGTCCGTGGAGGATTCCGGGTCGATGGTGATGAAGCCGACGCCGGTCAGGTCATAGTCGGGCATGTCCAGCGCGGCCACGGCCGCTTCGGCGTCCGCGACGACTTCCGTTGGGAATCGGGCGGGCAGTTCCAGCTCGGTGCGCAGCGCGCTCAAGGCCTCCTCGAGCGCGTTTTTGTGCTCGTGGACATGGGGGGCCAACCGATGATGCGACACGAAAATCAGCCTAGCCCGAAACCACCGGAACGAGGAACAGCGGGGCTAGCGCGCGGCGTCCAGCGCCGCGAGCAGCGAGGCTGCAGCCGCGGCCGGGTCCGGCGCCTCCGTGATGGCGCGGACCACCACGATCCGGCGGGCCCCTGCAGCGACCACCTTGTCCACGTTGCCGTGGTCGATTCCGCCGATGGCAAACCAGGGCAGGCCGGCCGGCGCGGCGGCCGCGGCGTGCCTGACCAGGTCGAGGCCGACGGCGGCCCGGCCGGGTTTCGTGGGCGTCGCCCACAGCGGACCCACGCAGAAGTAGTCCAGCCCAGCCGGTCCCGAGGCAGCGGCCACCGCTGCATCCACCTGCTCCGGCGCGTGCGTGGACTGCCCGATCGCCGCGCCGTCCAGGAAGCTGCGCGCGGCCTTGACGGGGAGGTCCTTCTGGCCGATATGGAACACCGGCGCCCCGGAAAGGGAAGCGATATCGGCGCGGTCGTTGACGGCCCACAGCCGGCCGTGCCGTTCGGCAGCTTCGCGCAGCACGTCGAGCAGCTCCAGCTCCTCGACGGCCTCGATGGTTTTGTCCCGGAGCTGGATGATGTCCACGCCTCCGGCGAATGCGGCGTCGACGAACCGGGCAAAGTCGCCCTGGCCGCGGCGGGCATCGGTGCAGAGGTACAGGCGGGCGGACGCCAAGGCGGCAGCGGGGGACACATTCATGGCAGCAAGCCTAGTTCCTCTAAACTGGCCTCGTACTGCGGGAGCCTGCGGCGGCTGTCATAAAAGCGCCGGGCTGAGAGGGCGTCAGAGCCGACCGCTTGACCTGATCCGGCTAATACCGGCGTAGGGAAGGAACCATATGGGCAACCCCACCGTTGGGTCCGGCGCTGCCGCAGGAAGCGTGGTGCATGCCGACGTCGCCGTCATCGGCGGCGGGGTGATCGGCCACAGCATCGCCTGGGAAGCCCGCCGCTCCGGCCGATCCGTGGTGCTGGTGGACGATGCCCCCGGAACCGGCGCCAGCTGGGCGGCAGCCGGAATGCTCGCCCCCGTCAGTGAGCTTCACTACCAGGAGGAAAACCTCCTGGACCTGATGCTGGAAGCCTCCTCCCTGTGGCCGGGTTTCGTAGCCGCCCTCAGCGCCGCCGCGGGCGCGGCGCCCGGATACCTCACGACGCCGACCCTCGCCGTCGGCGTGGACGCTGCGGACCGGCGGGCGCTGTTGGACCTTCGGTCCGTGCAAAAGGCCAACGGCCTCGACGTGGAGCCCCTCACGGTCCGGGAGGCCCGCCGCCGGGAGCCGCTCCTGAGCCCGGCGATCGCCTGCGCCCTGGACACCCCTGCCGACCACCAGGTGGATCCGCGGCAGCTGGTGGCCTGCCTCCGGCTGGCGCTCTCCCGGCACGCAGAAGGCGACGGCGGGGCCGGCACCCGGGTGGCGGGCGCCGTCGACGGTTACGCGGTCCCGGCCCGGGCCGCTGAACTGCTTTGGAAGGACGACGGCGTGGCCGGAGCCCTGCTGAAAGGCGGCGGAAAGGTCTTCGCGGGGGAGACCGTGGTGGCCAATGGCCTCTACGCAGGAGCGCTCGGCGGACTGCCAGCCGGACTGGCCCTGCCGCTGCGTCCCGTGCACGGCGACATCCTGCGGCTCGCCGTGCCGGAACACCTTCGCCCGCTGGTGACCGCCACGGTCCGGGGCCTGGTCCATGGCGTGCCCGTCTACCTGGTGCCCCGGCAGGACGGAACCGTGGTGATCGGCGCCACCCAGCGCGAGGACGCCCTGGGCGGGACGGCTCGCTTGGAATCCGGTGCAGGTCAGGACGCTGCGTCCGACGGTGCGGTGTCCGCCGGCGGGGTCTACCAGCTCCTCCGGGACGCCCAGGCGCTGGTACCCGCCGTCGCCGAACTGGAATTACTCGAATGTACAGCGCGGGCCCGCCCCGGAACCCCCGATAATGCGCCACTGCTGGGCCGGGTCCCGCTGCCTGACGGCGCAGCGGGACACGTCCCGGGGGTCATCGTCGCCACCGGCTTCTTCCGCCACGGCGTGCTGCTGGCACCCGCCGCCGCGGCTATTTGCCGCGCCCTGCTGGATGGCAGTCAAGACCCCCGCTGGGCAGCGTTCAACCCTGCCCGGTTTTCCGCAGCCGCATCACGCCACGACACCAAGGAGAGAGCATGAATATCATTCTGAACGGAAGCCTCCGCGCCGTGCCGGACGGCGCCTCCATTGCTGCGCTGGTCAGCCATATCACCGGCCGGCCGCTGGCAGCAGACGGCCAGGCCGCGGACGGGCGGAAGCTTGGCGTGGCGGTGGCGCAGAACGCGCAGGTGGTGCCGCGGAGCCAGTGGTCCGCCACAGCGCTCGCCGAGGGCGACGACGTTGAACTTGTCACCGCAGTGCAGGGAGGCTGACATCATGACCCAAATAACGAACGCACCCGCCGGCGCAGAATCCGACGTTGCCGACACCTTGGTGATCGACGGAGTCCCGCTGCACTCGCGGCTGATCATGGGGACCGGGGGAGCGCCCAGCCTGGAAGGGCTCGGCGCTGCGCTGCTCGCCTCCGGTACAGCGTTGACCACAGTTGCGATGCGCCGTTATTCCCCTGCGGAGACCGGCTCGCTGTTCCAGCTGCTGGTGGACCACTGCATCCGGGTGCTGCCCAACACGGCGGGCTGCTTTACAGCCCGTGATGCCGTCCTCACCGCTGAGCTGGCCCGCGAAGCCCTGGAGACGGATTGGGTCAAGCTGGAAGTCATCGCTGACGAACAGACCCTCCTGCCGGATGCCGTGGAGCTGGTCGACGCCACGGAACAGCTGGTGGCCCGTGGCTTCAAGGTCTTTGCCTACACGAATGACGATCCTGTCCTGGCGCTCCGGCTCGAAAACCTGGGCGCCACGGCCGTCATGCCGCTGGGAGCACCGATCGGAACAGGCCTGGGCATCCTGAACCCGCACAACATTGAGCTGATCGTCTCCCGCGCTTCGGTTCCCGTGGTGCTGGACGCGGGAATCGGGACCGCTTCCGACGCCGCGCTGGCCATGGAACTGGGCTGCGACGCTGTGTTGCTGGCGACGGCGGTGACGAGGGCGCAGAACCCTGCGCTGATGGGCGCGGCCTTCAAGCACGCGGTGGCTGCCGGCAGGATGGCCAGGGCTGCGGGGCGGATCCCGCGGCGTGAGCATGCACTCGCGTCCTCCGCCATGGAGGGCAGGGCGGAGTTTCTCTAGCTCTAAAGGCGGAGGGCTGCGGTCAGGCGCTCCGTGTCCTGCCGGGCGCGTGTGCGTCCCAAGTAGATGACGACGGCCAGGGTCGCGCAGGTTCCGAGCAGCACGGGCAGGACCCACGGCAGCCAGGTCAGGCCGGGCAGGTAGCCAAACCCGGCGGCGATGAGGATTATCCAGGCCACGGACGCCGCGGCCACGGCCACGCCCGCCGGGAGGGCGGCGCCGTACTTGGCGTGCCGCCTGTCATTGGCCCACACAAGGAACCCTGCGGCAACGGCTGCGAGCACGACGATGGTGAGCGAGAGCATGGATCTCCTTTGACTGTAAGCCGCGGCGGACTGGCGGCCGCCGCGGCTTAGGTCCTAGAACTGGCCGAAACCTACGCGCCGGACTTCCTCGGCACCGATTTCCACGTAGCCAAGGGCGTTGCCGGGAACGATGATCAGGCGTCCTTTGTCGTCCTTCAGGCGAAGCTCGCTGCCGGTGTTGATGGCTTCGCCGACGACCTTGGCCACGGAGTCCGCGTCCTCCGTGGACTCGAGGACGATTTCGCGGCCAACGTTCTGCACGCCGATCTTAATTTCCACAGGGGCCTCCCAGCCGGTCAAAGTGCTCAGGTATCTCTACCCGTTGATGTCTTATTTGTAGTCTAGGACTCTTTGGGAAAACGGGAGATTCCGCGCCAAGCTAAACGGTAGATCAGGTCGCTGGCCACATCGAGGTCCAGGTTTCCGTCCGTTTCCAGCCAATACCGCGCGCTGACCTGGGCCATTCCGGCCAGGCCGCGGCCCAAAAGCTGCGCTTCAAGCTGCGGCAGCTTGGTGTCTTCCGCGATCACCCGTGCGATGGCGTCCGCGAATGTGCGGTTCAGGGTCTCCAGCCGCGAACTGACATCCGCGTCGTTAATAAGGTCTGACTCAAAAACCAGCCGGTGTGCCTGGTCATCGCTGGCGATGAACCGGAAGTAGGCCCGCATGACGGCCTGGACGCGTTCCTTGTTATCCGTGGTGGAATTCAGGGCGCCAAGCAGCAGTTCCGTCAGGGCTGTCAGGTGGCTGTCCAGAAGGGCGAGGTAGAGCTCGCGCTTGGACGGAAAATGCTGGTACAGAACCGGCTTGCTGACCCTTGCGGTCTCAGCAATTTCGTCCATGGCGGCGCCGTGGTAACCGTTGGCCACGAACACCTCCTGGGCTGCCGTCAGGAGCTGGGCACGGCGCTCATCCCGTGGCAGCCGTGCCGAGCGCTGGCCTGCCGGCCGGGCAGGTGATTCCGGGGCTGCGGACGGGCGGTCTGCACGTGCTTCTGGGACCACGGTTGTCCTTCTTTCCGTTGCGGGGTACTTCCACTTTACTGCGGGGTAATATGACCCGGCGGTATCCCGGGGCCTACATTGAAGTATGGCCTCTTCTTCGACCGCAAATGTTGCAAATGTTTCCCTGGAGCCCTTGGTGGAACCGGCAGGCGAACTTTCGCCGGCGGAAGTGGAACGGTATTCGCGGCACATCATTATTTCCGAAATAGGCGCGGTGGGGCAGCGCAGGCTCAAGAACGCCAAGGTGCTGGTAATCGGCGCAGGCGGACTGGGCTCCCCCGCATTGCTGTACCTCGCCGCGGCCGGCGTGGGAACACTCGGCATTGTCGATGACGACATGGTGGACCTCAGCAACCTCCAGCGCCAGGTTATTCACAGCATGGCGGACGTGGGCCGCCCCAAGATCGAGTCCGCACGTGACGCAATTCATGCCCTGAACCCCCTTGTTGATGTCCGGCTGCACAACGTCCGCCTCGACGCAACCAACGCGCTGGAACTGTTCGCCGGCTACGATCTGATCCTCGACGGGGCCGATAACTTTGCCACCCGCTACCTGGTCAACGACGCCGCCGCCATCCTGGGCAAGCCCTACGTGTGGGGTTCCATCTTCCGCTTCGACGGACAGGTCAGCGTCTTCTGGGAAAAGCACGGGCCCACTTACCGCGACCTCTACCCGGAGGCACCGCCGGCAGGTTCGGTCCCGTCCTGCGGAGAAGGCGGCGTCTTCGGGATGCTGTGCGCGGCTGTGGGATCGCTGATGGTGACGGAGGCAGTGAAGCTTATTACCGGCGTCGGACGTTCCCTGCTGGGGCGCGTGGCGCTCTTTGACGCGCTGGGCGGAAGCTGGCGCGAAATCCGTGTGGCAAAGGATCCCGCGGCACCGCGCATCACCGAACTCACCGACTACGACGCGTTCTGCGGCATTGCACCGGAGCCGGAAACGGACACCGAGCACACCGTCACCGCAACCCAGCTGGCCACCATGCTGGCGTCACGGAAGGCCGGCCTGAAGGATTTTGAACTGGTGGACGTCCGGGAGCCCGGCGAGTACGACATCGTCCGGATCGACGGGTCGGTCCTCCTGCCGCAGGGCAGGATCCTGGCGGGGGAGGCGTGGCCGGAAATTCCGCAGGACAAGGACGTGGTCTTCCTGTGCAAGGGCGGCACCAGGTCCGGGAACGTCCTCGCGGCCGCACGGAAAGCGGGGTACCAACGGGTGAGCCATCTCGACGGCGGCATCCTGGCCTGGGTGCGCGAGGTGGAGCCGCAGAAGCCCGTCTACTAGGCAGGTGTGGGTTCAGGCGGTTTCGCGGCCCTGGTGGTCTACCGGGCATTCGGCCGGTGCGGCAGCCGGTGCCGCGGGCTGTTCCACGGTGATGCCGTAAAGCGCTTCGAGGGCGGCGATGTAGTTGTCCTGCTCGCCGTTGGCGGCGAGCTCGCGGGCGCGGACCGTGGGCACATGCAACAGCTGCTTGACCATGCGGCGGAGCGCGAACTCCACTTCCTCGGCGGCGGCGGTGCAGCCGTGCCGGGCGCGGACCTTTTCCATTTCGGCATCCAGCACGTTCATGGTGTGCCGGCGGAGGGCAACGATGGCGGAGTCCATGGAGCGGGCTTCGCGCTCCTGCTCGAAGGCGCTGGCGGCTCCGGTGACAATGCCGCTGGCCTGGGCCAGGGATTCGGCCTGCTCCTGGGGCGCGGCGAGGCGGACGGATTCAAGGGTGAGCAGTTCCACGCCGTCCAGCTCGCCGACGGCGGGATCGAAGTCGTGGGTGAGTGCCAGGTCGATGGCGATCAGGGGCTGCGGGGAGGCGGCCCGGACCTGTGCCAGCTCGCTGGCCTCGACACGGGTGTCCGATCCGCTGCAGCCGATCATGACGTCCGCGGCGGCAACGGCCGGGTGCAGCGTGTCCGCATCCAGGGCCGTGCCCCCGCGGGTGGCCACGAAACCCTCGGCACGGCCGGAGGAGGAGAAGACTGAGATGTCGGTGCAGCCGCGCTCGCGAAGCAGCGCCATCGTGGCGCCGGCGTAGGCGCCCGTGCCGAAGACGACGACCTTCTTGGAGGACCAGTCCGGGTTCTCGGACAGGTCCGTGGCCAGGTCCAGCGCCACGGAGACAATGGACAGGCCGCGGGATCCCAGCGCGGTCTGGGCGCCGACGTCCTTGGCCGTCTTGGACGCGGCCTGGAACAGCCGGACCAGGCCGGAACTGGCGGTTCCCTCATGCTGGGCGGTGATCAGGGCACGGCGGACCTGCCCGGCGATTTCGCGTTCACCGACGACGGCGGAGTCCAGTCCCGCGCTCACGGCAAACAGGTGCTGGGTCACCTCGGGGCCAACCCGGGTGCTGAAGGAACGCGAGACGATGGACTCACTCAATCCGCTGGCCTCGCTGATCTGGGCCACGAGCGCAGCTCGGGCGGCCTCGACGTCGTCAGGGTTTGGGGCTTCGCCGTAGATTTCGTAGCGGTTGCAGGTGGCGAGGACAACGGCACCCGTCACTGCCGGCGATCCGGTCAGTGCGGATGTGGCAATCCCGGAGGAACCGTTGCTCAGGTGAGCAACAGTCTCAAGGTCGATGTCGGCGTGTGTAGCCACCAGAGAAAAAAGAACCACAGCAGACCAATCATAGCTTTTTCGCGGCCCCGTAGAACAACTCCCCGCTCGTCCGGCAGGCAGCTGCGGCTGTGATTCCTGCCACGGGTCCCGCCGGGCGTGCGCAGATGACAGTCTGTCGTTATCTTTTGGGCCCGATTTTCGGCACAATCAAAAGCATGACTTCCAGCCCCGCCACGTCCGCTGCCGGCAAGCTCGCCGCAGATCATCCGCTAGTGGATGGCCGTACCGGGGACTCCCCGCTCATCACGGCCTACCGTGGCGGGAAGCCGTCCCGGCGCCCCGTCTGGTTCATGCGCCAGGCCGGCCGTTCGCTGCCGGAGTACCTCAAGGTCCGTGAAGGCATCGCCATGCTGGACTCGTGCCTGCGGCCAGAACTCGCGTCTGAGATCACCCTCCAGCCGGTCCGCCGCCATGACGTGGACGCCGGGATCTTCTTCTCGGATATCGTCATTCCGCTGAAACTGGCCGGCGTGGGCGTGGACATCGTCCCGGGCGTTGGCCCGGTGCTGGACAAGCCGGTGCGGACGGCTGCAGACGTCGCTGCCCTGCCGCAGCTGACCTGGGAAGCCCTGGAACCCATCCGCGAAGCCGTCCGCCTCACCGTGGCCCAGCTGGGCAAGACCCCGCTGATCGGCTTTGCCGGCGCCCCGTTCACCCTGGCCGCCTACATGGTCGAGGGCAAGCCTTCCCGCGACCACCTGGGCCCGCGCACCATGATGCACGCCGACCCGGAGACCTGGACAGCCCTGGCCAACTGGGCCGCTGACGCCTCCGGAATGTTCCTGCAGGCGCAGCTCGAGGCCGGTGCCTCGGCAGGTCAGCTCTTCGACTCCTGGGCCGGTTCCCTCGGCCTGGCCGACTACACGCGTTTCGTTGCCCCCGCCTCGCGCCGCGCTCTGGACCACGTCCGCCATCTCGGCGCTCCGCTGATCCACTTCGGCACCGGCACATCCGAGCTACTGGTGGCCATGCGGGACGTGGGTGTCGACGTGGTGGGAGTGGACTACCGGCTCCCGCTGGATGAGGCCAACCGTCGCTTGGGCGGCTCCAGTCCGTTACAGGGCAACATCGACCCGGCGCTCCTCTCCGCTCCGTGGGAGGTCCTCGAAGCCCACGTCCGCGAGGTCATCGCTGCCGGTTCCGCCGCGCCCGGCCACGTCCTGAACCTGGGGCACGGTGTCCCGCCGGAAACCGACCCGGACGTCCTCACCCGGGTGGTCAGCCTCATCCACTCCATCTCACCCGAGTAACAGCGATGGACAGCACCCCGGCCGTGCCCCAGGCTGTGCCTGCCACCGCACTCGTGGTGGGTGGAGGGATCTCCGGGCTGCTGTCCGCGCGGGAATTTTCCGCCGCCGGGCATGCCGTTACGGTCCTGGAAGCCTCGGACCGGTGGGGCGGCTGCGTGGGCAGCCACATACTCGCCGGCCTCACTCTCGACAGCGGTGCCGAGTCCTTCGCCACCCGGACGGACGCGGTGTCGGGCCTGATTACCGAACTGGACCTGGCCAGGAGGATCGTGGCCCCGCGCCCCGGCGGCGCCTGGGTGCAGTTGCCCGAAGGGCCGCGTGAATTGCCGCGGACCGGCGTTCTGGGCATTCCGGCCAATCCGTGGGACCCGGAGGTCCGGCGCTCTCTGGGCCTGGCGGGCTCCCTGCGCGCCAGCCTGGACCGGTTCCTGCCCGCTTCAATCGGCGGGGCTGCGGAGGTCACCAGTGTCTCGGACCTGGTACGGATCCGCATGGGCTCCCGCGTGCTCGAACGCCTGGTGTCTCCGGTGGTGGGCGGCGTCCACTCGGCCGACCCCGGCATACTGGACGTCGACATGGTCGCACCCGGGCTGCGTGCGGGGCTGCGGAAGCACGGTTCCCTGGCCGGCGCGGTATCCGCCCAGCGCCGGGGTGCGGCAGGCGCTGCCGGGCCGGACCGGCCGTCACCCGCCAAGGCAGGGTCCGCCGTCGCCGGCCTCGAAGGTGGCATGCATACCCTGGTCTCCGCGCTCGTGGCCGACCTCCGCAACCGCGGCGTGCAGCTCCTGGCGGGGACACCTGCCACCGCTGTGACGCGGACCGCGGACGGGTGGCGCGTCACCTCGGGGGAAGAAACGTACGACGCCGGCCTGCTGGCGGTCGCAGTGGAAGGCCCCGCCGCCGTCGGGCTGCTTGAGCACGCGGTACCGGGGATTTCGGGCAGCGCCCCGCTGTCCGGGCCGGATGTCAGGCTGGTCACGCTGGTGCTTGATAAACCCCAGCTCGACGCCCGCCCGCGCGGCACCGGGGTCCTGGTGGCCCCTCAGACCCCGGGTATCGAAGCGAAGGCGCTGACGCACGCCACCGGCAAATGGGACTGGCTTGCCGCGGCCGCGGGCCCTGGCCGGCACGTGGTCCGGCTCTCCTACGGCCGGGTGGACGGGCTGGGCCTGCAGGGCGATGGTCCGGCTACGGAGGAGGAACTCCTCGAAGCCGCCCTCCGGGACGCGGCGAACCTGCTGGGCGTGCCGCTTTCGCGTGCGGACATAGTGGACTGGGACGTGGCCCGCTGGCACGGGTCCCTTCCGTTCGCAGCCGTGGGACACCGCGCCAGGGTGGCCGCCATCCGCGGGGCGTGTGCCGCCGTGGGAGGCCTGGCGCTGGTCGGCGGCTGGGTTGCCGGAAACGGCCTGGCCGCGGTGGTGGCGGACACCAGGGATCAGATCCGCCGGCTCACCGCCTGATTCCCGGTGCCCGCGGTGCCGAATAGCCAACCGTGAGCGCAACTGGCTAGGGTCGATGACTATGGTTCAACACAGGTCCGAACTCGCACAGTCCCGGACCGGTATCCATGGGGGAATGGGGCGCGGCGCCGCAGCCGCGGCCATTGGCGCGGTACTGGTCCTTGCCGGCGGAGCGCCGGCTGCCCAGGGCACCCTGATCCCCGTCCCCACCGTTCCCGCCACCCCGCCGGGCCGACTCATCCAGCCGCCCCTCGGCGTCGTTCTGCCCCCGGAACCTTCGCCCGCGACGGAGAGCCCCGCCCCGACGGCATCTGTCCCGGCTCCCACGGCGCCCGCCACGGTGCCTGGTACCGGGACCGCCGACGGCTCCGCCGGTCCGGCCCCGGGCCAGCCAGTTTCGGCCGCCACGTCCGCCGCCGCCGTCGGGCGTCCCGCCAGCTCTGAAGCAGCGCCCGCACGCCGGACGGGGGACGCTGAAGTGCACGCCGGCGGGATTACCCCGGAGAGCGGCCGGGATGATCCGGCCGATCGGGTCCACAGCATGGTCCTCGCAGGGTTTGGCCTGGGCCTGCTCGGGGTCGCCGCCGCTGCCGCCGTGCTGTACGCACGGCTTCGCGGCGCCTGACCGGGCCCCACCCGCGGACGCTGGGGCGCCACGACCCGATGAGGCGCGAACGCCCGCCGGAGGCAGCGCCCAGAAGTGATTTCCATCACTTCTACGCCTTGTAGAAGTTCTGGGTTTCGGCTTGGCGCATTTAAGGGGCAAACTGGTAACCATGAGCCACACTTCTGCCGAATCTGTCACTAAAACCGAAGAATCAGCCGAGCAGTTCTTCACCCTCTGGACGGTCTTCAAGCGCTCCGAAACGGTTGCCCGCAGCGGTCAGGCGGCCTCCGACTTCGAAGCACTGCTGGAACGGCTGGCCGAGGGCGGCGTGACGCACCGCGGCAGTTACGACGTTTCGGCCATGCGCGCCGACGCGGACGTCATGGTGTGGCTCCACGGGTCCAGACCGGAGGCCCTGCAGCAGGCCATCCGCGACATCCGCCGCAGCACCCTTTTCGCAGGCACCGACATCGTCTGGTCCGCCATGGGCGTGCACCGCGAGGCGGAATTCGCCAAGAACCACACCCCGGCCTTCTCCCGCGGCGTTTCCCCGGCCGAGTGGCTGTGCGTCTACCCGTTCGTCCGTTCCTACGAGTGGTACATCCTGCCCGAGGAAGAGCGGGGTGCGATGCTCCGCGAACACGGCCTCCTTGGCCGCGAGTTCCCGCAGGTCATCTCCAACACCGTGTCCTCCTTCGCCCTCGGTGACTGGGAATGGATCCTGGGCCTCGAAGCTCCAGAGCTGGTGGACCTCGTGGACCTGATGCGCCACCTGCGGGCCACCGAGGCCCGCAACCACGTCCGCGAGGAAATTCCGTTCTACACCGGCCGCCGCATCTCCGCCACGGAGATTGCCGAGGTCCTGGCATGACCCCCGTTAATCCGGTCACGGAAGCAGGCCGGATGGCACCGAAGCAGTACGACGCGGTGCTGCTGGCCTCCTTCGGCGGACCGGAAGGCCAGGAGGACGTCATTCCGTTCCTCCGCAACGTGACCCGTGGCCGCGGCATCCCGGACGAGCGGCTCGAGGAAGTTTCGCACCACTACCGTGCCAATGGCGGCATCAGCCCCATCAACCAGCAGAACCGCGAACTCAAGGCAGCCATGGAGGCCGAGCTCGCCGCCCGCGGCATCGACCTGCCGGTGCTGTGGGGCAACCGCAACTGGGACCCCTATATCCCGCAGACCCTCCAGGACGCGTACGACGCCGGCCACCGCCGGCTGCTCATGGTCACCACGAGCGCCTACTCCTGTTACTCCAGCTGCCGCCAGTACCGCGAGGACATTGGGATGGCCCTGACGGAGACCGGCCTGGACGGCCGCCTCGAGGTGGACAAGGTGCGGCAGTACTTCGACCACCCCGGCTTCGTGGAGCCCTTCATTGAAGGCACGGCCGCTGGCCTGGCCGAGGTCCGCGCCAAGCTGGCCGGGATGGGCGCCCCTGACGCCCCGATGCAGGTCCTGTTCGCCACGCACTCCATCCCCACCCGCGATGCAGAAGCTGCAGGCAAGTCCGACGGCGAGCCCCGTGAATTCGAGGAGGGCTCCGCCTACGTGGCCCAGCACCTGGCCACCGCTGCGGCCGTCATGGCCCGGGTGGAGGAGGAATCCGGCCTGACTGCTCCGTGGTCGCTGGTGTACCAGTCCCGCTCCGGTGCCCCGCACGTGCCATGGTTGGAGCCGGACATCAACGACGCCATCGAGGAGCTGGCCGGCCAGGGCGTCAAGGGCGTCGTCATCGTCCCGCTCGGCTTCGTCAGCGACCACATGGAAGTTGTCTGGGACCTGGACACCGAAGCCATGGAAACCTGCGCCAACCTCCGCCTCGCCGCCACCCGTGTCCCCACCCCCGGAACGCACCGCAAATTCGTCAAGGGCATTGTGGACCTGATCGCCGAGCGGACCGTGGACCACACCATCAGCGACCGTCCCGCGATGACGGACCTGGGACCCTGGTACGACGTCTGCCGCCCGGGCTGCTGCGCGAACTTCCGCGGCGAAAAGCCCACCATCGCGGGTGCGGACACCACCGTGGGAACGGGGCACGACCCCTACCCGGCGGAGTCCGGAGCCGAGGCGGGAGCCACGCAGCAGTGACAGTCCGCATCGGCACCCGCGCCAGCAAGCTGGCGCTCACCCAGACGAAGCAGACCGCGGACCAGCTCGCAGCGGTGGGCGGCTTCCCCGTGGAGCTCGTCCACGTCCGGACCGACGGCGACGTCCTCACCGGCCCGCTCTCCCAGATGGGCGGCACCGGGGTTTTCGTAGCCGCTCTCCGCGACGCCCTGCTTCGGGATGAGTGCGATGTCGCCGTGCATTCCCTGAAGGACCTGCCCACCGGTGCGGCAGTGGGCCTGAGCCTGGCCGCGACGCCACGGCGCGTGGACGTCCGGGACGTGCTCTGCGCCCGCGACAGCTTCAAGCTAGCCGACCTGCCCGCAGGAGCAACCGTGGGCACCGGCTCACCCCGCCGCGCCGCCCAGCTCCGGGCCGCCCGTCCGGACCTGGCCATCGTCGATATCCGCGGAAATGTGGATACCCGGCTGGGGCGCGTGCCCGGAATTCCGGGCAACACCACTGACCAGGTTGTTCCGGGGAAGTCCTGCGACCTGGACGCCGTGGTGCTTGCCGCCGCCGGCCTGGAACGCATTGGCCGCCTCGACGCCGTCAGCGAGTTCCTGGACACGGACGTCATGCTGCCCGCCGCGGGCCAGGGCTCCCTGGCCATCGAATGCCGGACGGCCGATGCCCCGCGCAAGGCCGGTTCCACCGAAGGGTCCCAGGCAGTCCTGGCCCAGGCCCTGGCTGCACTGGATGACCCCGACACCCGGCTCGCCGTGACAGCCGAGCGCGCACTGCTGGCCCGCCTGGAAGCAGGCTGCGCCGCGCCGGTGGGCGCCTATGCTTACCGCAAGGGAAGCATGTTCCACCTTGAAGCCGTGGTGTGCGCGGTGGACGGTACGGCCACGGTCCGGGATAAGCGGGCAACGGACGGGCTCACCGAAGTGGGCGCCACTCTCCTGGGCATCGAACTGGCCGAGGCGCTGCTGGCTGCCGGCGCCGCTGACATCGCCGACCTCCAGGCTTCCTGACGCGGATGGAGCAGCCTCCCGGTGGATCCGCACCCGGCGCCGCGCTGAATGGTGCCCGGGTGCTGATTACCCGGAGCCCGGAGCGCGCCGCGCCGGTCGCCGCCGCCCTGGCAGCGGCCGGCGCCACACCCCTGCTGCTTCCCCTGATCGACTTCGAACGCGCAGCCGACCAGCACGCGCTGGACGTTGCCTGCGACGCCCTCAGTGCCGGAGCCTACGGCTGGCTGGTAATCTCCAGCGCCACCACGGTCCATGCCCTCGCGGGCAAGGCGCGGGAGCGCGGACTGGCGCTGCGCCAGCTGGTGCCGGCGGGCACGCGGATCGCCGCGGTAGGCCCCGCCACCCGCCGCGAGCTTGAGGCCGAAGGCCTGCAGGCACACCTGGTACCGGCCGGCGGGCAGTCCGCCGCAGGCCTCCTGGAAGTATGGCCCGGGGGCGGCACTGTGCTCCTGCCGCAGGCGGACATCGCAGCGCCGCTCCTGGCCGAGGGTCTGTCGGCGGCCGGCAGCAGTGTCACGGCTGTGACCGCCTACCACACGGTTGAGTACCCGGCGGCCGCCGAACGCAGGCTCGCCGTCGGTCCGGAAGCCAGGGCAGGCGGGGAGGGGCCGCCGTCGTACGTCCTGCTCACTCCGGAAGGTGCGCGCACTGAACTTGCCGCGGGCCGTGTAGACGCAGCCCTTGCAGCCTCACCCAGCGCCGTGCGGCGCCTCGCGGAGCTGCTGCCGGACGGAGCCTGCCGGCTGGTGGTCATCGGGCGGTCGACGGCGGAACAGGCGGCCGCACTCGACCTTCGGGTTGCCGAAGTGGCGGCTGAGCCCACCCCGGCGGGGCTGGTTGCCGCGGTAACCCGTGCCCTCAACCCGCCCTGATACCGCTGCCCGCCACCAGCCACCAATCCCACGACGCGAAGGACAGCACCATGAGCTTTCCCAACCAACGCCCCCGCCGCCTGCGCACCACCCCGGCCATGAGACGCCTTACCGCCGAAACCCGGCTGGCGCCTGCCGAGCTGATCCTGCCGGTGTTCATCCGTGAAGGGCTCACCGAACCCCACCCCATCGGCTCCATGCCGGGCGTGGTGCAGCACACCACAGACACCCTCAAACGGGCCGCAGCGGAGGCCGTGGAACTGGGCGTGGGCGGCATCATGCTCTTCGGAATTCCGGAAACCCGCGACGCCGAAGGTTCCGCTTCCCTGGACCCGGACGGCGTGCTGAACAAGGCAATCCGGGACGTCCGGGCCGAGGTGGGCGATGACCTGGTGATCATGAGCGACGTCTGCCTCGATGAATTCACCGACCACGGGCATTGCGGCGTGCTGGATGCCAGCGGCTATGTCGACAACGACCGCACCGTGGAGATCTACGCGCAGATGGCCGTGGCCCAGGCAGAAGCAGGCGCGCACATGCTGGGCCCGTCCGGCATGATGGACGGCCAGATCGCCGCCATCCGCACCGCCCTCGATGCGGCCGGACACGTCAACACGTCCGTCATCGCCTATGCCGCCAAATACGCGTCCGCGTTCTACGGGCCCTTCCGGGAGGCCGTGGATTCGCAGCTCACCGGCGACCGGCGCACCTACCAGATGGACGCCGGCAACCGCACCGAAGCGCTGCGCGAGGTGGAACTCGACCTCGCTGAAGGCGCGGACATTGTGATGGTGAAACCGGCCATGAGCTACCTGGACATCGTGGCCGACGTCGCCGCCGGGAGCCCGGTGCCGGTGGCGGCCTACCAGATCTCCGGCGAGTACGCGATGATCGAGGCCGCTGCGGCCAACGGCTGGATCGACCGGCGTGCGGCGATCACCGAATCGGTGCTGGGCATCCGCCGCGCCGGCGCCGGCATGGTCCTCACCTACTGGGCAGCGGAGCTGGCCGGCTGGCTGCAGGAATCCCGGTGAGTGCCGCGCGGGCTGCCGGGCCTACGGCGCCCGTGGGCCAGGACCGGATCCTCCTGGGCCTGAACACTTTCGGGGACGTCGGCGAGAACCCCGACGGCAGCCCGCAACACCATGCTGACGTCCTGCGGCAGGTGCTGGAACAGGCGGAACTGGCGGACGCCGTCGGACTTCACGCCTTCGGCGTGGGGGAGCACCACCGCAAGGACTACGCCATCTCCGCTCCGGAAGTGTTCCTGGCGGCAGCGGCGGCCCGGACGCAGCAGATCCGGCTGGGCTCAGCCGTCACCGTGCTCAGCTCGGACGATCCCATCCGGGTCTTCCAACGGTTCTCGACCGTGGACGCAATTTCCAACGGGCGCGCCGAAGTGATGCTGGGGCGCGGGTCGTTTGTGGAATCGTTCCCCCTCTTCGGCCTGGACCTGGCGGATTACGAGGTCCTGTTCGAGGAGAAGCTGGAACTGTTTGACAAGGTCCGTGCGCAGAAGCCCGTGCACTGGGAGGGCCGCACCCGGCCGGCCCTGCACGGATTGAGCGTGTACCCGCCCCTGGAACACCACCTGCTGCCGGCCTGGATCGGTGTGGGCGGCACGCCGGAGTCCGTGTTGCGCTGCGCCCAGTACGGCTATCCCATCATCTTCGCCATTATCGGCGGGCAGCCGGCCGCGTTCGGTCCGCTGGCCGGCCTCTACCGGGATGCCATGGAAAAATACGGGCATGCCCCGCAGCAGGTGGCCACGCACTCGCCGGGGCATGTGGCGGACACGGACCAGCAGGCCCGCGAGGAGTTCTTCCCGCACTGGCTCAAGCTGCGCAACCGGCTGGGTGCCGAGCGTGGCTGGGGTCCCGCCGGGCGCCCCGAATTCGACGCGCTTTGCTCACCCGAGGGTGCGCTGTACGTGGGCTCGCCGGACACGGTGGCCCGCAAGATCGCCATGCTGAAGAAGAACCTGGGCGTGGACCGGTTCGACCTTAAGTACAGCAGCGGCCCGCTTCCGCACTTCGCCATGATGCGATCCATCGAGCTCATGGGAACCGCCGTGGCCCCCCGCGTGGCTGAACTGCTCGGCCAGTGACGGCCGGGCCAACTGAGAGAATAGGGACCATGACTTCCACCACCACTCGTAACGAGGCACTTTTTGACCGGGCGCGGCAGCTCATGCCCGGCGGCGTCAACTCCCCGGTACGGGCCTTCGGGTCCGTGGGCGGGACCCCGCGGTTCATGGTTTCGGCCAAGGGCGCCTACCTGACCGATGCGGACGGCAACGAATACGTGGACCTGGTCTGCTCGTGGGGTCCGGCACTGCTGGGCCACGCCCACCCCGCCGTCCTCGAAGCCGTCCACGCCGCCGTCGACCGCGGACTGTCCTTCGGTGCCTCCACGCCGGACGAAGCCAACCTGGCCGCGATCGTCCAGGAGCGGGTCTCGGCCGTGGAACGCCTGCGCATGGTTTCCACCGGTACCGAAGCCACCATGACAGCAGTGCGCCTGGCCCGCGGCTTCACCGGCCGGAACCTCATCATCAAGTTCGCCGGCTGCTATCACGGCCACCTGGACGGACTGCTGGCCTCGGCCGGATCCGGCGTGGCAACACTGGCGCTGCCGGGTTCGGCAGGCGTCACCGCAGCGACCGCCGCGGAGACGCTCGTGCTGCCGTATAACGACCTTGCCGCGGTGGAAGCTGCCTTCGCCGCCCACGGCACGGACATCGCCGCCGTGATCACCGAAGCCGCGCCCGCCAACATGGGCGTGGTCACCCCCGCCGAAGGCTTCAACGCCGGCCTGGCCCGGATTACCCGCGCACACGGTGCGCTGCTGATCGTCGACGAAGTTCTCACCGGGTTCCGCACCGGATACTCCGGCTATTGGGGCCTGACCGGCGGAGCCCCGGACGCGGCCGACCCCTGGACCCCGGACCTCCTCACCTTTGGCAAGGTGATCGGAGGGGGAATGCCGACGGCGGCCCTCGGCGGGCGTGCCGACGTGATGGACTACCTCGCACCCATCGGCCCGGTCTACCAGGCCGGCACGCTCTCCGGAAACCCGGTGGCGATGGCCGCCGGCGTTGCCACACTGACCCACGCCACACGGGACGTGTATGAGGCCATCGACTCCCGGTCCCTGGAACTGTCTTCAGCACTGTCCTCCGCACTGGACGCGGCCGGCGTGGACCACTCCATCCAGTTCGCCGGCAACCTGTTCTCCGTGGCGTTCGGCACCTCGGCCCGCGGCGTCCACAACTACGGCGACGCCCAGGCACAGGAGACCTTCCGCTACGCGCCGTTCTTCCACTCCATGCTGGACTCCGGCGTCTACCTGCCGCCGTCCGTCTTCGAAGCCTGGTTCCTGTCCGCAGCGCACGACGATGCAGCCATGAACCGGATCTTCGATGCCCTGCCGGCCGCTGCGAAAGCGGCCGCTGCAGCGCAAGGCTAGTTCCGGCGTCGTACGCGCCACGAAAAATCCCCGCCTCCCGGACCGTTCCCCGCCGCATTCGCGGGGGAGAAGTCCAGGGGGCGGGGATCTTTGTGGTCCCTGCTGCCTTAGAAGGCGGGGGTCACGTCACCGTTGGGCCATTCCTTCTCGATGAAGGCCTTGACCTCGGGGGAGTGCAGGAGCTCTTCCAGCTTCTGGATGCGGGCGTCCTCCGCGGAATCCTCGCGCCAGGCCAGGAAGTTGGCGTAGGGGTTCTCTTCCACCGATTCCACGGCGAGGGCGTCCTCGGTGCTGAGGCCGGCCTTGAGGATGAAGTTGCCGTTGATCAGGGCCAGGTCCACCGAGGGGTCCTTAAGGTCGTTGATCAGCAGTTCCGGCTGGTTCTCGGAGAACTTCAGCTTCTTCGGGTTCTGCTCGTCAGTCAGGGTGAGGACGGCGGAGTCATCCTCGATGTCCTTGACCAGGCCGGCAACTTCCAGGACCTTCAGGGCGCGGACCTGGTTGGAGGGGTCGTTGGTGATGGCCACCTTCGCGCCGTCCTTGATGTCCTTGATGTCCTTGACCTTCTCCGAGAACGCGGCGTAGGGCTCGATGTGGACGCCTTCGCCGTGACCGAACTTGTAGCCCTTGGTCTCCACCTGGTCCTCGTACCAGGGCAGGTGCTGGTAGAAGTTGGCATCCAGCGAGCCGTCGCTCAGTGCGGTGTTGGGGGTCTGGTAGTCCTCGATTTCCTTGATCTCGAGCTTCAGGCCGGCCTCGGGGGCGAGTTCCTGGTTGACGAATTCGAGGATCCTGGCGTGCGGGACGGGGCTGGCCCCAACGGTGAGGGTTGCCGGGTTGGCAGGGTCGAGGGTGGCGACGTCGGCGCTCGGGGTGGAGGAACCACCGCAGGCAGCCAGCGTCAGCGCAGTGACGATGCCCGTGGCCAGGAGGGAGAGTTTCTTACGCATGGGATGCGTTCCTTTCAACTGCTGAAATGGGAATGGGGGCCGGGGCGTCCGGGCCTGGTGGCTGGCGCCTAGCGGTGGTCCAGGCGCCTGGAGATCCATTCGCCCAGGACTTGGATGACCTGGACCAGAACGATGATGAGGACGATCGTGACCATCATGACCGTGACATCGAAGCGCTGGAAGCCATAGTTGTAGGCCAGCTTGCCCAGGCCGCCGCCGCCCACCAGTCCGGCCATGGCCGAGTAGCCCACCAGGGTAACCACGGTGGTGGTGGTGGCTGCGACCAGGGCGGGAAGCGACTCGGGCAGCATCACCTTGTTGATGACCTGCATTCGGGTGGAGCCCATGACCTGGGCGGCGTCGATCTTGCCGTGGTGGACGTCACGCAGCGCGGTTTCCACCAGTCGGGCGAAGAAAGGGATGGTGCCGATGGACAGCGACACCGAAGCCGCTACGGGACCCAGACTGGTTCCGGTAAGGAGGCGCGCCACCGGAATCAACGCCACCATGAGGATCGCGAACGGGATGGACCGGGTGATGTTGACCACCACGTCGCTCATGATCCGGTTGGCCACGGGCATGGGCCGCAGGCCGCCGGGAGCGGTGGCATGCAGGAACACGCCGAGGGGCAGCCCCACGAGGACCGTGAAGAAGGCAGAGATTCCCACCATCTGCAGGGTTTCCACGATCGCCTCGGGCAGCGCCTTGGCCAGGACCGGATTGCTGAAGAGTTCGTTCACAGGAGTTCTCCCGCCTGATTAACCTCGGGTTCGTCCCCGGGGGTTGCGGCCTTGACGGCAATGCCGCGTTCGGCGAGATAGGCAATGACCGCGTCGCGGTCTGCTTCGCGGGCAAGCTGGACCCGGAGATGGCCGAACTGCTGTCCGCCCAGGGTTTCAACGCTGCCGGCCAGGACATTGAGGTCGATATCGAAATGACGTGCGACGCCGGTCAGGACGGGCTCCCGGGCACTCTCGCCGGAGAAGAGGATCTCCAGCACCGGACCGCTCTGGAGCGCCCCCTTCAGGGGTTCGGCGGCAGGGAGCGGCAGCAGCGCTTTGGCCAGCCGGCTTTCCAGGTTGCCGGCCACGTCTTCCAGGGCGCCGTGCTCCACGATGCGGCCCTTGGAAAGCAGCGAGACGGAATCGCAGACGCGCTTCACGACGTTCATCTCGTGGGTGATGATGAGCACGGTGAGCTGCAGCCGGGTGGTGAGGTCGTGGATAAGGTCCAGGATCTCGTCCGTGGTGGTGGGGTCAAGGGCCGAGGTGGGCTCGTCGCAGAGCAGGACGTCGGGGTCTGCGGCCAGGGCCCGGGCGATGCCGACGCGCTGGCGCTGGCCCCCGGAGAGCTGGGAAGGGTAGGCGTTTTCGAAGCCGGTGAGGCCCACGAGGCCCAGCAGTTCCGTAACGCGGGCGCGGATTTTATCCTTGGGGGCCTTGACCAGTTCGAGCGGGTGGGCCACGTTGCCGGCGGCAGTCCGTGAATCCATCAGGTTAGCGTGCTGGAACACCATGCCAATCCGCCGGCGGGCCGAGCGGATTTCCGAGTCCTTGACCGAGCTCAGCTCGGTGCCGTCGATGCTGACGGATCCGGACGTGGGGCGGTCAAGCAGCGTGAGACAGCGGACCAGCGTGGACTTGCCGGCGCCGGAGTGGCCGATGATTCCGTGGATCGAGCCTTTGGGAACGGAAAGTGAAACGCCATCAAGGGCCACTACTTCCTTTTTCCCTTGGCGGTAGACCTTGCGCAGGTCAGTAACAGTGATCATTTGTCCTCAGGAGATTGGCATGGGGCAGTGGCATAGCACAGGCACCCGTTTGAACTTAATTATGTCAGCGGGCCGATGGAGCCGTCACTTCCGTTCAGGATTTCGCTGAATGCTTGCTTAACCGAACAATGTTCCAGTTCAGGTCGAAGCGTCATTTTGTCCTGCAGGCAGTGGCGGCATTGGGAAATTGCCATACGAATCCCGGCAGGTGCCGCCAGAGGTGCATGCGTGTGATACTCGTCGCAGCAGCAGCAGCAGCAGCAGCAGCAGCAGCAGCAGCCCGGCGCAGGGCCGCGATGGCCCGTCCCCGCGTCAGGGCACCGGACGGCGAGGCTAGAAACCTCCGGTGGTGGCGTCCTGCGGAGGAAGGACGGGCCAGTCTCCTTCGATGACGGCCGTCGGCTTGGTCTTGCGCAGGTAGCCCTGGAAGTCCGCGGCCTGGCTCACGGCCCAGTCAACCTGAAGCTGGTGGAGCTGGCCGGCGGGCATGACGAGCTTGGGAAACTTGCCGGCCATGGCGTCGAGGACCTTCAAGGTGGCCAGGGCGTCCGCCGCGGAGGTGTGGGCGTTGTCCAGCACCACGCCGTACTCCTCGCAGAGCGCCGTCAGCGTCCGCTTGCCCTTCCGGTACCGGTCCACCTGCTTGTTCATGATGTACGGGTCCAGGACCGGGAAGCGGGTGAGCTGTGGAACGCCATAGCGGGCGGA
The DNA here is from genome assembly GCF_044755045.1 of Pseudarthrobacter sp. NPDC092419. NCBI lineage: Bacteria > Bacillati > Actinomycetota > Actinomycetes > Micrococcales > Micrococcaceae > Pseudarthrobacter > Pseudarthrobacter sp. NPDC092419. Next base: position 46,631 of record NZ_JBIVQF010000010.1, read on the forward strand.
TTCGGCCGCGAGGACCGTGAAATCGTAGCTGGCATTGAAGGCGATGACGGGGACGCCGGCGTCGAACAGGTCCTGCAGGACTGTTGCCAGCTCCCGGGTGACTTCGTGGGCGGGGCGGCCCTGGCTGCGGGCTTGCTCAGTGGTGACGCCGTGGACGTCACTGGCCTCCGTGGGAATCTCCACCCCTGGATCCGCCAACCATTCATGCTCGGTTACCAGCTCCCCGTGCTGGTCCACCACCGTGACGGACGCCGTGACAATGCGGGCCGCGCGCGAATTGCGGCCGGTGGTCTCGAGGTCGAATGCTGCGCGGGGGAGGGTGTTCCAGGTGCTCATGGTCCAACGCTATCGGGGCCGGCCGACAATTCGGCTCAACGCCACTGCGGCTACATTGGACCAATGCGGAGTGACTACGTGGAGGCAGTGCTGGCCGTCGTCGACATGGTTCCTGCCGGCTCCGCTGTGTCCTACGGCGACGTTGCCGAACTCCTTGGCGCCGGAGGCCCGCGCCAGGTGGGTGCCGTCATGAGCCATCATGGCAGCACCGTGCCCTGGTGGCGGGTGCTGAGGGCGGATGGCCGCGCGCCGGCCGGGCATGAAGCCGGGGCGTTGCGCCATTATCTTGAAGAGGAAACAGCGCTGCGCGGCGATATTGTCGGACACCTGCGGACCGGCGAAGGCAGCTGGCGCGTGGATCTGGCAGCGGCGCGCTGGGCGCCCACCGAAGAGAACTTCGCCCGAATAGACGCTTTGGCCTGCGGCCTGGCGGCGCCGCTGCCGGAATTGTCACTGGCTGATGATGGAATGTCCGGGTGACGTTAACAGCTTCGCTTCAAGGCCTTCCGGACCAGGGCCACGTTCCGAACCAGGACCCGGCAGATGCACACAGCCTGGCACTGGCACAGGAGGCCGGGCCGGCACTCCGGTTGCTTCCCCCGGCCAGGGTCCACGCCGCCGCACCCGTCCTGACGGCGGACCAGCAGGCCGTAGTGGACGTCCCGGCAGGTTCGGGCCCCGTGCTGGTGCCGGGCGCCCCGGGAACGGGGAAGACCACAGTGCTCGTAGAGGCGGCGGTGACGCGCGCGGTCCGGGACGGCGTGGACCCCGAACGCATGCTCATCCTGGCGCCTACCCGGCTGGCCGCAGACTTCCTTCGGGACAGCTTCACTGCGCGGCTGGACCGGAGCCTGAGCACCACGCCGGCAAGGACCTGGGCCTCCTACGCGTTCGACGTGCTCCGCCGCGCCAAGGCTGAAGGAATCCTTGCGTTGTCCCGGCCGCCCCGCCTGCTGTCCGGGCCGGAACAGGACCTCATCATCAAGGAACTTCTCGAGGGGCACCGGCTGCCCGGCCTTGAACTGCCCTGGCCGGAGGATCTGGACCAGGCCCTGGATACCCGGGGTTTCCGGCAGGAGGTCCGCCAGCTCTTTGACCGCATCATCGAATCGGGCAGGACCGCGCAGGACCTCGCGCTGCTGGGTGAACAGTGCGGCCGACCGGACTGGGTGGCGGCCGCGCGGCTCTACGCCGAATACCGCGACGTCCTGGACCTTAGGATGCCGGAAGCCTTCGACCCTGCCGGGATCCTGACAGCGGCACGGCACGTCTTCCAGGACGCCCCGGACTTCCTGGCCGCGGAACGGGACCGCCTCCAGCTGGTCCTGGCTGATGACATCCAGGAAGGCAGCCCCGCTGTTTTCGAACTGCTGGCCGACATCACCGCCGGACGGGATGCCTTCATCACCTCATCGCCGGACACCGTGGTCCAGGGGTTCCGTGGTGCCCGCCCGGACCTCGTGGCGGACCTCCCGGGCCTGCTGTCACCGCAGGCCCCCATCCTGGAGCGGCCGCTGCAGTTCGCGCACCGGCATGCCCCGGCCGTCGCCCGGGCCTGGCAGGGAGTGGCGGGCAGGATCTCACAACGTGCCGGCGGGCAGCTGGCCCGGCGGCTCGATCCCCACCGCGACGCGGGTGGGGCCGGTGCAGTGGAGGCCCACCTCGTTCCCTCCGCCGTGCATGAACTCCGGTACGTCACGCAGCGGATCCTGGACCAGCACATCAACCATGAACGGGACCTCAGTGACATGGCCGTGATCGTGCGCAACGGCGGCCAGGTCGCCGAACTCCAGCGCTACCTTGCCGGGCAGGGTGTCCCCGTGCGCGTCCCGGTGGCGGAATCTGCGGTTAGGGACGAGGTCGCGGTGCGGCCGCTGCTGGACGCCTTTGCCATCGCCCTGGACAGCTCCCGGCTCACGCCCGAGGCAGCGGTATCACTGCTGACGTCGCGGATCGGCGGTGCCTCGGCCATAGAATTGCGCCGGGTCCGGCAGTCGCTCCGGCGCGAGGAACTGCAGGGCGGCGGAGGCCGGACCAGCGACTCGCTCCTGGTCGAAGCGCTCCTGGAGCCCGGCGCGCTGTCCACCCTCGGTATCGAAGGCCGCTCGGCCCGCAGGACGGCCCGGATGATCCAAGCCGGCCAGCTCGCGGCGCTGGAGCCCGGGGCGAATGCCGAGTCGGTGCTGTGGGCTATCTGGAGCGCCACCGGCCTCGCCGCGGAGTGGACCCGTACGGCGCTCGCCGGCGGCCCCCACGGCGCCCGGGCTGACCGGGACCTTGACGCCATGATGGCCCTGTTCCACACCGCTGAACGCTACGTCGACCAGATGCCGGGCGCCGGCCCGGAACAGTTCCTCGAGTACCTCCTGAACCAGGAGCTCCCCATGGACACTCTGGCCGCGCGGGCCCAGGTCGACGATGCCGTGGAACTGATGACGCCCGCCAGCGCCGCCGGCCGGGAATGGCCAGTGGTGATCGTTGCCGGCCTCCAGGAGGGCGTGTGGCCCAACACCAGGCTCCGAGGCGAACTCCTGGGCAGCACCCTGTATTCGGATGCCGTGGAGCACGGGGTTCCCTACGCCCTGCAGCGCGACCCGCTGAGCAGGCTGCGGGACATCCGCTACGACGAACTGCGGAGCTTCTCCACGGCGGTGTCCCGGGCACGGGACCTGCTCATCTGCACCGCAGTTTCGTCCGAAGACGACCAGCCTTCCTCGTTCCTGGACTACATCGCGCCGCTGCCCGCCGGGAGCACCGGCCGGGGCTACACTCCCGTCGACCGTCCCACCACGCTGCGCGCCCTCGTGGCGGAACTGCGGCAGCATGCCCAGCTCGGCGGCACCGCAGGCCAGGAGGCCGCCCGGGTCCTGGCACACCTCGCCGTAGCGGACCCGCCCGTAGCGGGGGCCCACCCCGGCTCCTGGTGGGGGCTTGCCCCCCTCAGCTCCGACCAGGCGGTGGTACCGCCGGACGGAACAGTGTTTGTCTCGCCGTCCAAGGTGGAAACGGTGCAGAAATCCCCGCTCGACTGGTTCGTCCAGGCAGCCGGGGGCGAGGCCGCCACAGATTTTGCCCGCAGCCTCGGCACGCTGGTCCACACCATTGCGCAGGAACTTCCGGAGGCCTCGGGTTCCGAATATGTGGCGGAGCTGATTAAACGCTGGCCGGCCTTGGGGATGAAGGACAACTGGGAAGGGCGGCTGGATTTCCAGCGTGCCGAGGCCATGGTCCGCAAGCTCGCCTTGTATGTGCTGGCCATGAGGTCGGAGGGGCGGAGCCTGGTAGGCGTGGAGCAGGACTTCGAGGTTCCGCTGGGTCCGGTCACCGCGGACGACGGCGGCACTCGCCTTGGCGTTTTGCGCGGCCAAGTGGACAGGCTGGAAATCGACGGTGACGGCCGTCTGGTGATCGTTGACCTCAAGACCGGTAAACGGCAGCCGGGCAAGGGCGATGTCCCGCGCCATCCCCAGCTCGGCGCCTACCAGGCGGCCGTACTGGCGGGCGGGTTCGCTGCGGAGGACGGCAGCGGCGGAACGCCCGGCGGTGCGGTCCTGGCGCAGCTGGGAACGGGAACGAAGGGGCCGGCCATCCAGCACCAGGACGCGCTGGACCCGCAGGAGAACTGGGCCATGGACATGGTGAAGGCGGCAGCGGCCGTGATGGCAGGCAGCACGTTTGAAGCACGGCACGATCCTGCCAAGGGAGGGCACGGCGGTCATGGCTGCCGGCTGCCGGAAGTCTGCCCTCTCTGCGTCCGCGGACGGCAGGTGACCGAGTGAGCGAGGTGCATTCCGCTGTGCAGGAACCGAGGTTTACCCCCGAAGAGCTTTCAGGGCTGCTGGGCGAGAAGAACGTGCCCACGCCGGAACAGTCCGCCATCATCTCCTCGCCGCTGGAGCCGCGCCTGGTCATCGCAGGTGCCGGGTCGGGCAAGACGGCCACCATGGCTGACCGCGTGGTATGGCTGGTGGCCAACGGGTGGGTGCGGCCGGAGGAAGTCCTCGGCGTCACGTTTACCCGCAAGGCGGCGGGGGAGCTGGCCTCCCGGATCCGGACCAAGCTGGCCACGCTGCAGCAGGTGGCCCGCCAGGACGGGAGCCACGGCTTCCCGGAGGGATTGTCCGGCAGCGAGGCCCCGGAGCCCAAGGTCTCCACCTATCACTCGTTCGCCAGCGGAATCGTCTCCGATTACGGGCTACGGCTCGGCGTGGAGCGCGATGTGGTCCTGCTGGGCGGGGCGCAGGCATGGCAGCTGGCCAGCGAGGTGGTGGAGGCTTACGACGGCGAGTACGCCCACTTCCGAACAGCCAAGTCCACGCTGGTCAAGGCCGTCATCCAGCTTGCCGGTGAATGCGCCGAGCACCTCCAGGATCCCCGTGAGGTCGAGGCATGGCTGATGGCGCGGCTGGCGGGGTTCCAGGCCCTGCCATACCTGGATGGCAAAGCGAAGAATGCGCCGCAGGCCGCAGGAGAACTCGCTGCCATGCTGCGCACCCGCGCCAGCGTGGCTGACATGGTGGCACGGTACGCGGCAGCGAAACGGGCCCGGGGAGCACTGGACTTCGGTGACCTCGTGGCCCTGGCTGCCCAAGTGGCCCGCGACGTTCCGCTGGCGGCCACCGTGGAACGGCAGCGCTACAAAGTGGTTCTTCTTGACGAGTTCCAGGACACCTCGTACGCCCAGCTGGTCCTTTTCTCCCGACTGTTCGGCGGCGGACATGCCGTGACGGCGGTCGGCGACCCCAATCAGTCGATCTATGGCTTCCGCGGCGCGTCCGCGGGCCAGCTCTTCCACTTTGTCCGGGAGTTTCCGGTCCGCAACCATCCGGCCGGCCAACCGGGCAGTTGGTCCCCGGCCCCCACTTCCTACCTCACCACGGCGTGGCGGAACGGCCGTAACATCCTGGCTGCGGCCAACGTCATGTCCCAGGCGCTGGCCAGGGAGGCTGCCCAGCGGGGGCCCGCCGGCGGCGGGGTGGACGGCGCCGGCGGTCCCGCAGGTGCCACCGGGGTTCCCGAGGTGCCGCCGCTGCAACCCAGCCCCTTCGCGGCCGATGGAAAGGTGGTCATGGGCCGGTTTGCCAGCGACGCCTCGGAGGCCGAGGCCCTGGTGCAGGACGTCCTGAAGTACCGTGTGACGGACTTCGAGATGAAGGCGGACGGTTCACCGGTACCACCCGCGCTCGCAGTCCTTTGCCGCCGCCGGGCCCAGATGGAGGCCGTCCGGCGCGAATTCGACGCACGCGGAATCGCGTACGAGATCGTTGGCCTGGGCGGACTGCTGGACACCCCGGAAATCGTGGATCTGGTCGCCACGCTCCGTGTCCTGGCCGACCCGACGCGGTCGGATGCGCTGATGCGCCTGCTGGCAGGGGCGCGGTGGCGGATAGGCCCGGCAGACCTCATGGCGCTGCGTGACTGGTCAGGCCAGCTGGCTGGGCGGCGCAGCCAGGCCGCCCAACGCCCCGACAGCGCATCGGGGGAGTCAGCGCCGCACCAGCAGCAGGGCCCGGCGCAGGACGGAACTGACGACGGCGGTACGGTCCTTGAGGGGGACCTGACGGACGGCGCCAGCCTGGTGGAGGCCCTCGACTGGCTGCCCCGCGAAGGCTGGACGTCCACGCACGGCCGGTCCCTAACGCCGGAAGGCCGCAGCAGGATGGCACGGCTTTCCGCCGAGCTGCGCCAGCTGCGGACCTACCTGGCCGACGATCTCACCACCCTCTTGGGTGAGGTGGAACGGGCCATGCTGCTTGACATCGAGGTAGCGGCCCGTCCCGGCGTCAGCATCCACCAGGCGCGGCGCAACCTCGACGCGTTCCAGGACGCGGCCGCCGGATTCCTGCGCACCTCCCAGCGCGTGGATGTCCTTGCCTTCCTGGCGTGGCTTGAGGCCGCTGCCGCTGAAGAGAACGGCCTGGAATCTCCGCCCAGCGAGGTCAACCGGGAAGCGGTCCAGTTGCTCACGGTCCACGCATCCAAGGGCCTGGAGTGGGACGTCGTGTTCGTGCCCGGCCTCAACGCCGGCGCCTTTCCCAGCGACCGGGACTCGCGGTGGAGCAGCGGCGCGGCAGCGCTTCCCTGGCCCCTGCGCGGCGACCGGGCGGACCTGCCGCAATGGGACCTGGACCAGCCCGACCAAAAGGGCTGGATCGACGCGGAGAAGGATTTTAAATCGGCCGTCCAGGCACACGGTGTGTCCGAGGAACGCCGGCTGGCGTATGTGGCCTATACCCGCGCCAAGCACGTCCTGTGGTTGTCCAGCGCCGCATGGGTGGGCTCCCGGGCCGGCTTGGCGGTGATGTCTCCCTTCCTCGCCGAACTCGAATCACTCACCCAGGGCAGTGGCGGTGAGCCTGCCGCAGCCATGGTGCATCCGGCTTCCCTTGAGGAGGCCGCCCTGCCCGAGTCCAGTCCGCTGACACTCGACACAGAAGTGGCCTCCTGGCCCTACGATCCGCTCGAAGGTCCCGTAAACCCCCGCACGGGGGCACGCCTGCGGTCCGCCGAAGGGCGGCGGGACGCCATGGAGGCGGCCGCGGCCCGTGTCCGGGCGGAGCTAACAGCCGTAGCAGAGGCGCCCCTGCTACCCCAAGGAAATGGCGCCGGCCCCACCGGAAGCACTCCGCCGCCGTGGGCGAAGGAAGCCGCGCTCCTGCTGGAACGCAGGGCCCGCCGGTCACACGGCCAGGACGTCCACCTTCCCGGCCACATCTCTGCCTCCACCTTCGTGGAACTCAGCGATGATCCTTCGGCGGTCCTGGCGCGCCTGCGGCGGCCTGTCCCGCGCGAACCCGGGATGTCCGCCCGCAAGGGAACCGCCTTCCACGCCTGGGTGGAGGAGTACTACGGAACCAGTGGGATGCTGGACCTGGAGGAGGCACCGGGTTCGGACGACCACATCGATGCGGCCTACGACCTCGACGCTATGGTGGCCACGTTCAAGTCTTCGCCATGGGCTGACCGCTCCCCGGCGTTCGTTGAAGTGCCTGTGGAAACGCGCGTTGGCGACGTCGTGGTGCGGGGCCGCATCGATGCGGTATTCCAGGACCCTGACGGCCGCTGGGACTTGGTGGACTGGAAGACCGGGCGGCGTCCTTCCGCCGCCCAGCTCAAGACCCGCGCCGTTCAGCTGGCTGTCTACCGGCTTGCCTGGGCAAGGCTGAAGGGCGTTCGACTGGAAGACGTCCGTGCGGCGTTCTTCTATGTTGCGGACAACCAGGTGGTGCGTCCTCACGACCTCGGGAACGCCGCGCACCTGGAGGAGCTGGTGGCGGCCGCGTTCAGTTCTTCCTGATCTCCACCACGGAGAGGGCAGCCGTGGAGGTGTCCTCCGCACTCGCCGAAGGCGCGTCGCCGGCGCCGTGGCCGGGTTCCGGAGGGATCGGTGTCACGTGTACCGCCGGTACCGCCTTCAGTGGAACCTGCTGGACCGGCGTGGCAGGCTGAACACCAGGGACGGGGCGTGCCAGCGGGAGGGGCTCAGCGGCCACCACAGGTTCCACCGAGAGGGGCTGGCCGCCGTGGCGGAGGATATCCTCGTCGAGCGAGCTGAGCATGTCCTCCGCCTCGGCGATCATCCCGGCGTCGTTGGCCGCGATGCCCTTGACCAGGTACTGTGCCAGTGCAAACTCTGCCGAGAGCGCCGCCCGCCGCAGGAGATGGGTGTCGGTGCTGTCGCGGCGTGCAGAGCTGTAGGCGGCGAGCACCGCATCCACGAAGTCCTGCTCGTTTGACGCCACCAGCCACGCAAAGTCGTCCGCCGGGTCGCCGATGCGCAGATCGGTCCAGCCGGTCACGGCGCTGACCCGGTCGCCCTCCACCAAGAGGTTGTCTTCGTGCAGGTCCCCGTGCACCACGCACGGGTTGAACCGCCACAGCGAGACGTCTTCGAGGGCGTGTTCCCAGCGCAGGAGCAGGCCCGCCGGGATTTTTCCGGTGGTCGCGGCCTGGTCAAGTTCGTTCAGGCGGCGCTGCCGGAACTCGTTGGGGGTATAGCTGGGCAGGTCGGCATTGTTGACCAGGTCCAGTGGGAGGTCGTGGATCGCAGCCAGCGCCGTACCTATTTCCCTGGCCAGGGCCGGCGAACTGCCCGTCAGGTCCTCGACGCTGCGGGTGGAGCCGCCCAGATGCGAGTAGACAAAGGTGCTCAGGGCTCCAAGGCGCACGCTTCCGGCTACCGTCGGCATCAGGAACGGCAGTTCGGCGCGGACGGCCGGGGCAAAGGCCCTCAGCACCAGGAACTCGGTCTCCAGCCGGGCGCTTGCCTCGGCATGGCGCGGAGACCTGACGCGCCACCTCTTGCCCTCCGAGTCCAGCAACAGGGCAGAATCGAAGTCCGCCGGATCATCCGGGGCAGCACTGACAGCCGTCGGGGTCAGTCCGGGGACAGCCGCGGTAGCAACGGCTGCCAGTTCCATTGGTTCTCTTCTCACCGTTCCACGGTAGATTGCCCGCCCGCCAAGAAGCCGGTGTGGCGGCGGCGAGTCTCCAGATACGTGCAAATGTCACGGGCCGGGCTCCCGCGGCCGAGAATGTCAATTGTCGGCGCCAGTCAGTACGGTGGATCCATGAGCCACGCGGAGTCTGTTGCACCGGCCCGCCGGGATAACCCGGCGCGGCTCCCCGCCAACCACCTGATGGACACGGTGCTGCCGGTCCCGCCCGCACTCGTGGACCGCGGTTCCGCCGTCCGCACCCGGCCCGGGATGGTGGCCGAACTGCTGGAGGACCACAGCACGCTGGCCATGGTCCTCGGCGACCGGGAAGGGCTCGTCCGCGACGGCGCCCTGTTCCTCACCGGCGCCAGAGAGCTCCGCGAACGCCTGGCCAGCGCCGGGAGCGAACCAAGCCTGGTCGTCTACCTCGGGGCTGCCCTCGCAGGATCGGACCTGCCGCCCGGCACCCAGCTCCTCTTGTTCGTCCTGCCCACGCCCCCAGCCCCCGGCACGGCAGGAATCCCGGCTGACTGTGCGTGGCAGGGCTTCCGCGAGGTCGCTGCCGGCCTCAGCGCCACCCACACCGCGCTCTTCATCGAAGCAAGCGCCATTGCCAACTGGCATGCCGGGCACACCCACTGCCCGCGCTGCGGCGCGCCCACCCGGGTGGAGGCCGGCGGCTGGATCCGGCGCTGCCCGGCGGATTCCACGGAGCACTACCCGCGGACGGATCCAGCCATCATCGTCACTGTGGTCGGCCCGGACGGCAGGGTACTTTTGGGCGGTGGAGGTCCGGTGGACGCCCGCAACTACTCCACACTGGCCGGTTTCGTAGAGCCGGGGGAGTCCCTGGAACAGGCGGTAGTGCGGGAGATCTTCGAGGAAGTGGGAGTCAAGGTCACCGCATGCCAGTACCTTGGCTCGCAGTCTTGGCCTTTCCCCGCCTCGCTTATGCTTGGATTTACCGCCGTGACGGAAGACTCGGAAGCAACGCCCGACGGCGTGGAGGTCACCAGGGCGCGCTGGTTCAGCCGCGAGGCACTCCAGGAAGCCATCCTGGCCGGTGAAATCACCATACCGGGACGGCTTTCCATCGCCCGGGCACTGATCGAACACTGGTTCGGCGGAACCATCCAGGACCGCGCCGGGGCTTAGCGGCCCTGCCGGGTCCCGGCACGGCACTCGAGACAAAGAACAGCAGAAGTGACTCCAGAACATTTTGACGGTGCAGCATCCTTGGAGGACCGGATCCTTGGGGGCCTGGACGCGGAACAGCGCGAAGTCGCCAGTAGCCTCAATGGGCCGTTGTGTGTGCTGGCCGGAGCCGGGACAGGCAAAACGCGGGCCATCACGCACCGGATCGCCTACGGGGTCCACTCAGGTGTCTACACTCCGCAGCGACTGCTGGCCGTAACTTTCACCGCCCGTGCGGCGGCCGAAATGCGCAGCCGCCTCCGTGACCTGGGCGCCGGCAATGTTCAGGCCAGGACCTTCCACGCAGCAGCGCTGCGGCAGCTTCAGTTCTTCTGGCCGCAGGCCGTGGGCGGCACCCTGCCGCACCTGTTGGACCACAAGGCCCAGCTGCTGGCCGAGGCCGCCCGCCGGCTCCGGCTCAGCACGGACCGGGCGTCCATCCGCGACCTCGCATCGGAGATCGAGTGGGCGAAGGTCTCGATGCTCACCCCTGCCAATTACCTGGAAAACGCGCAAGGACGCGGGACGCCCGGAGGGTTCGACCTCACCGCGGTGGCCCGGGTGTTCCAGTCCTATGAGGACGTCAAAACAGACCGGAATGTCATCGACTTCGAGGACGTCCTGCTCATCACCGTCGGCATCCTGCAGGAGGACGAAAAGGTTGCCGCCACGGTACGCGAGCAGTACCGGCATTTTGTCGTGGACGAATACCAGGACGTGTCTCCGCTGCAGCAGCGGCTGCTGGAACTCTGGCTGGGCGGCCGGGACGAACTGTGCGTGGTAGGCGATGCCAGCCAGACCATCTACTCCTTCACCGGGGCGTCACCGAAGCACCTGCTGGGCTTCAAGGCGCGGTACCCGCAGGCCAACGTCGTCAAACTCATCCGCGACTACCGGTCCACCCCGCAGGTGGTTAGGCTCGCCAACGACCTGCTGGCCGCGCGCCGGAGCGGCGGTCCCGCTGCGGACGCCGCGTGGGCCCCGCCGCTCCAACTGGTGGCACAGCGGCCCGCCGGTCCCATGCCGGGCTTCGTCGAATGCACAGACGATGAGGCGGAGGCCGCCACCGTTGCGGAAAGAATCAGGCAGCTCCTCGACGCCGGCACCCCCGCCAGCGAGGTGGCCATCCTCTTCCGCACCAACGGACAGTCGGAAGCCTACGAACAGGCCCTCGCAGCCGCGGGCATCGGCTACCAGCTGCGCGGCGGCGAACGGTTCTTCGCCCGCAAAGAGGTCCGCGACGCGATCCTCCAGTTGCGCGCCGCCACCCGTGCCGTGGCACCAGACGCTGCGGAGCCGTTGGGGCAGCTGGTACGGGACATAGTCTCGTCCCTTGGTTATACGGAGGCGGCCCCGCACAGCGGCGGGGCGCTGCGGGAGCGGTGGGAGTCCCTGGCAGCCCTCGTGGCGCTTGCCGATGAGCTCGTCCAGGCCCGCGGAGCCGGTTTCGGCCTTGCGGACTTCGTGAACGAGCTCCAGGAACGCTCACTGGCCCAGCATGCCCCCACGGTCCAAGGCGTAACGCTGGCTTCGCTGCACGCCGCCAAGGGCCTGGAATGGGACGCCGTGTTCCTGGTGGGCCTCAGCGAAGGGCTGATGCCCATCTCCTTTGCCGATACCCCCGAGGCTGTGGACGAGGAACGCCGCCTGCTCTACGTCGGCATCACCCGAGCGCGCGAACACCTGTCGCTCTCCTGGTCAACCGCCCGCACGCCGGGCGGGCGGGCCAACCGGAAACCCTCCCGCTTCCTCGATGGTCTTCGGCCGGACTCCGTGGCGGGCTCCGGCACCCGGGGGAGGGCCGCCGTCGTCCGCCGGAAAGCTGCTGCTCCCGCCGTCTGCCGCGTCTGCGGGAGCATGTTGGCCACGGGAGCGGAACGCAAGGTGGGCAGGTGCAATAATTGCCCGCCCAGCTATGAGGAACAGACTTTCGATGCACTGCGGAGCTGGCGCCTGGAAGTAGCGCAGGCCGCGGACGTGCCCGCCTTCGTGGTGTTCACTGATGCGACGCTCACGGCTATCGCCGAGGCCCGGCCCGCAGCGCTGGAGGAGCTCGCCGCCCTGCCCGGCGTAGGTCCGTCCAAGCTCGAACGCTACGGCGAAGACGTCCTGCGGGTGCTCGCGGAAAGCCAGGTCCTGTGAGCAGCGGCCGGGCACGCCAGGCGCTTGCCCCGGGTACTCCAACTGTGCTCACCACCCCGGACGGTTCCCCGGTCGAAGTGCGCCGGTCCGCCCGGCGCACCCGCACCGTGGCTGCTTTCTGGGAAAACGGCACCGCCGTGGTAGCCATCCCCGCGCGCTTCTCCGCGGCCCAGGAAGCCGAGTGGGTGCACCGGATGTTGGCCAAGCTGCAGCGGCAGGGGGAGAAGCGCGCTGCCGGCGGCCGCCGCCGTCCCGCCAGCGACGGTGCGCTGGCGGAGCACGCTGCCGCGCTTTCGGCGCGCTACCTCGAGGGCCGCGCCGTGCCGTCCTCCGTCAGGTGGGTGGGCAACCAAAACTCCCGCTGGGGTTCGGCGACACCGGCGGACGGAACTATCAGGCTTTCGGACAAGCTGCGGCCCATGCCGCAGTGGGTCATCGACTACGTGCTGCTCCACGAGTTGGCCCACCTGCTGGTCCCTTCGCACAATGCCGCATTTTGGCGGCTCCTGCAGGCATATCCGGAAACGCAGCGGGCCAAGGCGTTCCTGGAAGGCGTCGCGTTTGCCACGTCCAGGTCTTTGCCTGAATCGCCCGGCGCCTGCCAGTAGGACGGCAGGCGCCGGGCGGTTGCCGGTGGACCCAGGCTACTTATCGTCTGAGCCGGGTGCTTCGCCGGAGTCCGGCGCGTCGTCGAAGCCGCCGTCCAGCAGCTTCTGCAGGGCGTCGTCCACCTCGCTGTCGCTGGCTTCGGCGAGCTTGCGGCGGCTGCTGAAGCCGCGGGGATCGTCCAGGTCTTCGGCTGTTGGCAACAGGTCCGGATGGTGCCAGATGGCGTCCCGGCCCTCGATGCCGCGCTCTTCCTTGAGCGTCGCCCAGAGCGTGGCGGCGTCCCGGAGGCGGCGCGGCCGCAGTTCCAGCCCCACCAGGGAGGCGAAGGCCTGCTCGGCCGGGCCGCCCGTGGCGCGGCGGCGGCGGACCGTTTCGCGGAGCGCTGCGGCGGAGGGGAGGACATTCTCCGTGGCGGCGGCCGTGAGCTCGTCCACCCAGCCTTCCACCAGGGCGAGGGCCGTCTCCAGCTTCTCCAGGGCCTGGTCCTGGGCCGGTGTGCGCTGGGGCATGAAGACGCCCTGCGAGAGTGCTTCCTGGATGCCTTCGGGATTTCCGGGGTCAAGGTCCCTGGCCAGTTCCTCGATGCGCGTGGTGTCGATGTGGATGCCCCGGGCGTAGGCTTCGATGGCGCCCAGAAGGTGGCTGCGGAGCCAGGGAACCTGCACGAAGAGCCGTGCATGGGCGGCTTCGCGGACGGCCAGGAACAGCCGGATGTCGTTTTCCGGCAGGGACAGCCCTTCGCCGAAGGCCGCCACGTTGGTAGGCAGGAGGGCCATCTCCAGGTCCACCAGCGGCACACCGATGTCGGTAGAGCTCACGACGTCCGTGGACAGCGCCCCGATCGCCTGGCCAAGCTGCATGCCAAAGATTGCTCCGCCCATGTTCTGCAGCATGGAGGATGCGCCGCCCATCATGGACTTCATCTCCTCAGGCATCTGCTCCGTCATCGCTGAGGACAGTGCGTTGGCGATGCTGTTGGCCACGGGCTCGGTAAGCCGCTTCCACGTGCCCAGGGTGGCCTCGACCCACTCGGCGCGCGACCACGCGTGTCCGATCAGCCCCGTCCCGGGCAGGTCAGTCACCGGATCGAGCCACAGCTCCGCGAGCCGCAGCGCCTCGTCCACCTCACGCGACTGCTGGGCGGTCACGGACGGGTCGGCACTGCCTGCCGCCACGCGGCGGGCGTTCTCATGCGCCAGGGTCCAGTTCACCGGACCCTCCGAGGGGGCGCTCATCATGGCCTGGACCTGGGAAAACATCTGCGCCAGGAGGTTGGGATCGTTTGGCAGGCCCGCGGCCTTGGCCAGCTCGGCCGGGTCGAAGTTCTCCATCCCCTTGCCGCCCATCAGGTTCTGCAGCATCTCGGCCAGTGGATCCTTGGGCGTGTCATCGCCGTTGGACGAATTAAGTGGATTGGAGGTCATGGTCCTGCCGATCGTCGGTGTGACTGTTGATCAACCTTCACGGTACCCCCGCCGCAGGCGGCTGTCTGCCGCCCTGCGGCACCGTTCGCTGTGGGCAAAGACAGCCGTCCGGTGCCAGCGCGTACTCTTGGTGGGTGACGTTGATAGCCGAACCCAGGGACAGTGAATCCATGGACAGGGAGCCCGGGGACAGGAAAGTGTCCGTCATGATGCTGGCGGGCATGACCGCACTCGGACTGGGGATAGCGGTCGGTACCGTTCCGGTGGCGTACGTCGTCGAATCGCCGGGTCCCACCTACAACACCCTGGGCAGCGTCAACGGTGCCCCCGTCATCAGCGTCACGGGCCGGCAGGCCTACCCTGCCAACGGGAACCTGGACCTCACCACGGTGTATGTCGACGGCGGCCCCAACAGTCCGGTGAGCATCCTCGGTGCGTTCTCGGCCTGGCTGGATCCGGCCAAGAGCGTCCACCCGGTGGAACTGCTGTATCCCACGGGCACTACCAAGGAGGAGGCCGAGGAACAGAGCTCCATGGCGATGGCTTCCTCCCAGGAAAACGCTGTTGCGTCGGCGCTGAACGAGCTGGATATCCCCTTCGGCCAAAAGCTCCAGGCCGCTGAGATCCCCGAGGGTTCCGCCTCGGCGGGCAAGATCCTCCCGGGGGATGTCTTTGCCTCCATCAACGGGAAGCCGGTGACGGCGCTGTCCGTCATCCAGCAGGAACTCGCGGCCGGCGCCGGAGCCCCCGCCACCGTCGTGGTGGACCGGGACGGGAAACCGGTCACCGTGAGAATCACCCCGCAGGAAGTGGAGGGCCGGCACATCCTCGGGGTCATGCTCAAATACCTGTTTACGTTCCCCCTGGACGTGACGATTTCGCTGGAGAAGGTGGGCGGACCAAGTGCCGGCCTCATGTTTTCGCTGGGCATCATCGACACCATCACGCCCGGGGACCTGACCGGTGGCCGGCACATCGCCGGCACCGGGACCATCTCTCCTGACGGCCAGGTTGGCCCCATCGGCGGAATCCGGCAGAAAATGCAGGGCGCACGCGAGGCGGGTGCCACCCTGTTCCTGGCTCCCGCCGAGAACTGCGGGGAAGTGGTGGACCATGTTCCTGATGGCCTGCAGGTGGTCCGCGTGGAGACCCTGGCGGAGGCGCGCTCCGCAGTTGAACGCGGAGGTAACGGCCTGGACACGGCCGCCCTTCCCGCCTGCGCAAGCAACTAGACTGGCAGGAACCAAGCATTCCTGACCAGCAGCTATGAGGTATCGAGTTTGTCCCGTCCTGCCAGCCCCATGCCCACCGGAAGACCCCCCTCCTCACGCGGGACCCTGACACCCACACTGGTGGTTGTTGCCCTGGTTGTGGTGGGTTTCATCTTCTTCGCCAATGTCTGGACGGATGTGCTCTGGTACCGCCAGCTCGGCTTCATCGAAGTCTTCATCACGGAAAACCTCTCCCGCGCGGGCATCTTCGCCGGCGGGTTTGCGACCATGTTCCTGGCCGTCTACTTCGCCATCCGGATCGCCTACAATGCCCGCCCGGTCTACGCACCGGACTCGGAAATCCGCGACAACCTCAACCGGTACCAGGCCCAGCTTGAACCCGTTCGCCGCGTGGTCATGGTGGGGCTGCCGGTCCTGTTCGGGCTCTTCGCGGGCAGTGCCGCCGCCAGCCAGTGGCAGAAGGTACTGCTCTTCTTCAACCAGGAGCCTTTCGGCCAGGCCGATCCTGAGTTCGGACTGGACATCAGCTTCTACGTGATGACCCTGCCATTCCTTGGATTCATTACCGGTTTCCTGCTCAGCGTGGTGGTCATCGCCGGCATCGCAGGAATCCTGACCCACTACCTTTACGGCAGCATCCGGCTTATGGAGCGGGGCGTCTTCACCAGCCGCGCTGCCCAGATCCACATCGCGGTCACTGGCGCGGCCTTCCTGGTGCTGCTCGGCATCAACTTCTGGCTGGACCGCTACGCGGCGCTGCAGGGCAATAACGGCCGCTGGGCGGGTGCGTTGTACACCGATGTCAATGCGGTGATCCCTACCAAAGCCATCCTTGCCGTGGCCGCGGTGCTGGTGGCCATCCTGTTTGTCGTGGCGGCAGTTATCGGCCGCTGGCGGCTGCCGATGATCGGCACGGCCATGCTGGTGATCACCTCCATCCTGGCCGGCGGCGTATACCCGTGGGTCATCCAGCAGTTCCAGGTGCGTCCGTCCGAGGAAACGCTGGAGAAGCAGTTTATCCAGCGCAACATCGACAACACCCGCAAAGCGTACGGCCTCGACACCATCCAGGTTGACCGCTACGACGCCACCAACACCGCCACGACAGGTGCGCTGGCCCCGGATGCCCAGACCACAGCCAACATCCGCCTCCTGGACCCCAACCTGATCTCTGACGCGTTTTCGCAGCTCGAACAGTACCGGCCGTACTACCAGTTCCCTGAGGCCCTGAATGTGGACCGCTACGAAGTGGACGGCAAGATCCAGGACACCGTGATCGCGGTCCGTGAACTGAATCCGGACAACGTGGCCACGAACCAGCAGGGCTGGCTGAACGAGCACGTGGTGTACACCCACGGCTATGGCGTGGTGGCGGCCAAGGGCAACAAGTTCACCGTGGATGGCAAGCCCGAATTCCTCCAGTCCGGCATCCCCTCCACGGGTGTGCTGGGGGATGACTCGACGTACGAACCGCGCATCTACTTCGGCGAGTTCTCCCCGGACTACTCGATCGTCGGCGCCCCGGAGGGTGCGCCAAAGCGTGAGCAGGACCGTCCGTCGGGGGAGGGTGAAACCCAGTACACCTTCCAGGGCGACGGCGGACCAAACGTCGGCACCTTCTTCAACAAGGTGCTCTATGCCATCAAGTTCCAGTCCTCGGACCTGCTGCTCTCGGACGGTGTGAACCCGGAGTCGCAGATCCTGTACGACCGCAACCCGCGAGAACGCGTGGAGAAGGTTGCCCCGTACCTCACGGTGGACGGTAACGCCTATCCGGCGGTGGTGGACGGCCGTGTGAAGTGGATCGTGGACGGCTACACCACGACCCAGTTCTACCCGTACTCGCAGCAGCAGCAGCTTTCGGACGCTACCGCGGACTCCCAGACCACCTCGGGACGCGCCGTGGCACTTCCCAACAGCACGGTCAACTACATCCGCAACTCGGTGAAGGCCACGGTGGATGCCTACGACGGCAGCGTCACCCTGTACGCCTGGGATGACCAGGATCCGCTGCTGAAGTCCTGGCAGAAGGTGTTCCCTGCTTCCCTGAAGCCATATTCGGAGATGTCCGGGGCTGTCATGAGCCACGTCCGGTACCCCGAGGACCTCTTCAAGGTCCAGCGGGAACTGCTGGGCCGCTACCACGTAACGGATCCCTCCAGCTTCTACAAGACGAACGACGCCTGGAGCGTTCCTGCCGATCCCACGGTGGACACCGACGTGAAGCAGCCGCCGTTCTATATGTCGCTGCAGATGCCGGACCAGGATAAGCCGGCGTTCCAGCTGACGTCCTCGTACATTCCGCAGATCGTCAACGGCACAGCGCGCAACGTCCTCTACGGCTTCCTGGCTGCCGATTCGGATGCCGGAAATGAGGCCGGAGTGAAGGCCGAGAGCTATGGCAAGCTCCGGCTCCTGCAGATCCCGCCGGAAATCCAGGTCCCCGGTCCGGGCCAGGCGCAGAACAAGTTCAACTCCGATCCCACCGTGTCCCAGGCGCTGAACCTGCTGCGCCAGGGTGCCTCGGACGTGCTCAGCGGCAACCTGCTGACCCTTCCCGTGGGGGGCGGCATTCTGTACGTGCAGCCGGTGTACCTGAAGTCCACGGGTGAAACGTCTTACCCCACGCTCCAGCGCGTCCTGGTGGCATTTGGTGACAAGGTCGGTTTCGCGCCCACGCTGGACGCTGCACTCAAGCAGTTGTTCGGCGGAGACTCGGGGGCGGCTGCCGGCGACTCGGACAACAACGGCCAGGCGCCCGCGGATCCCGTCCCCGGGGCGCCGGCGGCGGATGCCAAGGCTGAGCTGAAGGCAGCGCTGGACGAAGCCAACAAGGCCATCAAGGATGGACAGGCGGCCCTGGCCGCAGCCGATTTTGCGGCCTACGGCGAGGCGCAGAAGAAGCTGGCGGCAGCACTGCAGAAGGCGGTCAGTGCTGAGGCGAAGATCCCGGCGGCTGCTCCGGAAGCTCCGGCACCCACCGCCGAGCCGACGCCGTCGCCCACTGAAGGGAATTAAGGACGACGGCGGCGCCCGGCGCCTGCTCCCACGCGGAGCGGGTGCCGGGGCGCGGCTGGCGAGACGGACATCACGGCCTCCCGATTTGGCCTCGTGTTCACCTCCCGGTAAAGTAGTTCTTGCGACGCGGGGTGGAGCAGTTCGGTAGCTCGCTGGGCTCATAACCCAGAGGTCACAGGTTCAAATCCTGTCCCCGCAACTGGATGGAAGGTCCGGATACTGGAAACGGTATCCGGACTTTTCTGTTTCCGGGGGGCAGGCCCGATGATTGTGGCTGTGTGGTCCCCTGCCCCGAAATCCATGTGGTGAACGTGACCGCCAAAGTAGGGTAGTGTTGATCAAGCGACGCGGGGTGGAGCAGTTCGGTAGCTCGCTGGGCTCATAACCCAGAGGTCACAGGTTCAAATCCTGTCCCCGCAACTATGCAAAAGCCTCGACCGGTACAGCCGGCCGGGGCTTTTTGTTGGCCGGATATACTTGCGGTTCCTAGTATTCTCTTTCGCGGAGCCTCACGCGTCCGTGAGCACTTGGCCAGTCATTCTCGAGAGGAATGTTGTTCGATGTCCACACCCACGAAGAAGCCCGGCAGCGCGGCCGGCCAGAGGTCGAAACTTGTCTGGGCCGTACCCGCGGTCCTGGCGGCGCTGGTGGTCCTGGTTCTCCTGGCCAAACTCCTTATGGGCCTGGGCCCGGTGGCCTCGTTCGTGGCAGAATATCCGGGCCACTCGAAACTGCCGGAAGGGGCGCCTGTCGGCTTCCCGGCGTGGCTGGCATGGCAGCACTTCCTCAATGCTTTCTTCCTGCTCCTGATCATCCGCAGCGGCTGGCAAGTCCGGACCACCACCAAGCCCAGCGGGCACTGGACACGCAACAACAAGGGCCTTATCCGGACCCGGAATGCGCCCACCAAGATCACCCTGGAGCTTTGGTTCCACCTGACACTCGACGCGTTGTGGATCCTCAACGGCCTGGTGTTCGCAGTGCTGCTCTTCGCCACCGGGCAGTGGATGCGGATCGTCCCCACCAGTTGGGATGTCTTCCCCAACGCCCTTTCGGCGGCGCTGCAGTATGCCTCGCTTAACTGGCCTACGGAAAACGGCTGGGTCAACTACAACGCACTCCAGCTCCTGGCGTACTTCGCCACCGTGTTCCTCGCTGCGCCGCTGGCCTTCATTACCGGCCTGCGGATGTCCGGGGCGTGGCCCAAGAAGGCGGTGGCCCTGAACAGGGCCTTCCCCATCGAATGGGCCCGTGCCGTGCATTTTCCCGTCATGGTCTATTTCGTTGCCTTCATTGCCGTCCATGTATTCCTGGTCCTGGCAACCGGCTTCCTGCGTAACCTGAACCACATGTACGGTGTCCGGGATTCCACCGACTGGTTCGGGTTCTGGGTGTTCGTGGCCTCAGTTGTGGTGATGGCCGCCGCTTGGTTCCTGGCCCGCCCGCTGTTCCTGCGGCCCATAGCGTCCCTCATGGGCAAGGTCAGCCGCTGAATCTGCACCCACCGCACTGAGACCTTCCGGCTGTGACCGGCCAGGGCCTCAGCCGTCCTTGAGCCGCTGGTAGGCGTCCAGGGCGCGCTGACGCGACACGGAAAGGTCCACGAGGGGAGCCGGGTATCCTGCGGTGCCGGACTTCCATGGTTCGTGGATTGCCTTGGGGTCCATGTGTTTCAGCTCCGGGAGGTACCTGCGCAGGTAGGTTCCGGCGGCATCGAATTTCCGGCTCTGGGTCACCGGGTTGAAAATCCGGAAGTACGGCGAGGCGTCGGCGCCCGATCCGGCCACCCACTGCCAGTTTGCCGGGTTGCTGGCGGCGTCGGCGTCCACGAGCGTGTCCCAGAACCAGGCCTCGCCCGTGCGCCAGTCCGCCAGCAGGTTCTTCACCAGAAATGAGGCGGCCGCCATCCTGACCCGGTTGTGCATCCAGCCGGTGGTCCACAGCTGGCGCATGCCGGCGTCGACCAGCGGATACCCCGTCGTGCCCTGCTGCCAAGCCCCGAGTTCCTCCGGACCCGGATGGTTCCATTCAAACCGGTCGAATTCGGCGCGGTAGTTCCGGGTAGCGAGATCCGGATTCGCGTAGAGCAGGTGCCAGCAAAATTCCCGCCAGCCAAGTTCGGAACGGAAGATCCCGACGTCGGCCGGTACCTGCCGGGGGAACCGGCGGCTGATTTCCCGCCATACCCGAAACGGGCTGACCTCGCCGAAACGGAGGTGCGGTGAGAGCCTGCTGGTCCCTTCGACACCGGGAAGGTTTCGCCCGGTTCCGTATTCTTCCGCCGGGCCGGCCAGGAAATCCTCAAGCCGTTGCCGCGCGCCGTCTTCTCCCGGGGACCACTCCGCTGCAAGGCCGCCGCTCCAGTCCGGGGAGGAGGGCAGCAGGTCCCAAGTCCCCAGGTCATCACCGGCGCCGGCGCCCGCCGGGGGAGCGGGCAGCGCGGACGGGGCAGGCAACGGTTCACGGACGCCGTCCGCTGCCAGGCAGGCGCGCCAGAACGGGGTGAAGACCTTGTACGGGCCGCCTGTTCCCGTCCGGATGGTCCACGGCTCGAAGAGGAGGTTGGCCTGCAGGCTGGCCGCGGCCAGGCCGTGCTCCACGGCCCAGGTCTTGATGGCGGCGTCGACGGCGCGTTCGGGCAGCCCGTACCGGCGGTTCCAGAACAGGTGGGTCGCTCCTGTGGCTGCCGCAACTTGCGGCACGACTGCCCCGGCGGGCCCGCGGCGGAGGAGCAGGCGCGATCCGGCGGCCTCCAGTGATGCCCCGAGGGCGGCCAACGAGTGGTGCAGCCACCAGCGCGCGGCGCCGCCCAGCGGGCGTATCCCGTCCGATTCTTCGTCGAGGACAAAGAGCACCGTCACGGGATTGCCCAGCCCGGCGGCCTGCGCCAGTGCCGGGTTGTCATCGAGGCGGAGGTCGTCGCGCAGCCAGACGAGGGAACCTGAGGAGGGCATGGCTCCACGCTACACACCAGGGCTAGGGGAAGCGGCACACAAAGGAACCGTGGGCCCGGAAGGACATGCCTTCCGGGCCCACGGTTCCCATTGCCCCAGAGGGCATGTTCGTGTCAGAGCTTGTCGTAGTCCTCTTCGTCCACGGTGGAGCCGGTGCCGGACGTGGTGGAAGCCCCGAGGGCCGGTGCAGCGTTTCCGGATTTGAGGGCCGCCAGGCGTGCCTCGATCTCCACCTGCTCCCCAAGGTCCTCAAGCTGGTTGAACTGCGCGTCCAGGCTGGAAGCTGCGAGCTCCTGCTGGCCGCGGACCTTTGCTTCCTCGCGCCGGATCTTTTCTTCGAACCGGCCCACCTCGCTGGTGGGGTCCATGATGTCGATGCTCTTGATGGCGTCGTGCACCTGGGACTGGGCAGCTGCGGTCTTGGACCGGGCTACCAGCTCGTTGCGCTTGCTGGTCAGCTGGTTCAGCTTGCCCTTCATCTGTTCCAGGCCGGTCTTCAGCTTCTCCACCACTTCACGCTGGGAGGCGATGGATGGCTCTGCGCCCTTGGCCTCATTCTCGGCTGCCAGCTGTCGCTGCAGCGCCACCTTGGCGAGGTTGTCGAACTTTTCGGCATCAGCGATGTTGCCGCCGGAACGGAATTCATCAGCTTTGCGTGAGGCGGCCAAGGCTTTGTTGCCCCAGTCACGGGCGTTGCGGACATCCTCGTTGTAGTCGTCCTCGAGCATGCGCAGGTTTCCGATGGTCTGTGCGACGGCTGACTCGGCCTCGGCAATGTTGTTGGTGTAGTCGCGGACCATCTGGTCCAGCATTTTCTGCGGATCCTCTGCGTTGTCCAGCAACGTGTTGATGTTTGCTTTCGCCAGCTGTGCGATGCGGCCGAAAATGGACTGCTTAACCATGGTGATACCTTTCATCCTGCTCCGTGTCGAACTTTCAAAAGTGTTGTGCTGGTCCAGCCGCTGGACGATCCGGCAGCTAGAAGCTGCCGGAATCCCCGCCGCCAAAATCTCCGCCGCCGAAACCGCCGCCGCCGAAGTCCCCGCCGCCCCAGCCGCCGCCGTCTCCATGGCCCCCGCCCCAGCCGCTGCCGCCCCCGTTGAGGATGGAATTGATGAGGATCCCGCCCAGGATGGCGCCGCCCAGTCCGCCGCCGCCGCCACCGCCAAACATGCCGCCGCGGCCGTAGCCCTGCTGTGCATATCCGCCGAAGTGGTCCACGTCCGCCTGCGCCAGCTGGGCTGCCTGCGCTGCTAGCCCGTGGGCCTGCTGGGCGTAGGTGAGTGCGGTCACCGGGTCCTGCCGGGAGATGGACAGTGCGTAGTCGAGGTTTCGCTGGGCCTCTGCCAGCCGGGTGCGGGCCTCGGTGCCCACCCCGCCGCGGCGGGCGCCGATGTAGTCCGACGTAGCACTGATCTGCGCCTGGGCGGACATGATGGTCTGCTGGAGGGAAGCCTGGGCGCGCCGGGTCTGTTCCTCCTGGTCCCGGATCCCGCCCAGTGCCTGGTCCAGGGATTGGTGGGCTGCCTCGACGCGTTCCAGGGTCTTGATGGGGTCGATCTTGCCGCCCTGGATTTCGGTCTTGACCTGGGCCAGCGCTGCTTCCACCCCGGCAACCGGGCCGGCTAGTTCCGGATGGGAACCTGCCTGGAGGATGGCCCGTGCCTGTGCCAGGTCCTGCGAGGTGTCCACTACGGCGCTGTCCACGCCGCTGCGGGCCTTGTCCAGGTGTGTGGCCACTCTGGCGATGGCGTCGAGCAGCACATTGGTCTGGTGCAGGCTTTCTTCCGCGGCACGGACCGCCACGGCTGCGAGGCTCGGCTCGCCGTCGGCAAGTTTTTGGCCTGCCGTCTCCGCAGCGTTCTGTACGAACGCCAGGCGTTCCTTGGCCTGCAGGATGTTGTCGGAAACCTGCACCAAAGCGCTGTCCGCGTACTTGCTGCGAAGGGCGCTGAGGGTCTGCTCTGCACTGGTGATCTTCGCGCCCGCTTCGCTGGCACCGGACTGCACTGTGGCCAGGGCCTGCGGCGCGTTCTTCTCCAGTTCACGCAACGCATCGAAGTCCGCCTTCTGCTCCTGCAGGGAGGCGAGGGCTGCTTCGGACCGCCGGATGATTTCGGTGAGCCAGGTGCGCTGCTGTTCTTCGGTATCCGGAATGTGGTCGTCCAGCTGCTGCTGGAGCTTGAACGACTCGGTCATGTGGGCTTTGGCCTCGTTAAGCGCCTTGGTGAAGTTTCCGGTGGCGGCGTCCCCGTACTGCGCCTGTGCGAAGCCAAGCTCGTGCTCGCTGGAAGTAATGGCGTCGTCTGCCTCCACCAGCAATGAACCGCTCTTCTTGCGGAGATCCGGGATGCTGAGTCCTGCCAGCGGGTCAGCTGGTGCCTGCTGGGCCCGGGACGCCTCTGCAGCCTGCGTCCTTCGGCGCTTGTTGCGGAAGTAGAGGTAGGCGGCCGCTCCGCCAGCGGCCACCACGCCGGTTCCCACCAACACCGCGGCGCCGGCGCCATCACCGGATGGGACGGAGCCGCTGCCGCCACCGGCGGCGTCACCAATGGCGGCCGCAGTGTCGATGGCCGCCTGGGCGTAGTCCTTCTTGCCGCCGGCCAAGTTGGCCACCACCGCGTTCTGCGTGATGTTGGTCCGCTTGGAGTAGATGGGGCTGGCCGAGTTGGGAGCAAAGTAGTAACGGCCCTCAGTGGCGATGGCCAGGATAACGTCAGCCGTTCCCATGCCCTTCTGCTTGGCAACCGCGGAACCCCAGGCCGCGGGGTCCGACGGATTTTCGAACGAGTCAACCGTTACCACGTACAGGTTGTACTTGTGGTCCGCCAGGAGCTTTTGGACGGCCTCCTGGACTTCGCCCTTGCGCGCGCCCAGGACATTGGCCTTGTCCACGACGTTGGTGCCGGACGGGATCTCCACGGGATCTTCGGCGTGCGCCGCGCCGGCCGGCAAGGCCAGGAGCGCAACGACGCCCATCACAGCGAGGAAATTCTTGAACTTTGACCGCATGTGCAAACCCTTCAGCACGCTTCACGCTGATTCGGGCCGAATCAGGCTCCCGGAATGCAGCAGCGCCCCCAAGCGTCAAAGGTGAAGCCGCAGGTCGCTGTGGCAATTCATGTTGATTCTATGGTGCACCGAAGGCACCGTCCATCGGGCTGGATATGCCACCAGCGAAACGCCGGAGCAGCGCCGCCGGATACCGGACACTCCTTCAGCAAGCTCTCAGCAAACATCCGAACTTGTTCCAGCCGGGGGGTCCATAGTTAAGTGCAGACGAGGATGAAAGGAAGTCCCATGACTGAGAACCATACGCCCGGTGGAGCGCCCGAGGGCGGCCGCGGGGAGGACCGGACGGCGGGGCAGCCAGCGGACCAGCATCCCACCCGGCGCATGGAACAGCCTTATGGGCAGCAGCCCACGCAGGAAATCCCGGCTGCCGGCCGCCCGGATTATCCGCGGCACCAGCCTTTCTACGGGCAGCCAGCCCATTTCTCCGGCGAGCAGGGCCAGCATGGTCCGCAGCACGGAGGAGGTTATGTACCCGACCCCAAGGATGCGCCGCGGCGCAAGGCGAGCTTCGGCGTCGGGACTCTTGTGGCGAGCATCCTCGCGGCCGGCCTGGTGGGCGGCGGAGTGGCCACGGTGGGCTCGGCAGAGCTGTTCGGCAATGCGGGACAATCCTCGGCCGGGGGCAGCAGTCAGCCCGGAACCGTCATCGTCAACAACCAGGACGAAGTGAACGCCATTACGGCAGCGGCCGTGAAGGCCACACCGAGCGTTGTCACCATCAGCGCTTCCAGCGGCAGCGCAGGCGGCACCGGCTCGGGTATCGTGCTCGACGACCAGGGACATATCCTGACCAACACCCACGTGGTCACCCTGGACGGCCAGACGGCCAACGCCTCCCTGGAAGTCCGGACCAGCGAAGGGCGCGTCGTCACGGCCAAGCTGGTGGGAACCGACCCGCTGTCGGATCTCGCTGTGATCAAGGTCGAGGACTCCTCCGGTCTGACCCCCGCCACGCTGGGCGACTCAGGCAAACTCAACGTGGGCGACACCGCCATTGCGATCGGCTCGCCGCTGGGCCTGACAGGCACCGTGACTGACGGAATCGTCTCCACGCTCAACCGGACCATCAGCGTTGCTTCTTCCGCAGCGCCCGAGGAAGGGGACAACGCAGAAGACGACGAGGGCGGCTTCCAGTTCGCGCCCCCGGGCGGCGGGCAGGGCAGGCCGTCGTCCGGCCAAGGGTCCATCTCCATCAATGTCATCCAGACCGATGCGGCCATCAACCCCGGCAATTCGGGAGGTGCCCTGGTCAACACCAAGGGCGAGGTCATCGGCGTCAACGTGGCCATCGCCTCCGCCGGATCCGAGGCATCCTCAACGAGCGGAAACATCGGAGTGGGCTTCAGTATCCCCATCAACCACGCCAAGCGTGTTGCTCAGGAGATTATCGACACCGGCAAGGCTTCGCACGGCCAACTGGGTGTCAGCGTGAAGGGCAAGACCGCCTCGGGCTCGAACTCGGGCTTCTCCGTCGGGGCCGACGTGGCCAGCGTGGAGCCGGGCTCCGCCGCCGACAAAGCAGGAATCCGGACCGGCGACGTGATCACGCGGTTCAACGATCTCTCCATCGGCGAACCCAACCAGCTGACCGCCGCTGTGCGGGAACAGGCCCCGGGCACCAAGGTGGACATCACCGTCCTGCGCAACGGCCAGGAGCGGACGCTGGAGGTCATCCTCGGTGAGGCGGCAAGCTAACCGGCCTGCACCATCCCCTGGCCCCGGGAGACGAGGGGCGGACGACGGCGGGGTCCCCACCTGGGTGGGGGCCCCGCCGTCGTCCGTTGCCGGGCCGCTGCAAGTGCCGCTGACACGGGGGTTAACGGAAGGGGGCACCCGCACGGGCCTATATGGTTAGCTAGGAGCTACCCGTACGCCGGGCGTTTCCGCGGCCATGACCTTACCCGGCTGGCTGACCACAAGCATGGAAGGCTGCTGTAAATACAGTGGAAGAGACATTGAAAATCATCGTCCTGGTCAAGCATGTCCCGGACGCCCAGTTCGACCGGCACCTCAACGGGGAGGGCTTCACCGCGGACCGCAGTGAAAGCATCCTGTCTGAACTCGACGAGTACGCTCTGGAGGCAGCACTGCAGCTCGCCGAAGCCCGCGGTGGCAGCAAGGCGGGCAACCAGGTCATTGCCCTGAGCATGGGTCCCGCCGGAGCCGTGAACGCTGTCAAGAAATCCCTGCAGATGGGTGCCACCGAAGGCGTCCACCTCAGTGACGACGCGCTGGCCGGCTCGGATGCCGCCGCCACGTCCCTGGCGCTCGCAGCAGCAGTGCGGCACCTCGGCCAGCCGGACCTGATCATCACCGGCATGGCGTCCACCGACGGCGAGACGTCCCTGGTTCCGGCGCAGCTCGCCGAACGCCTCGGCCTGCCGCAGGTGACCTTCGCGTCCTCGCTGGACGTGGACGGCGGCCGCCTCACCGCGCGCCGTGACGCGGACACCTTTTCGGAAACCGTCGAAGCACCGCTGCCGGCAGTCGTGTCCGTGACGGACCAGATCAACGAACCCCGCTACCCCAACTTCAAGGGCATCATCGCCGCCAAGCGCAAGAGCATCACCACGCTGTCTTTGGCGGACATCGGTCTGGACACAGGCCAGGTAGGCCGCAGCGGCTCCTGGACCACGGTAGCCAACGCTGTGGAGCGCCCTCCGCGCACCGCAGGCACCATCATCACGGACGAAGGCGACGCCGGCATCAAGCTGGTCGACTTCCTGGCCGCCCAGAAGCTGCTCTAGTAGGGATCACTGACATGGCAAACGTACTCGTATTCATTGACAACCCCGGTGCCTCGCTGAAGAAGGCCCATCTGGAGCTGCTCACACTGGCCCGTACCCTGGGTTCAAGCACGGTAGCCGTCAACGGTGATCTGACCGAGGCAGCCACCGCCACCCTGGCCGAATACGGCGCCACTGCGGTGCTGCGGCCCTCCTCTGCAGACCTCGACGACTTCCTGGTGGCACCCAAGGCGGCATTCCTGGCCGCCGCAGTCGAAAGCGCCGGCGCCGGCATCGTCCTCCTGGACAACTCTCCGGAAGGCAAGGAAATTGCAGCCCGGCTCGGGATCCGGCTGAACGCCGGCGTGATCACCGACGTCGTGGCAGTGGACCCTGACGGCACCGCGCACAAGTCGGTCCTGGCCGGTTCGTACAACACAACCTGCAAAGCCACTACGCCCGTCACCGTCCTTACGGTCAAGGCCAACAATGTCACCCCGGAGCCGGCGCCTGCGGCGGCCCCGGCCGTCTCCACCGTAGAGGTTCCGGCGGACGCAGCAGCAAGGGCAGCCCGCATCACCGGGCGCGAACAAAAAGTGGCCAGCGGCCGCCCGGACCTGACCGACGCCCGCATTGTGGTGGCCGGCGGGCGTGGCCTTGACGGCGACTTCGGACCGGTGGAAGAGCTTGCGGACGCCCTGGGCGCAGCCGTGGGCGCTTCCCGCGCAGCCACCGACGCCGGCTGGATCAGCCACGACGCGCAGGTGGGGCAGACGGGTAAGACCGTTTCGCCGCAGCTCTACATCTCCGCGGGCATCTCCGGAGCTATCCAGCAGAAAGCGGGCATGCAGACCTCCAAGGTGATCGTCGCGATCAACAAGGACGCCGACTCGCCCGTGTTCGAAATTGCAGACTTCGGCATCGTGGGCGACCTTTTCGACGTCCTGCCGCAGGCCACCGCTGAGATCAAGAAGCGAAAAGGCTGATTGTTGGCTGATCCGACGGCCAGCGCACAGAGCCCGTTCAACCCGGAGATCCACCGGGTTGGGCGGGTGCTCTGTTTCGCGGCCCACCCGGATGACATTGACTTCGGCGCTGCGGGAACCATCGCCGCCTGGACCGCCGCGGGGATTGAGGTCAGCTACTGCATCATGACCGACGGCGACGCGGGCGGCTTCGACCCCGCGCACCGCGCGGACATCATCGCACTCCGCGATTCCGAGCAGCGCCGCGCCGCCGCACTGGTCGGCGTCACCGACATCCATTACCTGCACCAGCGGGACGGTTACCTTGAGCCCTCGCACGAGGTCATGAAGGCCGTGGTGAGGCTTATCCGGGAGGTCCGTCCCGACGTCGTACTCGCCATGCACCCCGAACGGAACTGGCAGCGGATCCAGAAGAGCCATCCGGATCACCTGGCGGTGGGGGAAGCTGTGACGAGGGCCGTGTATCCGGCACTGGAGAACCCGTTCGCCTACCCGGAGCTGGCGGAGGCCGGGCTGGCCGCATACAAGTTGCCCTGGCTGTGGCTCTACGCGGGGCCGGAGGAACGGGAAAACCACTTCGTTGACGTGACGGTCCACGTCGAAGCTAAGCTGCAGGCCATCCACGTCCACGTGAGCCAGCATCCGGACGTGGCGGCGATGGAAGCAACGGTCCGCCAGGGGATGCGCCGCAACGCCGCACGAGCCGGGCTGCCGGACGGTGCCAGCGCCGAAGCGTTCCACGTGGTGGAAATCAACGGCCCGGGCACCATCGCGGGTTTCTAGGCTCCCAGCGGAGCTGCGGCAACAGTCGGAAGCGTGGGGGACGTGGAACCGCCGGCAGGCTCCACCGTGATGCCGAGCGCTGCGGCCGAGGAAATGCCCTTGACCATGGCCGGCTTGGACAGCGCCTCGGCGTCCATGAGCCCCTGCGAGACCGGTGCGGAACCGTCCTTCGGTATCAGCCACATCTGATAGACCTTGCCCTCGGGTGGAGCCGGGACGCCGTTCATCTTCACCACGGCGGCATCCTTCTCGGAGGAGATGAGCACCGTGGCGGTGCCGCCGCCGGCAACCTGCACCGACGCCTGGCGGACGTCCTGGGCCCGGGCCACCTGGTTCATGGGATCGTTCTGGTCGGCAAGATAGGAGCCGACACCGACGCCCCCCAGGGCGATGGCAGCCGCTGCGGCCACGCCGGCCAACCAGCGCCGCGTGCCCGTGGGCCGACGGCGGAGCTTCCGTTCCCTGGCCAGCGACAGTTCGTCTACGGCCGGGTCGTGCCACGGCGCAGGGGCCGGCACGGAGGCCGGAAGCTGGGCCACGATGCGGTCGAAGAGGTCTGCCGGTGGTTCTTCCTCGGCGCGGAACGTCATGGCCAGCGTCTCCCTGGCAACGCGGACACGCTCGAAGAATGCAGTACGTTCGGCCTCGGGGGCGGCCGAGAGGTACCCGTCAATGGCCTGCCGTTCCTGCTCCGTGACCGCGTCCAGGGCGTAAAGTTCGGCCAGGTCTACGGCCCGTCCGGAGGCGAGGTCAGTGGCTATCGCGTCCCCGAAGGATCCAGTGGAGCGTCCCTTGTTCATGTCTGTCATCTCAACTCACCCCCAAACAGGTTTTTAGTCGTATCAGTCCGTCGCGTATGCGCGACTTGATGGTGGGTACTGCGGCGTTCAGTTTTTCAGCGACTTCCCGATAGGTCAGGCCGCCGTAATAGGCCAGACGCACGGACTCCTGCTGGGTTTCCGTGAGCGTGCCCAGGCACCGGACCACGGCTTCGGCCTCGAGCCTGCTGCCAACCTCGTCCGAGACCGAGTCATGGTCGATATCCTGCGTGGTCGCCCCGTACTTGGCTTCGCGGTCCGTTGCAGACTGGGCCGACCTGACCCGGTCAACGGCCCGGCGGTGCGAGATGGTCATCAGCCACGAGAGCGCGCTGCCGGCCCGCGGATCGAACTTGGCCGCATTTTGCCAGACCTGCAGGAAGACCTCCTGTGTGGTGTCCTGGCTCAATTCCGGGTCGATAAGGACGCGGCGCGCCATGCCGTAGACCCGGCGTGAAGTCAGCTGGTAGAACTCCGAGAAGGCCGCCTGGTCGCCCCTGCCCGTGCGTTCGAGCAGTTCCGTCAGGCGCTGGCTGAGGTCGGCCGGAGGCTCTGTCACCGCGGCCGCGGCCTCGGAGTTGGGAGCATTGGGAGTTTCCATTACTACCAAGCATAAGTCTCCCTGCGGTGATTCCAGGGCAGTTGCCCCGGCGTGACGTGTTCGTGCACGCAGATCCGTTCCCAGCAACGTCACGTGCACCTCCCTGCGTCTCCCGGGAACATTCCCGTGTGGAATGTCCTCGGATGTCATTCGGTGCGGAGAGCCCGGCGGATGGGTGCGTGCCGGCCGGGGCGCGCCGGTACAGGTCCTGCCGGCGTCCTCAGACCTGCGCGCCTGCGAATCCCTGCTGGCGCCAGGCCTCGTAGACGGCGATCGAAGCCGCATTGGCCAGGTTCAGCGAGCGCAGAGCAGGGAGCATGGGCAGCCGGACGGTGGCCGTCACGTGCGGATCAGACTTCAGCTCCGGCGGCAGCCCCACGGATTCCTGTCCAAACATCAGGACGTCCCCGGGCTGGTAGGCGATGTCCGTGTAGCTCACGGAACCGTCCGAGGTGAAGGCGTAGACCCGTTCAGGCTGCAGGTGCTGCCAGGCGTCCTCGATGCTGCGGTGGACCGTCACGACTGCGAGGTCATGGTAATCGAGTCCGGCGCGCTTCAGCTTGGCGTCCGAGAAGTCGAAACCCAGCGGCTCCACCAGGTGCAGTTCGGCGCCGGTGATGGCGGCGAGCCGGATGGCGTTTCCCGTGTTGCCGGGGATTTCGGGGGAATGGAAGAGGATGCGGAACACCGTTCCATCCTAGCCGCGCAGGAAAGCGGTGCGCCGGAAGCCGCCGGCGCAGCGGATTCAGTGCATTCCCCGCAGCAGCCGCGCGAGGACCGGAACATTCACCGTGTTCGGCGCCGGCCCGGAAGAAAGAAACTCCTTCACTCCGCGCACCATCCCGGCTGCGTTGACCACGTGGACGGTTTCCAGCGCGCCCGCGGCCCGGCGGTGCTGGTCGATCACGGGCTCGTGCAGGTTGCCGCCGGGGCTCAACACCACGGTCCACCCGGTCACGTTCAACTCGGGAAAGATGTCCTGCATCGCCCGCACCACTCCGGCCAGGCGCGGCGGAGGAATGGACCGGCCGCCGTGGTTCAGGGTCTGCCCGTCCCAGGCGTACGCGCCCTTGGGCAGGAGCATGGAGCCGATGAGGGCCAGCCGATATCCGGACAGTAAGGCGTGGTCGATATGGCTGTTGTCGGCGGGGGACTGCAGGCCGTTGATCAGCCGTGCCGCCGGTATGGCAGGCAGGACCTGGCGGGTAATCAGCTGCACGGTCCGCAGTTCGCGCTGGATCCGGGCTTCGGCGCCGAAAATGCCCCGCTTCCGGGGTTCCCCATGAACCTGCCGTGCCGCCACGGACAAGGGAATGAGCGGCACGGTTCCAGGTGCCAGAGCGTCGTAGGGAGGAAGATACGACGGCGGGTCGCCGGCTGTGTTGCGCTGCTTCCCGGGCCGGTGCACGGTGGCCGAAGCCCGGCTTCCCGCCGCCGGTGCGTCGAAGTGCGGTTCCTCGGGCACGGCTGCGCCTGAGCCGGCAGCGTAGGACCGGTCGTAGGCCTTGCGCCGCTGTGGGTCGATGAGCGTTTCGTAGGCCGCAGTGACCCTCCGGAACGCCGCGGGATCCCCGCCATGGTCCGGATGGGCGCTCCGGGCTGCCCGCCGGTAGGCCACTTTGATTTCCTTCTCGGTGGCGTTGACCGCCACCTTCAGGACCTGGTAGTGGCTGCTGCTCTGGGTCAAGCACTCATCCTTTGTTCGGGCGCCGTGCCGGGGCCGGCCGTGTGCCCAGTTTATGGGTCCTTCCAGACAACGAATCCCTCCCGGCTGCAGGTTCCCCGGCCCGGTCTGCCGGGACGCGGGCGGCTAGAATTACAACGTGTCCGTTTACCTCGACCATGCAGCCACCACGCCCCTCGCGGCGGAGGCGCTCGCCGCGCTGACCAGGGAGCTCGCGCGTACCGGCAATCCGTCCTCGCTCCACGGTTCCGGCCGCAGGGCCCGGCGTTCGGTGGAGGATGCGCGGGAAACCATTGCCGCCGCCGCCGGCGCCCACCCTTCCGAGGTGATCTTCACATCAGGCGGTACCGAGGCGGACAACCTTGCCGTCAAGGGCCTGTACTGGTCCCGGGTGGCGGGAAACCCGGCACGGCGGCGGATCCTGTGCTCCGCCGTCGAACATCACGCCGTCCTGGACACCGTGGAGTGGCTGGAACGCCACGAAGGGGCGGAGGTGTGCTGGCTGCCAGTCGACGCTGAGGGCACGGTGGACCTGGCATTCCTTGAGGGCGAACTCGCACGTGAGCCCGAAAACATCGCCCTGGTCACCGTCATGTGGGCCAACAACGAGGTGGGCACCGTCCAGCCCATCGGCCGGATCGTGGAGCTGGCCCATGCGGTAGCCGTTCCCGTGCACTCCGATGCCGTGCAGGCCTTTGGGTCGCTGCCGGTGGATTTCAAGGCCTCAAGGCTGGACGCGATGTCCATTTCCGGGCACAAGATCGGCGGTCCGGTGGGCGTCGGTGCCTTGCTGCTGGGCCGCGCCGTCACACTGACGCCGGTCCTGCACGGTGGCGGACAGGAACGCGACGTCCGCTCCGGCACGCTCGATACCGCGTCCATCGCGGCCTTTGCCGCCGCTGCCCGGATAGTCACCACCAACCTTGACACTGAGAGTGCGCGGCTCAGCGCGCTCCGCGACCGGCTGATCGACGGCGTGCGGGAGCGGGTCCCGGAAGCCGTCCTGCGCGGCGCCCCAGGCAGCCGGCGCCTGCCCGGCAACGCGCACTTCACCTTCCCCGGCTGCGAGGGCGATTCCCTCCTCTTCCTGCTTGACCTTGCCGGCATCGAGTCGTCCACCGGCTCTGCCTGCACTGCCGGTGTGCCGCGGCCGTCCCATGTGCTGCTCGCTATGGGACTGGACGAGGAGACCGCCCGGGGCGCGCAGCGCTTCTCGCTGGGACACGCGTCAGTAGCGGCCGACGTCGATGCCCTCCTCGCAGCCCTGCCTGACGCTTACGCCCGGGCCAGGCAGGCCGGAATGGCCGGGCACGAATCCTCCATCCAGACAGCGGCAACCGCTGCCAGGAGGACCGGGGGAGAGCCCTGAACCATTCTCCACGATGGTGGCAGGGCAGCCGAGGGCCAGCGGGGGATTTGCACAGGTCTGTAAATTTGCGCCGGTCCGTAGAATAGAGGGGCGAGGACTTTCCCGGAGACAGCCGGCGGTCCGTTCCCCTCAGGCCACAGGGCCGACCCCCAACAGAAAGCCAGTATGCGAGTTCTAGCAGCAATGAGCGGCGGCGTGGATTCCGCCGTAGCAGCCGCCCGCGCCGTCGAGGCCGGACACGATGTTGTCGGTGTCCACCTGGCGCTGTCCCGCATGCCCGGAACCCTGCGCACCGGAAGCCGCGGCTGCTGCACCATCGAAGACTCCCGGGATGCCTGGCGCGCCTGCGACGTTCTGGGCATTCCCTACTACGTGTGGGACTTCTCGGAGCGCTTCAAGGAAGACGTCGTGCAGGACTTCATCGACGAGTACGCCGCCGGCCGCACGCCCAATCCCTGCATGCGGTGCAACGAGCGCATCAAGTTCGCCGCCCTCCTGGAAAAGGCCATTGCGCTGGGCTTTGACGCCGTGTGCACCGGCCACTATGCCAAGGTCATCGAGGACGCCCAAGGCAACCGCGAACTGCACCGCGCCGCCGACTGGGCCAAGGACCAGAGCTATGTCCTGGGCGTGTTGACCCACGAGCAGCTCAAGCACTCGATGTTCCCGCTGGCGGACACCCCATCCAAGGCCGAAGTCCGCGCCGAAGCCGAACGCCGCGGACTGTCCGTTGCCAACAAGCCGGACAGCCACGACATCTGCTTCATTCCGGATGGAGACACCGCAGGCTGGCTGGCAGAGAAGATCGACATGGCCACGGGCGACATCGTGGATGAGTCCGGCGCCAAGGTGGGCGAGCATGCCGGCGCCAACGCCTTCACCGTGGGTCAGCGGCGCGGTCTGAAGCTGGGCACGCCGGCAGCCGATGGCAAACCCCGGTTCGTGCTGGAGATCCGCCCCAAGGAGAACAAGGTGGTGGTGGGCCCCGAGGCGCTGCTGGCCATCGACGAGATCAAGGGCATCAAGGTCTCCTGGGCCGGGCTGCCCATTGCCGAGGTTGCCACCGGCGCGGAGTTCGACTGCCATGCCCAGGTCCGTGCCCACGGTGATCCGGTCCCTGCCCGGGCCCGCATGGAAGCCGGGGCTGATGGTGCCGGGGGCCTGGTGGTGCGCCTGGAAACGCCGCTGCGTGGTGTTGCCCCCGGCCAGACGGTGGTGCTCTACCAGGGCACCCGCGTACTGGGGCAGGCAACCATCGACGCCGCCAGGTCATTGCAGCGGGCTGAGCTCTAAAAATAGAGGCTGTGTCTCAACTCACAGGATGTCCGCACTGGATGTCACCGTGCAGGCGGAAATCCTGGAGTTGCTGAGGGACCTGCGGGACAAGTACGGTACCTCCATCGTGCTGATTACCCACAACATGGGAGTAGCGGCGGACCTCGCCGACCGCGTGGCCTCGCAGGCTGCGAACCCGCACGTTCCGTGCCGTGGGCGGCGTCAGCTTCACGCTCTCCCGCGGTGAGGTGTTCGGCCTGGCGGGGAGTCCGGTTCCGGTAAGACGACCATCGGGCGGGCCATCGCCGGACTTAACCGCACCACGGGCGGAAGCCTGAAGGTCCTCGGGTACGAGATGCTCAACCTGAGGGAACGCACCTTCAAGCCCCTTCGCACGATATCGGGTTCGTCTTCCAGGGCCCGGCCGCGTCCTTTAACCCGCAGCTGACCATCGGCGAATGCATTGCCGAGCCCATGCTGATCCACACCCGGCCTTCTGCGACGGAGGGGCGTAAACGCGTTGCTGAGCCGCTCGAGTCAGTCCACCTGCCGGCGTCGTACGCTGCTCGCTATCCGCACGAGCTCTCGGGTGGGCAGCGGCAGCGCGCGTCCCTGGCCCGCGCACTAAGCCTCAACCCGCGGCTCCTGATCGCCGATGAGCCGACGTCGGCCCTCGACGTATCGGTGCAGGCGAAGGTGCTGGAGCTGGGCCGGATGGTGGAGCAGGGCATCGGCAGCCAGGTGATGGGCAATCCGCAGCATGGCTACACGCGGCGCTTCCTCGCATCTTTGCCCGTGCCCGATCCGGACGAGCAGGCGCGGCGCGAAGCGCACCGGGCGCTCCTGGCACACTGAGGTCCCTGGCGTTGGGCGCCGGTTCCGGACACCTGTCCGGGCCGGCGCTTAACACCCGCGGCGGTTCACCCGCTGCCCATAGACTGGAATCATGACGCAGCACAATCCTCCTTCTCCCGCGCCTGACGAGTACGACCCCTCAGCGAGTTCGCTGGCTGGCCAGGTGGACAACTCGGTGATGGCTGAACTGCTGTCCATCCGTTCGAGCATCGACAACATCGACGCCACGCTGGTGTATCTCCTCGCGGAGCGGTTCAAGGCGACGCAGAAGGTGGGATTCCTGAAGGCGGCCCACCGGCTGCCGGCAGGGGACCCGGGCCGGGAAACCGCCCAGATTGCCCGGCTCCGCAGGCTCGCGGAAGATGCGCACCTGGACCCGGCGTTTGCGGAGAAATTCCTGAACTTCATCATCGGCGAAGTGATCCGCCATCATGAGGCCATCGCCGAGGACCACCAGGCGGCGGCCGGGCAGCACCCGCAGGCGACGGCCCGCGCGTGAGCCTCGAAGAACAACGCGGAGGCGGCGGGACGGGTATGCAGGCGCCCCCGGCTGAAGTGACGGCCACCGCGCTGGGGCCGTGGCCGGGGGAGGATCCCCTTGAGGCGGCCCGCATCATCCGCGGCGAGCTCGGCAGGCCGCACCTGCCCTTCCTCCCCGAACTGCCGGCCCGGGGCATCGGCTCCGATGCGCTGGGCCGGACAGCGTGCCTGCTTGAGGAATTGGCTGTTGATGTGCAGCCGTATGGCTGGCGGCTGGTGCACCGGCCGGGCAAAGACTTCCAGCGGGCGGCGTCGGCGCTTTCCACGGACATCAATATCCTGGCGGACGTGGCAGGCGCCGAAGATGTGCCTGCCGCCGACATCAAGCTCCAGCTGGTGGGGCCGCTGAGCCTTGCCGCCGGACTGCACCTCCATAACGGTGAACGGGCGCTGCTCGATCACGGCGCCCGTCGTGACCTGGCAGAATCCCTGGCGGCAGGCGTGGGCAGCTACCTTGCCCGGGTGGCTGCGGCGGTTCCCGGCGCCCGCCTGGTGGTGCAGCTGGATGAACCGGATATTGCCGCTGTCCTGGCCGGCGCAATTCCTACTGCCAGCGGTTACCGCACCCTGCGGGCGGTGCCTGAGTCTGAAGCCCGGGAAGCCTGGCGGCTGGTCACTGCGGCGCTGCGGGAGGCCGGAGCTGCCGAAGTCGTGGTGGCAGTCCCCGAAATCGAAGCACCGTTCGGGCAGGTCCTTTCCGCCGGTGCGGACGGGATAGCGGTGCCGGTCAGGGCGCTGACGTTCCGCCAGTGGGAACAGCTGGCCGGGGCCGTGGAAGCCGGGCACCGGCTGTGGCTTGGGGCCCTGGACGTCTCCGGCCCACAGCTCCAGTCCACGGCGGCTGCGGTGGACTCAGTATGGCGCCCGTGGCGGGAGCTCGGCCTTTCGGCCTCCGGCCTTGCGTCGCTGCGGGTCACTCCCTCGGCGGGACTTGCCGGCCACACACCGGCGCAGGCGTCGGCGGTGCTGGGCAGGCTCACGCAGGTGGCGGACGGGCTCAACCAGCTGGCGCACTAAGGGCCGCCAGCCGGCTTGGTCGGTGGGTATTCCCGACTTTCTCCGTGAGGCCCGTCCCGGCTGGCGCCGGACGTTGTCAGATCCGGTTCTCCCACCGGTCCGGCTGCGCGTAGCGCGGGAGGAAACTGCGGGCCTGGCTGGCACCGCTGTAGGGCCGGAGCCGGTAGTCGAAGCTGCCCGCGTAGACCAGCACCAGGCCAGCATGGGGCTGGATGACCTTGACCTGGATCCGGTGCCGGCCCGCGGCGCCGTCCCACCATTGCTCCGCGTAGGCTTTGGCGTCCAGGGCTGCCGGGAGGGCAAGCCGGAACGGGCCAACAAACAGTCTCGCGGCTTCCGAGACTCCGCGGAGCCGGCCTTCCGGAGTGACGGAGAGGTTCAGGTCGGTGACCATGTTCCGGCGCCGGCCCACATAGTCAACCAGCCGCGTATCCGGCCGGGGCACCCCGCTGCCGCGGTCCGTGACTGCGCTGGTGGTGTCCTGGAAGATCCGGGTCCTGCCGGGAAAACGGATCTCGCGGCGCGCCGTCAGGCTGGACCGGCCGAACGGATCCT
Organism: Pseudarthrobacter sp. NPDC092419; assembly: GCF_044755045.1. Taxonomy (NCBI): domain Bacteria; kingdom Bacillati; phylum Actinomycetota; class Actinomycetes; order Micrococcales; family Micrococcaceae; genus Pseudarthrobacter; species Pseudarthrobacter sp. NPDC092419. Next base: position 84,262 of record NZ_JBIVQF010000010.1, read on the forward strand.
GGTGTGCATGGTTTTCGATCCGGAACGGGATGTTTTCGCCGTACTCCGGGAAGAACGCCTGCTCCCCGGAGGCAAGCCGCAGGAGCGGGCGCAGCCACTCCTGCCGGCAACCCACCACGTCGAAGGTTCCTTCGCCCACGCCGTACTGGCCGGAGCCGGGAACCAGCGAAAAGTACTCCTGGAGTTCGGGCTGGAGCCGGGCATAGTCCGCACCCAGCGCCTGCCGGTAGATGGGGATGTTCATCGTTGACCTCCTGATGGGCGCCGCCGGCCGGGGACCGGGGGTGCCCGCGTGTGCCGGGTACGGGCTTCCTCCGCCGCGCACAAGTGCGCATGCCCCCAGACTATAGTTCCGGCGTCGTACGTTCCCGCCCGCGCCATGCCGGGCGCCGCTCAACACGACAAAGGCTCGCTGATAAGGGAATATATAACTATGAAGGCACGCATTCTGGTTGTTGACGATGACGAAGCGCTGGCCGAAATGATTGGGATTGTCCTCCGCAACGACGGATTTGAACCGGTCTTTTGCGCGGACGGCGCACAGGCCCTTGACGTATTCCGCTCATCCCGGCCGGACCTGGTCCTGTTGGACCTGATGCTTCCCGGTGCGGACGGCATTGAGGTCTGCCGGCAGGTCCGGGCCGAATCGGATGTGCCTATCGTGATGCTGACCGCCAAGTCGGACACCTCGGATGTCGTCCGGGGACTGGAGTCCGGTGCGGACGATTACGTGCCCAAACCCTTCAAACCGGCCGAGCTCGTGGCCCGCGTGCGCGCTCGGCTCCGTCCCGGGGACCAGAAGGCCCCCGAGACCCTGCGCATCGCGGACATCACCATCGATGTTGCGGGCCACACCGTGAGCCGCGGCAACGAACGGATCTCGCTGACCCCCCTGGAGTTCGACCTGCTGGTGGCACTGGCGCGCAAGCCGTGGCAGGTGTTCACCCGCGAGCTGCTGCTTGAGCAGGTCTGGGGTTACCGGCACGCCGCGGATACGCGCCTGGTCAATGTCCATGTGCAGCGGCTGCGGTCCAAGATCGAGCAGGACCCGGAAGCTCCCGAGGTCGTTTTGACGGTGCGTGGTGTCGGCTACAAAGCAGGGGCCTGATCCCCGGCGCGTGCCGGACCACCCTGAAGCGGTGATGCTCCGCCTTCGCCGCCTGGCCTTTCGTTCAAGGATCTGGCAGCGGCGCGCCCTGATCGTGGGCCTCCGCGTATGGCGTCTGGTCCGGATGGGCGTCCGCCGTTTTCTCCCCGGCCTCCGCTATGTGGCGCGCATGCTGCAGCGCCGGTGGCGGCGCTCCCTCCAGTTCCGCACGGTGCTCACCACGCTCCTGCTCGCCGTCACCTCCTTTGCCGTAGTGGGCGCGTACCTCTCCAACCAGATCGCGCACAACCTGTTCCAGGAACGCCTTACCCAGGCGGAATCCGAAACCCGCTACCACGTCAAGCAGGTGCAGGAAACGTTCGACGGCGCCCAGGTCACCGACCAGTCCAGCGTCATCACCCTGGTCTACGACACGCTCAACGCGGTCGAAGGCCGCGGCTCGGTAATCCAGCGCCGTTACGTGTTCGAAGCTGTTCCCGAGCAGACCAAACCGCGGAACCGCTGGGTTGAATCCCGGGCCTCGGACCAGCTGACCGTCAGCGTGATTCCGCCCGAACTGCGCAAGGCCGTGCAGCAGTCCGGCAAGGACCAGTATTGGGCATCCACCGTGATACCTGTCGGCACAGAGGACCGCCCCGGAATCGCCGTGGGCAACAAGGTGACCTTCAACGGCACTGTCTACGAGCTGTACCTGATCTACGACCTGAACACCGCCCAGCAGACCCTGGACGAAATCCAGGGCGTGCTGTGGGCCGGCGGCGCAGTCCTGGTCCTGCTGATCGGCGCCGTCGCCTGGTATGTCACGCGGAACGTGGTCAGTCCCGTCAGCCATGCGGCCACCGTCTCGGAGAAACTTGCCGCCGGACAGCTGCAGGAACGCATGGTGGTCCGCGGCGAAGACGAGGTGGCCCGCCTTGGCGCGTCCTTCAACCACATGGCTGCGAGCCTGCAGGAGCAGATCACGCAGTTGGCCACCCTGTCACAGATGCAGCAGCGGTTCGTGTCGGACGTCTCGCACGAACTGCGGACGCCGCTGACCACGGTACGGATGGCCGCGGAGGTCCTGTATGACGCACGCGAAGACTTCGATCCCATCAACAAGCGGTCGGCCGAGCTGCTGTACAACCAGGTGGAACGGTTCCAGTCCCTGCTCTCGGACCTCTTGGAGATCTCCCGCTTCGACGCCGGCGTGGCAGTTCTTGATGCCGAGCCGGAGGACATCGTCCAGGTCATTTCCCACGTGATCGACGGCGCCGCGCCCGTTGCGGCCCAATACGGCTCGGAGATCATCCTTCGTGCGCCCGCGGAGCCGATTGTCGTTGACATGGATGCCCGCCGCATCGACCGGATCCTGCGCAACCTGATCCTGAACGCCGTGGAGCACGGGGAAGGCAAGCCCGTCACAGTCACGGTGGCTGCCAACGGCAACGCCGTCGGTATCGCCGTCCGGGACCACGGCATCGGGATGGAACCGGCCGAGGCAGCGCGGGTCTTCGACCGCTTCTGGCGTGCCGATCCTGCCCGCGCCCGCACCACCGGCGGCAGCGGCCTGGGCCTTTCCATCGCGATGGAGGACACCAAGCTCCACAACGGCTGGCTGCAGGCGTGGGGAAGGAAAGGCGGCGGCGCCAACTTCCGGCTGACCCTGCCACTGCGCCAGGGCGAAGAAATCGAAGCTTCCCCGGTCCAGCTGGAGCCCGGGGACATCATGTTTCCGGGCGGATCGGAATCACGCACCATGGTGCTGCTGGAGCCCGGGTCGCTGGCCCCGGCCGCTACGTCGAAGGAGAAGGAATGAACGGCCCCGGACCGAGGCAGGCGCCGCTGCTGGCCTTCGTGCTGGTCCTGCTGGTCCTGCTGCTGCCGGCCTGCGCCCGCATTCCCACCTCCGGGCCTGTGGGCAAGAGCAGCGAGGGCAGCGCCGGCAACGTCAGTGCGCCCGTCTTCCTGCCTGCCGCACCCCAGAAGGGGGCATCGCCGGACACCATCATCGACTATTTCTACCGGGCAGGCAGTGGCTACGAAGACGACTACGCCGTGGCGCGCCAGTACCTCACGCAGGCCTCGTCCGTGTCCTGGCGTCCGGACCAGCGGGCCCTCGTCTACCGGGACGCGCGGGTGGTCCCGACGAAGACCGAGAACGTCTACAATTACGAGCTCGACGTGGCATACACGGTGGATGCGGACGGCGTCGCAACCCAGTCACCGGAGGGAACCATCGAAAAAATCCCGGTGACGGTGGCCCAGGTGGATGGCGAATGGCGCATCTCCGAAATCCCGGACGGAACGGCCATCCCCGAAGAGACGTTCAAAGTCATCTACGGAGCCTTTCCCATCTACTTCTACGACCCCAGCTTCACCTACGCGGTTCCGGATGTGCGCTGGTTCATCAAGAACAAGACGGTCAAAGCGATGACCAGTGCACTGCTGGCCGGGCCCGCGCCGTACCTTCGGGGGGCCGTGGCCAGCGCATTTCCGTCAGGGATCAAGTTGGCCCGCGAATCCGTGCCGGTGGTGTCCGGAGCGGCCCAGGTGGACCTCAGCGCCAAGGAACTGATGGCCACATCCGCGGAGGACCGCCTGCGGATGCAGATGCAGCTCACACTTACCTTCCGCAGCCAGCCTGATGTGGTCAACGTGGAGCTGCGGGCCAACCAGGACCTGGTCCGGGTGGAGGACGATGGCACGGTCCTGCCGCCCGTGCAGAACAAGAGCGTTCCCTCACGCCAGATCGCCATCAGCGACAGGGAACTGGCCCGGTACGAGAACAACCGCATTTCGCCTTTGCCGGACATGCAGCCCGTCTCGTCCTTCGGTCCGCGCTACCCGGCGGAATCGCCTGTATCCCAGGCGGCCGCGTTCCTTAACGCGGGCCGGTCGACGCTCTACAGCCTCCTTCCCGGGGAGACGCCGCGCGCCCTCACAACGCGGAGCACTCTGACCAGGCCCTCGTTCGACCTCCAGGACTGGGTGTGGACAGCTGGCCCCGGTGCTTCCGGAGGAACCGAGGTGGCCGCCTTCAGGCCCGCAGGAACCGCCCCGGGCCTGGCCGCACCTGCCGTGACTTTGCGGCCGGCCTGGCTGGCCGGACGGACGGTCAAGGAGTTCCGAATCTCCCGCGAAGGAGTGCGGGCGCTGGTGATTTCCGAACAAAGCGGCCAGACCCGCGTTCAGGTTGCAGGCATCATCCGGGGCAGGGACGGCACTCCGCGGGAGCTGACCACGCCGGTGACGCTGGCTGCTTCCGGCCAGCCGGACCAGGGGATATGGGTCACGGACACCACGGTGGCTGTGATGAAGGGCTCGAAGGCTGCGAACGTCACGCCGGAGCTGCTGTCTCTCACCTCCGGCGAACCCCAGCCCTTGGCGCCGTGGCCCGGCCTGGTTGCGCTCAGCGCCGGAAACGGGCCAGACGAGATCTACGGGCAGTCAGCCGAGGGCATCTTCCAGCGTCTGGGCAACGGCTGGTCGCCCCAGATCACGGGGCCGGTTGATCCGGCATTTCCCGGCTGATCCGACCTCCCCGGCCTGACCAGACGCCGGAGGGTTTATCCACATAGGGACAGACCTCCGTGCATCATGCCCGGTGGCCCGGGCATGATGCAGGAATGAGCACCCCGCAGAACCCGCCCGGGAGGTCCGGCCGGCCGGCCGGCCAGGACCCCGACCTTGGGCCCCCGCCTGAACCCGCAGGCCGCCACCGGGCGGCGCAGCCTTCCGCCATGCTGCGTTTTGCCGATCACGCGGCCGGTGCCTGCGCGGACCTGCTGGCCCTGGCCGTCCCGGTGGACTGCGTGGCCTGCGGAGCAGAGGACCACACCCTGTGCGTTCCATGCCAACGCCGCCTCCGGCTCCTGACCAGGCAACCGTTCAGGGCGGAGTCCGGCGCGCCCGCCCTGATGGACGTGGACGGGGCGGTACTGCTGCCGGTGGTTGCCGCAGGCGTCTACCGCGAGGAACTGGCACAATCGCTCCTTTCCTTCAAGCGGCACGGTCAGCATCAACTGCGGGAGTGCTTGGCCCGGGCCCTGGCAGGGGCGGTGCAGGCAGCGGTCCCGCACGACGCCGGAGGAACCGCCCTGGTGCCTGTGCCCACCAGCACGGCCGCCTACCTGAGCCGTGGCTTCAGTCCCGTCCACCTCCTCCTTGCGGCTGCGGGGCGGCAGCTCCCCGGGATGGTGGTCGCCAACGTGCTCGCCAAGTCACGCACGGCGGCGGGCTGGCCGCCCCGACCGCTGCGTGGTCTGTCCGGCGGCGGCCAGAAAGGACTCGGGCGGGGCGCCCGGGCCAGCCGCGTCCGGGGTTCCATGCGGGTACGCCGGGCGGGCGTTGCGGGTCTCCGCTGCATCATCGTCGACGACGTCCTGACCACCGGGGCAACCCTGTCCGAGGCTGCCCGGGCACTGCACGCCGGAGGGGCCAAAGTGTCCGGAGCGGTGGTGCTGGCTGCCGCCCGGCCGCCGGATGCCGCCGTCGCCGGCCAGATCGGGGTGGGCAGGGCGCCCTTGCGTGCCGAGGCTGCCGGCCCGGAAAAAATAAACCAAGAAAAGATGAATAACGCGTGGCGATGAACTAACGTCGGTGATGGGTACAAAGAACAGAATGTACCTTTCGATGGCGGCTCGGAGAGGGGCTCGACTGTCAGGCAGATCGGCCCAGGGATGTTCCGCCGTCGTGTCACCGAAGTCATTTGGAGGGCACCATGGAGTTTATGATCAGCGGACGAAATCTGACGGTTTCAGACCGGTTCCGTGAATACGCCGGGGAAAAGATTTCAAAGATCGAATCGCTGGGGGATAAGGTCCAGCGCGTCGACGCGAAAGTGTCCAAGGAGACCAATGCCCGGCAGACCGGCGACCAGCTGACTGTCGAAGTGACGGTGCTGGGCAGGGGGCCCGTGATCCGCGCCGAAGCGAGCGCCGCTGACAAGTTCGCAGCATTCGACCTGGCCTACAACAAGCTGCTGGAACGGCTTCGCCGTGCCAAGGACCGCAAGAAGGTCCACCACGGGCGCCACACGCCCAAGGCCGTCCGCGAAGCAACTGCTTCCCTTGAGCCCGCCAGTACCCAGGAGCCGCTGTACCTTGAAGCGAGCCACCGCAATGACGCAGCTGCGGCCCCGGCAGAGAAATCACCCTACGACGTGGACAATGACATTCCGGCCGGCGATTCGCCCGTCCTGATCCGCCGGAAGGTCTTCCCGGCTGCCTCGCTGTCCCTGGATGATGCCGTGGACAACATGGAACTTGTGGGCCACGACTTCTACCTGTTCGTCGACAAGGCCACGAACACTCCCTCGGTGGTCTACCGCCGCCGTGGCTGGACCTACGGCGTGATCACCCTGGACCACGAATGCGAGCCGGGAGACACCGTCGTAGAAGAAAAGATCCTCGCCTACCGTTCGGATGACGCCGCCGCGAACGCCTAGGGTGGCGTAACCCGCTCAAGAGAGGACTGATGTGCCCGCAAAGCTGAGCCTGAACCAGGCCCGGCGGATCGCGTTGGCAGCCCAGGGACTCGACAAGGTACGGCCCGCCGGCCCCGTGACAGCACGGACGGTGGGCCGTACCTTTGCCCGGCTCCAGCTGGTCCAGATTGATTCCGTCAACGTCCTGGCGCGGAGCCACTTCCTCCCGTTTTTCTCCAGGTTAGGGCCGTATGACCGCTCCATCCTGCAGCGGATGGCTGGCAGCCACCCCCGCCGGATGATGGAGTACTGGGCGCACGAAGCCAGTTTTATCCGGCCGGGACATTACCGGGATCTGCTCCTGTGGCAGAAGCGTGAATGGGTGGGCGCAGGACGGTTGAACCCGGAGGTGCGGGACTCCGTCGCCGCAGGAATCCTCGGCGTCCTGGAACGGTCCCGGCCCCTCACTGCCTCTGCACTCACTGCCCGGCTGGGGCATGTCGAAACCGAACCTGCCGACGGCTGGGGATGGAAATGGAACACGGTCAAGAGGGTTCTGGAGCACCTGTTTGAAGCAGGCGTGGTGGCTGCCGCGTCCCGGACGGAACAGTTCGAGCGGAGGTATACCCTGGCTGAACGCATCATGCCTCCACTGGACACCGCCGCCCCCCTTGACCGGGCCGAGGCGCTCAATCGGCTCGTGGAGGCGGCAGCACAGGCGCATGGGATCGGCACGGTACGCTGCTTCGCCGACTATTTCCGTACGCCTGTGAAGGCCACGGCGGAGTCTGTGGATTTCCTGGTAGGCAGGGGAGTTTTGGAACCTGTAGCAGTGGAGGGATGGAACCGTCTTGTCTTCCGGCACGTTGCGGCACGGCTGCCCCGGCGCGCGGAGGGCCGCGCGCTCCTGAGCCCCTTTGACTCCGCGGTGTTCGAACGGCGCCGGCTGGAGGAACTGTTCGGGTTCCACTACCGGATTGAGATCTACACGCCGCAGCATAAGAGGCGCTTTGGATACTACGTCCTGCCGTTCCTGCTTCGGGACACCATGGTGGCCCGCGTTGACCTGAAGGCGGACCGGCAGGGAGGTCGCCTGCTGGTGAGGTCGGCGTTTGCCGAGCCGCACGCACCGGCGGACACCGCCGTCGAACTCGCTGCTGAACTGGTGTTGATGGCAGGCTGGCTGGGACTCGACGCGGTGGAGGTCCATCCGAAGGGGGACCTTTCCGGTGCCTTGGCCAGGGTTGTGGCGGGCTCCTGACCGGTTCTTCGCTCTGAGGGAAACCTGCCCCTGAACGGTGGCATGTGCGGCGGGTCTCTCCCGTAGACTAAAAACGCCAGAATTCGGCGGCATCAGACTGGGAGCATCTTCACGTGGCATCACTTATCGAAAAACTTCTCCGCACGGGTGACAAGAAAACACTCCGGCAGCTGAGGAATTATGCCGACTCCATCAATGCCCTTGAGGATTCCTTTAAGACATTCACGGATGCCGAGCTCCGCGCCGAGACTGGCCGGTTGCGTGAGCGGCACCAGGACGGCGAGAAGCTGGAGGACCTGCTCCCGGAGGCGTTTGCTGCCGTCCGGGAAGCGTCATCCAGGACCTTGGGAATGCGGCACTTCGATGTCCAGCTGATGGGTGGCGCCGCCCTCCACCTTGGCAACATCGCGGAAATGAAGACCGGTGAAGGCAAGACCCTGGTGGCCACCGCTCCGGCCTACCTGAACGCGCTTTCGGGCAAGGGTGTTCACGTGGTCACGGTGAACGACTACCTTGCCGAATACCAGTCGGATCTTATGGGCCGTGTCTACCGTTTCCTGGGCCTCACCAGCGGCTGCATCCTGTCCAACCAGGACCCGTCCGTCCGCCGCCAGCAGTACGCCGCGGACATTACGTATGGCACCAACAACGAGTTCGGCTTCGATTACCTGCGCGACAACATGGCGTGGGACAAGAACGAGTTGGTGCAGCGCGGCCACAACTTCGCGATCGTCGATGAAGTGGACTCGATCCTGATCGACGAGGCCCGGACGCCGCTGATTATCTCCGGCCCCGCGCAGGGTGACACCAACCGCTGGTACAGCGAATTTGCCAAGGTGGTGCTGCGCCTCCAGCCCGGAGCCGACTACGAGGTGGACGAGAAGAAGCGTACTGTCGGTGTCCTTGAAAGCGGAATCGAAAAGGTCGAGGACTACCTGGGCATCCACAACCTCTACGAGTCCGCCAACACTCCGCTGATCGGCTTCCTCAACAACGCCATCAAGGCCAAGGAGCTCTTCAAGCGGGATAAGGACTACGTCATCCTGGACGGCGAAGTCCTCATCGTTGACGAGCACACTGGCCGCATCCTGGCCGGCCGCCGCTACAACGAGGGCATGCACCAAGCCATCGAGGCCAAGGAAGGCGTGGAGATCAAGGCGGAGAACCAGACGCTGGCAACCGTCACTCTGCAGAACTACTTCCGTATGTACAACAAGCTTTCAGGAATGACCGGTACGGCCGAGACCGAGGCCGCGGAGTTCATGAGCACCTACAAGCTGGGCGTGGTGGCCATCCCCACCAACCGCGACATGCAGCGGATCGACCAACCGGACCTGGTGTTCAAGAACGAAACCGTGAAGTTCGACGCCGTGGTGCGCGACATCGCCGAACGGCACGCCAAAGGCCAGCCGGTCCTGGTGGGTACCACCAGCGTCGAGAAAAGCGAATACCTTTCAGGGCTGCTTGCCAAGGAAGGCGTCCGCCACGAGGTCCTGAACGCAAAGAACCACGCCCGGGAAGCGGCCATCGTGGCCCAGGCCGGGCGTAAGGGTGCGGTGACCGTGGCGACCAACATGGCCGGCCGCGGTACGGACATCATGCTGGGAGGCAATGCGGAATTTACCGCGGTCGCTGAACTCGCCAAGCGGGGGCTTGATCCGGAAGAGAACTCGGAAGAGTACGAGGCCGCGTGGCCGGCAGCCCTGGAAGCCGCCAAGCAGTCGGTCAAGGACGAACACGAGGAAGTCCTGAACCTGGGTGGGCTCTACGTCCTGGGTACAGAGCGGCACGAGTCCCGCCGCATCGACAATCAGCTTCGGGGCCGGTCGGGCCGCCAGGGCGACCCCGGTGAGTCCCGGTTCTACCTGTCGCTGACCGATGACCTGATGCGGCTCTTCAACTCAGGCGCCGCCGAGCGCCTGATGAACAGTTCCGTCCCCGACGACGTGGCACTGGAATCCAAGCTGGTGTCCCGGGCCATCGCTTCCGCGCAGGGCCAGGTGGAGGGACGCAACGCCGAGCAGCGCAAGAACGTGCTGAAGTACGACGACGTCCTGAACCGCCAGCGCGAAGCTATCTACAGCGACCGCCGGAGGATCCTGGAAGGCGATGACCTGCATGAGAAGGTGCAGTTCTTCGTGGAGGACACCATCTCCGCACTCATCGACGCCGCCACGGTGGAGGGCAACGGAGATGACTGGGACTTCCAGCAGCTGTGGACCAACCTCAAGACGCTGTACCCGGTCAGCATCACGCCGGAGGAGCTCATTGAAGAAGCTGGAGGCAAGTCGAGGCTTACGGCGGAGTTCCTCAAGGAGGAAATCCTCTCCGACGCACGCTTGGTCTACCAGGCCCGCGAAGAGGCCCTCGGTTCGGAAAGCATGCGTGAACTGGAACGCCGGGTTGTGCTGTCCGTCATCGGCCGCAAGTGGCAGGAACACCTCTACGAGATGGACTACCTGAAGGAAGGAATCGGGCTTCGTGCCATGGCCCAGCGCGACCCGCTGGTGGAGTACCAGCGCGAAGGGTTCGTGATGTTCCAGAGCATGATGGAGGCCATCCGCGAAGAGAGCGTCGGATTCCTGTTCAACCTCGAAGTCGAAGTGACCCCGGCCCGCGATGTCGTGGTGCAGGACGCCGCGGGCGCGCACACCGAGCATGTTGAACCGCAGGTCCGGGCAGCCGGGCTGGAGGCTCCTGAGAAGCCTGCACAGCTGCAGTACACGGCTCCCAGCGAGAGCGGCGGAGCCCAGACCCGCGTGGAGACCCGTTCGTCGGGGTCCGGCCGGTCCGGCAATCCAGCGAAAGCTGCCGCACAGGACGCCGCCAAGCGGGCCAGAAAAAAGCGGAACTGACCTGACTAGCCAACGACGAGTTCGGTGACCCGCCAGACCTGCCTGTTCCGTTCCAGGCGGACAGCGACTGCGCGGGCGCGGACCTCGTCCACGACTACGGCGCTGGCTTCGTAGACTCCCTCCGACACTTCACAGACCCGGACCGACCCGACACTGGAGTTACGGTGCAGCCGTGCAAGGACCGGGTTGGCCGTGCGTGTTGCCTCGCGGCGGATCAGGGCCGCCCTGTGCTGCAGGGTGGCCAGACACCGCGGATCAAGCCGCCGTGCCAGTTGGTGGACGGGCCGGATACCGGCCAGCACCTCCATTGCCGCTTGGACCGTACCCCGCGTGATGGCACGGATCTCGGAAGAATCGTCGCTGGGAGTTGCTGTTTGACTCTGCGGCCGGGGTCTTGCCTGCTGTCCGGCCTTCTTCCCCAGCCCCTGTGCATTCTGGATCGGTGTTACTGCGGTCATGGGGTTCCCCTTGTCGGTGACGTGGTTGATGACTGCCTTTGTGTGGTTGGTGCGGTGCCGCTGGGGTCAACGGCTCGATGGGGCCTGGAGGACCTGCCCGGGCATGAGCACATCGGGGTTCAGCCCGATAAGGCTTCGATTTGCCTGATACCAGCGCGGCCAGTGAAGTGCCACGTCCACATCGGAAGCTCCCGGTCCAAGGTCCCTTTTCGCGATGTCCCACAGGGTGTCCCCGGCCAGCACAGTCACTTCTTCACTTCGCCCATGCGGAGCGGTGTCCGCCTGAAGTCCGGCGCGGATACCCGGCGGCGCCAGCAGGCCAGGGCCCGTCACAGGCGCCGATGGCCGCCACTGTGGATCGAGGCGTGAAGGATCTCCCTCCGGGCGGGACATCGCAGTACCGGCCGGTGCCGAGACTTCCGTCCGGGTTGGCATCCACTCCGGCCCCGGCGCCATGGCGGCGTGAACCGCCGGGCCGGAAAGAAGCTGGAGCGAGAGCACAGCGAGGATGAGCCGTCGCATGAAGGCCGGCGAGAACCGCCGGGCGGCCGCGGCGGCGCGGCCCTTACCGCAACGCTCCAGGATGATGGCGGCTGCGGACCATGCCATCGACAGCACCCACCAAGACATCACGGCGGCGCCTGCTGCCGAGGCCAGGGCACCGAGGGCATCTGCTTCGCCGGGCCACTGCAGGGTATCCAGCGTCACCGCGGAACGTCCTGGACCGGCACCGAGCTTCCACCTGTCCACGGTGGCCTTGCCGGAGAACACAAGGACAGCCCCAAGGAGCAGGATGGCGGCAGACATTGCCACGTCAGAAGCCAGGGAAACCTTTGAGTCGGACTCAGTCATTTCAACCCCTTTGATGCAGTTTGATGCTGTTTGATGAACTTGGACCAAGTGTGAACTGTTTCCGTAAGTTTTGTCCATACGCTGGAGGCAAATACTTTGCCGCGTTGACCCCGGAGACCGCCGGGACCTACGCTGTGCGAATGCGCTGGGATGCCCTTTTTGCTGACTTGGAAAGCCAGATGACGGAACAGGACCACCTGGTCCTGGATGCGGAAGTCAGTGACCGCGTACGTGCGGAGCTGGTGGGAATCGGTATCGTGGACCGTCTGCGCGGGTCCGTGAACTGCCGGCTCACGGTGTACCTGCTGTGCGGGGAAGCGGTCCATGGAGTTCTGCGGCATGCGGGTGCGGACGCCATGGTCCTAGACGAGGGAAAGCACCAGGTTCTCGTGCCGTACATGTCGGTGGCGCACTACTCCGGGCTTGGCCGGCTGGCGCCGGGGGAGAGGTCCGGAGTGAAAAGGCGGCTGGGTCTCGCCCACGCGCTAAGGGGCCTGGCCCGGGACCGTGCCGGGCTTTCAGTGACCGTTGGCGCCGGCGCGCCGTCCATCCGCCTTGACGGGGTCATCGACAGGGTAGGTGCGGACTATTTCGATCTTGCGCTCGTGGCGCCCGGCGAGGTGCGACGGAAGGCACACGTACAGCAGGTCTCCACGGTCCCGTTTACGGCCGTCTCGCTGGTCAGGTCGAGGGTGGGCGGGGCGCTCTAGAAGTTTGGGTGTTCCGGGAACCGGCAGTGCGGACGCCTACGTCAGACCGACTTGGCCTTTGACGCCTGGATAATGCGGCTGGCTTCGGCGTAGCGCTCTTCGATGTACTGTTCAAGCATTTTTTCCTCGACCCGCCACTGGCCCCTCCCGCCCACCTGGATGGCCTTCAGCTCGCCGCTGCGGACCAGCGCGTACGCCGCCGGCGCATTGATCTGAAGCTGCTCGGCTACATCCGCGAGTGTTAGGAACCTGGGCATAAACCCATTTTGCCATCGATAGACCCCAAATGCGGGCGTTATCCACAGATTGGCAATATTTTCCCTCGTGACTTTTGTTCCCGAGCCCTTGCCGCAACAATGAGGGTGCCGGCCCACGAGGGCACGCCGGCGTAGTGGAGGGGGAAGAAACGTCATGGGTCCTGAATCGTCTGTCGCTGCGGCCCGGTTGAAGCGGCCGTCATGGAAGGATCCGCGCCTCGTTGTCGGCATCTTGCTGGTCCTGGCCAGCGTGGCGGGCGTCATCAGCCTTCTCTCCGGAGCGGACCGTACTACCGAGGTTTTCGCCGCCAGAAACAGCATCGGGGTGGGCGAACGGATCACCGCAGAGAACCTGATCCGAACCAAAGTGCGCCTGGGTGAAACCGAACAGCACTACATTACGGCAGCCTCAGGCTTGCCGGAAAATGCCGTGGCCATCCAGCGGATTGGCAAGGACCAGTTGGTGCCGCGAACGAGCCTGGGCGTCGTTGACGCCCTCGACCGCAAGCCGGTGGCGCTGACCGTTTCGGAAGCCCTGCCGGCCCAGGCCGTGGCTGGGGCCCGTGTCGATGTCTGGGTGGCCCAGCCCGATGCCCGCAATGGTTTCAACGAACCGAGACTTCTGCTCCCGGGCGCTGAAATCGCGGAGGTGACTGAGGGTGCAACCGCGCTGGGTTCAGCAAAGACCACCGTGCTGATGGTCCTCGTCGATGACAGCAGCATGCCCGCGCTTCTCGGCGCGCAGGCCAACGACGCCAGGATTTCCGTGGTCTGGAACCCGGGCGGTGGAAGCGAATGAGCATCCCGGTCGTCACCGTGGGCGAGGACCGGGACCTGGTGGGCGGGCTGGAACGCCTCCACGGCCCGGTAACGGTGGTTCGGCGCTGTGCGGAACTTCCGGAGCTCCTGGCTGCATGCCAGAGCGGCCTTGCCCGGGCAGCCGTGGTGGCCGGGGGGACGGAAGGGCTCACAGCGTCGCTGGTCGACAGGCTCGGCGCCGTTGGCGTAGCGATTATTGCCCTCACCGACAGTCCTGAAGAAGCTGCCAGGCTCCGCGGAATTGGCGTCGCCTCTGCCCTGACCGGCGTTGGATCGGCGGAATTGTCGGAGCGCATCGCGGAGGCCGTGGAATACCTGACCGGGCAGCGGCATGATTCGGCCAGCTCGATGGCGGATACCGCAGCGTCCTTGACGACGGTACCTGCGGACCCGCGCGAGGAGCCGGACGGTCCGGGCCCGGGGCGGATTATTGCCCTGTGGGGACCCGCCGGAAGCCCAGGCCGCACTACTCTTGCCGTTAATGTCGCGGGCGAGCTTGCCGCTGAAGGAAAAGACGTCATTCTGGTGGATGCCGACAGTTACGGTGCCAGCGTTGCTGCGGTGCTTGGGCTGCTGGACGAGTCCGCGGGGCTGGCCCAGGCCTGCCGGCTGGCAGACCAGGGAGTCCTTGATGCGGCAGCCCTTGCGGGGATAGCAGCTCCGGTGGCCACAGCGCTGGGCAGGTTTCGGGTCCTTACGGGTATTACCAGGGCGGACCGGTGGACAGAACTCCGGGCGCCTGCGCTGGCCGTGGTCCTCGAGCGCGCCCGCCAGGTGGCCGACGTCGTGGTGGTTGACACAGGGTTTTGCCTTGAGGCCGACGAGGAACTTAGTTTCGACACCATGGCGCCGCGCAGGAACGCGGCGACGCTCCGCTCGCTCGAGCTTGCGGACACGTTGTTCGCCATAGGAGCAGCCGATCCGGTGGGGGTTCCGCGGCTGGTCCGCGCACTGGCCGAGCTGGAAGCAGCCGTCCCGCAGGCCTCGCCGGTAGTGGTCATGAACAAGGTCCGGGCCTCGTCAGTCGGCCGTGGGCCGGAAAGACAGCTGCAGGACGCCTGGCACCGCTATGGACCGGAGGCCGCCATCCATGCCTTCCTGCCCTTCGACGGCCCGGCGGCCGACGCCGCCCTGCTCGGAGGTTCACTCCTGCTGGAATGCGCGCCTGACTCCGGGCTGCGGCACGCCATTAGGAATCTCGTTTGTGCACCTGCCCAGCAAAATCGCAAATCCTCTGTATTTTCTTCCACCGCAGGCCGGAGGGCGAAGGACTAGGCTCGACCTATGAGCTGCGACGGTGCAGCGGATTTCTCATATGGAGGCGTGTGTCGATGTCGTCTGGATCCAGCGTGGAGGATCAGCCCTTGTCCCCGGCAGACCTGGAAGGGTTCATGGGGGACTATTATCAGCATCTTGCCGAAGAAGACGCGCGCAGCTACCCGAGGGAAGTGCTGGTCAACCGGGCCAAGAACCACCAGGCGGTCGCCGCGGAGCGCCTGCCCGGCCAGGAAAAGCTTGCCATTGTGGACGAGGAAGACAGCAGCGTCGTCTACGTCGTGACAGATGACATGCCGTTCCTGGTTGACTCCGTCAACGCCGAACTTGTCCGCCAGCATGCAGCGATCCGCCTGGTGGTCCACCCGCTCATTGTTGCCCGGCGCAACCGGTCCACGGGTGAGCTGGTCAAGGTCAGCCGGGTCCCGGCCCACCTCGGCATCTCCAGCGGAGACACTGCAGCCATGCCGAATATTTCGCACCTTATCGCGCAGGGCGAGGACGCGTCGCACATGGAGTCGTGGATCGCCGTCGAAATCAACCGCGTGTCCAACGAAGCCAAGGAATCCCTCCTTGAGGGCTTAAAGAGCGTGCTGGAGGATGTCCGGGCCGCCGTGGAGGACTGGCCCAAGATGCGCCATAAGGCGCTCGCGATCGCCGAAAGCCTTGACCAGGTGGCCCATCCTGGGCAGATTGCGGAACTGCGGCAGGCCCAGGATCTGCTTCGTTGGCTGGACGACGGAAACTTCACGTTCCTCGGCTACCGCGAATACGACCTGGTCAACGTGGACGGCGAAGACGTTCTGGAGTTGCGGGAGGAAAGCGGCCTCGGGCTGTTGCGGCCCTCCACGGAGTCGCCCCACATCCAGCACCTGACGGACACAGGCCGGAAGAAGGCGCGCGAAAAACGGGCGCTGGTCATCACGAAGGCGAACTCTCGCTCCACGGTGCACCGCTCCGCCTACCTCGACTACATCGGAGTGAAAAGCTTCGACCAGGCCGGGAACGTCAACGGCGAGCGCCGGTTCATCGGCCTCTTCGCCACCAGCGCCTACACGGGGTCCGTCCGGGATGTTCCCATCGTCCGGGACAAGGTTGACGCCGTCCTTCGCAGCGCGGGCTTCCCGCCGGACTCGCATTCCGGAAAGGACCTCCTGGGGATCCTGGAGACGTACCCCCGCGACGAGCTGTTCCAGATTGAGATTCCCGATCTGGCCGCCACGGCCCTGGGCATCCAGAAGCTCCAGGAACGCCGCCGCACCCGGCTGTTCCTCCGGCCGGACATCTACGGACGCTTCATGTCCGCGCTCGTCTATCTGCCGCGCGACCGGTACACCACCAACGTCCGGCTCCGGATCGAGCAGGAACTGCGCGAAACATTCCAGGCGGTATCCATCGATTACGAAGCGCGCATGACAGAGTCCGCGCTGGCCCGTCTGTTTTTCCGCATCCGCCTGCCTAAGAACGCAGATATCAGCCATGTAAATACGGATGACCTTGAAGCGCGGCTGGTCAGGGCGGCCCGGTCATGGAGCGAGGGCATCGCAGAAGTCCTGCGTCAGCGCGCGGACATTCCCAATGCCAAGGAGCTCGCCGCGATCTGGTCCGAAGCGTTCCCGGCCAGTTACCGGGTGGACTACGAGGTGGAAGACGCACTGGAGGATATCGCTCGATTTGAAGAACACGGCGCGGCGGCCGAGCGGGTGGAGGGGACTCCGCAGGACCGGCCAGGACTGCATGTCTACCTGCCCGAAGGTGCCGGTGCCACGCTGGAAGAGGACGCACGCGTCAAGCTCTACATGCTCGAACCCAAAAGCCTGAGCCAGATCCTTCCTTTCTTCCATAACCTTGGCCTCGAGGTGCTGGACGAACGCCCGTTCGAAATCGAGACGTCTGACGGCCGGGACTTTTTCCTTTACGACCTCGGCCTGAAGTATCCCGTCAAGGTGGACCCGGTGACCACCGGGCCGCTCCTTTCGGACTCGTTCGGTGCCGCGGTCACCGGTGCCGCCGAATCGGACAGCTTCGACAGGCTGGCACTGCGGGAAGGGCTGCACTGGCGGCAGATCGCCATGTTGCGCGCCTACGCCCGGTACATGCGGCAGATGGGAAACACCAATTCGTTCGGGTTCATGGCGGATACGCTGCTGGCCAACCCCGAAGTGACCAAGGGGCTGACGGCGCTCTTCGCCGCCCGGTTCGACCCGGCTCTCGATGCCGAGGAACGGGCACACGCACAGGGTGAAGTGCGCGCCGGGCTCACCGCCGCCATCGAGAAAGTTCCCACGCTCGACGCCGACCGCGTCCTCCGCACCTTCGTCAACCTCATCGAATCCACCCTGCGGACGAATTTCTATCAGGACAGGCCGCACCTGAGCTTCAAGCTGGATCCCGCCAAGATCGAGGGACTCCCGTTCCCCCGGCCGATGTTCGAGATCTGGGTGTACTCCCCGCGCGTGGAAGGCGCTCACCTCCGCTTCGGCAAGGTGGCCCGCGGCGGCCTGCGCTGGTCCGACCGGCGCGAGGATTTCCGCACTGAAGTCCTGGGCCTGGTCAAGGCACAGACCGTGAAGAACGCCGTGATCGTTCCCACCGGTGCCAAGGGCGGGTTCTTCGCCAAGCGCCTGCCGGATCCCACCGTTGACCGGGCCGCCTGGATGGCGGAGGGCGTGGAAAGCTACAAGACCTTCATTCGCGGGCTGCTGGACATCACCGACAACCTGCTTACGGAAGGCGGGAGCGAAAGGCTCGTGCCGCCGTCGAACGTTGTGCGCCATGACGGAGACGATTCCTATCTGGTGGTGGCTGCAGACAAGGGGACGGCAACGTTCTCCGACATCGCCAACGGGCTCGCAGCCGAGTATGGGTTCTGGCTCGGCGACGCTTTTGCATCTGGCGGATCTGTGGGCTACGACCATAAGGCGATGGGCATTACCGCGCGCGGCGCCTGGGAATCGGTCAAGCGGCACTTCAGCGAACTGGACCTGGACACGCAGACCCAGCCGTTCACCGTGGTGGGCGTTGGTGATATGTCCGGTGACGTCTTTGGCAACGGCATGCTGCTCTCCCGCCACATCCGCCTCCTCGCTGCGTTCGACCACCGCCATATCTTCCTGGACCCGTCGCCGGACGAGGAAGCTTCCTTCGCCGAGCGGCAGCGTCTCTTCGAGCTGCCCCGTTCCTCCTGGGACGACTACAACAAGGCGCTGATCAGCGAGGGCGGCGGAGTTTTCTCCCGTCAGTCCAAATCCATTCCGTTGTCTCCGCAGGTCTGCACGGCACTGGGACTGCCCGCCGGGACGAAGGAAATGAGCCCGCCGGAACTGCTCCGGGCCATCCTGCTGGCACCCGCGGACCTGCTCTACAACGGCGGCATCGGGACCTACGTCAAAGCAAGTACGGAAAGCCACGCCTCAGTGGGGGACAAGGCCAACGATGCCATCCGCGTTGACGGCAAAGACCTGCGGGTCAAGGTGGTGGGCGAAGGCGGAAACCTGGGCCTCACCCAGCGCGGCCGTATCGAAGCTGCCCTCCAGGGAGTCATCCTCAACACGGACGCCATCGACAACTCGGCCGGCGTGGACTGTTCCGACCACGAGGTCAACATCAAGATCTTCGTGGACCGGATGGTCGCGGCCGGGAAACTGTCCGCCGAGGAGCGTCCCGGGTTCCTCGCGTCCATGACCGATGAAGTGGCGCGCTTGGTGCTTGAGGACAACATCGACCAGAACATCCTGCTGCTCAACGACCGGACGCGCGTTGCCGAGTGGAGCCCCAGCTACGAGCGGCTGATGGACTGGCTGGACAAGACAGCCGGGCTGAAGCGTGACCTGGAAGCGCTGCCGAGCACCGAAGAGTTGAGGGAGAGGCTGCACCAGGGGCAGGGACTGACCTCACCCGAGCTCTCCGTGCTGGCTGCCTATGCGAAGATCGAGCTCGCCACCGCGCTGCGGAACAGCGACCTCGCGGATGATCCCTGGTTCCGGCAGACCCTGCGCAGCTACTTCCCGGCGCAGCTGCGCGAACGTTTTGATGCCGAGCTGGATACGCACCCGCTGCGCCGCGAGATCATCGCCACCGTCGTGGCCAACGACATGATTAACCTTGGTGGCATCACCTTTGCCTTCCGCGTCATGGAGGAAACGTCGGCCAGTGAGGTGGCGGTGGCCAAGGCGTTCGTGGCGCTCCGCGAGGTGTACGAGCTGGACATTATGGTGGCGGAGCTCAACAGCCTTCCGGCGTCGTTCCCCACTGAGCACTGGAGCGCGGTCCACCTCGATATCCGGCGGCTCCTCGACCGTGCAGTCCGTTGGCTCCTTGGCCAAGGGGGCGCGTCACGCCCCATCGCCGAGGTGGTGGATGAGTTCAAGCCGCTCATGGATCCGATGCGGGCAAAGCTCTTGGACTACCTCAAGGGGGACGACCACGAACGTGTGGCCGGATGGCTGGACAAGGCGCGCGAGTGGGAACTTCCGGAGGACCTTGCCTTCCGCTGGGCGGAGCTCTTCGAAAGCTATGTGCTCCTTGACATCGCCAAGATCGCGCGCGCCCGCCAGGAGCCCGTTGAGGAGATCGCTGCCGTCTACTACACCGTCTTCAACCGGTTCCATGTCGACTCGCTGCTCGAACGGATCAGCAGCCTGCCGCGGCAGGACCGCTGGCAGGCGCTGGCCCGGGCCGCATTGCGGGATGACCTGTACTCCACCATTTCGGACATGACGACGGCGGTGCTGGACGCCACCGAGCCGGCTGACTCGCCGGAGGCGCGGCTCCAGGACTGGGAGGCCCAGAACGCTGAACAGCTGGGCCGTGCCAAGACGATGTTTGACGAGGTCAACTCACTCGAAGCGGACGATATGGCGTCACTGTCGGTAGCATTGAGGCTCTTGAGGTCAATCGTCCGACGCTAGCCAGCCGGCGTCGCAACTGGAGGTGCAGTGGCAATCTTTACGGACCCCATCAGGGAACACGCTGATTTCGGGCCCGGCGATGCTGAGTGGCTGCACCTCCTGGTGGGGGACTGGCAGATGGTTGCGGACCTGGCGTTCGCCGACCTTGCATTGTGGTTTCCGCATCCGGACCTGGGCTACGTTGCCCTGGCGCACGTCCGTCCCTCCACCACGCACACAGTGTTCCACGGGGACTTCGTTGGTGAAGGGATCCGTTCGGACCTGAAGCCCCTGGTGGACAAGGCGTGGGAGAGCAAGGTTATCGAGCGTTCCAGTGAAACGAACTGGAGCAGCGACATGGCGCTGCGCGTGGAAGCCGTGCCGATGGTCCGGAACGGGCGGACCCTCGCGGTGGTCACCACGCACATGGACCTGTCCAGTTCGCGAATGCCCTCGAGGCTCGAGCTCACCTACCGCCAGTGCGCCTACGATCTGCTTCGCATGGGCACGCTGGGCCTCTGGCCCGACTTCGCCTCTCCCACCGGTTCACGCCGCGGTGCTCCCCGTGTGGGGGATGGGCTGATCCGGCTGGATGCCGAGGGTATCGTCCAGTACGCCAGCCCCAATGGCGTTTCGGCGTTCCGCCGGCTGGGTGACGGCGAATCGTTGGAAGGCCGCTCACTCGCAGAGGTCACGGCTGGTCTGTTGAAGGACCGCCGCATGGTCGATGAGACACTTCCCCTGGTGGTGACGGGCCGGATGCCGTGGCGCAGCGAGATAGAGTCGCGCGGAGTCAGCCTGTCCCTCCGCGCCATTCCCCTGCGGGATGAGCAACAGCGCTTCGGTGCTTTGGTCCTGTGCCGCGATGTGTCCGAGCTGCGGCGCCGCGAGATGGAGCTGGTTACCAAGGATGCCACGATCCGGGAGATCCACCACAGGGTTAAGAACAACCTGCAGACGGTGGCCGCGCTGCTGCGCATGCAGTCGCGGCGCATGGTGAGCGAAGAAGCCAAACAGGGCCTTGAGCAGGCCATGCGGCGAGTGGCCACCATCGCACTCGTCCACGAGACCCTGTCGCAGGGCCTGGCCCAAAGCGTTGACTTCGACGAGCTGATCGGGCGGCAGTTCAGGCTTTCGGCCGAGGTGGCGTCACCGTCCCAGCAGGTACGGACTGAGAGGTCCGGCAAGTTCGGCGAGCTCCCCAGCGACTTCGCCACCCCGCTGGCGCTGGTCATTAACGAATTGGTTACTAACGCTGTGGAGCATGGCCTCGAGGGCCGGGCCGGAACCGTATGGCTGCTTGCGGACCGGTCGGACGGCGAAGACGGCGAAGAACTGACCGTGACCATTGCCGACGACGGCGTGGGACTCCCGGACACCCCCCACGTTGAGGGGCTGGGGCTGCAGATTGTGCGCACCCTGGTGACCAGCGAATTGGGCGGTACCATCCAGTGGCAGCCACGCGAGGGTGGCGGCACTGCGGTGCAGATCAGGCTGAGCCTGGCGGGCAAGTAACGCTGCGGACTCCACGCGACGCACGGATACGGGAAAGCCCCGCATTCCCTTTGGGGGAGTGCGGGGCTTCGTTATATGGATCGTGTTGGCCCGGGTAGTGGCGCCTCAAGCGCTGCCGGGACTTTAGGGTTTAGGAGGCGCGGCGGGCGCGGGCTGCGCGGCGCTTTAGGGCGCGGCGCTCGTCTTCGCTCATCCCGCCCCAGACACCGGCATCCTGGCCGGACTCAAGGGCCCACTGGAGGCAGGTGTCCACCACGGGGCAGCGCCGGCATACGCTCTTGGCCTCTTCGATTTGCAGGAGTGCTGGCCCCGTATTTCCCACAGGGAAAAACAGTTCCGGGTCCTTATCGAGGCACGCTGCGCGGTTACGCCAATCCATGCTGATCAGTTGCTCCATTTCTGGGAAGTGCTCTTTGTGAAATTATTCACTAGTGGCTACAAAGGAAAAGGGCCCTGCGGGGCCCCCTTGGTCATCTGAATCAAGCCTGTCATGTTAACGCTGTGTAAACAAGGGGTAATAACCCTCGAAATCCCCGTAATTCTGAGCGATACATCACACCGCCGACGCCGGCCCTCACCAGTACCCGACTATGTCCGGTAGGGTGCCAGTGTGTCAAGACCCCCTGCAGACCCTGCTGATTCGTCCCCTAACCAAGACCCCGGCCGCCGTCCGAATGCCGGGCGTTCGAATGCCGGGCTTCCGGGTCAGGGCCGTCCGGACAACGACGGCCCGGCGGCGGCGCGTGACCGACCCGGGGCCGTCACCACCATCGCCGCCATAGTGGCAGCCGAAGCCACCGCACTCCTTGGCGTGGCTGTCTGGTATGGATACAACCTGCTTACCGGTAGCCCGGCGTTGTCCTTCTGGGGTGCGGTGTTCACGCTGGCACTCCTCCTGGCATTTTCTGCCTGGCTGTTTGCGGTAGCCACCTTCCATTTTCGGGGCTACCGATGGACCCGCGCCGCAGCCCTCGTAGCGCAGTTGTTTGTGCTGACCATAGGCTTTCCTACCCTCAGCGGCGGACTTATCGCGGCCGGCGCGGCTATGGTGGTCCCTGCAGTCCTGGCCTTGGTGCTCCTGTTCCACTCCCGGGTGATCAGCTATGCGTCCAGGACCGGAGGCGGGACTCCGGCGCTGTAGGACGCCAGTGCCACCTGCAGGGCGCGGCTGCCGCCGGATTCGATAAGGACGGCCCGCCCCGGGGGTGGATGGGGCTCGACGTCGAAGCGAACGCCGTAAATTTCACCGTCGGACGTTGACCGCGGGCATAACAGAAGTCCCGCACCTGAGGACCGCGCCTCCATGGCCCATGCCACCCGCTGGCCGAGCAGCGGGCCCGGCGCGGCAGTAAAGACAACCCCATGGCCCAGCCCATGAAGGTCTGCGACGTCCCGCATCGTTGAGGGGGCCAACCGATCGGCGTCGTCTATCAGGAGAATCGAATGCCTGTCCAGCGCTCCGGCCCGGGCTGATTCGAGGCACTGCTTCCAGTATCCGGTGGAGTCATCTACCGCGCCCGGCTCCGTGCCCGGGCGCAGCCACCTTCCTTGGCCAGGGTTGAGTTCCTCGATGACGCGGAGCACATTAGTCTTTCCGGTTGCCGGCCCGCCGAGGATGGCGAACACTCCGCCCGCTGTCAGCCGGATCGATGCCGGGGACACCTCGTCTCCGGTGACCCCGAGAAGTATCACCGGCCCTCCGACCGGGGTGCCACTCCTGGTGGTTTCGCTGGTCCTGAGGCGCTCCGCCGGAACCACGTCAGGCAGTGGCTCCACCCTGAAGGGGGCAGAGGCCGGTGCGGGCACGCCGGCCAGCTCCGCTAACTGAGGCTTACTCCCCCCGGTAGGGGACCCAGCGGGGTCTCCAGCGTAGAGTTGGCATGCCGATGGAACCGGCCCGGCCACCGGCCCCACCGCCACGGCACGTCCCTTAATCACGTCAACGGCAGGCAATCGTGGCCAGGCGAGCCGGCTCTCCTCTGTTGAATCGGCAGGGAAATACAGCCTGTTCGGTATAGCGGCCGTGAACCGGGCTGCCACCAGTTCACGGTCGCCCGAGAGGAGGAGGCTGATTCCGGCGGCGTGCCCGTCCCGGATCAGGTCGTGTACCAGCTCCTCAGCCCAGGAATACGGTCCGGCGCGGAAAGCGGAGACCCACGACCCCCACCCTGCAATTACTACGAGGACTGGCGGACGGACTGTGTCCCTCCTGCTGAGCCTCAGCGTGAGTTCCTCGGCCAGCCGTTCAAGGACACGGACCGCCCGCCTCAGCTCATGCAGCCCCACATAGGCGCCGGTCCTCGGGCACCCGGCGAGAGGTTGCAAGCCCGAACCGGCATCCAGGACGTAGGCGTGCGATTCGGCCGGGTGGCACAGGAGCCTCCGCGAGATAGACTCCGCCACCTCGACTGTCCCCGACGACGGGGTACCGATCAGGGCCAGATGTCCGTCCCGCCCTGGATCCCACCGGAGGAGCTTAACGCATTGCAGTTCGGGAAGATCGATCAGTCCCAGTGCAACGCCCCATCCGGAAGCTTCGGATTTAGCGTCTGTCCCGAATCCAGGCAGGTGGTGCGGCAGGGGAGCGGCCACCGGCTGCCTGGGGGCCGGGCCGCCCGCTGCGGTCCACAGGTCGCGGACCGTGGCGAGCAGCGGTTCGGCAGCCTGGGCGCGGGTTTGTGCGGGGGAGCCGGAGGCTTCTGTGTCGACGGGCTGGCCCGAGAGATATTCCGCGACGAGATGGGCGCGGACGGCCCGCCCCGCCGTCGTACGCCCGGATTGAACCGACGCTGCCTGAAATTCGCGTGGCGGCTCGGTGCCACGTACCAGGAAGGCGCGGCCGGGCCGCTCAATGCTAATGGCCGCCGCTGCGCGGTGGTTGATGACGTCCACCGACTCCATCTCAGACTGGACGCGCAAGGCGATGCTGGAGGTGACATTGGCGCGGATATCGGCGGTCAGCGCGCCTTGGGGCCGCTGCGTGGCCATTACCAGGTGGATCCCCAGTGACCGGCCGATCGAGGCAATCCGCATCAGCTCGCGCAACGCTTCGGGATGATCGTCAACCAGCATGCGGAATTCGTCGATGACTATAACCAGGTGGGGGAGCGGGGCAACGCTCGGCGGCGGTGCCGCCCTGAGTGCCGCCAGATCCGGGACCCCCGCTGCGGACAGCGTCTGTTCGCGGAACCGGACTTCGGCGCGGAGCGAAACGAGAGCCCGTTCGAAGCCGTTGCCGGACAGATCTGTCAGCAGTCCGGTGCAGTGGACCAGCCCGGCCAACGGGCCAAGTCCCGATCCGCCTTTGAAGTCAATGAAGAGGAAATTGACCCGGTCCGGCGGATAGCTGAGGGCAAGGGAGGCGACGAAGCTGCGGAGGAGCTCGGACTTGCCGGAGCCGGTGGTGCCGGCTACGAGGAGGTGGGGGCCGTCGGATTGGAGGTCCAGGATCAGAGGCCCTGATGTTCCCATACCCACTGGAACCGGAAGCCCGGTTGCTCTGGCGGCAGCCTTCCAGCGGGCGGCCGTCCGGGCCGGGTCCGACGGAAGGATTTCGTCGAGCAGGCAGGAGGCGGGGATGCCCGGAGCGCTGCCGGCGGGCGCCGTCCCGCGGGCTGCGAGGCGGCGGCAGAACGTGTCGAAGACTGCCTCAGGTGCGAGGTCCGGGACGAAGAGCACGGTGCCGTGCGGCCCCCGCAGCACCGATTCCCGCTCGGCCAGCTCCACATTGCTTTCGGTGGCCGCAGACACGCCGGCTGGCGCGAATTGCAGCACCCGCCAGCCGCGGTCCAAGGCCACTTCGGCGAGCACGTGCTCGATGTCCGGATCCGGCGAAGTGCCCGTCAGGACCAGAATCCCGGGAATCTTTGGTGCATACCCTGATGCCGCTGCCAGTGCCGTCCTGCAGGCCGATGCCGTGGCGGTGAGGATGGTCTGGGGCAGGTATCTGGCGGGTAGCGGAAGCCGGGCTGCTGCACCATGGATGACGACAGGCGTTCCGCGGCCCAGCGGGTAACCGGCAACCTGCATGAGCAGCGCCCGGATCATTCCGGCAGAGACTGCACGCGTTCCGTGGAACACCGTGTGCCGCCAGCCGGGATCCAGGAGGACGGGAACTGTCCCGGCGGGCGGCAGGGCCGCGCCCGGGGGATCCAGTTGCACGTTGGCGGACTGGACCGCCTCTCCAAGCCGAAACCACAGGCCTTCGCCGCCCTGCGGCTCCGGTACTTTCGGTGCTTCGGATGTTTCCGGAGTGTCGGTAGTCGATAGGACGTGCTCCGCCGAGAGCATCAGGACGGCGAGGGAGGGCCCCGCTTTGTTCCTGCGTTCGCGGTCCTGCGCTGCCGCGGACCTGATTGCGCCGTCCGCCCTGCGGCGCTGCTTCCGGCCGGTGAGCAGGGGGACAAGAAGTGACCCGGCGGAGGCCGCGGCGAAGGCAAGGAACAACCACATGCCCGTGGCCAGCGCGAGGGCGACGCCAAGGACCAACGGGAGCGTAGCCGTGAGGAGGAGGAGCAGACGGTTGGCGGGTTCCGGCTGGCCTCGAACGATGATGGGCTGCCGCACGGATGAACCCGCCAGCTCCAGCGCACTCCAGGGGACGTCGTCAAAGGCCAGAGCGAGACGGGTGTTGCCGCATCGGATGGTCGAAGCCGTGGAGACGACCGCGCTTCGTACTCTTTGCCCGTCGACATATGTGCCGTTGGCGCTGTCCAGGTCTGTGATGGATATGTGCGAATCGGTGACCTCCAGTCGGGCGTGGAGCCTGGAGAGCTCCGGATCCTGGATGAGGATTCGCGCTCCGCTTCGTCCGAGCGTGTAGATGCCGCGCTCCAAAGGCACGATGGTGCCGGCTCCGGGGCCGCTGTGCACCGCCAGCGACAGCCCGGCAGGGATGTTCCGCACGGCGGTGCGGGGCGGGGTCTGCTTCCCGGGGCGCTCGCCGCCGTCGACCATTACTGCGCCGTTTACCAGGGGAGGTTCCCCGAGAATGAGGCCGTCCAGCTCACGGCCTTCCACCGTGACGGCACCGGTTCCGAAGCTGGCTGCCAATTCTGCCTGAAGCGCCCGGCCCGGGGTGCCGTCCGGTGCTTCCAGCACGATCTCAACAGGCGGCCCGGCGAAGCTGGACGACGGTCCGCCTGCCAGGGTGCAGTGCAACGTCACGGACAGGCCTCCTTTTAGTTGTGGGCCCACGCTATCTACGGCCGTCAGGCGCGGGCCACAACGAGGCGGGGCTATGTGGAAAAGCTGCCGGATGCTCGCTGCTCTAGAGGGAGCTGCGCGTCCGTGGTGCGAGGCTTCCGGATTGGACGCCCTCTGCTGTCCCTCGGGTAGGCTAGAGCAGCAGACAACGCGCAACATTGCGCTGCCCGCATTCAAACCAGGAGATTTTGTGACCGCTGACCTCGTCATCGTAGGGTCTGGCTTTTTTGGCCTGACAATCGCAGAACAGGCCGCCTCTGAGCTGGGCCTGAAGGTGGTTGTCATTGACCGCCGTCACCACATCGGCGGTAATGCCTACAGCGAAAAGGAAGAGCAGACCGGTATTGAGGTGCACCGTTACGGGGCACACCTGTTCCATACCTCCAACGAGCGCGTGTGGGAGTACGTCAACAGGTTCACGACCTTCACCAATTACGTCCACAAGGTTTATGGTGTGCACAAAGGTGAGGTGTATTCCTTGCCGATCAACCTGGCCACGATCAACCAGTTCTTCCGGGCAAATCTCACGCCCGGCCAGGCTCGCGAACTCATCCAGGAACAGGCTGGGGAACTAGCAGGCACGGACCCGCAGAACCTCAACGACAAGGGGATCCAGCTGATTGGGCGCCCGTTGTACGAAGCCTTCATTAAGCACTACACCGGTAAGCAGTGGCAGACGGACCCCAAGGATCTGCCAGCCGGTATTATCTCGAGGCTTCCGGTCCGTTATAACTACGACAACCGGTACTTCAACGACAAGTACGAGGGCCTGCCCACCGACGGATACACTGCCTGGATCGAAAAGATGGCGGACCACCCCAACATTGAGGTGCGCTTAAATACCGACTTCTTCGACGACTCCCACGAGTACAGCAAGAACAAAGTTGTCGGGAAAATCCCCGTTATATACACCGGTCCGGTGGACCGCTATTTCGATTACGCCGAAGGGGATCTCTCCTGGCGCACGATCGACTTTGAGGAGGAAGTACTCGACATGGAGGACTTCCAAGGCACCTCCGTAGTGAACTATAACGATGCTGACGTCCCCTACACCCGTGTCATTGAGCCACGTCACTTCCACCCGGAGCGCGACTACCAGACCGAAAAAACGGTCATCATGCGTGAATTCTCCAGGTTTGCAGAGAAGGGCGATGAGCCGTACTACCCGGTCAACACCTCCGCCGACAGGGAGCGCCTGCTGAAGTACCGCGACCTTGCCGCGGGTGAAAAGGACGTGCTGTTTGGCGGGCGGCTGGGAACATACAAGTACCTCGACATGCACATGGCTATTGGATCTGCCCTGAGCATGTTCGACAACAAGATCAAGCCGCATTTCGAAAGCGGTGCAACGCTTGAAAGCGGCGGGGTAGACGCATGAGTCAAGGGTCCAGTCCCCGGCACCATCCGAATGACGGATCTGGATGGGTTACGTTGCAAAGGGTTGTCTTTCCGGAGCATTCAGAGCTGGATACTGCTCCGCTATACGTCGATATGGGAACTGCGGCAGGCATGCCCGCACCCACAGAGCGGGAAGCGCGGAAACAGGGCAGGCGGCCGGTTCGTCTAAGCTCCAACACCCGGGAAGCCCACGCGGAAGACTTCATCGGGCGCTGCTCCACCCGCGTCCGGCCGGGTGAACGTATTTCCTTCGGGAGCTATTTCAACGCCTTCGCCGCGGGGTACTGGCGGAAGTGGACCAAGCTCAGCAACCTGCGTCTGAGTGTCAGCACACGGGGGGAGGGCACCATAATCGTCTTCCGATCCAACGCCAAGGGCGCACTCCTGCAGCAAAAGAGCATTCCCGTGGCGGGAGAACAGACGTCGGTCGTGGATTTGGACCTGCTGCCGTTCGGCGACGGTGGCTGGTACTGGTTTGACCTCGTGGCCGGACGCGGCGAACTCGTCATGGACAAGGCCGAGTGGCAGGCGCCCGGCCCGGCTCCTGCCCCTGCGTCAGTCACGTTGGAGATCACTACCCTCAACAAGACCTCTTTCTGCCTCAACAACCTTCGGCTGCTGGCCACAAACCCCGGGTGCCTGGACCAGGTTGACGAGATCATCATCGTGGACCAAGGTACCGACAAGGTATCGGCCGCAGAGGGTTTCGGCTCCGTGGCCGACAGCCTAGGCGGGAAGCTCCGAATCATCGAGCAGTCCAATCTCGGAGGCTCCGGCGGCTTCTCCAGGGGCATGTTTGAAGCGTGCGGAAACGGCAGCGACTATGTCCTGCTGATGGACGACGACGTCGTCATCGAACCGGAGAGTATCACCCGCCTAATAACGTTCGCCGGATACTGCAGGAAGCCCACCATCGTGGGCGGCCACATGTTTGACCTCCACCACCGGACGGCCTTGCATACATTTGGCGAAATAGTTAACCCGCAGCGTATTCAGCCGGATCAGCCATACACCGAAATGGAACCCGGTCATGATTTTCTAACGTCCAACCTGCGGCACACCCCATGGATGCACCGTCGCGTTGATGTGGACTATAACGGGTGGTGGATGTGCCTGATCCCTACGTCTGTGATCCGCGAGATTGGCCTCTCCATGCCGGTATTCATCAAATGGGATGACGTGGAGTTCGGACTCCGTGCGAAAGCGCACGGCTATCAGACTGTGAGCCTGCCGGGTGCGGCCGTATGGCACATTTCATGGGGCGACAAAGACGACCTGGTCGGCTGGCAGGCCTACTTCCACAATCGGAACCGACTCATCGTGGCCTTGATGTACAGTCCATTCGCCAAGGGAGGAAAGGCGCTGGCGGCCGCATTGTTCGCCGACATCAAACACACTCTCTCGATGCAGTACGCAACTGCGCAGGGCCGGGTGTGGGCAGTGGAAGACCTCCTGAAGGGCCCGGATGGGCTGCACTCTATGTTGGACACAACTTTGCCCCGTATTCGAGGCATGCTTGCCAGCCACAGCGACACTGTCTATTTGAGCGACCCGGATGCCTTCCCAGCGGCCCGCACGGAGGAAAGTCTGGGCGGCAGCGCCGCGGTGTCTGTCCGTCCCTCATTGAAGACCCTCCTTCCATGGGGAGCCAGGACTCTCCGGAAGCAACTCTTCACAGATGTTTCCACTGAGGACCGTGCCCGGCCCCAGGCCCGCATTTCCCATCAGGATAATAAATGGTGGACCGTGTCCCAGTTCGATTCCGCCATAGTCACCAACGCTGAAGGCACGGGCGCTTCCTGGTACGTGCGCAACCCCCGGCTGGCGAAGTCGCTCCTTGGGGAAGCCTTGGGCGGAGCAGCGCAGGTAGTGCGCCGGTGGGATGAGCTCTCGCAGGAGTACAAGTCGAAGATGCCCGCGCAGTGCTCCATGGAAAGTTGGGCGGCGACGTTCGCCGAGCACACTATCTCGGACACCCGCGCCAGGAAGCCCGAGTCAGTGGGAAACAGCGGATGACATCCCTTCAAGACTCGGGCTTGGTCCGGCCGGGGACCGGGCATGGCCTGAAATATGTCTTTCGGCACAGGTATCTGCTGCGGCTGCTGGTCCGGAAAGAAATCAAACTCAGATACCGTGGCTCGGTCCTGGGCATTATTTGGTCCTATGTGAAGCCGGCCATCCAGTTCGTGGTTTTTTACGTGGCGCTGGGCATTTTCCTTGGCCTTAACCGGGACGTTGGCAACTACGCGGTTTATCTGTTCTCCGGCATCGTGCTGATCAACTTCTTCACCGAGGCCCTTAACAACGCCGCGAAGTCAATTGTCTATAACAGTGGTTTGATCAAGAAGATATTTCTTCCCCGGGAACTCTTCCCGGTGGCCTCGGTGTTCGTCTCGGCCGCGCACTTCTTTCCCCAGCTCGTAGTTCTTGTCATGGGGTGTGTGATTACGGGTTGGCGTCCCACTGTCTTAGGTCTCGCAGCAGGTATCGCAGGTTTTTTGGTGCTGGCAATGCTCTCCGTGGGGCTTGGACTCTTCTTCAGCTCCGTAAATGTCTACTTCCGCGATTCCGAAAATTTCGTCGAAATGATGCTAATGGTTGCCACCTGGGCTTCTCCGGTGATGTACCAGTGGCGCATGGTGCACGAACGCCTGGGTGACTTCTGGTTCGCTGTGTACCAGTGCAACCCTGTCACTGTCGGTGTTGAACTTTTCCACTATGCCTTTTGGTCGACGACAGCGGAGGGCGACGTCAGTTTGGCGGCTCCGCCACAGCTCTTTGAGCTGTGGCTGCCCGTGGCCATGGTCATTTCAGCTGCGGTACTGGTTCTGGGGCAGTTCACCTTCGGCAAATTAGAAGTCAAGTTCGCGCAGGAGCTGTAGTGTCTGAGCAACCAACAATTGCCGTTGAGATCAAGGGCATCAGCAAACAGTTCGTCCTTCGCCATACGCGATCGATCAAAGAAGCCCTCATATGGTTTGTGAAAGGACGTAAAGGTGACCTTTCGGCAAAGTTCCATGCCCTTCGTGATGTAAGCCTGGAAATCCGGCAAGGTGAAACGGTCGCCCTGCTAGGCCTTAACGGTTCCGGAAAGTCCACCCTGCTTAAGCATATTTCCGGCGTCATGACCCCCGACGAGGGTACTGTACGGACCCGCGGCCGGGTGGCGGGACTGATTGAGGTGGGAGCCGGTTTCCATCCGGATCTTTCTGGCCGTGACAATGTTTACCTTAACGCGGCCATCCTGGGGGTATCAGAGGCGGAGATCAAAGAACGCTTCGACTCGATCGTTGATTTCGCTGAGATCGGAGAGTTCATCGATACCGAGGTGCGCTTCTACTCGTCTGGCATGTACCTGCGCCTGGCGTTTTCCGTCGCGGTCCACTCAGACCCGGAGGTGTTTCTAGTGGACGAAATTCTCGCCGTCGGCGACGAACCATTCCAGCGAAAGTGTTTAGCGAAGATCCAGGAACTCTCCGATGCCGGTCAGACTCTCGTGGTCGTCAGCCACGACTTGGACCTCGTGCAACGGGTCTGCTCCCGGGGCGTTCTACTCGAACACGGGCGAGTGATCAAGGACGGGCCGAGTTATGACGTGGTCGAGTACCTGCGGGCCCGCAGCAGTGGTTGAGCGTCTTATACCCGCAGCCCCCATCTTTTTTAGCAGAACCCGGGAAGCATATCTTTGAGCCAGCAGACTGCCACCTACACACCCGCCGCCCAAGCGCCTCGGAAGCCGAAGCAAAAATTCCGGACGGATATCCAGGCCCTTCGGGCGCTGGCGGTCGGAGCTGTCGTCGTCAATCACCTCTGGCCAACGTACTTGCCCGGGGGATATATCGGTGTCGATATCTTTTTCGTTATTTCCGGTTTCCTGATCACGCGGCACCTCGTGGAGGAACTACAGGGAAACGGAAGGGTGCGTTTTGCAACCTTCTATGCCCGACGCATACGAAGGCTGCTTCCAGCGGCACTGCTCGTCGCCTTCGTCAGCATCATCGGCTCGTGGCTCGTGCAGCCCTACTCCCGCTGGACGGATGTTGCATGGGAAACTCTCGCTTCGGTTTTCTATGCAGAGAACTGGCTACTCGCCGCAAAATCCGTAGACTATTCCGCTGACCATGAGATGGCCACCCCCGTGCAGCATTATTGGTCGCTGTCAGTTGAAGAGCAGTTCTACCTTATCTGGCCGCTTCTTCTGGCTGCTTCATTTTTTCTTGCACTGCGTCTGCGCAGATCGCCGCTGACGCTGCTCTCGTACGCGATGGGAACAGTCTCCGTAGCGTCCCTTGCATACAGCGTGTATTTCACCACGGCCAGCAAGAGTGAGGCCTACTTCGTCACCAGCACAAGGGCCTGGGAGTTCGCCACCGGTGGACTGATCGCGATGGCAACCTTTGCGCTTGCCGGACGTGGCACACGTGCACGGGAGGTAAATCACCCCGCAGCAGTGCATCTGCTGATGGGACTGCTCGCCTTCGCCGGATTGGCAGCGCTTATCTTCGCGCTTGTCCTTTTTGACGAGCAGACCTTGTTCCCGGGGGCCATGGCATTGATTCCCGTCCTAGGCACGGGTGCGATTGTCCTTTCAGGATCCGTGCTGGGGAGAAGTGCCCTGCCCGGATCAGGGTTCCGGCCCCTGCAGTTTGTGGGAGACATTTCCTACTCGCTATACCTGTGGCACTGGCCGTTGATTATTCTGTCCGTCCCGGTCTTGGGGCACGAGCTCCGCGCGACCGAAAAGCTCGCCATAGGCGCAGCGTCCGTCGTGTTGGCGGTGCTGACCAAGCGATTCGTGGAGGATCCCGGCAGGAACGCCCTGTTCAGGGGCCGCTCTCCGCGCGTGAGCATCTTGGCCGGCATCGGCACGATGGCGGTGGCAGGGGCGCTGTCGGGGGCCATGGTACTTTCGGCGGCCCAGTCCGAGCAAGCGCAGCAGCAGCAGTTGGCGATGCTCGCAAAGTCACCTTGTTACGGTGCCGCCAGTCTCCTCCCGGGGGCATCCTGCCCGGACAGATACGGTGCTCCCGATGCGCAGAACATCGGAAAGCCTGAGTCACCCTACTTTGCCGTCTCCGGCTGCCGTTCGGCCCCGGATCAGATCATGGTCCAGGGAACGCCATACCTTCAGGACTGTGACTACTCGGGGGGGAAGACGGACGCGAAGACAGTATGGTTCGTTGGGGACTCGCATGCGGAGCACTGGAAAGTTGCTTTCTTTGATCTTGCGCGCAAACAGCAGTGGAAAGTCCGTTTGAGCCTGGCGGGGGGCTGCTCGCTTGCAGACGTCCGAAGGGTCGCATTCATGGACGCACCACGGCTGGACGCCAAGAGTCAGCAGCGCTGCCTGGACTGGAGCGAGCAGGTGTCAAAGAAAATTCTGCAGCAGCAGCCGGACCTTGTGGTGTCCTCTACCTTTTCAATCAAAGAAACGATCGACGACGGCACCGGCCGGGATCAGTTAGCACAGTACCGCTCCTCCGTGGAACGGCGAATAGCCAAATGGGCCGAGAACGGTACGCGTGTGGTCGTCATTCGTGATTCGCCGCTAACCTTGGGCAAGAGTACGCCTACCTGCGTCATCAACAACAAGGGCAATGCCATTGCCTGTGCCACCGAGCGCTCGAAAGCCCTCCTCCCCGATCCTACGGCGCAGGCCGTCGCCGAACTCAGGCATAGAAATCTGAAGGTACTGGACATGTCCGACCAGTTCTGTGATGAGGCCCGCTGCTATGCGGTAATCGGCGGACTCTTCGTGTTTTATGACGACAACCACCTTACAAAAAGTTATGTCGAGAGCCTTGCCCCGCTTTTCGCCCACAGACTGCTCCGCCTGGCGCCGGGAGAGTAGGCGGCTTGGCCATGACGAAAAGCCAATTGACACGATGGGAAAACGAGAAATGACGTCCGGACCTGAACAAATGAGTACCAGCCGTCGAGCCTTTTTGGCTCTGGCGGGGCTGGCACCCTTGGCACTGGTGTCGTGCTCAACCGGGGACAAGGGTCCAGTGGAGGTTCGCGCCTCGTCACAGGGATTTCCTAAGTCTGTGGATCATCGCTTCGGGGTAACTGAGCTGAAGGCTCCACCGGCCAGGATCGTTGCACTGGGTACAGTGGAGGCAGAGACACTTGTGGCGTTGGGACTTGCTCCTTTGTCACGCCCGGGTGTGGACTTTACACCCTGGTACCGCGCAGGCGTGCGGGCCTTGAACCCGGCAGAGGTGCCGCATACCTATGACGACGGACGCCAGCTGAGTTCTTCAGTGTTCGAAGAACTGAGGCCGGACGCTTTTCTTTCGGTCGGCGGCCGGTTGAGCCAGGAGGAGTACCAGGCGTTGTCCGAGCTTGCGCCGGTGATCATTGCCCCGAGCGACCTTCCGGCAGAATCATGGGAGGCCGTGACCCGGTTTATTGCCGAAGTCGTAGGACTGGGCGGCCCAGCCCAGGCCCTTATTGCCGAGGCCAAACAGGAGATCGTTGATGTCGCTGCTAACTATCCGGTGCTTAGAGGTGCGACTGCCCTTTTTGTTTCTGCTTCCTCAGCTTCCGGATCTGACCTGGTCCTTTCCGTGCCGGGTTCGGCGCCCGTGGCATTCTTCGCGTCAGCAGGATTGGCAGCGCCCGCCGCACTGAGCGACCTCGCGAAAAGCCTGGAACGGACCCCTCATCGCTTCCCCAAAGGTACGGTTTACTTACCGCGTGAACGAGCAGGAGAACTCAGTGCTGACGCGCTGGTGGTTTCGGTGCCGATGACTGATTTTACTGTTTACAAGGCCAACAAGAAGCTCAGCCGTGATTTTCCCGAGTTTGGGCAGGGAACCATTTACGTCGTCTCGGGCGATGAGAGAGTGGCACTGCAGCACCAATCGGTTATTGGAGCACAGTGGGCTGCCCGGAATGTCTTACCAGAGTTGGCCAAATCGGCATACAAGACTAAATTTCCCTAAAGAGCGGCGAGAGTGAAGGAGCGGGGCCGGCCATCGATATGGTGGCGAGCCCCGCTCCTTCCCGCTGTCAGTGGCAGGCGGTCATCTTGAACAGCCGGGCTTTCCCCACTTCTTTGACGAGCTGAACACCTGGTGCGGAGTCATCCGCGAGGTCCCTGGTACCCTCCAGCGGCTCACCGCGGGGTGTCATCTCCTGGTCCGCGAAGTCAAGGGCCCAGTAGGCCCGTTTTTCTTCGATCACGGGGCATACGCTGGGGTTGTATGCGGCTTCGCCCCAGTGGTTCATCAAGAGACGTTCACTCTCGCTGCGCGCCCCGAGGATGTGTGGGGCGATGACATGCCGGCCGGAAAAGGCATATGCCATGGACGCGCCGGTGCGGGGATTGCCCACTATGACGTCTGACTCCGGGACTATGTCTTCCAGCTGTTTCATGAGCGTCAGCTCATCAATTGTTACGAGGCTTGAATCGTTGCGTGTCTCGAATGTGGTGGAGATCCGCTGCTGCACCATTGACAAGGTGCCTCCCTGCGCTGCGAGACCGACGAGGAGGACGACGGCGGCGCCGGCGGCGGTTGCCCTTGTTCCCTGCATCCGGGATGCCACCCTGCGCAGGGATCTAATTGGTGCTTTGGTCGTATTGCTTCCCCGCGGGAATCGGGAAGCCCATCTGGCAGGCCAAGGACCAACATGGGTGATGATCCAGTCCAGACCGAGCGCCACAATCGGAAGCGTCGCCAACGGCAGCATTGCCGCAAAACGGTTGCTGTCCGAATACCACACGCCGGTGGCGAAGTATCGGACGAAACCGATCGGCCAGGCGGATACTATGAGGTAGAGCACGGCTGCAATGACGAACATGCCTAAGCTCCACCAATGACGCTTGATCTGGCGCGCGATGGCGTAAAGACCGACGAGTGTCAGAAGGAATATTATCCATGCCACCGTGGTGCCCATAGGTGCACTGCCCAAGACCTCACCCAACGCTTGTGCATTAGTCTGGAAGGGGCCCCAACTGGCCGCACTCCGCGGTGGCCGAGCCACAACCCACACCACAAGGGTGCCGGCAGCGTAGAGCGCAGCCGCGAGGGTCCAGAGTGAAAATGCACGTCTGGAGAGAGCGCCGCTGGTACGGGCTGTGACCGCCCTAAGATATACACCGACCACGGCGGGGAAGGCGAACATCAGCAAAGCGATGAACGCGCTGGGGTGCGTCAGGGCCAAACCGGGAACGGTCGCCACCAACAAGAGGATGGCGCTCCCGCTGAGTTTCAGCTGCGACGATCGTATGCCGATAGCCTCGATGGTCAGCGCAAGGACTGCCGGCAGCATCGTTAGCGCCGCGTGATTCGGGTAAAGGATCCCGAACGCCACCATGAGGTAGGGAAAGCCGCTGAACCCCGCAGTGAGAACACCTGCGCCCAAGAGCGTTAGCGGGCGGGTGCCGACGATACGGCTGACCAAGAACAGGGAGGCCAAGGGCCATACCACTGCGGCATAGAGGATTGATCCCCAGTTTACGGCTACCGTGATGGCTTGCCCGCCGGACATCAAAACCAGCGCGAGCAGCGCGTGCATGCCGGCGGGGTAAAGACCTTGGGAAGTCTCGGTCAGATTACCGAGCGTCAGCGTATTAGCTGCCTGGGTGTCCGCAATGTACCGCACTGCATTCAAATGGTAGACGTTGTCAAAGGTCTCGGAGAACGATTCCGGGGAGCCGAAACCGGACATGTACCGCGCACCAATAATGATCGCGGGGACCAGCACGGCGAAGACGACGATAGCTTTGTTCAATACGGTCCGGGGGTGCAGCCCGGAGTCTGGTGCACGGATCTCGAGCCTATCCTGGCCGGCGCCCCTTCTACGCATAAGGGCCCGGAGACCAACAATCACCCCTAGTAGAAAAAGAGTACCGACCGTTACTGAGACTGGATTGAACGGGATCCGAGCGAACCCGAAAACGATGCCCGTCGAAGCAACAACGCTGGTCGTGACCGGTACAGCCAAAACAGCCAGGCTCGGGCCTCGCAGACCGGCCGCCGCGAGCAGTGCCAGACCTGGAACAAAGAAGACCACTACGGCGATTGCGAGCGTGGGGACAGATTCCCACCAAGACATAGATCAACTCCTAAACGTCAA
The DNA here is from genome assembly GCF_044755045.1 of Pseudarthrobacter sp. NPDC092419. NCBI lineage: Bacteria > Bacillati > Actinomycetota > Actinomycetes > Micrococcales > Micrococcaceae > Pseudarthrobacter > Pseudarthrobacter sp. NPDC092419. The sequence goes on from NZ_JBIVQF010000010.1 coordinate 121,355, forward strand.
CGCAAGCCTACTAGGCCGGTGGCCGGTTGCTTTCCCGGGGCTCAGCGAGCCGGCTGTGACTGCCACCCACCCGGGTTCTCCTTGATACAATCCATAATCATGGCTAACTCACGGCGTTCTGGCGTTCTCATTGTCATGCCCGCATGGAACGAAGCAGAAGCAATCGGAAACACCATCCGGAACGTGCTTGCCGTCGTGCCTTCCTATGATGTGTTGGTCGTCGATGACGGCTCCAAGGACGACACTCCCCGCATCGCCCAGGAGGCCGGGGCCACTGTCCTGAAGCTGCCTTTTAACCTTGGCGTTGGCGGAGCTATGCGGGCCGGCTTCAAGTACGCACTCCGCAACAACTACAGTGCCGTTATTCAGGTGGACGCCGACGGGCAGCACGATCCCCATGACATTGATCGCGTGCTGGACGGGCTCCAGCGGGCTGATATTTCGATCGGTGCACGTTTCGCGGGCAGGGGAAGCTACGGCGTGAACGGGCCGCGCCGCTGGGCGATGTTCTTTCTTGCTAAGGTGATTTCCGGTGTGGCCCGCACTCCATTGACCGATGTGACGTCCGGGTTCCGTGCCGCGAACGAGCATGCGATCCGGCAATATATTTCCCACTTCCCGACTGAATATCTCGGAGATACCATCGACTCCCTTGTCGTAGCCATCAAGTCCGGCTGCAGCGTGACCCAAGTCCCGGTCGAGATGAAGGCGCGCCAAGCGGGAACACCAAGCCAAGGCCCTTTCAAGGCCACGCTCTACCTTGCACGATCAGGCCTTGTGCTATGTTTCGCACTCGCCAGGCGCAGGACGCCTCGCGCTGCCGAATTGCGTGCACCAATGTCCGGGGACATCGCTGGAGAGGGAAGTGTCTAGGAGATGAGCGTCGCTGTCTCATTGGTCTTGTCTATTTCCATGGTGGTTATTGTCCTCATCATGCTGAGGAACGGCCGTCTTCGTGAGAAATATGCCATTCTTTGGCTGGTCATCGGTGGCCTGACCATTATTCTTGGTTTCTTTCCGAGACTGCTTAACTGGGCCGCTTCTATTGTCGGAGTCGTAGTCCCCGCAAACCTTCTTTTCGCGATGTCCATTCTTTTGCTGGTGGGCGTGAGTTTGCATGTTTCGCGCGAATTGACGATTTTGGAGGATGAGACCCGAATTTTGGCCGAAGAGGTTGCCATTCTCCGTGCCTCTGTAGAAGGAATACAGCGGCACGGCACTGCCCAGCCATCACCGGCCACCACCATGCGTTCCGGCAGCCAAGCCACGACTCCAACCGAGAGAGAAGACCAGTGACCATTGATGTAATGCTGCCCTACTATGGCGATGTCGCGATGATGAAGGCCGCCGTTGATTCGGTGCTGGCGCAGGACGATACGGACTTTCGCCTGACCATCGTCGACGACGGATACCCGGACGACAGTCTTCCCGGATATTTCGATCAGCTCGTCGCCAACGACGCCCGTGTCCGATATTTCCGTAACGCAGAAAACCTCGGTGCCAACGGAAATTATAAGAAGTGCATAACCCTTGTTGAGCACGAAGTCGTCGTGATCATGGGTGCTGATGACGTGATGTTGCCCAACTACGTAGGTACTGTCCGTAAGGCCTTCCAGGACCCCGCCGTGAGTATCGTTCAACCGGGTGTTGAGGTCATCGACGAAAACGGTGCTGTCTACCGCCCTCTCGGTGATCTTGTCAAGACGTTGTTGAGGACAAAATTGGTTGGCAGAAGCAATGAAGCGGTTGTATCGGGAGAGGACGTGGCCTCGAGCCTCCTGGTTGGAGACTGGCTTTACTTCCCATCGGTCGCTTGGCGGGCCGAAGCCGTGAAGAGGCATGACTTCCGCCCTCAATACAATGTCGTTCAGGACCTCGCCCTAGCGATCGACATCATCCTGCATGGCGGGAAGATGTCCGTTTTGGACACCGTTTGCTTTCAGTACCGCCGCCACAGGGAGTCCGACTCTTCTGTTCGGGCATTGGACGGGCGCCGATTTGCTGAGGAACGCGCGTTCTTCGATGAGTGCGTTCGTGACTTTCACGCCAAGGGCTGGAACCGGGCAGCACGCTCCGCGCGTTGGCACCTTACCTCCCGACTCAATGCAGTGTCTTTGACCCCGAAGGTGGTCGCGAAGGGCATGTGGCCGGGACTGCGTAAACTTGCCGCCCACGCCGTCCGCCCCTAGTGGCTGGATCCAGAATCACGAAGTCGGCGCCCGCAACCAGTCCGGCGGGCCCGGCGGCGGCCCCAAAGCCCGCGAGCTGCTGGTAGGCTGGCTAGGCATTGCCGGGCAAGGGAACTTACGTTCCGGATGCGAAAAATAAGAAATCAATTTTGAACTCAAGGTGGTTAAAAGGATGTCCCTACTGAGTGGTTCCTCGGTCTTGATCACAGGCGGTACAGGGTCGCTTGGGAAGGCTCTGATCAAAGAGATCCTGGACAATCACGACGTCCGTCGGCTTGTGATCTTCAGCCGCGACGAACTGAAACAGCACGAGGTCCGAGGCATGTTCAACAACGACCCTCGGCTGCGCTGGTTTATCGGTGACATTCGTGACCGTCACCGCTTGAACCGCGCTTTCCATAAAGTGGACTACGTAATTCACGCCGCCGCCCTGAAGCAGGTGGACACGGCCGAATACAACCCGTTCGAATACGTCCAGACCAACGTTCAGGGGTCGCAGAACGTGGTGGATGCGGCCATTGACGCCGGAGTTAAGAAAGTCGTGGCACTGTCCACGGACAAGGCATCCAGCCCCGTCAACCTTTACGGGGCAACCAAGCTTTGCGCCGACCGGCTCTTTATCTCCGGAAACCATTACGCTGCTGCCTATGACACTCGCTTTTGCGTAGTCCGTTACGGGAACGTCATGGGTTCGCGCGGATCCATCGTTCCCATCTGGAAGAGAATGGCCGCGGAAGGCAAGTCGCTGCCCGTCACCGACGACCGCATGACTCGGTTCTGGATCACGCTGGAGCAGGCGGTCAAGTTTGTTCTGGACTCATTCGAAATTATGCAGGGCGGCGAGCTCTACGTACCGAAAATTCCGTCCGTGCGGATCACTGATTTGGCAAAGGCTGTAGACGACAGCGCCACAACCCACGAGATTGGAATTCGCCCCGGCGAGAAGCTTCACGAGGAGATGATTGCGGCAGACGATTCCCGCCGCACTGTTTCCGTAGGGGACCGTTACGTGGTTATGCCTCACTTGGGCGGCTGGGGCTATGAAACTCCTGAAGGTGCCGTTCCGGTAAAGGATGGCTGGAGCTACCAGTCCGATGGCAACGAGAAGTTCCTGGATATCCAGGAACTTCGTGCAATGTTTGAAGCGGAAGGGCTCTAATATAGTGCTTCCCTATGGCCGCCAGTCCATCGACGACTCCGATATAAAAGCAGTAGCTGAGGCGCTCAGCAGTGATTGGCTGACGACGGGTCCGAAAGTTGCCGAGTTTGAAGCCGCGATCTCCGCGGTAGCGGGCGGCTCAAATGCTGTTGCCGTAACTTCCGGCACGGCGGCACTTCATGTTGCCTATGTTGCCGCAGGAATTTCGGCTGGCGACGAGATTGTCACGACCCCCCTTACATTTGTGGCGACGGCTGCAACAGCGGCTATTGCAGGAGCGAAGGTGATCTTCGCTGATATCGATCCTGCGACCGGAAACCTCGACTTGGAGGCCGCCCGTTCCGCAGTGACGTCCAAGACCCGTGCCATCACGGCTGTAGACTATGCGGGATTACCGGTAGATGCGGCAGCCTTCAAGGAAATGGCCCACCAGTCGGGTGCGCTTTTTATCGAGGATGCGGCCCATTCCGTCGGTTCCCTGCTTCACGGTGTCCCGGTGGGGCGCCTTGCTGATCTGACAACGTTCTCATTTTTTCCGACCAAGAATATGACTACCGCCGAGGGCGGCGCTGTTGTCAGCCCAGATGAACGGCTCGCCGAAAAAGCCCGCCGCTTCAAGGGGCAGGGGCTCGTCCGCGAAGCAGATCAATTGAGATTTCCGGACGAGGGACCCTGGCACCAGGAAGTCCATGAGTTTGGCCTCAATTACAGGCTTCCGGATGTCTTGTGCGCTCTTGGCATCAGTCAGATCGCCCGCCTTGAGTCTTTCCGCCGCCGGCGCCAAGCGATCCATGATGTCTACAACGAAGCTTTCTCGGGCATACCTGAGTTGACTATTCCGGGGACCGTGGAAGGTGCGGAGCCAGCGTGGCATCTTTATCCGCTGCGTGTCCCTGCCGAGCGGCGAAGGGCCATTTTCGAAGCCCTCAGGGACCGCGGCATTGGTGTGCAAGTCAATTACATCCCCGCCTACTGGCATCCTGTCTTTGAGGACCTCGGCTACAAACGGGGTATGTGCCCGGAAGCGGAGCAATACTACCGTGAGGAAATCTCACTGCCCCTTTACCCGGGGCTGACGGACTCGGAAGTGGAGCGTGTCGTTGACAACGTTCTGTCCGTAGTCGGCTGATGGGCGACGTGCAGGCCCCGCGGGTTGTAGCGGTCATCCAGGCAAGGGTTGGCTCGTCGAGACTGCCTGGCAAGGTTTTGCGCAACCTTGGCGGCACGTCAGTGCTCGAATGGGTTGTTCGCGCTGCCCAAGCCGCAACTGGGGTCGACCAGGTGGTGATAGCAACATCTACTGAGTCCGGTGATGATGCGATAGCCGGATTTGGGGAGGCCCAAGGCGTGCAGGTGGTTCGCGGAAGTGAAAATGACGTGCTGAGCAGGTTCATTCTTGCAGCCGACGCAACCCGGGCTGATGCAGTTGTGCGGTTGACGGCGGATTGCCCTTTGCTTGATCCTGCCGTTATCTCCCAGGTCGTGGCGATATGGCGGAATGACATCGGCCTCGATTACGTTTCCACTACCCAGGTCCGGTCCCTGCCTAGGGGCTTGGACGTGGAGCTGGCCACCACCGCCGCTCTGGAAAGGGCCGCCCGGCGCACGGAACCTTATCACCGTGCCCACGTGACAAGCGCCCTCTACGAGGAGGGCGCTGGCTTCAACTGCGGCGCGTTGACGTTTCGTCCTGCATCGGCCCAATACAGGGTCACACTCGATACAGTTGAAGATGCCGGGCTTCTGGACGCTCTGGTGCCCATGCTTCCAGTCATTCCGCCCAGTTGGCGGGACGTCGTTGATATCCTCACCAACCATCCCGAAATTGTTGCCATCAATGCTCACATTGAACAGAAGGCATTGAGCGAGGGTTAAGTTGAGAGTATTGCTCAGATGCGATTCTACGAAGTCGCAGGGGCTGGGCCACGTGATCCGAACGATGGCCATCGCTGAAGCTGCCAGCGCGGCCGGGCATACGGTGGAGTTTTCCGGTGAGGTGGCCAGCCCCGTGGGGCGGCAATTGATCGAGAAGACCTGTTCCGCGTTACATCCGCAAGCTGAGTCGCCGGAGGCGGTGGTGCGGCTCGCACGTGAAATCGACGCCGACGTCGTGCATATAGACACATATGCCGAGCAAGACGGTCTGAGCCGTGAACTTCGTCGGGCGGGTATCCTGCTCTCCTCAATGGAGGACGGCGATTTTGGGCGCCGGCCGGCCGATTTGGTCATCGACCCCTCGCCCGGGGCTGAGCTGCGATACCGTCCTAGCGATGGCTCACACCGCCACCTGAGGGGAGCTGGCGCAATTCCCATACGCCGATCCATTGTGAATCTGCGCGGCGGGGACGGCTTTGCCGGCGTTGCTTCCGGACCGAAATCCGTGATGATCCTCATGGGCGGGACTGACGCCCGGGATATGACTTCCCGCTGCGTGGAGCTCTGGGCCCGCGCCGGAGTTGGCTCGCATTGTATCGTTGTGAATCCCGGTGTCCGTCACGGTTTCGCCGCAAAGCTGGCCGGAGACCAGACTCTGGAAGTGTTGGAGCCTTCGCTGGAGGTTCCCCAGTGGTTCCCTGCCATGGATCTTGTCATCAGCGGTGCCGGCACGACGACGTGGGAACTGGCCACTTTGGGCGTTCCCATGGCGCTGGTGCAGCTCGTCGATAACCAAGCGGAAAACTACGCATTCGCCACCAGAGCAGGTATGGCGTTTGGTTTGGGGAACGCAAGTAGCGGCGATTTGGACGAGGAAGCCGCCATCAACGGTCTGCGCAGGATTCTTCGAGAGGATGGCATGAGAGCCCGGCTTGGAGAGCAGGGCAGGAAAGTTGTCGACGGCGGAGGTGCTGACCGCGTCGTCCGGCTCTGGGAAGAACTGGTCGACAGGCGTTCCGGTGTGGCCGTCAGGCCCGCGGACCTCGGAGATGCAGCCCAGCTTTTTGATTGGCGGAATGAACCCTCCGTCCGGGCAGTTTCCAGGGAAAAGCAGGAACTCTCCTGGGACAAGCACGTTTCTTGGGTTTCCCGCACGGTCCACAGTCCGGAAGCCTGCTTGCTCGTTGCAGAGTACGACGGTGCTGCTGCCGGAACTGTCAGGTTTCAGGTTTCGGAGAAGAATAACTGGGAGGTCTCGATCACCATAGCTCCGAGCATGCGGGGGAAAGGAAAGGCCGCCGAGATCCTTGCCGCAGCGGAGAGCCGCTTTTTTGCTTCCCATCCGGACGCCGTGCTGCACGCGGCCATGCTGACGTCGAACGAAGCGTCCTACAGGTTGTTCCTAAAAGCTGGCTATGACAAAGGCGCAGGTGACGATACCTGGCACCGGCTGATTAAGGGCAATCCGGATTTTCAGGCATAGCCGGAATGCTCGGCCTGCTCTCTGGAGAGGGGCAGCATATGGGCAGGGCCTCTGGTCCCGGCGGCACGAGTGCCGGCCCCGGGACCAGAGGCCCTGCCAAGGGTCGCGTCCGGGCTAGACGACGTCCCAGGTCAGTGGCGTTCCAGCATCGCAATCCCTGCGGAAGGGACGTCCAAGGACCGTTTCGTACATGGATGGCTCAAGCCCCCCGGCCGGCCGGATCGAGCGAACGTTCTCGGATGTCGCAGGCTCACCCTGTTTAACTGGCTTTACGATGTACAGCGACCTCCGGAGCCGCCGGCTTTCCGATTCGCCGGCGGTGTGGCGAATGACCGGAGAACCCAAGGCTTGCCATGCGGTATCACTTTCTTGGACCAGCGCTGTAAGCTCATGCGGCTCAAGGGAAAAATCGGAATCCACGCCGCCGTCAGTGCGGCTTAGTGTTACGTGCTTCTCAATCACGGTCGCGCCAAGCGCTACTGCCGCGATGGATGCACCGATACCCATAGTGTGGTCCGAGAGGCCCACTTGCACGCCAAAGGCATCCCTGAGAACCGGTATGGTGCGGAGATTCGATTCAGAGGCTGCCGCCGGGTATGAAGAAGTGCAGGCAAGCACGACTATCTGGTCGTTGCCTTCCTCCCGAATCGTGCGGACCGCGTTATCGATGTCCGTCATCGAAGCCGCGCCGTTCGAGAGAATGATTGGCTTACCAGTGCGTGCCACGAGCCTGAGGAGTGGAATATCCCCGATTTCGAGGGAAGCGATCTTGTACAACGGGGCGTCCAGTGACTCCAGAAGGTCCACTGCCGTTTCGTCGAACGGGCTGGAAAATGGGATCAGACCGTGGGAACGTGCACGCTCAAAGATGGGAGCGTGCCATTCCCACGGCGTGTGTGCCTCGGTGTACAGCTGGTAGAGATTCTTGCCACCCCAGAGCGGATGGTCCGGGCTGATCGTGAACTCGGGGTTGTGGGAATCAATGGTGATGGTGTCAGCGGTGTACGTTTGCAGTTTCACGGCCTGCGCGCCGGACGCTGCGACCATGTCGACGATATCAAGAGCGCGCTGCAGGTCACCGTTGTGGTTGCCCGACACTTCCGCAATGATGAAGGGCCGTTCCGAACTGCCGATTTTTTGGCCGGACACTTCGTAGGATGAATGCATTACTTCCCTATCTTGTTGAGACGCAGTTTTTGATCGTTGATGCTTTTGCCCTCTACCATGATGCCAGCCCCCGCCTTCGCGCGGCTAAAAAGCATCCGACGGCGGCTATGGCCGCCACGCTGATGGTGGCCGCCCCTACCGGTGCCGTGGTCGGAAGCAGAAAATTGCCGCCAATGCAGACGGCGGAGCCCAAGGCGGCCACAGCATACGTGCGCAGCGGAATCGATGCAGGGAGCATTCTGGCCGCAATGATGTAATAGGCCACGCCGAGTCCGGCGAACGAGGCGGCCTTTACCGTGCCAAGCAGCCAATAGTGGTCGCTTTGCGCCGGGAGGACTGCTACACCGATTGTCGCAATGAGGACCAAGGGCGTAACCCATGTAAACGCACCGGTCTTCTGCCGTGCAAACATCACAGACATAGCCACCAGGTACAAGGCATAGCCACAGGCAACACCTGGCAGGACTTTGGCAAGTTGCATGACCTCATGGTCGTCGCCTTTGAGCACCAACATCCCCAGGGTAGCCGCAGCGGATCCACCAATGGCTATGGCGCCGCCCATGATAGCGGCCTGATTTCCGACGGCCCTGATGTTTTCAGCGAGGCGTTCTCCTTGCGAAGCCTCGAAGATCCGGGCGGTCCACACGTTATTTAGCGCCGACAGGACGGCGAAAGGTCCCAAAGCAAACGCCGCAGCCGCGACGTATCGGCCGACCGCCCCGGAATTTTGGAAGTGCTGCAACAGGAAGGAATCACCCTGCATCAGTAGCATGATTGCCATGCTGTGCGGCACGACGGGAAGCCCCAGCCGAAAGGCGCCCTTTACCGCGGGCCAGGCTTTGCCTGGCCATAGGGGGCTTGCCAGCGCAAATGCGGCACCGGCGGTCACGAGCATGCCGATGGTGAAGGCGATGAGATACGTGACTGAGTCCGCGCCTATGAAAGCGATGGCTAACAGCCCGAACAGATGGGCGCCCAGCGACGCGCCCCCACTGAGGATCATGAAAGACAAGGCCCTGCGCTGGCTCCGAAGTATCGCTTGTGCACCGACAACGACGCTGAGGAGCCCGGTGGCCGCTATTGCCCAGGCAAAGGTGGCAGCTGACTCGCGGTCAGGGCTAAGCAGATAGTACGCCGAAGCTGCCGCGATCGAGATGCCGAGGCTGAGGGCAGTATTGGCGCCATGGATTGCCCTGGCATGCAACCTGCCCACCTTTGGAGTAAAGTACGCCCTCGTGATGGCCAGGGGCAGCCCTGCGGAAAGCACGACTTGCCCAACCTGCAGCAGAACAGCTGATAACCCGACTCGTCCCCACTCAGTGGGGTCGAGGATCCGGATGGAGAAGGGCTGGACCAGGAGGGCGCCAGTTCCTTGAAGGGCAGCGCCTAAGAGGTAGTACGCAGATTGCCTGGCAGGGGAAGCCGCAGCCGCTTTGGAATCAGCCAAGATGGTCCAGGGAGGGAGCTACCAGTGCTGTCGAGACGCTTCGGGGAAGTCTGTCCGGCAGGTGCTCCAAAGGGGACTTCAAGAAGTGCAGTGGGGATAGTTTGACCTCGTTGACCAGTGGTCCGACCTCGCGTTTTTTCCAGCCGAGGATGGCTTGTGCCTTGGCAAGCGGCGCTCCGATCCAATAATCCGTGAAAGCGCGCACGCCGGGTGAGTCCCAACCCAGCGTACGTCGGAGATCATCCGGGGCCTGCAGGTAACCGCGTCCAAGCTCGGCGTTGGCGATTTCCAGCAATTCAGAAGCGGAACTGGATTCCTCATAGAATTCCGGCCACAGCCTCTGCAGGTATTCCTCGGATGAGGTCTCCTGGATTCCTGCTATCTGAAAGTGCGGTCCATAGATGCTCACTGGTGTCCCCACCGCCGCCGCATAGACGAGAGCCGTCGCCAGCCTGTTTGAAATCACTTTGCGCGAGCTCATGATCAACCACATGACGCGCGCCAGAAAAGCGGGGTCGCGGCGCTCACCGGCGGTGGTGATCCTGTGGCCGGCGTTGGTCCAGGCCTGGACTATGTCAGGTTTCTGCAGATCATCGATGTGCATACAAACGAGCGCGGAGCCTTCCCGCTCAAATACTTCACGCGCGTAGGCTGCCTGGTCCCCATCGACGGAAATCAGCCGGGTACCGTGGAACGGAAAGACGACTGCATCGATGGAGCGCTCAACAACGGTTCCACTAGCCTTGACCATGTCGGCCAAGTAGAGAGCCGGAGACCCGATTGCGGTGCTGCGGAACCCCGTTTCGCGGTAAGACTGTTCTTCGGTCCACCCTCGGGAACTGTGCGTCCATGTGAACAGTTTTCCTGCTGGGGCAGAGCCTGCCAGATCCGCGAAGTGGGTACGGATAGGGGTTACCGGGGTCCATCCGTGTTGCAGGAGACCTGCCATGTGGCGAGGACGCGACAATCCTGCGTGGCCGGCAAGGACCGCAGAATGGCCATAGAAATGATTCTGGATGTCCATTCTGGACCGTTTCTCCTCTAAGGGTTCACATAGCTGACGTTGGGTTTTGCCTGGGGGACCGCGTTAAAGGATACGTCAACAACCCGAGTCGGACTGCGGTGCAACGACGGTCTGAAAGCCATCCCGTCTGAACAGCAGTCTATTCGCTTCAGCTGACCTCCCTCACCCCTCCGGGAAAGCGTGCACCCTAAGCGCGTCCAGACCGCCGCATTGGCGCTGGCGCCGTTCCTGGCACCCTTCTTTGCCGAGCCGGGGCCAGGTGCCGCTCCCACCAAACGACGGCGGCAGCACCGTCGTCGTGCGTTCCACTACTGAAGCAGGCCGCGGAGTCAGCTACGACCCACGTCGAGGTCGCTTGACCAGGCGCTGGTCTAACTGGTGCCAGCGTTCAGTAGCACGCTCCGGAAACCGCCCGTACCGTTCCCTGTGGTTAGCTGGAAGCTGCCGTCAGCTTGCCGTACCAAGACGTTGGGATGACCGGTGGACGCGAAGTTCTGGCTCACAAGCACACTGTCGGCGTCTTTCCATGGGGGCGTCAATGCACGTCTTGGCAGGAACCCGCCCGTGCCGCTGCCGGGGTAGAGCCACGAGGACCCGCCGCTGGTGGTGGCAAGGAGGTCAGACTTCCCATCCCCGTCGAAGTCGCCGGCCGGGACAATCGAATCGAAAACACCCCACCCGCTGCCGATCGTTCGACGGGGAAGGAACCCGCCGGATCCGTTCCCGGGATACAGCAGCAAGGCGCCATCCGATGTCCTTGCGAGGATGTCGTTGCGACCGTCCCCGTCCCAGTCGCCGGCACCAATGACCGACGTAAAGATGTGCCATCCCCTGCCAATGGCTTTGCGGGGGAGGAAGTTACCCCGGCCGTCCGTGGGGTAGAGATAGAGCGTTCCGTCGGCTGCCCTGGCGATGAGGTCGCTGCCGCCGGCACCATCGAAGTTCCGTGCATTGGCAACCCAGGTAAACGCTTGCCACCCCGCGCCGACCTGGCGGCGGGGGAGCCAACCTCCGTGCCCGTTCCCGCGGTACAAGTACAGTTCGCCCGTCTTCGCACGGGCAAGGACATCAGCTTTGGAATCGCCATCGAAATCGCCGGCATCCATCACGGTCGTAAAGGTTTGCCAGCCCGACCCGATGCGGGTAATTCCTGAGAATCCGCCGTTGCCCGCGCCGAGGTAGCTACGGAGCTGCCCGCCAGAATCCCTTGCCAGAATGTCAGGCTTGCCATCCGCGTTCAGTTGCAGCCCTCCTATGACGGATGAGAACGCGTTCCATCCCTGGCCAATGAGAGTCCGCTGCTTGAATCCCGCTGCGCCGTCACCTGGGTATAAATAAAGGTCGCCGTCCCCGGTGCGGGCGAGAAGGTCAGCGTTCTGATCGCCGGTGAAATCCCCCGCCGGCAGTACAGTTCCGAATTGCCCCCACCCGTTGCCGATAGTGCGCCTTGGTTTGAAACCCTTCTGGCCGTCGCCAGGGTACAGCCACAAGGTTCCGTCGGCTGCTATGGCTGCCAGGTCGTTCTTACCATCGGAATTGAAGTCGCCTGGGGCAAGTACGGAGTTGAAAATGGTCCACCCGGCTCCGACCTTGACGCGGGGCCGCACGCCGCCTTGGCCGTCACCGGAATAAAACCAAAGCGCGCCAGTTACATCACGGGCCAAGATATCCCCAACGCCGTCGCTATTGAAGTCTTTGGTCGCAACCACTACGTCATAGATCGTCCAGCCAGTGCCAATGCGGGTGCCGGCATCAAAGGATCCGTCGCTTCGACCTCTCTGTAGTGACAATGTGCCGTCTGACGCGCGGGTCATGAGGTCGGGCCGTCCGTCAGATGTCACATCCCCGGCGGAAAATCTCAACGGGCGTGTGTACTCAGCCAGAGGGATGCTTGTGGCGAAACGGTGAAGCCCGGCGAGATCCCCGTTCCATACATTTGAGTCACCGGCGAAAGGACCCGTGCTGCTGTACTGCCAGATGCTGTACGTGCTCCAACTGGAACTGGGAACGGGTCCCGCATTGTTCGTCGGCGAGCTGGGGTAGGCGGCAATCCACAATGGATAGTCCCCGAACCCCGCAGGATTACCGAGGCACTGGTTCCACCAACTGGTATTGGTGTAGATAACGGGCAGCCGCCCGGTCAACGACTTCATGGTTTTGCCGAAGTCCCGGACCCAAGCACCAAGTTGTGCCGGCGACATGTTGTAACAGGTGTTGCCAAAGTAGAAGCCGTTGATAGTCCGGCCCGCATAGGGGTTGAACTCGAAGTCCAAAACGGGTGGCATGGTGTAGCCATCCGCAGACCAGCCACCGCCGTTCTGCACAAAGAATCGCGCCTGGTCTGCACCTGAAGACCAGTTGGGGATGGCAAAGTGGTATGCGCCGCGGACCATCCCGACACTGCGGGACCCTTGGTACTGCGAACTGTAGGACGGATTTTTGTAGTAGTTGCCCTCGGTAGCTTTTACGTAGGCGAACCGTGCTCCCATGTCCCACTGCTGCTGCCAGTTCACGCTGGACTGATGGCCGCTGACGTCAAGCCCCGGGACACCGAAACTCGGCTTCCAGGTCCCCGCAACGCCAACTTCCTGGGTGGTCATTGTCTCCAAACTCTTGCTGGATGACGCCGCGACACGGGCCGAGCGCTGCCCCATCTCTGCGCCGCCGACTCCTACCGCCTGAGCCATGGCTGCCTTGGCGGCCTCCGACGGCGTGTCCCCGTCCGGGAATGCCCGGGTGCCCGGATCGACCGACGGCTCCAGGCCCGGCGAACTCATCGCTGGTGCAGTCGTTGCCGAAGCCGATGCTGTTTCCTCCACAGAAGCTTCGGACGGGTCCGTGGCAGGCGACGCGATTGTAGGAGACGGGGATGGTTCACCCGAAACGGCAAAGCCCGGCACCCCGGGTCCGGCGATAAGAGCAGCCGTCAAAACAGTTATCCCCACGACTCGCAGGCCTGGGCGACGGGCGGTGGACGGGTTCGGCTTCATTGGGTAGCTCCGGAGACAACAGTGCGTGTGGGCGCGTCGTATGGTTTTGCAGTTCCGAAGAGTTGGAACTGTGAATATTGAGACTTGTCGGGCCCAACCCTAACACCCACCCCGTGAGGGGGCCAGAGTTTCCATTGTTACAGCAGTGACGATTGAGCCACACTTAAATTTGAAGTTCCAGTAGTCCAAGGCGGTGCGCAGGATCTCCAAAGGAATTGCGCTGTAGTTCCCCTTGTAATGCTGGTGGGGGCTAACGTGGAAGGAGCGCGCACCACCGACCGGCTCCGGTTGATATGGAGGTACGGGCCCAGATCCAGTGGAGTTGGACTCCAGGCCGAAGGCCGAGCCGCGATCAGACAAGGAAGAAGAATGCGTTTTCAAATGCGTCGTCCAGCTAATTTGGCGGCGATCCTCGTGTCGTGTGCAGTGGTGCTCGCCACGGGGGTTCCCGCAGTGGCTGATTCTGCCAACTCCGGCAAGGTAGAAAACATGGGCGGCCAGGAGGAGACGTCGGTTGCCGACGCTTCAGCCGGGGCAGAAGTCACTTCCCAAGGTGCCTCCGGCGAGGGGCAGTACATCGTCAGGTACGCGGAAGGTACCGACGTCGTTGCAGAAGCAAAGAAACTGCGCGCGCAGAACGTTGGTGTGGGACGCACATTCTCCCACGCCATACGGGGTGCCGTCGTAGCGGCCACGCCAGCTGAAGCTGCAGCTCTGGCGCGCTCCAAGCAGGTATTGTCAGTGGAACTGGATAGTCCGGTGGCAATCACCGAAAGCCAGCAACCGGCGCCATGGGGTCTGGATCGAACTGACCAACGCACCTTGCCATTATCCCGTAGCTACGTTTACACATCATCCGGCCAGGGTGTCAGCATCTATGTCGTTGACACAGGGGTCAGGGCCTCGCATGTGGACTTCGGTGGTCGGGTCAAGGCTGGCTGGACTGCCATTAACGATGGGCGGAACGCCGGAGACTGCCATGGACATGGCACTCACGTCTCTGCTACGGCGGCCGGCAAAACTTATGGTGTTGCCAAGTCAGCTACCGTTGTTCCCGTTCGGGCACTCAAATGTGACGGGTCGGGGCTTACTTCCAACGTCATTGCCGGACTGGACTGGATCGTCGGGCACCATCAATCCGGATCACCTGCGGTAGTTAACTTGAGTATTGGTGGCTTCACCAGTTCATCCTTTGATGCCGCAGTCATGAGGACCGTTGATGACGGAATGACGGTCGTGGCAGCCGCCGGCAACTTAGGCCGGGATGCGTGCGAAAGCTCTCCCGCGCGGGTGCCGTCGGCACTGACCGTTGCTGCCAGCGACTCTGCGGACCGCCAGGCATCATGGTCCAACTATGGCCGGTGCGTTGATCTCTATGCGCCAGGGGTCGGCATCACCGCTGCCTGGTACACCTCGGATACAGCCACTGAGTCTCTGTCCGGCACGTCCATGGCCGCCCCCCACGTAGCAGGCGCCGCGGCAGTCCTCCTCTCGGCCGATCCTGACGCCACTCCTGCCGATATCAGCGCCAGTATCTTGGCGAATGCGACGGCCGGAAAGGTTACTGCGGCCGGATCCGGCACGCCCAACCGGCTGCTTTATTCAGATCCGTTGACCGGGGTCACCGAGACACCAACCGAACTGCCAACGGCGTCGATACGCAGCGCCGCAGATACTGTGGCTGCCGGCCCTGATGGCACCCTATGGAATTATCCCTCTGATGGGCAGGGGGGATTTGAAGGAAGGGTTGCCATCGGTTCAGGCTGGTCCGGCCTCCTGACAGGATTCGTCACAGACTGGAACCAAGATGGAGTTTTCGACCTTATCGCCCAATGGAAGGATGGCCGTCTCAGTTTCTATCCCGGAATTCAGTCAGGCGGCTTCAGCCCGGCCCGGACCATTGGAACCGGCTGGGCCGGCTATAAAGTGACGGTAGGCCAATGGAAGAATACGGACCGGTACCCCGGCATCGTTGCATATGATCCGGCCGGGACGATGTGGTTCTACCCCAACAGCACGGGGGGGTCCCTTAGCGGACGCGTGAAAATTGGATCCGGATGGAGCGGTCTCTACACCACCATGGCCGACTTCGACCGGGACGCCAAGCAGGACATCCTCGCAAGGCGCAGTGACGGGAGCCTCCTGCTCTACCGCTCGACGGGGACGGGTACCTTTGAGCCGGAGCCCCGCCCCATAATCGGAAGCGGCTGGAACAGCGTCAACTCCACGACCGAACTCGATGGGTACCAGGGGGCTGGCAGTAACGGGCTGTTGGCGCGCTGGACGGATGGACGCCTCGTCTACTACCCCATCCATGGCGGCTCATGGGGGACGCCAACTACCGTTGGTCTGGGCTGGAGCACGTATAACATTTTCCGCTGAGGACCCTATCCGCGTTCCTCCGGCATGGCAGCGCCTCGCTTCCGAAGTTGAGAGGGAAACGTGCGCTCTTCGGAGGAGTCCGGCGGTGGCAGCTGGTTTTACGCTGGTCCTGTTATCCACAGCCGGCCGGATGTGACTTGGCGGCGTGGTGTACAGTCCTTAGGCTTTACCCAGTCGCACTGCCTCAGCCGGAGGCGGCGGATCATTTGGGGGACTGCGTGGATGCTCTGGGGATAGTCGAGGACGAGGTGCGGGAGCTCATCCGGCGCCGTGGCCTGGATCCCTCCAGGCAGGCCGGGGAAGTCCGGCGGCTCGTGGAAGCGGCTGTCACGGATTATGACGAGCGTGCCCTGCTGGGGCCGCTACCTCCGATTGGACCTCTGGAGGCGGCACGCAAGTTCCTGTTCGACGCCGTCGCCGGGTTTGGCGTCCTGCAGCCGTTGCTGGATGACCCAACGATCGAAGAGATCTGGATCAACGCCCCTCACGAAATATACGTAGCCCGTAACGGGGAATCTGAACTGACCTCGCTCAGCCTCTCGGAGCAGCAGGTCCGCGACCTGGTGGAGCGGATGCTCAAGAGTTCAGGCCGGCGGCTGGACATGTCCACGCCGTTTGTGGATGCCGCCCTTCCGGACGGGTCCCGGCTGCATGTAGTAATTCCGGATGTCACCCGCCGCCACTGGGCCGTTAACATCCGGAAGTTTGTAGTGAAGGCAAGCAGGCTCGAGCACCTCGTCGAGCTGGGAACCCTCACGCCGCAGTCGGCCCGGTTCCTCGGCGCGGCCGTTTCCAGCGGGCTGAACATCCTCGTCTCAGGTGCCACGCAGGCCGGCAAAACGACCATGTTGAACTGTTTAGCCGCAGGAATTGGCAGCCGCGAACGGGTGATCACCGTTGAGGAAATCTTCGAACTGCAATTCCCGCTCCGCGATGTGGTGGGCCTTCAGTGCCGCCAGCCCAATCTCGAGGGCACCGGGGAGATCCCCCTCCGGCGCCTGGTCAAGGAAGCACTCCGTATGCGCCCCGACCGGCTCGTTGTAGGCGAAGTACGCGAAGCCGAAAGCCTCGACATGCTCATCGCCTTGAACTCCGGAATGCCTGGAATGTGCACCATCCACGCGAATTCGGCGCATGACGCCGTCACCAAGCTCTGCACGCTTCCGCTGCTCGCCGGAGAAAACATATCGTCTGCCTTCGTGGTCCCCACGGTGGCATCATGCATCGACCTCGTCGTCCATTGCAGCCGGCATGCCAACGGACGCCGGCAAGTGACTGAGATCCTGTCCCTGGGCCGGCGGGTGGAGAACGGAGTCATCGAGTCATCACCAGTCTTTGTACTGGCCGACGGTGCGCTCCAGCCGCGGGCCAATGCCATGCCGTCAGCGGAGAAATTTGCCCGGGCCGGCTACGACGTCGCGGCGCTGCTGGACCTGCGATGATTCCGGCATTCCTCGGGGTAACCACCGGCGCAGGGCTGTTCCTGGTCTGGTGGTCCTTTTGGGAGACATCTCCAGCGGCGCCGCGGGAAGCGCGGACAAGCCGACTGGCCGATCTCTTGGCCGCGGCCGGCGTGGACAAGGTTTCAGTTGGAGGGCTGCTGGGAACATGCGCCGGCCTTGGCGCCTTCGTGACACTGCTTTTCTTTGCGGTGAGCGGCTCGTGGCCCATCGCCATCTGCTTCGGTCTGTTTGCGGGGTGGCTGCCTATTACCATGCTGCGATGGCGCGCCAGAAAGCGGACAGCGCTCCTGCGCCAACTCTGGCCGGACGTCGTCGATCATCTCCGCTCTGCCATCCGTGCCGGCCTGCCCCTGCCCGAAGCTCTTATCCAACTGGGCGACAAAGGGCCGGAGGAACTGCGGCAGGTGTTTCGGGAATTCGGCGCTGACTACCGGGCGGGGGGACAGTTCGAGGGCTCCCTGAACAAGCTCAAGAACAGGCTGGCTGACCCGGTCGCGGACAGAATCATCGAAGCACTGCGGCTGACCCGGGAAGTGGGCGGCTCAGACCTGGGCAAGCTGCTTGGCACCCTTGCAGAGTTTCTGCGGGAGAGCGCAAGGACGCGGAGCGAGCTCGAAGCGCGGCAGTCGTGGACGGTCAACGCCGCCCGGCTTGCCGTCGCTGCCCCGTGGATTGTCATGCTCCTGCTGTCCACCCGGCCAGAGGCCGTGCAGGCCTACAACACTGCCATGGGCGCCGGCGTGCTGTTGGGCGGTCTCATGATCTCGCTGGCCTGTTACTCCATCATGCTCCGCATCGGCGCGCTTCCCGAAGACGAGCGGGTGCTGCGATGACTTCGGGGTACCCGCTCGCCGCCGTTCTGGGCATCCTTCTGGGGACCGGGCTGTGGCTCATCATTTTCCGTTCTCCCTATATGCGGGCAACAAGCTTCGCCGAGCGCATTGAACCCCAGTTAAGAGCCCAGAACCTTGAATCCCGGCTGCTCCGCACCGGTGAGCAGAACGTGACGCCATTCGGCCCGCTGGAACGGATTCTCCGCCCGATTCTCCGCGACGCCCTTGGCCGCCTCGGGCGGCTCAACCCCGCACCCGGTGCTACCGAAAGACGGCTGGCCCAGGCCGGAATCCAGAAGTCATCCGTGGATTTCCGCGCTGAGCAGATGCTCTGGTCGGCTGGAGGCTTCGCCGCTGCGCTCATCGTCATTGTCCTCAGTGCTGCCGCCGGACGGTTCAACCCTGTCTTCGCTGTGATCGTCGTGCTCGGCACCGCCGTGGGCGGCTTCATGATGCGCGATCACTGGCTCGGGGTGCAGATACGGCGCCGGGAAGTACGCATGATGGCTGAATTCCCCAGTCTGGCTGAGCTGATGGCACTCGCCGTCAGTGCGGGTGAAAGCGCCAGCGGTGCCCTGGACCGGGTATGCCGCAGCTCGCAGGGAGAGCTGAGTAAGGAATTTGCCACGATCATGGCCGAAACACGGGCGGGCAAGCCCCTCGTCCGGGCACTCCAGGAATTCTCCGCCCGTACCGACCTGGCACCGCTGGTCCGGTTCGTCGACGGAATCATCGTTGCAGCCGAAAGAGGTACGCCGCTCTCAGACGTGCTCCGCGCCCAGGCACAGGATGTCCGGGACACAGCCAAGCGCGATCTCATGGAGGCGGCCGGCAAGAAGGAGATTGCCATGATGGTCCCGCTTGTCTTTGGTGTCCTGCCCCTCACCGTCATTTTCGCCGTCTTCCCGGGCATCGCTGCGATCAATCTGGGATTCTAGGAAGGCTGCCCATGAACCTGGCAAACCCGCTGCAACTCAACGAACAGGACAAGATATGAAGAAAATGGGACTCCGCCTGACCGTGCTCCTTCTCGCCGCCACCGGCAGGGCCGCAGCAGCCCGCCATCCCGTGGACCATCCTGAGCGCGGCGACGTCCCCGGCTGGGTCATGATCACCTTAATGTCAGCTGTCCTGGTCGCCGCACTGCTCGCGCTCGCCGGGCCCGCCCTGGAAACGATGTTCAACCAGGCAATGGACAGGGTCGGAAGCTGATTCATGGCTGTCCCATTCCGGGGCATGGCCGTACCGGGGAGGGGACCACGGACGGGCACCCCCGTGCCAGGCCGTGAAGAGGGCTCGGCCGTCGTGGACTTTGTCCTGGTGGGCAGCCTGCTCGTGGTGTTCTTTATGGCCATCATCCAGTTGGCTCTCGTCCTGCACGTCAGGAACACCCTCATCGACGCCGCTGCGTCCGGCGCCCGCTATGGAACGCTCGCAGACCGGGGAGCGGCGGACGCAGAAGAACGTACCCGCAGCCTCATAGGCCTCGCCCTCAACCCAGAGTTCGCCGAACACGTATCCATCAGCGAGGTGACAGTCGGCGGTCTTCGCACTCTTGAGGTTACGGTCCGCGCCCCCATGCCGGTCATTGGTCTGATCGGGCCAAGGGAGACCCTGGAGGTGAAAGGCCATGCCCCCGTGCAGCCCTAGAATCAGGCACAGCCCCAACACCCAGTACAGCCCCAACACCCCAGCCGGCCGTGGTCACCGGTACCGCGAACTGGCCTGCATCGGCTCGTTCCTGCGCCGCGGACTCGACCAAGAACCCCGCATCCGGGAAGCCGAAGCCGGAAGGGACAGCGAACGGGGGAGCGCGGTAGTGGAGTTCACCTTCCTGGCGCTGCTGCTGATGGTGCCGATCGTCTATTTCATCATTACCGTCTCCCA
Organism: Pseudarthrobacter sp. NPDC092419; assembly: GCF_044755045.1. Taxonomy (NCBI): domain Bacteria; kingdom Bacillati; phylum Actinomycetota; class Actinomycetes; order Micrococcales; family Micrococcaceae; genus Pseudarthrobacter; species Pseudarthrobacter sp. NPDC092419. The sequence goes on from NZ_JBIVQF010000010.1 coordinate 141,254, forward strand.
GATCCAGGGCGGTTCCTTCGCCGTGGTGGGCGCGGCAGACCAGGCCGCGAAGGTCTACGTTGCCCAGCCGGACGAGGCAGCCGCACTCGCTGCCGCCGAACAGGCCGTGGCCATCGCGCTCCGGGACTTCGGGCACGGCACTGAAGCAGCAAGTGTGTCCGTGGCCTGCACCCCTGCCGACTGCCAATCCGCTGGAAGCGCTGTCTCTGTCACCGTTCGCTTGGACATCCCGTTGCCCTTCCTGCCGTTCAACCCGGGATTCCGGCTGGGTGCCACCGAAGTAGAAGCATCCTCGACCCAACTCGTGGGCCGGTTCCGGTGACGTCCATGAAGCCAGTGACGCACATGAAACAGGGAGCAGCGGTAGAACAGCAGGACTGCGAGGCCGGACAGATTACCGTTATGGTCCTGGGCTTTGTGGCCATGTCGCTGCTGGTCACCACCGTGGTCATCGGCATTTCGTCCGTATACCTCGAACACAAGCGCCTGCTCTCACTGGCCGACGGCGCCGCGTTGGCGGCCGCCGACAGCTACACCTTAGGTGAGGTGCAGACCAGGGGCGGGCCGCCGTCGGCATCGCTGAATGGTGCCCGCGTCAGAAACGTCGCGGCAGATTTCGTTGCCCGCAGCCCCGGGTCTCTGCGCTTTGACGGCCTGTCCGTCGCGCCGGCGACGGGCACACCGGACGGTGCCACCGCCGTCGTCGTCCTCACCGCTGTGGTGCGTCCACCCGTTGCCAACTTCCTTGTTCCCGGCGGGATCCCCATCGAAGCCTCGTCCACCGCCCGGTCGCGGCTGACCCGCTGAGGTCCGGACCGGACGTTTCCACGGATAGCGTAGGGTTAAACGACCATGGCCAATATTGATTTTTCCGCAGAAATCCGCGCTTTGCGCGCCACCTATGAGTCCATCGAACGGGTCACCGACATTGACGCGCTCAAGGAAGACATAGCTGAACTGAGCGAGCGGGCAGGCGAACCGGACCTGTGGGACGACCCCGCTGCGGCCCAAAAAATAACCTCCCGCCTGTCCCACCGCCAGTCCGAACTGGAGCGCCTCACCACCCTGGCCTCCCGGATCGACGACCTGGAAGTCCTTGTGGAACTGGGCCAGGACGAAGACGACGCGGATTCCATGGGGGAGGCGGCCGCGGAACTGGAATCCATCCGAAAGGCCCTCAAGGACTTGGAAGTGGTGACCCTGCTCTCCGGCGAGTACGACGAACGTGAAGCCGTTGTATCCATCCGGGCGGGGGCCGGTGGCGTGGATGCCGCCGATTTCGCGGAGATGCTGCTGCGCATGTACCTGCGCTGGGCAGAACGCCACGGTTACCCCACCACGGTGATGGACACGTCCTACGCCGAAGAAGCCGGGCTCAAGTCCGCCACCTTCGAGGTCAAGGCCCCCTACGCTTTCGGCACTTTGAGCGTCGAAGCCGGAACGCACCGGCTGGTCCGCATCAGCCCCTTCGACAACCAGGGCCGCCGCCAGACCTCGTTCGCCGCTGTGGAAGTCATTCCACTGATCGAGCAGACGGACTCCATCGAGATTCCGGACAATGAGATTCGGGTGGACGTCTTCCGGTCCTCGGGCCCCGGCGGCCAGTCCGTCAACACGACAGACTCCGCGGTGCGCCTCACGCACATTCCCACCGGCACCGTAGTGTCCATGCAGAACGAGAAGTCGCAGCTGCAAAACCGTGCGGCGGCCATGCGTGTCCTCCAGTCACGGCTCCTCCTGCTCAAGAAGGAACAGGAAGACGCCGAAAAGAAGGCGCTGGCCGGGGATGTGAAGGCCTCCTGGGGTGATCAGATGCGTTCCTACGTCCTCAACCCCTACCAGATGGTGAAGGACCTCCGCACCGAGCACGAAGTCGGCAACACCTCTGCGGTGTTCGACGGCGAAATCGACGATTTCATCGATGCGGGCATCCGCTGGCGTACCGATAACCGCAACGCCGAAAAGTAGGCAAAGGCACGTCCGCTGCCGCTGCGTGCCCGGCGGCTGCGGCCCCCCGATCCGGCGACACACCGCCCCAAACCCCGCGAAGAGGCCGTATGCCCTGCGTATAGTCGAAAGGCCGGGGCCCTACTTCCCCCAACGAAAACCCGTGCACCGGCTGCAGATCTGTGCTGTCCCAGGCCCAGCCGCTGCAGGGTACTTAGGGCCATGATCCGATTCGAAAATGTCACCAAGGTCTACGACCAAAAAGCCCGGCCAGCGCTGGACTCTGTCAGCCTTGAGATTGAGCGGGGCGAGTTTGCCTTCCTCGTCGGCGCATCCGGCTCAGGGAAATCGACCTTCCTGCGGCTCGTCCTGAAAGAGGACCGCGCAACATCCGGTGCTGTCTACGTGGCCGGCCAGAACGTCGCCAAGATTTCGAGCTGGCGGGTGCCGCGCCTCCGCCGCGGCATCGGCGTCGTCTTTCAGGACTTCCGCCTGCTGCCGCAGAAAAACGTCTTCGCCAACGTCGCGTTCGCCATGCAGGTCATCGGCAAGAGCCGCAGCGTCATCAGGGATACCGTGCCCGAGGTGCTCAAAACAGTGGGCCTCGAAGGCAAGGAACACCGCATGCCGCACGAACTCTCCGGCGGCGAGCAGCAGCGCGTCGCCATTGCCCGCGCGGTGGTGAACCGCCCGGGGATCCTCCTCGCCGACGAGCCCACCGGAAACCTGGACCCCACCACGTCCATGGGCATCATGGGCATCCTGGACAAGATCAACCAGAACGGCACCACCGTGGTGATGGCGACGCACGACGACGACATCGTCAATGAGATGCGCAAACGGGTGGTGGAACTCAAGAACGGCGTGGTGATCCGCGACGAAGCCAAGGCTCTGTACACCTCGTTGATCCCGGTCGTCGGACAGTCCAGGCGCCTTAAGGATGCCAGCGGCAGGGAAACGCCCGACGGCGGCCTTCCGGGCAATGGTGCCGAAAGCGAGGCACAGCGGTGAGGCTCGCATTCATTCTTTCCGAGATCGGCAGCGGCCTGCGCCGGAACCTGTCCATGGTGGTCTCCGTCATTCTGGTGACCTTCGTGTCCCTGACGTTCGTGGGCGCGGCCGGCATGCTGCAGATGCAGATCAACCAGATGAAGGGCTACTGGTACGACAAAGTCCAGGTGGCCATCTTCCTCTGCGGGGAAGGTTCGACGGCGGCGGGCTGCTCCGGGGGGTCCGTCACCGCCGAGCAGCAGGAGAACCTGAACGCCCTGCTCGAATCGCCAGCGGTCAGCCAGTACATCAACGACTTCCAGTTCGAGTCCCAGGAAGAGGCCTACAAGCACTTCAAGGACCAGTTCTCGAACTCGCCCATCGTGGACTCCGTCACGCCGGAACAACTCCCCGCCTCCTTCCGGATCAACATGAAAGACCCGGAGAAGTACCAGATCATCAGCGAGACGTTCTCCTCCCAGCCCGGTGTAGAGACCGTCATTGACCAGCGCCAGCTGCTGGAGCGGCTCTTCTCGGTGATGAACGGCGCTTCCCTTGTTGCCGTGGGCATCGCCGGCGTCATGATTGTTTGTGCCATCCTGCTGATCGCCACCACTATCAGGCTGTCCGCTTTCAGCCGCCGCCGCGAAACCGGAATTATGCGCCTGGTGGGTGCCTCCAAGACCGTTATCCAGCTGCCGTTTATCCTGGAGGGCGTCATCGCCGCGGTCATTGGTGCGACGCTGGCCTCCGGGACGCTCTGGGCTGTGGCCCACTTCTTCCTGGGCGACTTCATGTCCCGGCAGTACCCGGACACGGCGTTCATCTCGTCCAGTCAGACCCTGATCCTTGCACCTGCCTTGATAATCCTTGGCGGATCCTTGGCTGGAATTTCGTCACTCTTGACCCTACGCCGATACTTGCGCGTCTAAGCTAATGCAAGCCGAACAAGGAATACCTATGAATGCCATGGACCAAATAAAGAGCGGCCGCCCCGGCTGGGGTGGCCGCGCGCGTGCGCAGAGAACCGGGCTGATGAGCGGTGTCCTTGCCGTGGTCTTGGCCGCAGGACTCGCTTCCTCGGCCCCCGTGGCGTTCGCCGACGAACTCGAAGACAAGCAGGCGGCCCTCAACGCAGAAGCGGCCCGCGTGCAGCAGTCGCTGGAGTTCGTGGACGCCCGCATCGCCAAGGCTGCAGGCGACCTGGTGATTTACCAGGGCCAGCTCCCCGGAGCGCAGCAGGCCCTCCTCGAGGCCCAAGGCAGGGTGGCCGGAGCCGTCAAGGAAGTGGAAGCCCTGTCCGCCCGCGTGGACATGGCTCAGCAGAACAAGGCCAAGATCACCCAGCAGCTGGAAACCGACAAGAAGAAGATCGCCGACACCAAGAAGCTGATAGGCCAGATCGCCACCCAGGCTTACAAATCCGGCGGCGTGCCGTCCAACCTGTCGCTCTTCTTCGGTTCCAACAGCGGCTCCAGCCTGACGGAGACCATGGACCTGGCAGACCAGGCTATGCGCAGCCAGAACGCCGCCATGGACAAGCTCTCCCAGCAGAATGCCACCAACGTGAACTCCCAGGCCCGCCTCCAGGCCGTGGAAGCGGAGATCAAGGACCTCAAAGCGAAGGCTGATGCTGCCCTGGTCCGCGAGAAGGCTGCCCGGGATGAAGCCGCGGCAAAGAAGTCCAAGGTGGACAAGCTTATTGCCGACACCTCCCGGCTCAACAAGGAACTGCAGGCAGCGAAACCTGCCATCCAGACCCAGTTGGCGGGTGTGAAAGCGAGCCAGGTTGCCGTTGCCTCCGAGATCAAGGAACGCGACCGCCGGCTTCGCGAGGCGTGGTTGGCCGAACAGCGTCGGCGGGCTGCTGCTGCTGCCGCCGCTGCCGCGGCCGCCGCGGCAGCGAGGAACCAGCCGCCGCCCCCGTCGCAGCCGTTCGTTCCGCCGGTGGGATCGCCGTCGGCCTTTGGACTCCGGCACCCCTTCTCCGGAGGAGTGCCGATCACTTCAGGTTTCGGTTGGCGTGCCACGCCGCCGGGCACCATCGACTTCTATGGCACCGGCGGTTATATGCATACCGGCATCGACTTCGGCGCTGCCTGCGGCACACCCGTCTATGCGCCGGCGGCTGGCGAAGTCTTCAGTTCCGGTTGGAATTCGGCCGACGGCGGCGGCTGGCGGGTCAAGATCTCCCATGGCGTTGTGCAGGGCAATACCCTGACCACCATCGTTTACCACAACGCCAGCGTCGTCGTCTCGGACGGCCAGCGGGTTTCCCAAGGGCAGCTCATTGCCTACTCGGGCAACACAGGCAACTCCACCGGCTGTCACGCCCACTTTGAAACGTGGCTGAACGGTTCCGCCGTTGACCCGATGGGACTGCTCTGAGCCGGGCTTTGGCCTGCCGTACACTGGTAGGACTCCGCGGCCGGCAGGCCGGGAGGCCAAAGGATTCTTGGAATGAGGAGTACGCCCGTGCCTAAAGAAAGTGGCCGGAAAGTGGTGGCCACCAACCGCAAGGCCCGGCACGACTACCATGTGCTGGATACCTATGAGGCCGGTATCGCCCTCATGGGCACCGAGGTGAAGTCCCTGCGCGAGGGGCACGCCTCCATGGTGGATGGCTTCTGCACGTTCTACAACGACGAGCTGTGGATGGAGGCCATCCATATCCCCGAGTACAACCAGGGCAGCTGGACCAACCATGCGGCACGCCGGCGGCGCAAGCTGCTGCTGCACCGCGAGGAGCTCAATAAGATCGCCCACAAGATCCGCGAATCCGGGTACACGGTGGTCCCGCTGCAGCTGTACTTCGTTGACGGCCGTGCCAAGGTGGAGATCGGGGTAGCCCGCGGTAAGCGGGAATACGACAAGCGCCAGACACTGCGTGAGCAGCAGGACAACCGCGAAGCCCAGCGTGAAATGCGGGAGCGCAACCGCCGCCGCTGACGCTCCCGCGCGACCGGGAATGATTTGCCAGGGACATGCGTTATTATGGATAGTCCGGCGGGCGTGCCTGCCGGTTTGGTAACAAAATACGGGGATGATCGGTTTCGACGATGTTAGTCGCGACAGGTGAAGCGGGCCGAGGATGCAGAATTATCTCGTTAACGCTGTCTGCAAACCAATAAGTGCCGAATCTAAGCGCACTGACTTCGCTCTTGCTGCCTAAGCAGTAAGACAGTCCGTCAGCCCGGGGTTGCTATCGCCCCGGTTCCTGGCGTCATTTAGATAGCCACTGCTGTTTACCCTCGTCATCGGGGTGAACGGGACTCTTAGGTGACTGGGCCCGGATCAGCCAGCTGTTTGCAGCATGGCTGGGGCCGAGAAAATCCGACGCAAACTGCGCCCGGAGAAGCCCTGACAACACGACATCGGACGGGGGTTCAATTCCCCCCATCTCCACTTTTGTGATGAGTCGAGACATCCTTCACGGATGAGTCGGGTCATCGGTTACACCCCGGTCTTCGGACCGGGGTGTTTTTCTTTGTCCGGATGTTCTG
>NZ_JBIVQF010000011.1:0-119346 GCF_044755045.1 Pseudarthrobacter sp. NPDC092419
AGGGTGTGAACGATGTCCCGACTCACCGGTGAAGCATCAACTGGGAACGATGTCCCGACTCATGTGAGAACTATGTCGTGAAACTAGACACCCCCATCTCCACTTTTGTGAAAAGCCCCGGTCTTCGGACCGGGGCTTTTGTGTGCCCCGGCCACGCTCCGCTTTCGACGCGCATATTGGTCGTCGACACGGGGGTGCGCTGACGTACCCCGTATATGGGGTGCGAATCCGCACATCCGCGTCGACAGCGGTTTTGCGCGTCGGAACCCCACCGGTTACGGCGTCAGAACATCGACGACACCGATGAAGCGCGTGCCAACACCTTCGAACTCGCTCCGGACGGCACCCGCGGGGCGTGGCGGCACTTCCTGCTTGGTGTGGTGTTCGCAGGCAACGAAGCTGAAATCCGGCCACCATTTCTTTGGCCGGGCTGCCTCCTCATAGCCGCAGACGGCGCACACCAGGTGTACCCACACGGGGCGTTTGCCGGTACGGTTGGCCCGCGACTGAACCAGCCATGGCGGCGGGTTGTCCAGCAGGGCAGCAAGTTCTTCCTCGGCCATCCACTTGGGCAGGCCGTGGCGCTGCGCCATTTCGAGGGGTATGTCCAGGGCAATTGCCGCGTCACGTCTGCTCATCATCACTGTCCACCATACGGGAGGGCACCAAATCGCCTACAGGCGCAGTCGAATCGTGGCAGTCAGCAGGCGCACAGCGGTCAGGTCACCAGTGCAGCTCCCGCAGCCGCCGCCGCAAATCCCAGCACCAGGTTGGTGGCCACGTTCATCGCACCCGCGCTAAACCGGGCCTCGCTAAACAGCCGCACGGTGGCGGTGGTCCAGGAGCTGAATGTCGTCAGCCCGCCGGCAAGGCCTGTTGCGGCGGCGGTTCGCCACTCGGGTGACATGGCCGCGCCCTCCGTGGCGGCATACGTCAGTCCGATCAGGAAGCACCCGGCCACATTGACCAGCAGGGTAGCCCACGGCCAGTGAAGCCGCCCGGATCCGCCGGGCCCACGGACGCTGCGGCGTGCGCTGTGGTGGGCAAACCAGCTGTCCACAGCGAACCGCAGCAGGGCGCCCGCCATCCCGAAAAGACCCACCAGCAGCGCCGTCATGGCACAACTTCCGCAGGACGCGCCATCATCCGGCCCACGCGCCAGCCGGCGCCCGCGGCGGCGAGGCCGAACGCCAGCGACAGCGCCAGGTACAGCAGCCACGCCCGGTGTTCACCGGCCCGCAGCAGCTGGTCGGTGGAGAACATGACGGCGGAAAACGTGGTGAAGGAGCCCAGCAGCCCGGGACCCAAGCCTGCGCGCAGCCAGAAGGCGGTCTGCGGCCGGGCAATCCAGATGGTGGTCAGCGAGGCGAGGACAAAGCTTCCTGCAACGTTAATAAGGAGTGTCGTCCACGGAATGGCGCCCGGCCCTTCAGGAAAAGCCAGTCCCAGGCCGTACCGGAGTTCCGTGCCGATGAAGCCGCCGGCAGCCACGGCCAGCCAGGCGCGCCACACGTCAGCCGTCACCCAGGAGGCAGCCGGGGTGCGGGTGGTCCGTGTGGACCCAGAGTGCTGAGGTGATCTCCTCGGCGAAGTCGTAGTCCCTGCTCCGGCCTGCATTGCGGATGCGCACCACCAGGGCGCCGCCGAACGGGCGACGGCCCACCACTTCAACTTCGTCGTCGAGGTCGATATGTTCCGCGGACAGATACCGAAGGAGGTCCGGGTTGTCGTCGCTGATCCTGGTGATCCTGCCGGTGTGCCCCTCATCGAGTTCGCCCATGAGGTGGGCCCGCGGCACCAAGACCTGACCGTCGGCTGAGGGGATCGGGTCACCGTGCGGGTCCCGCAGGGGATGGCCCAGCTTCGCTGAGACCCGTTCGATGAATGTGTCGGAGACTGCGTGCTCCAGCAGTTCAGCTTCGTCGTGGACTTCGTCCCAGCTGTAGCCGAGTTGCTGCACGAGGTAGGTCTCGATCAGCCGGTGCCGCCGCACCATGGCCAGCGCGAGCCGTAGCCCGGCATCAGTCAGGGTGATGGCGCTGTAGGGCTTATGGTCCACCAGGCCCTGGTCCTTGAGCTTGCGGACCATCTCGGATACCGAGGAATTTGCGACACCCAGACGCTGCGCAAGCTGCGAGGAAGTGATGGCCTTGTCCTGCCACTCCGTGAAGGAGTAGATGACCTTAACGTAGTCCTCGATGGAGGAGGAGGGCGCGCTGGTCTTCACAGCTCAAGCCTACCGGGTCCGGGGCGGCACAGCATGGTGGGTTCAAGCCTTCGCTGCGCGCCATGAGAGCGTCAGGTACGGCAGCTTCAGGTCAAGCCCGGTTGCGTGGCCCAGATGGTCATGCAGGTACCAGTCCAGGTTGGCCAGCACCTTGGCGCGGGTTGCCTCGCCTGCCCGAAGGTAATAGCTGCGTGATTTGGCCAGCTCCATCAGGTCCTCGGTGGTTACGGTGTCCTGCCAGTGCGTGAGATGCCCCTCGAGCCCTGTGAATTCCGGTCCAACCACCGGCCGGAAATCAGGTTTGTAGACATCGCCGGCGTGCATGATCCGGGACAGGCGGTGCACCCACGGCACCGACGTGTCCAACTGGTTCCACACGAGTCCCAGGGTGCCGCCGGGCCGCAGCACGCGCGCCAGTTCGGTGCTTGCCGCGAGCGGATCGCACCAGTGCCATGCCTGGGCCACAGTGACGACGTCGAACGCCGCTTCAGGAAGGCCGGTCGCCTCCGCAGTCCCCGCCACAGCCGTGGCAGCAGGGCAGTGGAGCTGCAGTTGGGCCAGCATGTCCGCGGACGGATCGATGGCCGTCACCTTGAGGCCACGGTCCAGGAGCAGCGCGGTGAACTTTCCGGTCCCTGCGCCTACGTCCAGCGCATCCCTTGCTCCGGGAGGGACCAGCCAATCGGCGGAGTCCTGCGGATACCCGGGCCGCACGCGCTGGTAGTGGCTGCCGCCGGAGCGGAAGCTGCTGCCCAGCTCCCGGCGCCGCCCGTGATCCATCTTGGGGCCACCCCGAACCACGTGCGGCCTCCTTCAGTCCATGCCTTGCGGGTTCTTTCGAATTTACAGTATGGACCGGTGGCTCAGCGCCTTGGGTGCCGGTGCCCTCAGCTGTCGGTGCAGGGAGCCGCGCCGGCGGTGCCGGGGGTGTTCGGCGCCCAGTGCGGGTAGGTCCGGGTGTCGTTCGCCGGCACCCAGCGGCCGGCGTCCACCACGTAGTCCCAGCCCAGCCCGGTGGTCTTGAGTGCTTCGATTCCCGCCAGCAGGCGCTGCGCGTCCTCCAGCCGGGAACCCACGCCGAAGCTGGCCCGCAGCGACCCCGACGGCAGTCCCAGCCGCTTGAGCAGCGGGTGGGCGCAGAACCGGCCGTCGCGCAGGCCCACGCCGTGCTCGGCGGACAGGTAGGCCGCCACGAGTCCGGCGTCGTAGCCCTCCACCGAGAAGTTCACCACGCCGATGGTGTCCGTTTCCGGGTTGGTGTCCTTGAAGATCTGGTGCACCGTCACGCCGCTGATCTGCTGGAGGCCCTCCACCAGGAAAGACCGGACGGCTGACTCATGGGCGTGCCAGCGCTCCTGGTCCAGCCCGGCGATGACCTGGGTGGCGCGCGCGAGGGTGGCGGCTCCGAGGACGTTAGGCGAGCCACCCTCATGGCGGGCCGGTCCGGTGGCCCAGCGGACGCCGTCGAGCCGTGCTTCCTTGACGGCGCCGCCGCCGGCAAGGTGCGGGACGCCCGCGTCCAGCCAATCGGGACGGCCTACCAGCACCCCAGCGCCGAAGGGCGCGTAGAGCTTGTGCCCCGAGAAGGCGAGGTAGTCGACGTCGTCTGCTGTGATGTCAATCCGACGGTGCGGTGCGAGCTGGGCGGCATCAACCACGATCCTGGCGCCATACTGGTGGGCGAGTGCCGCAAGGGCGCGCACCGGCAGGATTTCCCCGGTGACATTGGACGCTCCGGTGACTGCCAGCAGGATAACGCCACCTTGCTCCAGCTCGGCGCGGACTGCGTCCAGGGTGTCGGCGATGGTGTCCGCTGCCACGATGCTTCGGTGCGGGACGCCCTGCCACGGCAGCAGGTTGGCGTGGTGCTCGATATCCAGGTACAGGACATCGCCGGCCGGGCGGCCGTCGGCTACGGGCAGGCAGCCGGCCAGCAGGTTGAGCGAATCCGTGGTGTTGCGGGTGAAAATGACGGAATCGTCCGGCCGTCCGCCCACGAAGTCGCGGACGATGTCCCGGGCGTTTTCGTACACGGACGTACTGATCTGGGACGCGTAGCCGGCGCCGCGGTGCACGCTGGCGTAATACGGCAGGATTTCGTTCAGGTAGGCCGACACCACCGAAAGCGCGGGGGCGGAGGCGCCATAGTCCAGGTTGGCATAGCGGACGTGACCGCCGGTGATCAGGGGCGCCTGGATTTCCGCGCCGGTGACGGCAGCCAGCGGACGGGCTGCGGCGGCGGCAATGGAATCGGCAGGCGGGGCCGCAACGGCGGGGGCGACAGTGGCAGTTGTCACAGAGACCTCACTGGGAAAGGACTCCACAAACAGGGAATCCGCGCTTGCCGCATCCGCTCCGGACCGGCCTGGTCGTCACCCGGGGCACCCCACCGCGAATGGAGGGTTGCCGGCCAGCAAACCGGGGTTTAGCGCTGGCACTCGTGACCTGATTAAGAGCGTAGGACATTCCAGCGGGCAAGGCTGAAGCGGAGCGAAATGTTAAGGCCTTTGTTACGCCCAGCTGCCAAAGGCGTGTTTCGGCGAAGATTACGACGACGGACGACTCCGTTCGCGGCGCCCGTCGTCGTAATCTTCGGTCCGGAGAGTCCGGCGGCCTACAGGAGGTCGTCCAGGTAGGGGTTGAGCCGGTGCAGTACTTCGGTGTGCAGGATGGAGTTGGTGGCCAGGGCATTCCCGCCGAAGGGCCCGTCCTGGCCTTCCAGTGAGGTGAAGCGGCCACCGGCTTCCACCACGATGGGCACCAGCGCGGCCATGTCATAAAGGTTCAGTTCCGGCTCGCAGGCAATGTCCACGGAACCCTCCGCCACCATGCAGTACGACCAGAAGTCCCCGAAGGCCCGGGTGCGCCAGACGTCCTCGGTCAGGCCCAGGAACTCGTCGAGGTTGCCCCGCTCCTTCCAGCCGCCCAGGCTCGAGTAGGACAGCGACGCGTCCGCCAGATTGGAGACGTTGGAGACCCGGAGCCGGCTTGCTGCCGCCAGGGACCGGCCGGTGTAGGAACCCATGCCCTTGGCACCCCACCAGCGCTTGCCCAGGGCGGGAGCGCTCACCACACCAACCACCGGTTCACCCTCGTCCACGAGGGCGATGAGGGTGGCCCAGACCGGCACGCCGCGGACAAAGTTCTTCGTCCCGTCGATGGGGTCGATGATCCACCGGCGCGAACCATGGCCGGTGCTGCCGAATTCCTCGCCGAGCACGGCGTCGCGTGGCCGGGAACGGGAGAGCTGGCCGCGGATGGCCTCCTCGGCGGCCTTGTCCGCGTCGGTGACCGGCGTTAGGTCCGGCTTGGTCTCCACATGGAGATCGAGGGCCTTGAAGCGGCTCATGGTCTGGTCATCCACGGAGTCGGCCAGGACATGGGCCAGGCGCAGGTCATCGTTATAGCTCGAAGCGGGTTGGATCATAGTTCCAAACTACCGTCTGCGCGCGGATCTGCTGGGAGATCGGGTGTCAGGTGACGCTTCCGAGTTCCTTGGCTTCCTGCGCCTCGTTGCGCGGATCCGCACCGAGCAGACGGCGCAGGGATGCCAGCCGGGCGGGCCCGGTGGGTCCTGCGTGCCCGTCGTTGACCCACGCATCGAGCCCGCAGTCCACGGCGGCGGCGGTGTGCTTGCAGCCCCGCTCGCAGTCCTCGATCCCGGGGGAGAGATCCGGAAAGGAACGCAGGATCCGGTCGGGGTCCACGTGGGCGAGCCCGAACGAGCGGATGCCGGGGGTGTCAATGATCCAGCTGCCAGGGGGAGCCTCTGCAAGCCGGAGGGCCAGCGCGGACGAGGAGGTGTGGCGGCCGCGGCCCGTGACCGCATTGACGCCGCCCGTCGCGCGTTCCGCCCCGGTCAGGGCGTTGACCATGGTGGACTTGCCCACGCCGGAATGGCCCAGCATCACGGTGACCTTGCCGTCCAGATGGGCCCGCAGCCGGGCGACGGCGCCGCTGTCCAGCCGGGCGGATAGGCCGTCGTCGGAGCGGGCGTCGATTCCCGAGGCGCGGTCGTCGGCCGTCCGGCTGATGATGACGGGGAACTCAAGGTGCGTGTAGTTCGAAAGGAGCTCCGCAGGATCCCTGACGTCCGCTTTGGTAACCAGCAGGATCGGCTCGATGCCGGCGTCGTACGCTGCCACCAGGGCGCGGTCGATGAACCCGGTGCGCGGCTCCGGGTTGGCCGCGGCGACAACGATGACCAGCTGGTCCGCGTTGGCCACCACTGCGCGCTCAATAGGGTCGGTGTCGTCGGCGCTGCGGCGCAGCAGGGTGCGGCGGTCCTGGATCTTCACCAGGCGCGCCAGCGTATCGGGCTCGCCGGAAACGTCACCCACCAGCGAAACGAAGTCGCCGGCAACCACCGGGGAGCGCCGCAGTTCACGCGCCCGGGCCGCGACGACCACGCGCTCGGACGGGGAATCCTCGTCCACAACGGCCGTATAGCGACCCCGGTCCACCGTGATGATGCGCCCCGTGACAGCGTCGTCGTGGCTGGGCCGGTCCTTGGTGCGCGGCCGGGAGCCTTTCTTGCTGGGCCGGATGCGGACATCCGACTCATCCCAGGAGTCAGTGCTCCGAGCCACTGCCCGAACCCTCCGCCCCTTGCGCGAGCATCTCGGACCAGAGCCTGGGGAAGTCCGGCATCGTCTTGCCAGTGGTGGCGATATCCTCCACCTCAACTCCGTGGACGGCAAGGCCCAGGATGGCGCCCGCGGTGGCCATCCGGTGGTCCGCATAAGTGTGCACGACGCCGGCGCGCAGCGGAGCGGGGCGGATCATCAGCCCGTCGCTGGTCTCCTCGGCGTCGCCGCCCAGCCGGTTGATTTCAGTAACGAGCGCGGCGAGCCGGTCCGTTTCGTGGCCGCGCAGGTGCGCGATACCGCTCAGCCGGGATGGCCCGGAGGCAAGGGCGCACAACGCCGCCACGGTGGGGGCCAGTTCGCTGGTGTCGGCAAAATCGCCGCCCTTGATCTCCGGACCGCCGGTGACCGTCAGCGTGCCGTCGCGGAGGGTGACGTCCGCCCCCAGCTCAGCGAGGATGCTGCGCCACAGGTCGCCCACCTGTTGCGTCTGTTCGGGCCAGTCCGGGATCCGCACGGTTCCGCCCGTGGCCAGGGCCGCGGCCAGGAACGGCCCCGCGTTGGAAAGGTCCTGCTCGATCCGCTGGTCGAAGGCGCGGATGGGCCCGGGTTGCACCACCCAGTGGTTGGGCTTGGAATCATCCACCTGCACTCCGGCGCCGCGGAGAACGGCGACGGTCATGTTGATGTGGTCCAGGCTCGGAACCGTGGCGCCGGCGTGTTCCAGATGCAGTCCCTCGGTGAAACGGGCGCCCACCAGCAGCAGGGCGGAAACAAACTGGGAGGACGCGCTGGCGTCGATCACGAGGTGCCCGCCGCGGACTTCCCCGGTGCCTTCCACCACGAACGGAAGGGACGACGGCGTGCCCCCGCCTTCTGCGGTAACCGCCACGCCCAGCCCCAACAGGGCCTCGATGATCGTTCCCATGGGCCGCTTGCGCGCGTGGGGATCGCCGTCAAACACGCTGGTGCCGTTCCGGAGCGCTGCGAGCGGCGGGACGAACCGCATCACCGTGCCGGCCAGGCCGCAGTCGATGGCCGCGTCCGCAGCCGGCGCGCCGGCACGGGCCGGAATGACCTCGAGGTCCGGCCCGAATGCCCCATCACCCGGAACCTCGGTGATGGTGGCCCCCAGCTGGCGCAGGGCGTCGATCATCAGGGCCGAATCCCTGGAATGCAGGGGTGCGCGCAGGCGGGACGGGCCGTCAGCCAGTGCGGCAAGCACCAGATACCGGTTGGTCAGCGACTTGGAGCCAGGGACCTGGACGGTGGCGTTGACAGGCCGCGATGCGAACGGTGCGGGCCAGTGGGGGAGTGCTCCGGTGCCGGCCGGTGCTGCGGGTGCTGCGGTCATTCGGCTTTATGCCCCCGTGGCGTGCCCGACGGCACGGCGAACGGCTTTGTCGGCCTTGTGGATCTTTTTGTTGGTTGTCCTGCGTGCATCCGCGGCGAGGTGCTCCGCGCGCCATGCCAGCCCGGGCTTGCCCGCGGTGTCCACTGAAGCCAGCAGCGCGCCGCCGCTGAGCGAGAGATTCTTCAGGAGCTGGGTGCGCCGGTGCTCGCGGCCCTCCTTGCTGCTGATGTCGGCGCTGCGCCATTCCACGAAGGTGTTCAGGAGCGATACCACCGTCAGCACGCCGGCGGAGAGGCGGGAGAACTTCCCCAGCCCAAACAGGATGCCCGCGCCAACCTGGGTGCCGCCAATGACGCGGGCCAGGGCCTTCTCATCAGCCTGGAAGGGCAGGGCAGCGGCGGCCTTGCGGAGCAGCGGAGAGAGCTGCTGGGCGGTGTCGTCGGAATTCTTGAGCTTGTCCATTCCGGCCAGGACAAAACTGGAGGCCAGCATGGGCCGTGCAAGCGTGCGGATAACGGACATGGATTTCCTCCTGGATGGACGAGCCGCATCGGAGCGGGGGAGTCCGTTCTAGTCTTGCACTTTTGGGGAATATTTGCCCAAGGCGCGGGGTTACGTAAAGCAGGTCCGCATCCGCAGGGCCGCACAAAAGCACGGACACATTCCAGGCAGCAACTGCCGGCGCCCGCACGCGTTCGCGCGCACGCGCTGGCGGCCGCAGCCTGCGGTGGAAGACAGGAACGGGGTGGCCTTGGGAAGCGTAACGGATTTCGTCTCCGCGCCAGGTCCGGTGGAGACGGACGCATTGCTGTCCGATCCGCCGGAGTATGGCACGCCGGCGGGGCGCGCCCTGACAGTAGACTTGAGGGCAATGAGCACCCTGGATCCGGCCGTTCCGGCCACCTACGAGGAATCCTCCGTCCCGGCCAGCGCCGCGGCGGGGCCAGCTGTGGCCGCCACGGAAGA
Organism: Pseudarthrobacter sp. NPDC092419; assembly: GCF_044755045.1. Classification (NCBI taxonomy): domain Bacteria; kingdom Bacillati; phylum Actinomycetota; class Actinomycetes; order Micrococcales; family Micrococcaceae; genus Pseudarthrobacter; species Pseudarthrobacter sp. NPDC092419. Next base: position 9,134 of record NZ_JBIVQF010000011.1, read on the forward strand.
GCTGGTGGACGTCGCCGCGGAGTCAGCTGAAGAACGGCGGGCCCGGTTCGAGCGGGATGCCATGCAGTACGTGGACCAGCTGTACTCAGCCGCCATGCGGATGGCCCGGAACCCGTCGGACGCCGAGGACCTGGTGCAGGAGGCTTATACCAAGGCATTTTCGGCGTTCCACCAGTACAAGCCCGGGACAAACCTCAAGGCCTGGCTGTACCGGATCCTCACGAACACCTACATCAATCTTTACCGGAAGCGCCAGCGCGAGCCGCTGCAGTCGAACTCGGACACCATCGAGGACTGGCAGCTGGCGCGGGCGGAGTCCCACACCTCCAGCGGCCTCAGGTCCGCGGAAGCCGAGGCTCTGGACCACCTTCCGGATTCGGACGTGAAGCGTGCGCTGCAGGAGATTCCGGAGGAGTTCCGGCTTGCCGTGTACTTCGCGGATGTCGAGGGATTTGCGTACAAGGAAATTTCCGACATCATGAACACCCCCATCGGTACGGTGATGTCCCGGCTCCACCGCGGCCGGAAAATGTTGCGGGACATGCTCGCGGAATACGCCGCCGAGCGCGGATTTACGGCCGCCGCCGATCCAAAGGACGCGGCAGGAAGCACACAACAGGAGAGCGGAAAATGAGCGACTGCCAGGGATTGGGCGATTGCGACGACACCAGGATGCAGCGGATCTACGAGTACCTCGACGGCGCACTCACCCGGGAGGACCTCACGGAGATCAAGACGCACCTCGACGAGTGCCCGGAGTGCAGTGAGCAGTACGACCTCGAATGCGTCATCCGCAAAGTGGTCAAGCGTTCCTGCACGGAGGCCGCACCGGAGAACCTGAAGAACGCGATCCTTGACCGGATCCACTCCATCCGGTCGGTCGGCGCATAGCTGCCGGGGCGGCTGCCCGTCCCCGGGTGCACAAGCCCCGGACACAGAAAGGACCCCGGAAACCGAGAGGTTTCCGGGGTCCTTTGCTGTAACCAAGTTACCTGGCGTGTGCCTAGGTGTTGGGGCGCTTCCCGTGGTTCGCGCCGCCACGCTTACGGTCACGACGCTTGCGTGCACGCTTGCTCATAGCTGGCCTCCTTAATGTTGGTACTCAAAAGAGCTGCCCTCAAGTCTCCCACATCCGCAGGGTGCCCGCGAACCGGAACCGCAGGTACGGCTACGCATCCAGTGCGGTGCGGATGGCGGCGCCGGCCTGGTCCAGGACCGTCCGCAGCGTTTCAAGGGCGGCCGGGCTGAGGGGCCGGTCCCGGGAGCGAAGCCGCAGTTCAGCGCGGATTCCGTCGCGGAAGTCCTGCAGCAGGGCCTCGGCATCCTTCAGTGGCCGAGCAGCCTGCGGGGGCATGCGGCCACCGGGCATGCGCATATCAGCCGACTGGGCGGCGGAGTGGGCTGCAAGCCTGGCCGCCTCGGCCGTGGCCACGAGGTCCGCCCGCAGGCCGCGCATGTTGCTGCGGATGTCTTCGCGCAGGGTGTCGGCCAACCGCCGCACCGACGCGGAGATGTCGTTTTCGACGGCGGCCAGCTCGTCGCGCCGGCGCTCCAGTTCAGCCAGACCGGCAGCGGTTATGCGGTAGTTCGTCCGGCGGCCCGCGGCTTCAGTGGCCACCAGGCCCTCTGCCTCCAGCTTGCCCAGGCGCGGGTAGATGGTCCCCGCACTCGGGGAGTAAGTGCCGCCAAAACGCTCCTTGAGTGCCTTGATCAGCTCGTATCCATGTTTGGGACCCGACTCAAGCAGGGCCAGGAGATAAAGGCGGAGTGCTCCGTGCGCGAACACGGGAGGCATCAGCGGCCTGCTTCCGCGTCTTCCGGCGCGGGTCGATGAAATACGGACGTTGCACCGGAAACCGAGTTGGTCCGCAGCAGCATCAGCTGCCGGTCCGGGCCCGCGATGGTCTCCACCGTTCCCGCGAGGTGCGGGAAGCGCTGGTTGTCGATGACCACCGCGCCGCTGGCCGATTTGGCGATAACGTCCACGCCGACGTCGTGCGGCAACCGGATGGTGAGGTCTCCCGAAACCGAGTTCGCCCCGAAATCATGCGCGTGGCCGTACAGATCGAAGCTGAGCCCGCCGCTGACGGTGTTGGCCCTGACATTCGTCAGCTCCCCGGAAACGGTCACTTCACCGGAGACGTTCTTTGCGGTCAGTACGCCGGTATGGTTGCGGGCCGCTACCTCGCCGCTGACGGTGTTGACATCGAGCTGGCCCGTGGTGCCGTCCGCCACCACCGAACCGGAAACCGTGTTCAGGCGGGTGTGGCCGGTCGTTCCGGAAACCAGGCCCTCGCCGCTGACGATGGCCGCCTCGACGTCCACACCGGCGGGGAGGGCAATGCTGATGACGGCGGAGTTCTCGCTGTTGTGGCCGACCGCCCCCATCAGGTTCTTAAGCCATCCCTGCGCACCGTGCAGCTGGTGCCGGATTTCCAGCCGGCCACCGGTTACAGAGACAGCCACGGGGTCGCCCTGGACGTCCGAGACCTCCACCCGGGCCACCGGGTCCTCGTGTGTGACCACATCAAACCGGCCGCGGACCATACCCAGCTTCAGGGACGAAACACCGTCCACATCGATGGTCTGCGGGCTAGTGATGCTCCACTGCTGATCGGACACGTCTCCTCCAAAGGCGATATATCGTGTTGGGCTTCCAACGGTACCCCCGGGCGGTCCGGCAATCAAGATATATCGCGAAGGGTGCTACTCCGGGGCGTCCATGCCCAGCCACTGGAACCAGCCGCGGTGCAGGACCAGCCAGGCCATGAGCCCGTAACCCGCCTGGCCGGGCGCCCCGCCGTTGGCTGCCAGGTCCTGGCGCCACTGTTCATGGTTCAGCAGGGGAGAGAAGGTATCGACGTAGAGATGCTTCCGGCGGGTGGTGACGTCCGCGAAGGCCGTATTAAGCTCATCCAGCCTCCGGTTGCGCACCGGGTCGAGCGTGGGCGGCGGGCCTACGACGAAGACCTCTATGCGGTTCTGCGAGGCTGAGTCGAGGATATTGGCGAGGTTGAGCCGGCTCCGTGCGGTGGAGAGACCGAACTCGATGTCGCGTCCGGAGAGGCCTATGACCAACCGGTTCTCCGCCTGGTCGCTGAACCGCCGGCCCGCTTCGTCAAGCCAGCGGCTGGCCAGGCCCTCGGTGCCTTCCTCGGGGCAGGCCAGCGCGTAGCTTTCCACCGCTGTGCCGTCCTGGGGAGTGCGGGCCAGCACGCGCCCGAACCAGCCGAGCGCGCGCGGGTCTCCCATTCCGGCCAGCAGTTCATCTCCTACGGCTGCAATGCGCAGCTTCCTGTCTTCCACACGTACCTCTTCACTTCCGGGGCCTGACCGGTGTTGTCCATTAAACGGCAACTGCCCGGCCGGAGTCTGATGGGTCGACGTCCGGCCGGGCAGCCTTGGTGCTTACTTGCGTGCGAATGCCTGCTTCAGCAGGACGTCCTGCTCAGCGGCGTGCCGCTTCATCGAGCCGGCAGCCGTGGAGGCCGAAGCGGGGCGCGAAACCAGGCGGATCCTGCGGTCGAGGGCGTCCGGCAGGTTGAGGCCGATGAACGGCCACGGGCCCTGGTTGGCAGGCTCATCCTGTGCCCAGACGACCTCGGCGTTCGGGTACTTAGCCAGTTCCGCGGCGATTTCCTCGTGCGGCAGCGGGTAGAGCTGCTCGACGCGGATGATTGCCGTGGTGGTGTCGCCCGTCTTCTGACGGGTGGACAGCAGGTCGTAGTACAGGCGGCCGGAGACCAGCAGGACACGTTCGACGGCGTTCGCCGCCAGCTGCTCGTGCTCAGCGATGACGGGGCGGAAGGCGCCGCTGGTGAAGTCCTCCACGGAGGACGCTGCAGCCTTCAGACGCAAAAGCTGCTTGGGCGTGAAGATGATCAGCGGCTTTCGCGGGCGACTGTAGGCCTGGCGGCGCAGCAGGTGGAAGTGCGAGGCCGCCGTCGTGGGATTGGCCACGATCATGTTCTCCTCGGCGCACAGCTGGAGGAAACGCTCAATGCGTGCTGAGGAGTGGTCCGGGCCCTGGCCCTCATAGCCGTGGGGCAGCATGAGTACCAGCGACGAACGCTGACCCCATTTCTGTTCCGCGGAGGAGATGAACTCATCGATGATGGTCTGTGCACCGTTGACGAAGTCGCCGAACTGGGCCTCCCAGAGGACCAGCGCGTCGGGACGCTCCACGGAGTAGCCGTATTCGAAGCCCATGGCGGCGTATTCGGACAGCAGGGAGTCGTAGATCCACAGCTTGGCCTGGTCGTCGGAGAGGTTGCCCAAGGGCAGCCATTCCTTGCCGGTCGCGCGATCGTGGAACACGGCGTGGCGCTGCACGAAGGTGCCGCGGCGGGAGTCCTGGCCGGCGAGCCGGACAGGGACGCCTTCCATGATCAGCGAGCCGAATGCGGCGATTTCGCCGAAGCCCCAGTCGATGCCGCCTTCGCGGGACATCTGCTCGCGCTTCTCCAGCAATTGCTTGAGCTTGGCGTGGACGGTGAAGCCTTCGGGGACCTCGACGTGCGCCTTACCGATCCGGGCAAGGGTTTCCGCGGAGATGGCCGTCGAGGCAGGGGCGTTCACGCTCGAATCGGACTGCTGTGCCATGGGGCGCTCGATGTCCGACACCGCGGCGGAGTCGGCCGTGATGATCGGGATCGGAGATGTCTGTGCCGCGTGGGTTTCGGCGAACACCCGCTCCAAGCGCTCCTGGTAGTCGCGGAGCAGCTGCTCTGCTTCTTCCTCGGTGATGTCGCCGCGGCCGATCAGCGATTCGGTGTACAGCTTGCGCACCGAACGCTTGGCCTCGATGAGGTTGTACATCAGCGGTTGGGTCATCGAGGGGTCGTCGCCCTCGTTGTGGCCGCGGCGGCGGTAGCAGACCATGTCGATGACGACGTCCTTGTGGAACCGCTGGCGGAACTCATAGGCGAGCTGGCCGATGCGTACCACGGCCTCGGGATCGTCACCGTTCACGTGGAACACCGGCGCCTGGATCATCTTCGCAACGTCGGTGGAGTACGTGGAGGACCGCGACGAGGAGGGAGCCGTGGTGAAGCCCACCTGGTTGTTGACCACGATATGGATCGTGCCGCCGGTGCGGTAGCCGCGCAGCTGGGACAGGTTCAGTGTTTCGGCAACTACGCCCTGGCCGGCGAAAGCTGCGTCGCCGTGCACCATGATGGGCAGCACGGGGAAGGTCTCGCCCTGGTCCAGGCGGTCTTGCTTGGCGCGGACGATGCCTTCGAGGACCGGGTCCACGGCTTCAAGGTGGGACGGGTTGGCGGCGAGGTAGACCTTGGTCTCCTTGCCGTTGTCCGAGGTGAAGGTGCCTTCGGTGCCCAGGTGGTACTTGACGTCACCGGAGCCTTGGACCGAGCGCGGATCCTGCGTGCCCTCAAATTCGCGGAAGACCTGGGCGTAGGTTTTGCCGGCGATGTTGGTCAGCACGTTGAGGCGGCCGCGGTGTGCCATGCCGATGGCAACCTCGTCGAGGCCGTCGTCGGCGGCATCGGACATGATTGCGTCCAGCAGCGGGATCAGCGACTCGCCGCCCTCGAGGGAGAAACGCTTCTGGCCCACGAACTTGGTCTGCAGGAAGGTCTCGAAGGCCTCCGCGGCGTTCAGCTTGGAGACGATCCTGAGCTGCTCTTCGCGGCTGGGCTTGGAGTAGGGGTGCTCAAGCTGGTCCTGGAACCACTTGCGTTCGGCGGGCTCCTGGATGTGCATGTACTCGATGCCGGTGGTACGGCAGTAGGCGTCGCGGAGAACGCCCAGGATGTCGCGGAACTTCAGGCTCGGTTTGCCGCCGAAGCCGCCCGTGGGCCATTCGCGGTCCAGGTCCCAGAGCGTCAGGCCATAGGTGAGGACATCGAGGTCCGGGTGCTTGCGCTGGACGTACTCCAGGGGGTCCGTGTCCGCCATGAGGTGGCCGCGGACGCGGTAGGAGTGGATGAGCTGCTGGATCCGGGCAACCTTGTTGATCTCGTCTGCCGGGTCAACCTGCTTGTCGGCGCTCCAGCGTACGGGCTCGTACGGAATCCGGAGGGACTCGAAGATCTCGTCGTAGAAGTTCTGCGCGCCGAGCAGCAGCGAGTGGACCAGCTTCAGGAACTCGCCGCTGCCGGCGCCCTGAATGACGCGGTGGTCGTAGGTGGACGTGAGCGTGAGGACCTTGCTGATGGCGTTCTGCGCAATGATCTTCTCGCTGGCGCCTTGGAATTCTGCCGGGTAGTCGAGTGCGCCCACGCCGATGATGGCGGCCTGGCCCTTGGAAAGGCGGGGCACCGAGTGCACCGTGCCGATGCCGCCCGGGTTGGTCAGCGACACGGTGGTGCCCTGATGGTCTTCCGCTGTGAGCTTGCCGTTGCGGGCGCGCTTGATCAGGTCCTCGTAGGTGTGCCAGAACTCCGAGAAGTTCAGGGTTTCGGCCTTCTTGATGTTCGGAACCATGAGGAGGCGGGTGCCGTCGGGCTTGGGCATGTCGATCGCGATGCCGAAGTTGACGTGTGCCGGCTGAACGGCGACGGGCTTGCCGTCCACTTCGTTGTAGTAGACGTTCATGGACGGGAACTGGGAGAGTGCCCGGATCACGGCATAGCCGATCAGGTGGGTGAAGGAGACCTTGCCGCCGCGTGCACGGGCCAGGTTGGAGTTGATGACCACGCGGTTGTCGATCAGCAGCTTCGCGGGAATGGCCCGGACGCTGGTGGCCGTGGGTACTTCGAGGCTGGTCACCATGTTGCTGGCAATGGCCTTGGCGGGACCGCGGAGGACGGAGACGACGTCCTCTTCGGGCGCCGTGGGGGCCTTGACGTTCTTGGGCAGCTGCGCCGGAATCGGGGGAGTGCCGCCGCCTGCTTCCGTCTTCTTGGAGCCGTCGCGGGCGACGGTGGCCGGTGCCTTCTTCGCGGGGGCTGCTGCCGGCGCCGGTGCCGGGACAGGTGCGGAGGCGGGTGCGGCAGGAGCTGCGGCCGGCGACGCTGCCGGAGCCGCAGGAGCTGCCTTGACAACCGGAATCTGCGTGGTGGGAGGGTTGGCCGCGTTCCCCGAATTTCCGTTGGAAGAAGAACGGCTGCCCGAGTCAAAGGATTCAAACAGCGGCCACCACTTGGCGTCTACTGCGTTTTTGTCCTTCTGGTACTGCTCGTACAGTTCGTCAACGAGCCACTCGTTTCCGCCAAATTCCTCTGGTAGACGGTGGCTAGGCTGCTCTGGCACTTGAAATACGCCTCTTCCATGAGTTTGATTTCTCTCCGGCCCACGGTGCTTGAGTACTCCGTTCGAACCAGTCTCTGCGTCCTCTGAACCCAGACCTTGCAAGTCTAGTGAGCATCACGCGTTAACTGCCAATAAGCGTGACCCAAATCATGAAGTGACGTCCGGTGTCCCGGAACCGGTGCTCTCCATAAGGGCGCCGCGGCCATTTAACGGCCCCGCCGCGGCAGGGCCGGCGTGGCCACGGGCTCCTGTAAACTGTGAGCCTTATGGACAGTAAATCCAGGTGCCGGCCTGGGGGCTGCAAGCGGAGGTCTGCCACGACCGCTGCGCAGTCCACCCGCCGAGCCGGCAGACCCCGAACAAATGCCCATTACCAGCCCGAGCCGGGCCCTGCCGCGCCCCGTACCGAAAGAGGGGCGGCCTCAGCCGACCACCCTCCGCCGGAACGGGCCACCTACAGACGAACCGGCCCGATTCCCGAAACGCCCCCTCCTGCAGGTCCCGCCGCTTTCCGTCAGGCGGGATGCTGAGTGGAATGGCTCCTTCTGGCCGCCGGCCTGCTCCTCATCGCCGGCACAGGATTCTTCGTGGCGGTTGAATTCTCCCTTATTGCCCTGGACCAGCCCACGGTCCAGCGGGCGGTCGACGACGGCGATGCCGGTGCCGTCCCGCTCCTGAAGTGCCTCAAATCCCTGTCCACCCAGCTGTCCAGCTGCCAGCTGGGCATCACGCTCACCACGCTGCTCACCGGCTACGTCATGGAACCTTCGGTAGGCCGGCTGCTGGAAGCCCCGCTGGCCGCCGTCGGACTTCCCGACGCTGCCGTGTACTCCATCTCGCTGGTGCTGGCCATGGTCCTCGCCACCCTGCTCTCGATGCTCCTGGGCGAACTCGTTCCCAAGAACATGGCGATCGCATTGTCCTTCCAGGTGGGCAAGGCGCTGGCACGTCCGCAGCTGATGTTCACCGCGGTCTTCAAGCCCGCCATCGTGGTCCTGAACGGCTTTTCCAACAAGGTCCTCAACGCCTTCGGCCTGGAGGCCAAGGAAGAAATTTCCGGTGCCCGCACACCCGCCGAGCTTGCCTCGCTGGTGCGCCGCTCGGCTGCCATGGGAACGCTCGACGCCGGGACCGCCAATTTCGTGGCCCGCACCCTTGATTTCTCCACGCGGACGGCAGCGGACGTTATGACGCCCCGCATCCGGGTGGAAACCATCGATGCCGGCCAGCCGGTGTCGGATGTCCTGGACGCAGCACGCCGCACGGGATACTCCCGGTTCCCGGTGATCGGCGAGTCCGCGGACGACATCCGCGGACTGGTACACGTCAAAAAGGCGGTGGCCGTCCCCGCGGACCGCCGGCAGAAGCTTGAAGCCGGCGCCATCATGACCGAAGTGCTCCGTGTTCCGGAGACCATTCACCTGGACGCACTCCTGGCGGAACTGCGCGACGGCAACCTCCAGCTGGCGGTGGTGCTGGATGAGTACGGCGGAACGGCAGGCATCGCCACGCTTGAGGACCTGGTGGAGGAAATTGTGGGCGAGGTGGCGGACGAGCACGACAAGGTCCGACCGGGCCTGCTGCAGAGCGCCTCCGGGGACTGGTATTTCCCGGGACTGCTCCGTCCCGACGAGCTGTCTGAACAGATCCCGGGCCTGACGGTCCCGGACGAGTCCGCCTACGAAACGGTGGGCGGCTATGTCATGAGCCAACTCGGCAGGATCGCCGCCGTGGGCGACACCGTCCCGGTCGAAGGCGGGACCCTCAGCGTTACCCGGATGGACGGACGCCGGATCGACCGGATCTGCTTCCACCCTGTGTCACCTGAAGCGGAAAGTCACCACGAGACCCGCGGGAGCGGACAATGAGCGACTGGGCCGGAATCTTTTGGTTGGCTGTGCTGCTGTTGGGCAACGCCTTCTTTGTCGGTGCTGAGTTCGCGGTCATGTCTGCCCGGCGCAGCCAGATCGAACCGCTGGCGGAGGCCGGTTCGAAGCGGGCGCAGACGACGCTGCGGGCCATGGAAAACGTCTCGCTCATGTTGGCCTGCGCCCAGCTGGGTATCACAGTGTGTTCCCTGCTCATCCTGCTGGTGGCCGAACCTGCCATCCACCACCTCCTGGCCGTGCCGCTCGAGGCGCTGGGCATCCCCAAGGAATTCGCTGATGTGGCGGCTTTCGCAGTGGCGCTCATGGTGGTGACGTTCCTGCACGTGACGTTCGGCGAGATGGTTCCCAAGAACATCTCCGTCTCCATGGCGGACAAGGCCGCGCTGTTCCTTGCCCCGCCGCTGATGTTCGTGGCCCGGCTGGTCAACCCCGTCATCGCGACCCTGAACTGGTCGGCGAACCACATCCTCAAGCTGCTGCGCATCGAACCCAAGGACGAGGTGAACTCCTCGTTCACCCTGGAGGAAGTCCAGTCAATCGTCCAGGAGTCCACGCGGCACGGACTGGTGGATGACGATGCCGGCCTGATCACCGGTGCGCTTGAGTTCTCCGACTACAGTGCGGCGGACATCATGGTTCCGCTGGACAAGCTGGTGATGCTTAAATCGCCCACCACGCCGGTGGACTTCGAAAAGGCCGTCAGCCGGACAGGTTTTTCCCGCTTCCCCATGCTGGACGAGGACGACATGCTGTACGGATACCTTCACGTGAAGGATGTCCTCTCCATACCGGAATCCGCCTCCGGCTACCCCATCGCGGAGAGCCGCGTCCGTTCGCTGGCCAACCTGGCCCTGGACGACGAGATCGAGAAGGCCATGTCGGTTATGCAGCGCACCGGGTCCCACCTGGCCCGCGTTATCGGTCCGGACGGGAAAACGCAGGGCGTCCTCTTCCTGGAAGACGTCATCGAACAACTGGTGGGTGAGATCCGGGACGCCACCCAGGCCCGGGGAATCCGGCGCTTTGGGCAGGAAAACGGTGTGTGACCCTTTTTTCTAAATAGGAATCATTCCCATTTAGGTGTAAGGTGGAGGGGTTGTTCCGCCCCTCCACCTGAACTGAGGTTTCCGTGCGCCGATCCGCCGCTGCCCGCTCCACCTTTGCCGCCCTTGCCGCGGCGGGCCTCTTGCTGTCTGCCTGCAGCCAGCAGCCAGAGGCCGCCCCCGCTGCCGACGGGCTGAATGTGGTCACCTCGACGAACGTGTACGGGGACATTGTCAAAACCGTCGGCGGCGACAAGGTCAACGTCACGGCGCTGATCACCAAGACCAGCCAGGACCCGCATTCCTACGAAGCAACGGCCCAGGACCGCCTTGTGGTCTCCAAAGCCGATCTGGTGGTGGAGAACGGCGGAGGCTACGACGGGTTCATCCACACGCTCGCAGAGGACAGCAACGTGGACGAAGCGAAGGTGCTGAACGCCGTCGAACTTTCCGGCCTGGAGGAAGCCGACGCCGGCGCGGAAGCAACCGCCGGGGCAGCGACTGAGGAAGCAGGAGCTGAAGAAGAGCATGCCGAGGATGAACACGGCCACGGCGAGTTTAACGAACACGTCTGGTACAGCCTTTCCGCCATGGAAAAAATCGCCGACCAAGTGGCCGCCAGGCTGGGCGAGCTGGACCCGGAGTCCGCTGACGGGTTCACCGCCAACGCCGACGCGTTCAAGAAGGAACTGGCTGCCCTGCATGGCAAGCTCGACACGCTAAAGGCCAGCGCCGGCGGCGCACGCGTAGCCGTAACCGAGCCGGTGCCCCACTACCTGTTGGAGGACGCCGGGCTGGTCAACGCCACCCCCGAGGACTACACGGCCGCCGTCGAAGAGGGCTCCGATGTCCCTCCCGCCGTACTCAAGGCAACCACCGACCTCGTAGAATCGAAGTCCGTCCGCATCCTGGCCTACAACAGCCAAACTGAAGGTCCCCAGACGCAGTCACTCAAGAAGGCCGCCGAACTGGCAGGCATCCCCGTGGTCGATTTCAGCGAAACCCTGCCGGAAGGCAAGACGTACCTGCAGTGGATGACGGACAATGTGGAGAACATCGGCAAGGCTCTGGGAGAAAAATAGTTGAAATCACTGGTCAGCCTCACCGGGGCGTCCCTCAGGTTCGGTCAACGGGTCCTGTGGGAAGGCCTTGACCTGCAGATCAGGCCCGGTGAATTCTTCGCCGTGCTCGGACCCAACGGCAGTGGCAAGACCAGTTTCCTGAAGGTGCTGCTGGGCCTTCAGGGCCTGCACCACGGGAAAGCGGAACTCGGCGGCCGGCCGGTGGAACGCGGCAGCAGCATGATCGGCTATATCCCGCAGCAAAAGTCCTTCGCCCCCGACACCCCGATGCGTGCCCGCGACCTGGTGGGCCTGGGCGTGGACGGGCACCGGTGGGGGTTCCGGCTCTCGTCAGCCAAGGCGAACCGCCGGATCGATGAACTCCTTGACCTCGTGGGCGCCTCGGATTACGCCAAGGTCCCGGTTGGCCAGCTTTCCGGCGGCGAGCAGCAGCGGCTGCGCGTGGCACAGGCCCTCGCCACGGATCCACAGGTCCTGCTTTGCGATGAACCGCTCCTCTCCCTGGACCTGCACCATCAGCAGGCGGTCAGTTCGCTGATCAACCGCCAGTGCCACGAGCACCAAAGCGCAGTGGTCTTCGTCACGCACGAGATCAACCCGATCATCGACTACGTGGACCGCGTCCTGTATCTCGCCGGTGGACGTTTCAAGGTCGGTACGCCGGAAGAAGTCATGACCACCGACGTCCTCTCCGACCTGTACGGCAGCCACGTGGAAGTGATCCATGCCAACGGCCGGATCGTGGTGGTGGGCCTGCCCGACGCCACCACGCACCACCACGCCGAACCGCACGCCTTTGCCGGAGAGGCCGCCTGATGGACTTCGACAGCATCCTGGGCGCCATCTTCAACTTCGACAACTACGGCGAATTGCTGGTCCTGGTCCAGAACTCCATCTGGGCCGGAGCCGTGCTGGGCCTCCTGGGTGGCCTGGTGGGCACCTTTGTCATGAAACGCGACCTCGCCTTCGCCGTGCACGGCATTTCGGAGCTCTCCTTTGCCGGCGCGGCGTTCGCCCTCCTGATCGGCGCGGACATTGTCTTCGGGTCCCTCATCGGCTCCGTGGCGGCAGCCCTGCTGCTGGGCCTCATGGGCGTCAGGGCACGCGACAAGAACTCCATCATCGGCGTCATCATGCCCTTCGGCCTCGGACTGGGTATCCTCTTCCTGTCCCTTTACGAAGGCCGGGCGGCCAATAAGTTCGGGCTCCTCACGGGGCAGATTGTTTCCGTAGATACGGTGCAGCTCCAGGCGCTGGCCGGGACGGCCCTGGTGGTCATGGTGGCGCTGGCACTGATCTGGCGGCCGCTGAACTTCGCCAGCGTGGACCCGGAACTCGCGGAGGCCCGGGGAGTGCCGGTGCGGACTCTCGCCATCGGGTTCATGGTGCTGCTGGGCGTGAGCGTTGCGCTGTCCATCCAGGTGGTGGGGGCCCTGCTGGTCCTGGCACTGCTGATTACGCCGGCGGCGGCCGCGCTGCGGGTGACCTCGTCCCCGGTGGCCGTGGTGGCACTCAGCGTGCTTTTCGCCATGACCGCGACCGTGGGTGGAATCCTGCTGGCCCTTGGCGGACGGATCCCTATCAGCCCCTACGTCACGACGCTCTCATTCCTCATCTACGTGGCATGCCGGGTCACCGGATCCGTCCGGGCGCGCAGGGGCCTCAACGGCAGGCTGCTGCAGCCGGCCTAAGCGGACCAGCGGCCCGTCCTCAGTCTGTGCCGGCTGCCTTCCGGGCCGTGCAGTCGGGGCAGAGGCCGAAAATTTCTACCGTGTGCGCCACCTCGGTGTAGCCGTGCTCCGCCGCAGTGCGGGCCGCCCAGGTTTCAACGGCGGGCGCTTCCACCTCCACGGCCTTGCCGCAGCTGCGGCACAAGAGGTGATGGTGGTGCCCGGTCACGGCACAGCGGCGGTAAACGGCTTCGCCCTCGCCGTTGCGGAGCACATCCACCAGGCCTTCGTCCGCCAGGGACTGAAGGATCCGGTACGCCGTGGCCAGGGACACGGAAACGCCCTGGTTCTGAAGGATCCGGTACAGCTCCTGCGTGCTGACGAAGTCATCCAGTTCGTCCAGGGCGGCGCTGACGGCCCGGCGCTGTTTGGTGACTCGCTGCTCCTTCCCGCCGGCTGCCGTGCCGGTCCGGGCGGGCTTGGTGGCATCAGCCTGGGCGCCGAGCGGCATGGAGGAACTCGCTTCCGTAGGGGTGGTGGCAAAGATCCAGATTACCAGCCGGGCTGCCGTGGACAGGGTTCGCGGCCCGACCCTAGGCTGGCGCTATGAAGCTGACCAAATACACGCATGCCTGCGTCCGGCTCGAAAAGGACGGGCGGGTCCTGGTCCTTGACCCGGGCAACTTCTCCGAGTGCGCCGAGGCGCTGGACGGCGCGGAGGCTGTCCTGGTCACGCATGAACATCCGGACCACATCGACACGCCCGCCGTGGCCGCGGCCCTGGGCGCCAACGCCGGACTCAATCTGTTCGCCCCGGAGGGCGTGGCAGCCGGTATGCGGGCCGAGGCACCTGCGGCCGCCGGACAGATCCATACCGCGGAACCCGGATCCGCGTTCGAAGCCGCGGGCTTCGGGATCCGCACCTTTGGCAGCCAGCACGCGCTGATCCATCCGCAGATTCCCGTGGTGGCCAACATCGGCTACCTGGTGGACGAGAACGTGTTCCACCCGGGCGACTCGTTCACGGTCCCGGACGGCGTGGACGTCCGCACGCTGCTGGTGCCGCTGCATGCGCCGTGGAGCAAGATCGGCGAGGTGGTGGATTTCGTGATCGCCGTGCGGGCACCCCGCGCTTTCCAGGTCCACGACGGCCTTCTGAATGACAACGGCCTGAGCGTCGTGGAAGCCCATGTCCGCAGGATCGGCGCCAAGTACGGCACAGAGTACGCGCACCTCGCTCCGCGTGAATCTGTGGAGGTCTGATGGGCACGCTGATCAGCGTCGCGGACCTGGCGGAGCGTCTGGAGCAGGGCCGCAGGACGGTCCTGCTGGATGTCCGCTGGGCTTTGGGGGACCCGCACGGGCGCGCACACTATCTCGACGGGCACCTTCCGGGCGCGGTGTATGTGGACTTGCCGAGTGAACTCGCCGCCCCGGCCGAGCCTGCGCGCGGGCGCCATCCGCTGCCCGCGGCTGCCAACTTCCAGGCGGCCGCCCGCAGCTGGGGCATCAAAGACGGCGACACAGTGGTGGCCTACGACGATTCCGGCAACCTCGCAGCGGCCAGGCTCTGGTGGATGTTGCGGGACGCCGGGCTCGGGGAGGTCTACCTGCTGGACGGCGGGCTTGCGGCCTGGCGCGCTGCCGGGTTACCGGTGGAGTCCGGCACCGTGGCTCCCTCCGAAGGAAACGTCACCCTCGGCGCGGGGAACATGCCGGTGCTCGACGCCGGCGCTGCCGCCACCTGGGCGGATGCCGGCCTCCTGCTTGATGCAAGGGCGGTGGAGCGCTACCGGGGCGAGGTGGAACCCGTGGACCCGCGGGCCGGCCACATCCCCGGCGCACTGAGCGCGCCGACGTCGGACAATCTCGACGGCGACGGCCGCTTCCTGCCCGCCGCCGACCTGCACACTCGTTTCACTGGACTGGGTGTCAGGGCCGGCGTTCCCGTGGCTGTGTACTGCGGCTCCGGCGTCACGGCCGCACACGAAGTGGCGGCACTGGAAATCGCGGGCTTCCGGGCGGCCCTGTACCCGGGATCCTTCTCGGAGTGGTCGAACAACCCGGAGCTTCCCGTTGCCGCCGGTGCCTCGCCCCGGGGCGACGGGCCGCCAAGTGGCATCGCCCCCGGCCGCGGGGGTACGGTCGCCTTATGACCCCTGGACGTCCCGTACCCCCGCCCCTTGCCCGCCCGGTTGCTCCCGTTGACGATGCCGGTACCGCCCCCACGGGTGCCGGCACCTTGGCCGCCGCCTACGGTGCCGTCTCCGGAGACAGCGGGTTGGTGCCCCTGACCGTTGCCCGGCGCGCCCCGAAAGCGGACGACGTCGAGATCGCCGTCGAGTACTGTGGCCTGTGCCATTCCGACGTGCACGCAACCCGCGGCGAATGGGGCGGCGACACGTACCCGCTGGTACCCGGCCACGAAATCGTGGGAACGGTTAGCCGCGTGGGTTCGGCCGTCACCGATTTCGCGGTGGGCGACCGCGTGGGCGTCGGCTGCATCGTGGATTCCTGCCGTGAGTGCGACAGCTGCCTGGACGGCCTGGAGCAGTACTGCGAAAAGGGCATGACCGGCACCTACGGCTCCAAGGACCGCCGCAACGGCGACGCGATTACCCAGGGCGGCTACTCACAGTCCATTGTGGTGGACCGCGGCTATGTCCTCCGCGTCCCTGAATCACTGGACCCGGCCGCCGCCGCGCCGCTGCTCTGTGCGGGCGTGACCACGTATTCGCCCCTGCGCCACTTCGACGTGGAAGTAGGCGACGTGGTGGGCGTGGTGGGGCTCGGCGGGCTGGGCCACATGGCCGTCAAGCTGGCCAAGGCGATGGGCGCCACCGTAGTGGTGTTCACGACGTCGGAATCCAAGGTTGCCGCAGCATTGGAACTCGGGGCGGACCAGGTGGTGCTGTCCCGCGACGAGGACGCGATGGCAGCGGCAAACCGCAGCATCGACCTCATTATTGACACTGTTGCGGCGCCCCACGACCTGAACCCGTTCTTCCGCACCCTGCGGGTGGACGGTGCACTGTTCCAGCTGGGCCTGCCCTCAGAGGCAATGCCACCAGTGAATCCGGGCGCACTTATCCGGCGCCGGATCGCTTACGCCGGCTCACTGATCGGCGGCATAGCGGAGACCCAGGAGATGCTGGACTTCTGCGCCGAGCACGGGGTGGTGTCGGACATCGAAATGGTGACTGCGGAACAGCTCAACGAGGCCTACGACCGTATGGTGGCAGGCGATGTGAAATACCGGTTCGTGCTGGACACCAGCACCCTGCAGGCACCCGCCAGGGAGGCAGACGCGTGAGCACGCTCTTTACCCGGATCCTGGACGGCGAGATCCCTGGCCGTTTCGTATGGCGCGAAGAGGAGGTTGCCGCCTTCCTGACCACCGGGCCGCTGGCGGACGGCCACACCCTGGTGGTGCCCCGCGAAGAGGTGGACCGCTGGACGGATGCCTCGCCGGAGACGCTGGCCAAGGTCATGGAGGTGGCCCGCCGCATCGGGGCCGTCCAGGTGGACCTCTTCAACGCCCGGCGGGCGGGCCTCATCGTGGCGGGCTACGAGGTCAACCACCTCCACGTGCACGTGTGGCCGTCGCAGAGCATGGCGGACTTCGACTTTGCGTCCGCGGACCAGAACCCGGACCCGGCGGTGCTGGACGCCAATGCAGAGAAGCTCCGAGGGGGGCTCCGCGCCGCCGGGTATGGGGAGTTCGTGCCGGAATCCTGAACCGGGGCAGCCGGTCAGGCCGGCTGCCCGTCAGGAAAGTTCCCAGGTCACGCAAAGTTCTCCGGTCAGGCGGGAGCCAGAGCCTTGTTCAGCACGGTGCGGATCCGCTTCTCGGACACCGAATAGGCTGTGCCGAGCTCGACGGCGAACAGGCTCACCCGGAGCTCTTCGATCATCCAGCGCACCTGGGTTAACTCCCGCCCGGCCTTCCGGCCGGGGAGGAGGGCGGCCACGGCGTCGTCGTAGTCGTCCTCCAGCCGCTGGACCGCGGCCATGTTCAAGGCATCGCGCTGTACGTTGCCCGGCAGGCGTTCCAGGCGCCGTTCGATGGCCGTCAGGTACCGGGGCAGCTGGCTGAGCTGGGCGTAGCCCGTGCGTGCCACGAAACCCGGGTAGACCAGCTGCTCCAGCTGGCTCTTGATGTCGTTGAGCGCGCTGATCAGGGCAAGGCTGGTGGTTCCCTTCAGCTGCTTCTCGATCCTCCGGGTACTGGCAAGGATGCGTTCGACGACGGCGGTGACGCTGAAGACGGTATCGATCAGTTCCGCACGGACCACCTCGTACAACGCATCGAAGGACTCCCGGTCCCAGGGGAGTTCCTCCGGCGTGAGCTTGTCGATGGCAGCCAGCGCGCAGTCGGCGATCAGGGCAGAGACCGAGCCGTGCGGGTTCTGGCTGAACGTCAGTTTCTCCGTGTTGTTCAGGTGCTCCAGCACGTACCGGTCCGGCGCCGGAACCCGCAGCGCCAGCAGCCGGATGACGCCGCCGCGCATGGCGTCCAGCTGTTCCGCGGACGTTTGAAACACCCGCAAGGAGACGGAAGTGCCGTGGTCC
Source organism: Pseudarthrobacter sp. NPDC092419 (assembly GCF_044755045.1). Taxonomy (NCBI): domain Bacteria; kingdom Bacillati; phylum Actinomycetota; class Actinomycetes; order Micrococcales; family Micrococcaceae; genus Pseudarthrobacter; species Pseudarthrobacter sp. NPDC092419. The sequence goes on from NZ_JBIVQF010000011.1 coordinate 26,605, forward strand.
ACGAGTGCCGGATAGCCGGTCACGGTGTGGCCCTTCACCATGCTGCTGACTTCACGCGGCAGGGTGCCGAAGCTCCACACGACCAGCCCGTCCTGCTCCACGAACCCGGCAGGGGCTGAGGCCCCGGGTACTTCGGCGGCCTGCGCGCTCCCGTGCGCGCCGCCGTCGTACGCGTCTTTGCCGCGCTGCGTCCTGGTGACGATGCCGCTGCCGTTTCCGCCGGCGCCCGTGTTCCCGGTGCCCGGTTTTGTGGACGCCGGTGTGGCGCCCAGGGACTCGGCGATCGCGCGGCGCGTGGCGGGGGCCAGTTTCTCCTGCAGGGCTGCGAGGTCCTTGCCCTCGTCGAGGACCTTGCCCTTGCTGTCTACCACCTTGAAGCTAAAGCGCAGGTGTGGCGGAACGGCATCCCAGTTCCAGGAACCGGGCGGGATGACGGCCCCGCGGATGCGGCGCAGCGCGAGCTCCAGCGAAGGCTCGAGGTCATCGGTGGCAGGATCGAAGTCCGCTTCCAATGCTGCCACCGCCTGGCGCGCGACGTCCGGGGCCGGCACGAAGTTCTTGCGGATGTTCTTGGGCAGGGACTTGATCAGTGCCGTCACCAGCTCCACGCGCTGGCCCGGGATGAGCCAGCGGAACGGGGCGTCATCGAGCTGGTTGAGGAACAGGACCGGCACTTCGGCGGTGACGCCGTCGGACGGATTGGGCGGCGAGCCGGGCGCGACCGGGTGGAACTCGTAGGTCAGCGGCAGGTCGAAACCCTTGTGGCGCCACGTCCTGGGGTAGGCGGACTCGTCGAGGTCCTCCGCGTGGTCGCTGAGCAGGAGCGACTTGTCGTAGTCGAGGAGGTCCGGGTTCTTCTGCCGGGCCTCCTTCCACCACTTGTCGAAATGCCGCTCGGAGACGACGTCGGGGCCCACGCGCGCGTCATAGAACTCGAACAGCGTCTCGTCATCCACCAGTAGGCCGCGGCGGCGCATGCGGTTCTCAAGTTCCTCCACTTCGTGCAGGAGCGCACGGTTGCGGTGGAAGAACTTGTGGTGGGTCTTCCAATCGCCCTCCACCAGGGCGTGCCTGATGAAGAGTTCCCTCGCCACGGCTGGATCCACCCGGCCGTAATTGATGCGCCGCTGGGCGATGATCGGCACCCCATAGAGGGTGACCTTCTCGTATGCCATGACGGCGCCCTGCCGCGTGGACCAGTGTGGCTCGCTGTAGCTGCGCTTGACCAGGTCCGGAGCCACCTGCTCCGCCCACAGCGGGTCGAACTTTGCAGCAACGCGCGCCCACAGCCGGCTGGTCTCCACCAGCTCCGCAGCCATCACGAACGTGGGCGACTTTTTGAACAGTGCGGATCCCGGGAAAATGGCGAACCGGCTGCCGCGGGCGCCGGCGTACTCACGCTTGCGCTCGTCGAGGATGCCGATGTGGCTCAGAAGGCCGGACAGGAGGCTGATGTGCACGCCGTCATGGTTGCCCACCGGATCCGCCAGGCGCTTGTTGTCCAGGTTGATGCCCAGGGGCCGCGCAAGCTGGCGCAGCTGGGCGAAGAGGTCCTGCCATTCGCGCACGCGCAGGTAGTTGATGAATTCGGCCCGGCACAGCCGGCGGAATGCCGACGACGAGAGCTCCTGTTGCTTTTCCTGCAGGTAGTTCCAGAGGTTCAGGTAGCCGGTGAAGTCCGAGTTCTCATCTTTGAACCGGTTGTGCTTTTCGGCTGCGAGCTGCTGCTTGTCCGTCGGGCGCTCGCGCGGATCCTGGATGGTGAGCGCCGCAGCCAGGATCATGACTTCCCGCACGCAGTTGCGCTTTCCCGCCTCCACAATCATCCGGCCCAGGCGCGGGTCCACCGGCAGCTGCGCAAGCTTTTGTCCGACGGCGGTGAGCCCGCTGCCGCTCCTGCCGTTACCTTCCGCGTTCTGCGGCTTCGGGGCAGCCAGGGCGCCAAGCTCGCGGAGGAGGGTGACGCCGTCGTTAATTGCGCGGGTCTCCGGCGGCTCCACGAAGGGGAACGCCTCCACGTCCTTGGGTCCCCTGGCTACGCCCATGGCGGTCATTTGCAGGATGACGGCGGCGAGGTTGGTGCGGAGGATTTCCGGATCCGTGAACAGTGGCCGGGATTCGAAGTCCTCCTCGGAGTAGAGGCGGATGGCGATGCCGTCCGAGACGCGGCCGCAGCGGCCGGAGCGCTGGTTGGCGGACGCCTGCGACACGCGCTCGATGGGCAGCCGCTGGACCTTGGTGCGGTGCGAATAACGCGAAATACGCGCCGTGCCGGTGTCGATGACGTACTTGATGCCCGGGACTGTCAGCGACGTTTCTGCCACATTGGTGGCCAGCACGATCCGCCGTTTGTTTCCCGGGTGGAAGACCTTGTGCTGCTCCTGCAGGCTGAGGCGGGCGAAGAGGGGAAGAACTTCCGTGCCGGCCAGCCTGCGGTTCGTTTGGATCCGGGCCTGCAGGGCTTCCGCCGCGTCGCGGATTTCGCGCTCGCCGGAGAAGAAAACCAGGATATCTCCGGGTGCTTCGGCGGCGAGTTCGTCCACGGCGTCGCAGACGGCGTCGAGGGGGTCCCGGTCCTCCTCGAGCTCATCGTCGGAGGGATCGTCGTCGTCGGACTTGGGCTGGGACAGCGGGCGGTAGCGGATCTCCACCGGATAGGTCCTGCCGGAGACCTCGATGATGGGTGCAGGTTTTTCCGGGGTGCCGAAGTGGTTGGCGAAGCGCTCCGGATCGATGGTGGCGGAGGTGATGATGACCTTCAGGTCCGGACGCTGCGGGAGGATCCGCTTGAGGTAGCCCAGGATGAAATCGATGTTGAGGCTGCGCTCGTGGGCTTCGTCGATGATGATCGCGTTGTACTTGCGCAGGAGCTTGTCCCGCTGGATTTCGGCCAGCAGGATGCCGTCGGTCATCAGCTTGACCTTGGTGGCCTTGCTGATCTCTCCGGTGAAGCGGACCTGGAAGCCCACTTCCTGGCCCATTTCGACGCCCAGTTCTTCGGCAATGCGTTCGGCCACCGTGCGCGCTGCCAGGCGGCGGGGCTGCGTGTGGCCGATCAGTCCGTTCTCACCGAGGCCCAGCTCCAGGCACATTTTGGGAATCTGGGTTGTCTTCCCGGAGCCGGTCTCGCCGGCGATGATGGTCACCTGGTTGGCGGCGATGGCGGCCATCAGGTCCTCGCGGCGCTCGGAGACCGGCAGCTCGGCGGGATAGGAGATATGAAGAGTCATGGCTGCAGACAGTCTACTGCGGCCCGGCTCCGGCTTCTGTGGCCGGCGGGAACTCCGCCCGCCGGCCGAAGGCGCGTGGCTTTCGCCGTCGGCTAGAAGATGCGGAACGAGTAGCTGCTGCTGGGAAGGTCCAAGGCGGACCACGCCTCGTGGGAGGCTACCGGCGGCGTGTGGCCGCGGCCATCCCTGAGCAGCGCCGCGACCGTGGAGGCAGCGGACATGATGATAATGACGACGAGGAGGGTTGTGATGACTTCCATATCTCCATGGTTCTCTTGGTTGCCTTCGAAAAACAGTGGCAGAAACGACCGAAATGATCATATTTCTGCCACAATGGAGCCATGCTTAAAAGCGTTGCAGTGATCGTGGCTCCGGGCTTCTCGATGTTCGAGTTCGGGACGGTTGTGGAAGTCTTTGGGACGGACCGCTCCGGGCGGGGAAGCGGCGTGCCGGCCTTCGACTTCCGGGTCTGCACGCCCACGCCCGGAAGGGTGGCTGCGCAGTCAGGAGTGGCCATGGAGGTGGGGCTGGGACTCGACGCCGCTGCTGACGCCGACCTGGTGGTCATGACCCCGTTTGGGCGGGGGGACGGCCTGCCGGAGTCTGTCCTCGAGGCCTTGCGCGCTGCGGAAGCCCGGGGCGCCTGGGTTATGTCGATCTGTTCCGGGGCCTTCGCGTTGGCTGAGGCGGGCCTGCTTGCAGGGCGCCGCTGCACCACCCATTGGCACTTTTCCGGTGAGCTCGCGAAATACCCCGGCGTCCAGGTTGATGAGAACGTCCTCTATGTACAGGACGGCAACATCATCACGTCCGCGGGAACCGCCGCCGGGATCGATGCCTGCCTGCATCTGGTCCGGGTGGAGCTAGGCGCGCAGGTGGCCGCCGCAATTGCGCGGGACATGGTGGTGCCGCCACACCGCGACGGGGGACAGGCCCAGTTCATCGAAAGGCCTATCCCCGCCTGCGGGTCGGCGCCGATGGAAGAGTTGCTGCGCTGGATGGTGGAGAATCTGGAACAGGAACACCCCGTCAACGAACTTGCGGCCCGGGTGCACATGTCGGCCCGGACGTTCGCCCGGCGGTTCCGTGCCGAAACCGGAGCCACGCCGGCCGCCTGGCTCAATTCCCAGCGTGTCCTGCGGGCCCAGGAGCTGCTCGAAACCACGGACTTGAACATCGAAGAGATTGCCAGGGAATCAGGTTTTGGCCACCCCGTCCTGCTGCGCCACCATTTTGCCAAAGTGCTCGATACCAGCCCGCAGTCATACCGCCGGGCCTTCCGGGGGAATCTGGCGGCGGCGGGCTGACCGGTTCTGCGGAGCTGCAAGCAGGATTTATTCTGTGCCGGAATCAGCAGACTGATCCGGCTTTCCGGAGACACCAGGATCTGGTAACTGGTCCGGGGCCAATGCGCTGTCCGGCGCTTCGGCGGCAGCCCTGGCGCTGTCCACCAGGGTCCGCCACGGACCGGTGACGGCCCGTTCCGGCAGTGTAGCCCGTCGCTGCCCGGCGCGAATGGAATACATGAAGCGGTCCGGCTGCCCGGCGCCCGCGAACTCCCGGGCGGCAGCGCGTGCTGTGCGGGGCACGGCGTCCCAAGGGCAGGCTTCGATGATGGGTTTCCACTGGTCGCGGGCTGACGACGACTGGGCGTTCACGGTCCAGACACGTGTCAGCGCTGCAATGCCGCCTGACCGTTCCACACTGATCTTCATGCCTGGCCCCTGGAGTTCCGCGTACCTGGCTTCCGCCGGGCAGTGGCCGGTGTGCCCCGCCTGGCAAGCGGTCTATAGTCTGACCTTCACAGTTTCCCACGCCTGGCGCACCGCGTCATGCTCTGGTGAACCGTCCCCGTACAGCTCGACGGCGGCGCCTGCCGTTGCGCGGGCAAAAACGGTGAAAGTGGCGGTCGCCGGCAAGGAACCCGATGTCAGCGCCTGGTACCAGATTCTGCCGGGCGCCTCCCAGGCGTATCCGCCAAGCTGGTCGGCCACAAGGTAGAAGGCCCGGTTGGGGATCCCGGAATTGATATGCACACCGCCATTGTCTGCGCTGGTCCGCACGTATGAGTCCATTGAATCCGGCTGGGGATCCTTACCCAGCACATCGTCGTCGTACGCTGTCCCGGGAGCCTTCATGGAGCGGAGGGCGCGGCCCTCCACCTCAGGCGTGAAAAGGCCCTCGCCGATGAGCCATGATGCTTCCGCGGCCGACTGGTTCAGCACATGCTGCTCAACAAGGGCGCCGAAGACGTCCGACATCGACTCGTTCAGTGCGCCGGCCTGGTTGCGGTAAGCAAGCGCCGCCGAATGCTGGGTGACACCGTGGGCCAATTCGTGGCCGATGACGCTGAGCGATTTGGTGAAGCGGTCGAAGACCTCACCGTCCCCGTCGCCGAATACCATCTGGGTGCCATCCCAGAAAGCGTTGTCATAGAGCCTGCCGAAATGAACGATGGCGTTAAGCGGGAGTCCTTTGCCATCGATGGAGTCCCGGCCGAAAACGTCGGTGTAAAGCCGGTGGGTGTGACCGAGGCCGTCGTACGCCTCGTCTGCGGAGGCGTCGCCTGTTGGTTTTTCTCCTTCTTTCCGGACCAGCTTGCCGGGAAGGATTTCGCCGCCGCCGGCGTCGAAGATGGATCGCTGCGGCAGGCCGGGAGTCGCTGCGCGGGCAGTTCCCGGCGGTTCCAGCCCGGCAGCCTGGCGGCGGGCAGCCTGGACGGACCGGACATGCCCCAGCGCCTCCTTGGCCGCCCGGGAAGCTGCTGAAAACCGTGGTGCGTCCAGCCGGGCCAGGCGCTTCAGCAGGTATGGCGGAACGATTGAACAAAATGGAACATGCATGGCGTACCCCCTCAACGTGGTCAACTCAGCGTACGAGCGGCCTGTGACAATTACGCGACGGCACACCTGTTGGGGTTACTGCGGCCTATGTCCCGGGACCCCCTCGCAAGGTTGTGATCCTGGGGACAGGTTCGTTGAGGTGCCCGGCTCAAATTGTCGGACCCTCGTTAGATGATGTGGGTATGGGTTTTGGTGGGGGTATCGGGTTGGCGGTGGAGGCTGTTGGGGGCTCCGCCGCGCGCCTGGATGCCCTGGTCCGGCAGGCCGCCGAACACGCGGAACCCGGTCCCGCCGGCCCGGATGACGCGGCTCCTTCTACCGGCGAAGCGAATACTGCCGGTGGGGTGCGGGATTGGTGGGCTGATCCGATGCGGGTTGAGGCCGACGCCCTGTTGGAGGTGATGGCCGAGGCGGCGCGGCTTGAGGCGAAGGCGGTGGCGTTGAAGGCCCGGGCTGCTGCCCGGTTCGCGGAGCTCGAAACGGCTCTCTCCCCGCCGGCGGTGAAGGCTGCCGGGATGCTTGAGGTGTCGATCCGGGCCGAGATCGGGTGTCTGTTGCGGATCAGTGACGGCGCCGCGGCCCTGTTTCTGGCCCAGGCCCGGGCCCTGTGCACGGATCTGCCGCTGGTGTTGGGTGCGCTGCAGGCGGGGGCGATCTCCTGGCGCCACGCGGTCATCGCGTGCGATGAAACCACCGGCCTCACCCCTGCCGGGACCACAGCCCTCGAAACCCACTTCCTCACCCCACAACCGTCCCTTCCCGACGAGGCCGCTGGCCCCGCTGAGGCCGCTGGCCCCGCTGAGGCCGCCGGCGCCGATGATTCTGCTGATCCTGCCGGCCTTGATGTTGGTCCTGGTGGGGTGTGGGGGTGTGTTGCGGGGGATCTGACGCCGGGGAGGTTCCGGTCCCGGGTGCGGGCCTGGCGTGAGCGCCATCATCCGGAGACGCTGGAGCAGCGGCATGTGAAGGGTGTCGCGGACCGCCGGGTCGAGTGTTCGCCGGACCGGGACGGGATGTCCTGGTTCAGCGCCTACCTGCCGGCGCACCAGGCCGAAGCGATCTGGAACCGGACCACCGCGATCGCCCGCGCCCTCCAAGGCCCCACCGAATCCCGGACCCTCACCCAGCTCCGCGCCGACATCTTCGCCACAGCCCTCCTCACCAACACCACCGAGGTCAAAACGGGGGCCGCCGCCTCAGCCAAGGGCCATGACGCCAAGACCGAGAATGATGCCGATGCCCGTGCTGCCGCTGATACCGGTGCTGACCTAGCCGGGCCGGCCGGTGAGGGGTTGGCTGATGGCGGTGCGTTGGCGCGGGTGCCGGTCCCGCGGGCGCAGGTCCTGGTCACCGTGCCGGTGTTCGCGCTCCTCGGGCTCACGGACGAACCGGCAGAGCTGGACGGGTACGGGCCCGTCCCCGCCTCCATGGCAAGGGAAATCCTGGCCGACGGGGCGGACTCGTTCTACCGGGTCCTCATCGATCCCCGCGACGGGGCGCCGCTGGAGATCGGCCGCAGCAGCTACCGCATCCCCCAGGCCATGCGGAACTGGCTCCGGCTCCGCGACACCAAATGCCCGTTCCCGGGCTGCACCAACCACTCCCTCGACAACGACGCCGACCACCTCACCGCCTGGCACCACGGCGGCACCACCGGCATCAGCAACCTGGCCCAGCCCTGCCCCAAACACCACCGGCTCAAACACGCCAGCACCTGGACCCCCACCCCGGCGACCAGAACCACACCACCAGGCTGGACCTCACCGACCGGACGCCACTACAACAACGAACCCCACCCCTGGCACCGACCCCACCTACCCACCAACCTACCCACCACCGCGGTGCCCATCAACGCCGCACCCACCAACACCGTGCCCATCAACGCTGGCTTCATCGACGACCACGACCTCCACCCGGCACACCCCGCCTGGGACACCTACCCCTACCCCGACACACTCCCACCGGACCCGATGCCCGACGTCTGGGAATCATTCCTTGAAACCATCAACACCACCGGACTGCTGCCAACCTAGGGTGGTCGTACGAGCCCCAATACAGGGGGAGCAACGACGTGTGCGGAGGTTAAACAAGAAGCACCCTGTCAGTGACAGGGTGCTTCTTGTTTTGGTGCCCTCGGTAGGATTCGAACCTACGGCCTTCTGCTCCGGAGGCAGACGCTCTATCCCCTGAGCTACGAGGGCAATCCGGATTCCTGCCGTTGCTGGCGGGACGTCCTAGAGCTTAGCAGGAAGGTGCCCCGCAAAGGAAAATCGGCCGCCGGTTCAGTGCCCCTTTCTGATTAGTAACCAGCAAATGAATCTGTGTGCACCCTGCGGGCGCCGGCCTGCCGTGCCGCTGCCCGCAGGGATGCGACAGAGGACGGTGACCCGGAGATGTAGACCTCCCGGTCGTTGATGTCCGGAACCAGGTCCGCCAGTCCGGCCGCATCCAGCCAGCCGGGGGAGCCCTGCCCGGACGGCGTAGAGACGGCCGCCCGTGACTGGTCGACGGCGTCTCTCGCAGCGTCGTTTCCGGCAACGTCGTCTCCAGCACTGTTGTCAATGGAACTGTCCGCCCGGAGACCGCCAGGCGCCCGGATGATGGTTCGGACTCCTGCATTGTGTGCTCTGCGCAACTCGTCGGCGAAAGGCACCTCATGTTGGTTCCTGGCCAGAACGATCAGGAGGGCGTCGCGCCGCTGGAGCTCCCCTGACCGCAAATAGGACATGAACGGCGTGATGCCTATGCCAGCCGCAATGAGCAGGACCGGTTTTGCGGTGTCGCGGGGCAGCAGGAAATCGCCTCCCACGGTGGTGGCCCTCAGCCGATCGCCCGGCTTCAGCGCAAGGAGTACGCCCTTGGCGGCAGAAACCGGCTCAGAGGTGCGGACTGCGAACCGGATCAAGGGCTCACGCGGGCTTCCCGCCAGGCTGAAGACCCGCCGTCGTCCTTTCCCGTCCGAGCGGGCGTGCGGCAAGTCCACCTCCAGATACTGCCCTGGCTGAAAACGGACGGGACGGGACGGCCGGAACGAAAATTCGCGCGTGGTCGCCGTCAGGGACTCCGCTCCAACAAACGCCAAATCCACGGAGCCGCGCTGCCCGACAAGGAACGCCACGATGTTGCCGACCAGCAGCGCGAGTTCCGGGGAGTTTGCGACGAACCCCAGGTTGTAGGGCACTGCGAAAATGGCGCCCACCACAGCAGCAAGCGCCAGTTGCTGCCACCGCCGCGGCGGCAGCGTGAGCGGTTCCGTCAGCATGAAGCCCACAAAGAACAGGAGTGGCCGTTGGGCCAGGGCCTGCCACAATGCCTGTCCGGCCGACATCCCGGCACCAAGGAGTTCCACCGTAATGATGCCGGCAGCCACCGCCAGGAAGACCCCTGCCATGCGCAGCTTGCCCATCCGGTATAGGACCAGCAGGACACCGGGGACCACCACGATGAGCATGGCCGGGGTGGCAGCCCACCACGTGGCGATATTGAGTCCTGTCAGTCCTGCAAGAAAGGCGCCGGCGGCGGCGGGGTTGAAAATATGCCGACCCCGCCAGGCGAGGACGTACTTGGACAGCGAAGCCAGCACACAGGCCAGGAGCGTGCCGGCGAGATCCAGGGGCCTGAACGACGGCCAAAAGAGGAAGTAGAGCAGCAAACCGGTGATCAGCGACGATTCCGGATGTGGCGGAACACGGAACAACGCGGCCATCACCTTGTTTGCGGCGTACGTGGCACCCAGGCAGATGACCAGATGCGCTGCCATCTCCGGAAAGCCAAACGTCAGCCAGCCCAACAGCTCCAGCACGAGGCTGTAGGTGGCCAGCACAGCCAGGACCATCAGGGTGAGCCGGTACATCGTGATCCGGCCCAGGGCCGTGTCCATCCTGGCGCGGACGGTGCCGCGTTCGGACCGGGGAGCGGGGCGCGAGGCAGTGGGCGGATGTGAAGCGCTCATGTGAACAGTGTCCCTGCAAACCCGGGGGAGTAGGCCGCGCCGCCGTCGGAAAAGACAGTGAGCCAAGAGAAATCGAAGTCCTTCTCGAGGGTGCTGCCGGGCATGAAGAAGAGTGCAGTTGCCAGCGCGTCCGCCAGCATGGCGGTGTCGGCCAGGGCCCAGGTGGCCACCACCGTCCGGACCGGCTGTCCTGTGGTTCCGTCCAGCACGTGATGCAGTCCGTCGCCCCAGGCGCGGCGGTTGGCTGCCGAAGCGCATAGAGCCTGGTTGTGCACGGGGACAACCCCGATAGCCTGCGCCCGGTTGTAAGGGTGCTCCAGCCCGACGGCGAGTGGTTCAGCCCCGCGGACCAGGAGGTCGCCGCTGGCGTCAAGGCAGTAGGATTCCACGCCGGCGGACTCCAGCTCAGCAGCCAGCAGGTCCACCAGCATTCCTTTTCCTGCCGCCCCGATGTCCAGCACCACCGGAGCCTTTGCGGTGATGGAGCGGCCGCTCCAGTCGAGAACGTCGTCCCATGCAGGCGCTGGAGAAGCTGAACCGCGGCGCTGCAACGAGTAAGCGGGGTCATAGCCCAGTTGCTCCAGGCTGCTCCCGACGAGTGGCGTCATGGCGCCGCCGCTGGTGTCATACAGCCGCCGGTAGAGCCTGCCCAGAGCGTCCGCTTCAGCCGGAAAGCGGTAGCTGCCCGGGGCCCGCGCCATGGCCCCCACCAGGGAGTCGCGGCGAAAACGCGACCAGTCGCCGTCGAATGCTTCGACCCTCTCACGCAGACCCGCCCGCAGCGCCGCCGAAAGGGCTGCCGGTGTGGAAATCTCCCAGTGGGTGCCGATCCCCTCGAAGGCGATGGAGTGCTGCCCCGCCGGCTCCACCATGGCTACTGTCCCGTCGCCACAGCTACTGAGCCTGGGCCTTGATGCGCTCCAGCGCCTGGTTGAAACCGCCGCTGGTCAGTGATGATCCGGCCACCTTGGAGATGTTTAGATCATCTACATTCTTGCCCACCACCTGGTCAGCGATCCCGCCAGCGAACTCACCCTGGAACTTCCGTGTGTTCGGGCTGGTGGGGTGTTCGGTGATTTTAACGTCGGTGACCGTGCCGGATGCAAGCGTGAGCTGCACCCCTACTGTTTCGGTGCCGTTGGGGGAGACGTAATTGCCGTCTGCGCTGTAGGTGCCGTCCTTGTACGTGCCCGGAGATGCGGCCGAAGGCGCGGCAGTCGTCCCCGGGCTGCCCGTCGCAGCGTCCGGCGGGGTGGTGTTATTGGCAGCGGGTGCACACGCCGCCACCGTGCCTGCGAGGGAAAGGCCGGCGACGCCGGCGAAGAGGGTCTTGCGTACGGAAGGTCTCATGGCGTGGCCGTTCGTCAGAGGAAAATGCTTAGGTCTTTTCATCATTGTCAACGCAGCAACGGGGAAATTGGTTCGGACTGCTGCGGCGGGAGGAACAATCGGCGAAGCGGTGGTGAAAATTCTTTGCTGTGACTGGCCCCCGGTAGGCTAGAGGGGTGACTCCCGAAGAACTCTCCCTCGCCATATCCGCCTGCCTGAAGGACGCTGTCGCCGCCGGCGAGATCGCCCTTTCGGCATCCGCTGTGCCCGACGAGGTGCGCGTAGAGCGGCCCAAGAACCGCGATCACGGCGACTGGGCCACGAACATCGCCCTGCAGCTGGCTAAACAGGCAGGCACCAACCCGCGCGAGTTCGCCACGCTCCTGAGCAGCCGGCTCAAGGATATTAACGGAGTCGCCGGCGTGGAGATCGCCGGACCCGGATTCCTCAACATCACCGTTGACGCCGCCGCCGCCGGCGCCCTGGCGAAGGTCATCGTCGAGGCGGGCGTCCGATACGGCACCAACTCTGCGCTGGCCGGCCACACCGTCAACATGGAGTTCGTCTCCGCCAACCCCACCGGGCCGCTCCACATCGGCCACACCCGCTGGGCGGCCCTGGGCGACGCGATCGCGCGGGTGCTCCGGGCATCCGGGGCCGACGTCACCGCCGAGTACTACATCAACGACGCCGGATCGCAGATGAACACTTTTGCGCACTCCGTGTACAACCGGCTGCACGGCCTTTCCGTGCCCGAGGGCGGCTACCCCGGCCAGTACATCCAAGACCTTGGCCACGATGTCCTCGCCGCACACCCGGATATCCGCGAGCTCACCGAAGTTGCCGCGCTCCCGGTCATCCGCGCTGCCGCCTACGAGGCGCAGATGAAGGACATCAAGTCCACCCTCGCGGACTTCGGCGTCGAGTTCGACGTCTTCTTCTCCGAGCAGGAACTGCACGACGCCGGTGCCATCGAGAGTGCCGTGGCGCGCCTTCGGGAGCAGGGCCACGTGTTCGACGACGGCGGAGCGGTCTGGCTGCGGACCACGGACTTTGGTGATGACAAGGACCGGGTGATGATCCGCGCCAACGGCGAGCCCACGTACTTCGCCGCCGACGCTGCGTATTACCTGTCCAAGAAGGACCGAGGCTTCACCGAGAAGATCTACCTGCTGGGCGCCGACCACCACGGCTACATCAACCGGCTCAAGGCCATCGCCGCCGCAGCAGGCGACGACCCCGAGAAGAACATCGAGGTGCTGATCGGCCAGCTGGTCTCCGTCAACGGTGCCAAGCTGTCCAAGCGTGCCGGCAACATCATCGAGCTCAAGGACCTGATCGACTGGCTCGGCAAGGACGCCGTCCGCTACTCGCTGGCACGCTTCCCGGCTGACTCGCCGCTGACCCTGGACCCGGAGCTGCTGAAGAAACACAGCAACGAAAACCCTGTCTTCTACGTCCAGTACGCCCATGCCCGGTCCCGCGGCGCCGCACGCAACGCGGTGGCCGCCGGCGTGGAGCGCCAGGTGGACGGCGCGGAAAGCTTCGACGCGTCCCTGCTGGACCACGCCACGGAGAACGAACTGCTCTCGCACCTGGGCAGCTACCCGTCCATCGTGGCCAAGGCGGCGGAACTGCGTGAGCCGCACCGCGTGGCCCGCCACCTGGAAGTCATCGCCGGCGCCTACCACCGCTGGTACGACGCCTGCCGGGTGGCACCCATGGGCGATGAACCTGTCACCGACCTCAATCGCACCCGCCTGTGGCTCAACGACGCCACCAGCCAGGTGCTCGCCAACGGACTTGACCTGCTGGGCGTCTCGGCGCCGGAACGGATGTGAGCGCAATGTCAGTATTCCCAGGCACGGCCGCATCGCCGCTGGCCCCGGAGTGGCTTGACGTTCCGGCGGACCTCAACGCGCTGCACGCACCCATGTGGGCGGGCAGCGTTGCGCGGGGTGACGACGGCGGCCTGACGGTGGGCGGCCTTGGCGTCACTGAGCTGAAGCAACAGTTCGGGACGCCCCTGTTCGTCATGGACGAGGCGGACTTCCGTTCCCGGGCGAGGGCGTTCAAGGACTCCTTCGACGCCGCGTTCGCCGACATCTGCGGCGGCGTGGACGTCTACTACGCCGGCAAGTCCTTCCTCTGCACCGCAGTGGTGAAGTGGGTGGAAGAAGAAGGCCTGCGCCTGGACACCGCATCCGGCGGTGAACTGGCCGTCGCCGCCCGCGCAGGAATCCCGGGGGAGCGCGTGGCCCTGCACGGCAACAACAAGTCCGACGCCGAAATCAACCGCGCCCTGGACATGCAGCTGGGCCGCATCGTGGTGGACAGCCTCGACGAGCTGGTCCGCGTCGGCAACATCGCCCAGGTGCGCGGCGTCCAGGCGAAAGTGATGCTGCGCCTGACCCCGGGCGTCCACGCACACACCCACGAATTCATCGCCACGGCCCACGAGGACCAGAAGTTCGGCCTCTCCATGGCCGCCGACACCACGGATGAGGCCGGCGTCTCCGCAGCGCAAGAGGCAGTGGCCGCAGCCTCGGCGCACCCCGGCATCGATCTCCTGGGATTGCACTGCCACATCGGTTCCCAGATCTTCGAGCCGGACGGCTTTGCCCTGGCCGCGGAGAAGCTGCTGCGCTTCCTGGCCGCCATGCAGGAAAAATACTCCATCACCATGCCGGAACTGGACCTCGGCGGCGGGTACGGCATCGCCTACACTCCGGTGGACACCCCACGCCCCGCAGCGGAAATCGCGACGGCGATGGCCGCCGTCGTCCGTTCCACCTGCGCTGAACTGGGCATCACCTCGCCGCGCATTTCGATCGAGCCCGGCCGCGCCATCGTGGGCAGCACCACTTTCACGCTGTATGAGGTGGGCACGCTGAAGACCGTCCGGGTGGATGCTCCGGCGGTTCCGGAGAAGGGTGACGGCGGTAACAACGTTACGTATCCGCGCCGGTATGTTTCGGTGGACGGCGGCATGAGCGACAACGCCCGGCCGGTGCTCTACGACGCGGATTACTCGGCAATCCTGGCTTCACGCACGTCGGATGCCGCCCCGCAGCTGTCCCGCGTAGTGGGCAAACATTGCGAGAGCGGCGACATAGTTGTTAGAGATGTATATCTGCCCGGGGACGTGGCAGCCGGTGATCTGCTTGCTGTACCGGGTACCGGCGCTTACTGCTGGGCACTCTCGAGCAACTACAACTATCTGGCCCGGCCGGGCGTTGTCGCGGTGCGCGACGGAAGAGCCCGGCTCATTGTCCGCGGGGAAACCGAAGAAGATTTGTTGAACCGCGACATGGGAGCCTGAATGACGGAAATGCGAACCCTGAAAGTAGCCCTGCTGGGCTGTGGCAACGTTGGGGCCCAGGTTGCGCGGATTCTCATTGAGGACGCCGACGCCCTGGCAGCGCGCACGGGAGCCCGGCTGGCGCTGAGCGGCATCGCGGTGCGCAACGTCAACGCCCCCCGGGACGTGGAACTGCCGCAGGAGCTGTTCACTACCGACGCCGCCACGCTGGTCAAGGACGCGGACCTGGTGATCGAACTCATGGGCGGCATCGAGCCGGCGCGGACCCTGATCCTCTCCGCGCTGAGCAACGGCGCCTGCGTGGTCACCGGCAACAAGGCCCTCCTCGCGCAGGACGGTCCCACGCTTTACGAAGAAGCGGACAAGGCTGGCGTGCAGCTCTCCTACGAGGCCGCGGTCGCTGGTGCCATCCCCATCCTCCGCCCCATCCGCGACAGCCTCTCCGGCGACCGGATCACGCGAGTGCTGGGTATCGTCAACGGCACCACCAACTTCATCCTGGACCAGATGGATTCCACGGGTGCGCAGTTCGCCGACGCCTTGGCCGAGGCGCAGCGGCTGGGCTACGCGGAGGCCGATCCCACGGCAGACGTGGAAGGCCACGACGCCGCTGCCAAGGCCGCGATCCTGGCCACCTTGTCCTTCCACACCCGCTTCCCGCTGGAAGACGTCTACTGCGAGGGCATCACCGGCGTCACCGCCGCGGACATTGCCGCTGCCAAGGACGCCGGCTTCGTCATCAAGCTGCTGGCAATCGCCGAGAAACTCACCGGTTCCGACGGCGGCGAGGGAGTATCCGTGCGGGTCCACCCCACGCTGCTCCCGCGCGAACACCCGCTGGCCGCCGTCCGCGGTGCCTTCAACGCGGTGTTCGTGGAGGCCGAAAATGCCGGCGAGCTGATGTTCTACGGCCAGGGCGCCGGCGGCACGCCGACTGCCTCGGCAGTCCTGGGCGACCTCGTGTCGGCAGCACGCCGGCTTGTCCTGGGCGGGCCCCAGCGGACCGAAACCACCACCGGCCACATCCCGGCGTTGCCCATCGACGCCGCCATCACCAGCTACTACATCGGCCTGGACGTTGCAGATGAGCCCGGGGTGCTGGCCCGGATCGCGCAGCTGTTCGCCGAGCATGGCGTGTCCATCGAAATCATGCGGCAGACCATCCACCGCGACACGGAATCCAACGTGGAGTCCGCCGAACTGCGGATCGTCACCCACCGCGCATCCGAGGCTGCCCTGGCGGCCACCGTCGAGGCCGTGAAGGGCCTGGACGTTGTTAACTCAGTTACATCCGTTCTGCGGGTAGAAGGAGTCTAAGTGGCTCACCAATGGCGCGGCGTTATCCGCGAATACGCTGACCGTCTGCCCGTCACCGAAGCCACCCGTGTCATCACGCTGGGCGAAGGCGGCACCCCGCTGGTGCACGCGCAGAAGCTGTCCGAACTCACGGGCTCGCAGGTGTACCTGAAGGTTGAGGGCATGAACCCCACCGGCTCCTTCAAGGACCGCGGCATGACCATGGCCATGACGGCCGCCGTCGAAGCCGGGGCCCAGGCTGTTGTCTGCGCCTCCACGGGCAACACCTCTGCCTCCGCTGCCGCATACGCCACCGCAGCGGGCCTGAAGTGTGCCGTGCTGGTGCCCGAAGGCAAGATCTCCATGGGCAAGCTCAGCCAGGCCATTGCCCACGGGGCCACGCTGCTCCAGGTGGACGGCAACTTCGACAACTGCCTCGACATCGCCCGCAAACTGGGGGAGTCCTATCCGGTGTTCCTGGTGAACTCGGTCAACCCCGCCCGCATCCAAGGCCAAAAGACCGGCGCCTTCGAGATCGTGGACGCGCTCGGCGACGCCCCGGACATCCACGTGCTTCCCGTGGGCAACGCCGGCAACATCACCGCCTACTGGAAGGGCTACAAGGAGTACTCGGCTCCGTTCGAGTCGAAAACCGCGGGCACGCTTCCCGCCGTTGCCACCAAAACGCCTGCCATGTGGGGCTTCCAGGCCGCCGGTGCCGCGCCGTTCGTTGCCGGCCACCCCATCACCGAGCCGGACACCATCGCCACGGCCATCCGCATCGGGAACCCGGCTTCATGGGACGGCGCCATTGGCGCCCGTGACGAATCCGGCGGACTGATTGACGCAGTCACCGACGAGGAGATCCTGAACGCCCACCGCTGGCTGTCCGCCAAGGAGGGTGTCTTCGTGGAACCGGGTTCCGCCGCAGGCGTGGCAGGCCTCCTGAAGAAGCACGCCGCAGGCGAGGTGCCTTCGGGCAAGACGATCGTCATCACCGTTACGGGCCACGGCCTGAAGGACCCCCAGTGGGCCCTGCGCACCGAGGACGGCAGCGATGTGCAGCCGGTCAAGGTTCCCAACGACGTGGTGACCGTGGCAGCCGAACTGGGACTGGAAGAAAAATAGCCGTGGACACCACCTCGCAGGCCACTGTCGGACTGCAGCTCATCGAAGCCGGCCAGCGCGTCACGGTGCGCGTGCCGGCCACCACGGCCAACCTGGGACCCGGTTATGACAGCCTGGGGCTGGCACTTGGCCTCCACGACACCCTGACCGTGGAGACCCTGGACACGGATGAACTGCTCTTCGACCTGCGCGGCGAAGGCGCTGCAACGCTGCCGCGGGACGCAAGCCACCTCGTGGTGCGCGCCATGGCGGCAGCCTTCCGCCGGCTTGGGTTCCGGCACGGTGGACTGAAGATCACGGCCGAGAATGTGAACCCGCACGGCCGTGGTCTGGGTTCGTCCGCCTCTGCCGTGGTGGCCGCGGTGACTGCCGCCAATGAGCTCGTACCGGCGGAGAGCCGCAGGGGACGAGACTGGATCCTGCAGCTGACCAGCGAAATGGAAGGACATCCGGACAACGTGGCACCCGCCATTTCTGGCGGGCTGGCGCTGTCCTGGCAGGACAGTGACCAGTACAGGAGCACCACGGCAACCGTCGTGGAGCAGGTGGTTCCCATCGTGGCCGTCCCGGACTTCGAGCTTTCGACGGAGGCGGCGCGGGCCCTGCTGCCCGCGTCGGTGGGCCACCACGCAGCCGCCATGAACGCCGGTCGCGCCGCGCTGCTGATCCACGCGCTGACGCACAGCCCGGAGTTCCTGCTGGCCGGCACAGAGGACTACCTTCACCAGAGCTATCGCGCGGAGGCCATGCGGCCCAGCGCGGCACTTATCGCGGCGCTCCGCGCCGAGGGCTACGCAGCCGTCGTTTCCGGTGCAGGACCGACGGTGCTGGTGCTGGCAAACGGCGAAGCGAACGCCGCCGAAGCACTCGACTTCATTGCCGACTTCACCGCCGCCAACACGCCGGACGTGGGCTGGCGCGTGCTGAAGCTGTCGGTGGACGTTGAAGGTGCTAAGGTGGACGTGCACCGGCGGTAATTCCGCCTATCTGATCTGCTGTTGCACCTAGCTGCTCATCGGCCTTCTACTGCGCAATCTATTCCGGTGCCGCCTGCTTGGCCTGTCGCAGGAACCTGCAGCATCAAACTGCCCCTCAAGCGTCAGTCAAGCGTTCCGCCACGGGCGGGACGCAAGGTGAGAAGTATCCGGCCCTGCTGGCCGAAATCCATCCGGCAAGGCCGAAATCCCGGCTGCAGATCTGAACTGCAGCCCAGATCAAATCATCGCGTCCAGCTCCCGGTCTGGACGCCGTCGAGGGGGAAGGATCCTTCGTGACCGAAACCACTGAGCTGTCGCCAGCTGTGGAACTATCATCTTCTGCTGCCGAATCGCCGGCAGCATCCGCCAAGAGCAGCGGCCTGGCCGGCCTCAAGCTTGCCCAGCTGCAGGCCCTCGCCAGCCAGCTTGGGATCTCCGGCGGCTCCCGCATGCGCAAGGGGGACCTGGTCGCAGCGATCTCGGCCCACCGTGCCGGTACGCCCGCCAAGGCTCCGGTCCGCACCGAGAAGGCCGTCGAGAGCGCGGCTGCTCCGACTACCGCTGCCGCTGCTGCGCCTGAAACGGCAGAGGCTCCTGCCGCCGATGCTCCCCGCACCCGTGGACGCGGCCGCAGCCGTCGTGCCGTGAGCGACGGCGTCGTGGCACCTGCCGCTGTCGAATCTCCTGCAGCCGAGGCAGCCGCACCGGCGCCGGCCGAAGCGACTGCCGCCCCCGAGGCCGCAGAAGGTGGTGCCGAGCGCCGCCAGCCCCGTACCCGCAACCGCCGCCGCGGCGAGGCTGCCGCTGCAGCACCGCAGGCCGTTGAAGCAGGCGAGGCTCCGGCCGAGCAGACCGGCGCCGAGCGTCCCGCCGAAACCCGCACCGAAGGTTCCGGCGAGGGCGAAGGCCAGCGCGAACGCCGCGACGGCGGCCGCAACCGCGGCGGCCGCGACGGCTCAGGGCGCGAGGGCTCCGAGGGCGGCCGTGACTCCGGCCAGCGTGACTCGGGCCAGCGCGAGAACCGCCGTGATGACAGCCGCGACAATGACGACTCCGACGGCGGAAGCCGCCGCAACCGCCGTAACCGCCGCGACCGCAGCGACCGTTCGGGAGGCCAGGACCGCGAGAACTCGCGCAATGACCGCTTCCGTGACCGCAACGACCGCCGCCGCGGCCGCAACCAGGGTCCGGACGTGGACGACGTCGAGGTCACCGAGGATGACGTCCTGCTGCCGGTGGCCGGCATCCTGGACGTCCTCGAGAACTACGCCTTCATCCGTACGTCCGGCTACCTCCCCGGCCCCAACGACGTCTACGTCTCCCTGGCCCAGGTCAAGAAGTACAACCTGCGCAAGGGCGACGCCGTGGTCGGCGCCATCCGTGCGCCCCGCGAAGGCGAGGACCGCAACCAGCAGTCCAACCGCCAGAAGTTCAACGCCCTCGTCCGCGTCACCTCCGTGAACGGCAAGACCGCCGAGGAACTCAAGGACCGCGTTGAATTCGCCAAGCTGGTTCCCCTGTACCCGTCCGAGCGCCTGCGCCTGGAGACCGATCCCAAGAAGATCGGCCCCCGCGTCATCGACCTCGTTGCCCCCATCGGCAAGGGCCAGCGCGGCCTGATCGTCTCCCCGCCCAAGGCAGGCAAGACGCTCATCCTGCAGTCCATCGCGAACGCCATCACCACCAACAACCCTGAGGTCCACCTCATGATGGTCCTGGTGGATGAACGTCCCGAAGAAGTCACGGACATGCAGCGCACCGTCAAGGGCGAGGTCATTGCCTCCACCTTCGACCGCCCCGCCGATGACCACACCACCGTGGCCGAACTGTCCATCGAGCGCGCCAAGCGACTGGTGGAAATGGGCATGGACGTGGTCGTCCTGCTGGACTCCATGACCCGCCTGGGCCGCGCCTACAACCTGGCAGCACCGGCCTCCGGCCGCATCCTGTCCGGTGGCGTGGACTCAGCCGCGCTGTACCCGCCCAAGCGCTTCTTCGGTGCCGCCCGCAACATCGAAAACGGCGGCTCGCTCACCATCCTGGCAACCGCGCTCGTTGAGACCGGCTCCAAGATGGATGAGGTCATCTTCGAAGAGTTCAAGGGCACCGGCAACATGGAGCTCCGCCTGTCCCGCCAGCTGGCCGACAAGCGCATCTTCCCGGCAGTCGATGTCAACGCATCCGGCACCCGCCGCGAAGAGAACCTGCTTTCCCCCGAGGAAGTCAAGATCATGTGGAAGCTGCGCCGTGTCCTCTCCGGGCTCGAAACGCAGCAGAGCCTTGAACTGCTGACCAACAAGATCCGGGAAACCCAGAGCAACGTCGAGTTCCTCATGCAGGTCCAGAAGACGACGCTTGGCGCGAAGTCGGACAACGACAAGTAGCTGAGTTACAGGGGTGGGGCCGTCGCATATTCTTGCCGGCCCCGCCCCTTCGTCGTTCGGTTTTGCCGCCCCCGCGAAACTAGACTTGTACAAGTCGAAAGAGGTTTATTGATGTTTGAGTCCGTACAGGGCCTGCTTGATGAGCATGACTCCATCCAGGCGCAGCTGGGGGATCCCGCTGTTTATGCCGACCAGCGGCTTGCCCGGAAGCTGGGCCGGCGGTCGGCTCAGCTGAACGGCATTGTTGAGGCTTACCACCGCTGGGAGGGGCTGCGCGACGACCTGGCCGCTGCCAAGGAGATGGCTGCGGAGGATCCCGAGTTCGCAGCCGAGGTCCCCGAGCTTGAGGAGAAGCTGGAGGCTGCGGCCGCCAAGCTGCGCCGCCTGCTGATCCCGCGGGACCCCGATGATGCCCGCAATGTGATCCTCGAGGTCAAGGGCGGTGAAGGCGGCGACGAAGCAGCCCTCTTCGCCGGCGACCTGCTGCGCATGTACACCCGCTACGCGGAGTCCCGCGGCTGGAAGACCGAAATCATCTCGGCCACCGAGTCGGACCTTGGCGGCTACAAGGACGTTCAGATGGCCGTCAAGGGCAGCTCCAACGATCCCGCCGAAGGTGTCTATGCCCGGCTCAAGTTCGAAGGCGGCGTCCACCGCGTGCAGCGCGTGCCCGTCACGGAATCGCAGGGCCGTATCCACACCTCCGCGGCCGGCGTGCTGGTCCTCCCGGAGGTCGATGAGCCTGAAGAGCTGGAAATCAACCAGAACGACCTCAAGATCGACGTCTACCGGTCCTCCGGTCCGGGCGGCCAGTCGGTGAACACCACGGACTCCGCGGTCCGCATTACCCACCTGCCCACAGGCATTGTGGTCGCCATGCAGAACGAAAAGTCGCAGCTGCAGAACCGCGAAGCCGGCATGCGCGTGCTCCGGGCACGCATCCTGGCCCACCAGCAGGAACAGATCGACGCCGCCAACTCGGAGCAGCGGAAGTCCCAGATCCGCACTATGGACCGTTCGGAGCGCATCCGCACCTACAACTACCCGGAAAACCGCATCGCGGACCACCGCACCGGCTACAAGGCCTACAACCTGGACCAGGTCATGAACGGCGACCTGGAACCGGTCATCCAGTCGGCCATCGAAATGGACGAACAGGCCCGCCTGGACGCCCTCGGCGACTAGTACCGCAGGTATGAGTGCAGGCAAGACCCTGGCGGAAGCGGTCACCGAAGCAACAGCCGTCCTGCGCGACGCCGGCGTCCCCAGCCCGCGCGTCGACGCTGAACTGCTGGCGGACCATCTCCTCAATGTGGGGCTGGGCCGCCTCCGCGCCATGATGCTGGGGGACACCCCCGCGCCGGAGGGTTACGCGGAGCTGGTTGCCGAACGCGCCGGCCGGGTGCCACTGCAGCACATCACCGGAGTGGCGCATTTCCGCTACCTCGAACTGGCGGTGGGTCCTGGGGTCTTCATCCCGCGGCCGGAAACCGAATCCGTGGTGCAGTTGGTCATCGACCACCTCAGGGCCAGCCGCCCCAGGGAAACGGTTGGGCCCTGTGTCGTGGACCTGGGCACGGGCTCGGGTGCGATTGCCGCCTCCATCGCCTCCGAAGTGCCCGGCGCAAAGGTCCACGCAGTGGAATTCAGTGCTTTTGCACACGCCTGGGCTGAGAAGAACCTGGCGCCGCTGGGCGTCCACCTGGTGCTGGGGGACCTGCGCGACGCACTGCAGGAACTGAACGGAACTGTCGACGTCGTGGTTTCCAACCCTCCCTACATCCCTGCCGAGGCGGTTCCGAACGAACCGGAAGTGGCGCTTCACGATCCCGCCGAGGCGTTGTACGGCGGGGGAGCGGACGGCATGGAGCTTCCGACGGCGGCAGCGGCCTCCGCGGCCAGGCTGCTCCGCCCCGGCGGCTACTTCGTGATGGAGCACGCGGAAGTCCAGGCCGGCTGGATCGCGGCAATGATGGAGAGCGCCGGGATATGGCAGGGCATCACGACACATCTGGACCTCAACGGCAAGGAACGTGCCACCAGCGCCCGGCTGGCCATGCCGGGCCGCACGGAGTGAAAGAATAGGCCAGTGACCACAACGTATAACTGCACCAGCACCGAACAGCGCGCCGAGGGCCTGGAACACGCCCAGCGCGCCATCAGCGAACAAAAATGCGTCGTGTTCCCCACGGATACGGTGTACGGGATCGCCGCCGACGCCTTCTCGCCCCAGGCGGTCACCCTGCTCCTGGCCTCGAAGGGCCGCAGCCGCGCGATGCCGCCGCCCGTCCTGATTCCGCGCATCAACGCCCTCGACGGCCTGGCGACGGACGTCTCCGCTGACGCCCGCAAGCTCGCCGAAGCCTTCTGGCCGGGCGGGCTGACCCTGATCCTGCATGCGCAGCCCTCCCTGGACTGGGACCTCGGCGAAACGAAGGGCACGGTTGCCCTGCGCATGCCCGCAGACGAGATCGCCCAGGAACTGCTCACCCTGACCGGCCCGCTGGCGGTCTCGTCAGCCAACCGCACAGGCCGGCCCGCGGCGCAGACCGGCGCCGAGGCCCGCGAACAGCTCGCCGAATCCGTGGAGGTTTACCTGGAAGGCGGCTTCCGGCCGGTTGAAGGCAGCGACGCCGTTCCGTCCACCATCGTGGATGCCACCGGTCCCGTGCTCCGCGTAGTACGCCAGGGCGCAGTCAGCCTGGAGCAGTTGCGCGAGCACGTTCCCGGCGTTCTCGGACTGGGCGAGGTTACGGCTGAAGAGGCGGCTCCTGAAGAGGCTGCTCCTGGAAGGGCTGCCACTGGGGAGCCCGCCGTTGAGGCTGCCGAAGAGCTTCCCGCGCACGACGCCGGCACGCCGGTTTCGGACGCCGGTTCCGTCGGCGGGGGAGACTCCGCCAGGGCCACAGAAGACTGATGGTCCCACAGCGCCAGCAGGTCCCGCTGCTGGACGTCGACGCCACTCCTCTCAGGGTGCCGGAGCTGATGGCCGAACTGGGCCGGTTTCTCCGCGAAGGCGGCACCCGCACCGTCCTGGGACATAACCTGCACAGCGTGACCTTGGCACATTCGAATCCGGCGTTCCGCAGTTTCTATGACCGGAGCGATGTGGTCCTCTTGGATGGAGCGCCCCTGCTCTGGCTGTGGGGCCGGACGGGCAACGCCGCAGGCCCGGTGATGGACTACCGGCTGGGAACCAACGACTGGCTGCCGGCCCTCGGACAGGTGGCCGGCCTGGAGCGGATCGCGGTGGTGGGCGCCGGGGCGGAAGCGAATGCCGGTGCGGTCCAGCGGCTGCGGGCCACCGTTCCCGGTGCCCGCGTTTCGGGCTTTCCGGGCGCAGGGTGGAACGCAGCCGTGGAAGAGGAAGCGGTGGAGTGGCTCCAGCGTGAACAGCCCCAACTCGTGCTCCTGGGCCTGGGCATGCCGCTGCAGGAAGAGGTGCTGCAGAGAAGGCTCGGTTCGTTGCCGCCAGCGGTGTATTGCGCCGTGGGCGGAGCCATTGAACAGCTCGCAGGTGTCCAGAAGCTGGCACCGCGCTGGCTGGGCCGGCTGGGGCTGGAGTGGGCCTGGCGGCTGCTGCTCCACCCGCGCCGTGTGGCCTACCGGGTCTTTGGTGAGCCTTGGGTCCTGCTCTGGCTGCTGGCGCGCCGCCGGCTCAACGGCGGGTAATCCCAAGCAGGACTGCGCATCCGGAGGCGTCTGGAACCTCTAGAACTTCTGGTCCTCGAGGGGTCCGAAACCCTTGCCGCGGAGGCCGGCGCTGAAGGACTTGGCCCACGCGGCGAGCCCGGCCAGGTCGCGGCGCTGCAGGAAGTAGCCCAGGTAACCTCCCACGTCCGCGACGAAGGACTTCACCCGGAAGTAACGCCGGATCAGGTACCCGCGGTTGCGGTAGTAGTAGTGGCGCTTGAACGCCGAGTCCGGCACGATGACGTGCCACCGCGCTCCGTAGACGTGCTGGGTTTCGGTGAAGGCGTGGGGATGGGTGATGGCCGTGGTGGTGACCGTGCCGAACCGGATGCCGGCCCGCCGCAACCGGATGGTGAAGTCCACTTCGTCGCCGCGGATGAACAGCCGCATGTCCGGCAATCCCACTTTGAAGAACACGTCCGAGCGAATCAGGGCGCCGTTGAAGAAATGTCCATTGTCAGGGAGGAATCCGAGCTTCTCCACGTCCGCGCGGCTGTGCGTGACCTTGCCGTCGAGGCGGAAGAAGAAGGAAAGCCGGTCCGGACGCCCCGGCGCGGTGACCAGGGGGACCACCGCCTCCAGGTCGCGCGCCTCGGCCTCGCGGATCAATGTGGCGAGGCATTCGGCGTCGCCCGGTTCGGCGTCGTCGTCCATCATCCAGATCCAGCGCGCCCCGCTGGCGACCGCCTTCAGCGCCGCCAGGGCGAAGCCCCCGGCACCCCCGAGGTTTGCCTCCGAACGGATGTAGTCGACGTTGGCATGCTGGCCGGCCACCTCGCGGGCGGGGTTGGTGCCGCTGTCCACCAGGCAGATGGTTTCCACCGGCGCCGTCTGGGCGTTGATGCCGCGCAGCAGAACTGCCAGTTCGGTGGGGCGGTCGAACGTGACGGCGGCGACTGCTACGCGGGGTGTCATGGGGTCCTTTCAGCATGGCTGTCAGGGATGTCCCCGGTGGGAGTGCGCCCGTGTTGCGCGAAGCCATGGAGCCGTTGGCGCTAGTATCTTTGACTAGAGTCCACTGTAATACAGCCCTGTAAGGCCGCGCGTATAGGAAAGACCGCGGGCCTGCTGCGCGCTCGGCGACGGAGAAGTTTCATTTACCAAAGAACAGATTCCCTGCCAGTGAGCCCCTCCGTCGATGACCGGTTAACCGTCCGGCTGCAGCCTTTCCGCAGCGAAGCTCCGGCTGGAACGGTCTCCACGCCATGATCATGTACCTCCTCATGGGGCTGACCGCTGCGGTCGTGTCCTATGCCGCTACCTGGGGTGCCCGCGTGGTGGGGCGGCGAATGGAGCTCCACCTGCCCATCCGCAGCCGCGACATGCACTCCACGCCGGTATCCCGGCTGGGCGGGGTGGCCATGTTCCTGGGCGTGATGGTGGCGCTGGTGGTCGCCAGCCAGTCGTTTTTCGTCAAGGACATCTACCGCAACAATTTCTCGCCGTGGGGCGTCCTGGCCGGCGCAGCCGTGATCGTCCTGGTCGGTGTTGCCGACGACCTCCTGGACATCCGCTGGTGGGTGAAACTCATCGGCCAAAGCATCGCGGGCTTCACTGTGGCGCTGTGGGGCGTCCAGATGACCATCGTCCCCTGGGTGCCCGAGCCGATCTATCTCGAGAACGAGACCTTGCGGGTGGTGCTGACGGCGGGCCTGATCGTGGTCACCATGAACGCCTTCAACTTCATCGACGGCCTGGACGGGCTGGCGGCGGGGGTGGCCATCATCGGCGGTACAGCCTTCTTCTTCACCGCATACTGGGTCCACCGTAATGCTGTCCTGCTGGACTATTCGGACCTCGCCACTCTGCTGACCGCCGTCCTGGTGGGCGCCTGCCTGGGCTTCCTGCCGCATAACTGGTTCCCTTCGAAGATCTTCATGGGGGACTCCGGGGCCATGCTGATCGGCCTGCTGATGGCCTCCGCAGGTGTGGTGTCCACCGGCCAAATCACCTCCGGGCTCTATGACCGGGCCAACGGTATCTCCACCATCATTCCCATCCTGCTCCCGTTCGCAGTCCTGTTCCTGCCACTGCTGGACCTTGGACTCGCGGTGGTCCGGCGAACGGCCCGCGGCCGGTCCCCGTGGTCCGCGGACCGCGGGCACCTCCACCACAAGCTGCTGGACATCGGTTACTCGCACCGCACCGCCGTCGTACTCATGTATCTGTGGACTGCGATCCTGTCCTTCGGCGGCCTCGCGTTCGCCGTTTTCCCCTGGCAGGTTGTGCTGGTGGTGGACATCTTGGCAACCATTGTCATGGGCCTCGTGACCGCCTGGCCCTACGTGGCGCGGCGGGCCGATGACGCCCGTACCTGACTGGTTCCGCAATAATTTCTATCTCGTGTAGAATTTAGGGGCAGCCCCAAAGCTGCCCCCTCCTTACCAGCCTGATGGCTTCCTGCCACCAGACGCCGACGATTGGGATCTCATGACCGCCAACGCCGACCCCGGACCTGCCTCCGGCAGCGGACGCGTCGGCGCATCCGGCCCCACGGCTTCGCTCTGGCTGCACCTCCTCAAGCTCAGTACCGTGGCCTCGGCCGCAGGACTGCTGGTGGGCGCCGTTGTTGCCTGGCTGCTGGCCGGACCTGCGGCGATCCTGTCCATGGTGGCGGGCGGACTCCTGGTCATGGTGTTTTTCGGCATCAGCCTGCTGGCCGGCCACGTGGTGGGACGCAACAACCCGTCCGGTGCCATCGGCGTCTTCGTCGCCATGTATTTCATCAAGGTGGTGGGTTTCGCCGCGGTGCTGTTCACCGTCGGCCAGCCTGCCTGGCTGGAAAGCACCTGGTTTGTCGCCGGTGCCGTCACTGCCGTCGTGTTGTGGCAGACGGCGGAGATGTACGGTTTCAGCAAGGCCCGCCTCCAGATCTACAACGACCCGCAGACCAAGGACAGCTCCGATGCGTGACCGAAAGAACCACCGCGACGGCGGCCCCGCCGCCCGTGGAACCGGGCCCTCCGCCCCGGGTGTATCAGGCGATGGCTCCGACGGCGGATACAACGCCGGAATGGCCGTCTTCAGCTACATCATTGGCGGAATCATCGTCTGGAGTTTGATAGGGTGGGGGCTGGATTATCTGTGGGGAACGCGCTGGATTGTGCTCGCAGGCGCTCTGCTTGGAGCCGTCGGAGGTTTTTACCTTTCCCACATGCATGGCCTCACCAGTTCTCGACAAAAAGCTGGCGAACGCCCTGCTGCCAGCGGGCCGTCCACGGACGGCGACACTAATGCCAAATAATTTCACAGGGGGAACAGCAGGCCATCAGGCTGCCGGACCCCGCCCAACGCCCAATGATGGACACTGCAGAGAGGAAACGCGTTGATCGCGCTTGCGCTCCCGGCCCAAGATTCAGGAGAGTTCACTCCTCCTGGTATTAACGAAATGCATTTGCCGGCAATCCTGCCGTGGGGTGCCGCAGAGGGATTCTCCAAGCAGATGCTGCTGGTCCTCCTTTCTGTCGTCTTTATCGCCGTCTTCTTCGTGCTCGCCGCACGCAAGCAGCAGCTGGTACCCGGCAAGCTCCAGTTCGCCGGCGAAGCCGCCTACGGCTTCGTCCGCAACGGCATCGCCAAGGACATCATCGGCGGAAGGGACTTCATCAAGTACGTCCCGCTGCTGTTCAGCCTGTTCTTCTTCATCCTGGTGAACAACATCTACGGCGCCATTCCGCTGTTCCAGCTCCCCACGTTCTCCCACGTGGGCGGCGCGTACGTCCTGGCCGGCCTGGTCTACTTCACCTGGATCGCCATCGGCGTCAAGAAGAACGGCCTGCGCTACTTCAAGCTGGCCACCGTTCCCTCCGGTGTCCCGTGGTTCATCCTGCCGATCGTTATCCCGATCGAGATCATCTCCAACTTCCTGGTCCGGCCCGTGACGCACAGCCTCCGTCTGTTCGCCACCATGCTGGCCGGCCACCTGATCGTGATGATCGCCGGCTCCGGTATCGAGTTCCTTGTCATGCAGGAGAACCTCCTGCTCAAGGGCACCTCGCTCCTGGTCCTCGCCGGTGCCATCGCCATGTACATGCTTGAAGCCCTGATCATGGTCCTGCAGGCCTACGTCTTTACGCTGCTGACCGCGATCTACATCGAAGGCGCACTCCACGCCGACAGCCACTAGGCACCCCTAAGCTTCCCCTCACGGGGATAGAGCAACCCAAACAACCTGCCACACAGGTGGCATCTTGAAAGGAAGAAAAATGGAAGGCAATCTCAACCTCGTAGGTTACGGTCTCTCCGCAATCGGCGGTGGTATCGGTGTTGGTCTGGTATTCGCTGCCTACATCAACGGCGTCGCCCGCCAGCCTGAGGCACAGCGTGTCCTGCAGCCGATCGCATTCCTCGGCCTTGCACTGACCGAAGCACTCGCCATCCTCGGTCTGGTCTTCGCTTTCGTTCTCTAGTCCTTAGAGCGAAGCGAACTTTCAAAACCGAGTAGAAAAGGACGGGTGAAATATGAATCAGCTGATCATCTCAGCCGCCGCTGAGGGCGAAGTTAACCCCCTGATGCCCAACCTCTGGGAAATGGGCGTTACCCTCGTGGGCTTCGCCATCCTCATGTTCATCGTGGTCAAGTTCGTTGTCCCGATGTTTGAGAAGACCTTCGCAGAGCGCGCCGAGGCTATCGAAGGCGGCATCGCGAAGGCTGAAAAGGCCCAGGCTGAGGCGTCTGCTGCACTCGAAGAGTACAAGCAGCAGCTGACCGACGCCCGCACCGAAGCCAACCGCATCCGTGAGGAAGCCCGCGCCGAAGGTGCACAGATCCTCGCGGATCTCAAGGAAAAGGCAGCCGCAGAGTCTGCCCGCATCACGGCACAGGCCCACGCGCAGATCGAATCGGAGCGCCAGGCAGCAGTTGTCTCGCTGCGTTCCGAGGTGGGCACGCTGGCTACCACCCTGGCCGGCCGCATCGTTGGCGAAGCACTCACCGACGATGAGCGCGCAGCGCGGGTAGTGGACCGCTTCCTGGCAGATCTGGAGTCCCAGAACGCAGGTGCAGCTAAGTAATGGCAGGCGTATCGAGCGAATCGCTGGCAACAGCCCTGGCCGCGCTGGAAGCAAAACTTCCGACGGCGTCGCTGCAGCTGGCAAAGGAACTCTTCGGAATTCTGGGAATGGTGGACAGCTCGGCTGGCTTGCGCCGTGCCCTGACTGACCCGTCCCGCAACGGTGACGAGAAGTCGGCACTGGTCAAGCAGCTGGTGGGCGGGAAAGTCTCCGCTGATGCTGCAGAGATCGCGGGCGGACTGGCCAGTTCACGCTGGGCATCGGCGCGGGATATCGGCGATGCACTCGAGACTCTTGCCGCAACGGTGGTCATTTCCGTTGCTGAAAACAAGTCGGCCGTTTCTGCCTCCGGAATCTCCGGCCTGGAAGAGCTGGAGAACGATCTGTTCTCCTTCAACCAGGCAGTTGCCTCCAGCCACGAGGTACAACGTGCTCTGTCCGAGCCGCAGGCAAGTGCTGCAGCCAAGGCATCGCTCGCCGAGAAGTTGGTACCCGGGGCCAGCGAAGAGGCCAAGGTCCTCATCGTCCAGGCTGTGACGCAGCCCCGCGGCATCAAACCCACGCGGCTTGTGGAGCGGTTCGCCGAGCTTGCAGCCAAGCGCCAGCAGCGCTGGATTGCGACGGTCAGCGTGACGCGTCCCTTGACGCCGGTGCAGCTGGAACGTCTCCAGGCGGCCCTCAATGCGATGTACGGCCGGGAACTGAAGGTCAACATGAACGTTGATCCGTCACTTATTGGCGGCATCCGCGTCCAGGTCGGTGACGAAGTGCTCGACGCTTCGGTGCTGAACCGCCTGGGCGAGCTGCAACGCCAGCTGGCCGGCTAGCCGGACAAGCACAACCTAACTGATAGAAACCCCGGTCATCGTGGACAACGATGATCACAAAACAGGAGAGCAGGGACTGCAGATGGCCGAATTGACCATCAACGCCGACGACGTCCGTAATGCGCTGAACGAGTTCGCGGCGTCCTACGAACCCGGAAACGCAGAGCGCGTAGAGGTCGGCCGCGTAACCACCGCTAGTGACGGCATCGCCCGTGTTGAGGGCCTTCCCTCGGTCATGGCGAACGAGCTGCTGCGCTTCGAGGACGGCACCCTGGGCCTCGCCCAGAACCTGGACGTCCGCGAAATCGGCGTTATCATCCTTGGTGACTTCACCGGGATCGAAGAAGGCCAGGAAGTACACCGCACCGGGCAGGTTCTGTCCGTTCCCGTTGGTGACGCCTTCCTGGGCCGCGTGGTGGACCCGCTGGGTGTGCCCATCGACGACCTCGGCGAGATCAAGGCCGAGACCACCCGTGCACTGGAACTCCAGGCCCCGGGCGTGACCCAGCGTAAGTCGGTTCACGAGCCGATGCAGACCGGACTCAAGGCTATCGACGCCATGATCCCGATCGGCCGCGGCCAGCGCCAGCTGATCATTGGTGACCGCCAGACCGGTAAGTCCGCCATTGCGATCGACACCATCATCAACCAGAAGGCCAACTGGGCTTCGGGTGACGTGACCAAGCAGGTCCGTTGCATCTACGTGGCGATCGGCCAGAAGGCGTCCACCATTGCCGCCATCCGCCAGACCCTCGAGGACAACGGCGCGCTCGAGTACACCACCATCGTGGCGTCTCCCGCTTCCGACCCCGCTGGCTTCAAGTACCTGGCACCGTACGCCGGCTCGGCCATCGGCCAGCACTGGATGTACGGCGGCAAGCACGTCCTTATCGTTTTCGATGACCTGTCCAAGCAGGCCGAAGCCTACCGTGCAGTCTCCCTGCTCCTTCGCCGTCCGCCGGGACGCGAAGCCTACCCGGGCGACGTTTTCTACCTGCACTCCCGCCTGCTGGAGCGTTGTGCAAAGCTGTCCGACGAACTGGGTGCCGGTTCCATGACGGGCCTGCCGCTGATCGAGACCAAGGCGAACGACGTGTCCGCCTACATCCCGACCAACGTCATCTCCATCACCGACGGCCAGATCTTCCTCCAGTCGGACCTCTTCAACGCCAACCAGCGTCCCGCCGTCGACGTGGGTGTTTCCGTGTCCCGCGTGGGTGGTGCCGCGCAGGTCAAGTCCATGAAGAAGGTCTCCGGTACCTTGAAGCTGGACCTCGCCCAGTACCGTGACATGCAGGCATTCGCCATGTTCGCGTCGGACCTGGATGCGGCTTCCCGCCAGCAGCTGACCCGTGGTGCACGCCTGATGGAACTGCTCAAGCAGGGCCAGTACTCGCCGTTCCCCGTCGAGAACCAGGTTGTCTCCATCTGGGCCGGCACCAACGGCTACCTCGATGATGTTCCGGTTGAGGACATCAGCCGTTTTGAGAGCGAATTCCTGGAGCACCTGGCGCACAAGTCCTCGATCCTCACCACGCTGGCGCAGACCAACGTGCTGGGCGATGACACCGTTGAAGCCTTGAAGTCAGCCATCGTTGACTTCAAGAAGGGCTTCTTCGGCGAGGGTGACAACCACCTGGTAGGCGCCGGCCACGAGGAGCATGATGCTATCTCCGAGGGCGACGTTGACCAGGAAAAGATCGTCAAGCAGAAGCGCTAGTTCCGCCCGCCGGGTGTGCCGGGCCCCCGGGCCCGGCACACCCGGCAACGGAATGTTAGGAAAGGATAAGTATGGGAGCCCAGATCCGGGTCTACCGCCAGAAGATCAGTTCGACCACGTCGATGCGCAAGATCTTCAAGGCGATGGAACTGATCGCTACCTCGCGCATCGGGAAGGCCCGTGCGCGCGTAGCAGCTTCACTGCCTTACGCGAACGCGATCACGCGCGCCGTTTCTGCTGTCGCCAGCCAGAGCGAAATCGACCACCCGCTGACCACTGAGCCGGAACAGATCCGCCGCGCCGCCGTCCTGGTAATTACCTCGGACCGTGGCCTCGCAGGTTCGTACTCGGCCAGCGTCCTCAAGCAGGCGGAAGGTCTCAACGAGCTGCTCCACGCTGAAGGCAAGGAAGTCAAGACCTACCTCGTGGGCCGCAAGGCCCAGGCGTATTTCGACTTCCGGAACCGCGAGTACGCGCGGGTCTGGACCGGAGGAACCGACGCCCCAGAGTTCAGCACTGCCCGCGAGATCGGTGAAGTGCTGCTGACCGACTTCGCCGCTGACTTCGAGGACGGCGGCGTGGACGAAATCCATGTTGTCTACACGCGCTTCAAGTCGATGGTTACCCAGGAGCCCACGGTCATCCGCCTCCTGCCGCTGGAAGTCGTCGAAGAGGAAGCAGCCTCCGAATCGGACCTGCTGCCGCTGTACGAGTTCGAGCCGGAAACCGAGCAGGTTCTCGACGCGCTGCTGCCGCGCTACATCGAGTCGCGTCTGTTTGCAGCGATGCTGCAGGCCGCGGCCTCCGAACTGGCTGCCCGCCAGCGCGCGATGAAGTCAGCCGGGGACAACGCCACGGACCTGATCAAGAAGTACACGCGTCTGCGCAACACGGCCCGCCAGGCCGAAATTACGCAGGAACTCTCCGAGATTGTGGCCGGTGCCGACGCGCTTGCGTCCTAACCTGTACAGCCTCGGTTCCCGCGGAACCAGCACCACCACAGATAAACTTAACCCCACGCCATCTACTGAGTGAAGTGAGAGAGATGACTGCCACTGCTACCGAACACGTAGCCGCAACGTCCGGTGCTACCGGCCGCATTGCGCGCGTAATCGGCCCGGTTGTCGACGTCGAATTCCCGGCTGACGCAATCCCGTCGATCTACCATGCCCTCACCACCGAGATTACTCTCAACGGTGAGACCAAGACCATCACGTTCGAGACCTCCCAGCACCTGGGTGACAACCTCGTACGCGCCATCTCCCTGCAGGCTACTGACGGGCTCGTCCGCGGCACCTCCGTGGTGGACACCGGCGCCCCCATCTCCGTCCCCGTCGGTGACGGAGTCAAGGGCCACATCTTCAACGTCCTGGGCCAGCCCCTCGACGTGGCCGAGTCCGAACTGGACATCAGCGAACGCTGGCCCATCCACCGCAAGGCGCCGAGCTTCGCTTCGCTCGAAGGCTCCACCGAGATGCTGGAAACCGGCATCAAGGTCATCGACCTCCTCACCCCGTACATCAAGGGTGGAAAGATCGGCCTCTTCGGCGGCGCCGGCGTTGGCAAGACCGTTCTGATCCAGGAAATGATCACCCGTGTTGCCCGCAACTTCGGTGGTACTTCCGTGTTCGCCGGTGTCGGCGAGCGTACCCGTGAGGGCAACGACCTCTGGGTCGAAATGGAAGAGGCCGGGGTCCTCAAGGACACCGCCCTTGTGTTCGGCCAGATGGATGAGCCGCCGGGAACGCGTCTGCGCGTCGCCCTGTCCGCCCTGACCATGGCGGAGTACTTCCGCGATGTCCAGAACCAGGACGTGCTGCTCTTCATCGACAACATCTTCCGGTTCACCCAGGCCGGGTCCGAGGTTTCCACGCTCCTCGGCCGCATGCCTTCCGCAGTGGGCTACCAGCCCAACCTGGCTGACGAGATGGGCCTCCTGCAGGAGCGCATCACGTCCACCAAGGGCCACTCCATCACCTCGATGCAGGCCATCTACGTCCCGGCAGATGACTACACCGACCCGGCTCCGGCAACGACCTTCGCACACCTCGACGCGACCACGGAACTTTCCCGCGAAATCGCTTCCCGTGGTCTGTACCCGGCCGTTGACCCGCTGACGTCCACCTCGCGAATCCTGGATCCCCAGTACATCGGCAAGGACCACTACAACACGGCTGTCCGTGTGAAGCAGATCCTGCAGAAGAACAAGGAACTCCAGGACATCATCGCCATCCTCGGTGTCGATGAACTCTCCGAAGAGGACAAGATCGTCGTGTCGCGTGCACGCCGCATCCAGCAGTTCCTGTCGCAGAATACCTACACCGCCAAGCAGTTCACCGGTGTCGAGGGCTCAACGGTTTCCATCAAGGACACCGTTGAAGGCTTCGCTGCCATCTGCGACGGCGAGCTGGACCACATCGCTGAGCAGGCGTTCTTCAACGTCGGTGGCCTCGACGACGTTGAGCGCCAGTGGGCCAAGATCCAGGAACAGACCAAGTAATATGGCTGAGCTTGAGGTTGAGATTGTCGCAGCGGACCACTTCGTGTGGTCCGGAGCGGCCAAGATGGTCAAGGCCCGCACCAGCGATGGTGAAATCGGAATCCTGCCCGGCCACTCGCCCCTGCTGGCGATCCTGGCCGAGGGTGAACTGGCGATTCAGCCGGTGTCAGGTGATCGTATCTCCGTAGACGTTGACGGCGGATTCTTCTCCGTCGACAACAACCGCGTGGTTATTGTTGCTGACAACGCCCACCTGGGCGGTTCGGCTACCGCGGGGATTCGCTAGCAACACCCTGATGGACGTATCGAGTCTTCCGTTCATCGCCATGGCAGTCATTTTTGGATTGCTGGTATTTGCACTGTGCCTTTCGGGGGTGCGCCGCTTCAACCTGCGGCGCGCCCTTGGCACGGTGGACGCCTCCATTTGCATGGCTGGAAACAGTTGGCAGATGGGGGTTTGTCGTTATCAGGACAATGACCTCGAGTGGTTCCGTCTCTTCTCGCTGAGCGTCCGGCCCAAGCACAGGTTCAGGCGCAGTTCCCTGGAACTCCTGGGCCGCCGCGCACCCACGGAGGCCGAGGCCGTCAAGGTCCAGCCCGACGTCGTCATTGTTGATCTGCGCTATGAGGGCCAGGATCTCCGCCTGGCCATGAAATTCGACGCCTACACGGGCCTGTCCTCGTGGCTCGAGGCCGGCCCGGTCATTGGCGTGGGGACCTGGCGCTAGCCCGCGTGGATTGGATCCTCGACGTCCGGCTTACCGCCGGCCCGCTGTGGTGGTCTGCCCTCATCCTGGGTACAGGCGCCCTGGCCTACCTTCTGTTGCCTTTCGGCCCCTTGGCCAGCGGAGACCGCCTGTCTTATACCCGTCCCGACCGCTTCCGGCGCTGGGCTTATCGGACCGTCGTTTCGGCAGCGTGGGCCTTCGCCCTGGTGCAGTCCCTGCATTGGTTCCTGGTCAACGTTCTTGCCGTCTTTCCGGGTAGTATCGCCGGGCCCGTGCTCTTGTGGATTGTCCTGCCTGTCGGTGCTTGCCTGCTCACGGCCGCGCATTGGCGCGAAAGCCGCCCGCGCGCCCGCCTCGCCGCAACGGGCGCTGTCTTCCTGGTGGTCCTGATGGCCGCCCTCCAGATCAACGCGTTCTATGGACTGAACCGTTCGGTGGCCGACCTTACCGGCGGCGTGGCGGACCGGGTGCCGCCTTTGGAACCATCGCTGATGCTCCAGGCGGGGGCGGCCGACGGCGCCGCCCTCCACGGCTGGCGGCCGCAAGGCGAGCTTCCCCAGGAGGGGGTCCTGCGCAGGTCCGCGATCCCAGGCACCGCTTCGGGTATGACCACCCGGGATGCGTACATCTACCTGCCGCCCGCGTATTTTGCGCAGAACCGTCCCGCACTTCCCGTCCTGGTGCTGGTGGCAGGGCAGCCCGGGGGTCCCGCCGACTGGCTGACCGGCGGGAGGCTGCAGGAGCATATGGACGCCTTTGCTTCCTCGCACGGGGGCGTTGCTCCGGTGGTGGTGGTACCCGATCCCAATGGCTCGCAGTCCGCCAACACCATGTGCATGGACAGCAGGATCGCGCAGGCAGATACGTTCCTTACGGAGGACGTGGTCGGCTGGATCAGCTCAACCCTCGCCGTTGACACGGACCACAGGCAGTGGGCGGCCGGCGGCTTCTCGTTCGGTGGCACCTGCGCGCTGCAGCTGGGGACCCGGCACCCCGAGCTTTTTCCCGCGGTCCTCGCCTTCTCCGCGGAGGCCGAGCCGGCACTGGCGAAGGACCGGAACCGCACCATTGAGGCCGCCTTTCCCGGAGCTCCGGACGCCTTCACCCGGCAGACGCCGCTGGCCATCATGGCAACTCAGCGGTTTGACGGGAGCCTGGCATACCTCACGGCCGGTAGCGGGGACCCCGAGTTTCTCGGGTATCTGCGCACGCTGACTGCAGCCGCAGAGAAGGCCGGGTTCACCGTGCATTCCCATGAGGTTGAGGGCGCCGGGCATTCGTGGGATACGTCCTCGCTGCGCCTGGCGGATGCCCTGGACCAGCTGGCCCGGCGATGGGGGATCGCCCAGTGACGCCCGCCCAGGGAACTCCGCATCCCGCAGCGGCGTTGCGCCGCCTTATCCGGCCGGCGGCACTGGGGGCCTGGCGGGCCGCGGCCTCGGCACCCCTGACGGTGACGGTGCTGCTGGCCCTGCTGGGGATTGGCGCGCTGACCGGGAGTATCCTGACCGGTCCACCGCCCGCCCTGCAGGATATTGCCGGCGTGAGTGCTTCCGGGCTCCGGTCCGGCAACTGGTGGTCCATGTTCACCAGCCTGTTCTTTGCCACCAACCCGCTGGCGTACGTTGCAGCGTCGCTGATGCTCCTCTTCCTGATGGGTCCCGCTGAGCGGAAACTGGGTACTGCTGCCGCTGCGGCGCTGTTGCTCGGCGGACAGTTTGCTGCCGTGACGATCTTCCTATTGCTGACGCAGTTGGCTGGGTATGCGGGCGACACCTGGCTCGGACCGATGGCGGATGAGACGCTGGTTGGCCCGTACGCTCCGGTCCTTACAGCGGGGCTGGCCGCCAGTGCCCGCCTTCCGGTGCTGTGGCAGCGGCGCCTGCGGGCCCTGGTCCTGGCAGGCTCGCTGCTGCTCGTTCTTTACGTGGGCCACCCGGAAACAGTCGTGGGCCTGCTGGGCGCCACGGTTGGCCTGGTGGCAGGCTGGTGGATTCAAAGCGGACACGGCCAGCCGCGGCGCCACCACTCCACGGGAAGGGAAACCCGCAACCTGCTGGCGCTCACCGTGGCGGTATTTGCAGTGGGACCTGTACTGACGGCCGTCACGCGCGCACCCACCGGACCGCTGGCGCTGCTCCGCGACATCGTCCTGAGCCCCGTTCCCACCCTCGGGCAGCTCGCGGCCGGCTGCGGAGCTTCCGAGGGTGCGGCGTGCCTGGAGCGCGGGACCGCGGAATTCGGCGGCCCCCTGGGGTTGGCGCTGGCTGTAGTTCCGGTTGCGCTGCTGCTGATTTGCGCTGAAGCGATGCGCCGGGGCCGGCGGCTGGCCCTGAATATCGTCCTTGCCGTGCAGTTGTCCGTGGCGGCACTCGCCGTCGTCTACCTTGCGCTTTTCGCCATTGTTCCCGCGCCGGAGGCTGCCCGCGGCGCGGCAGCCGGCACCGCAGCCATCCTCCTCCTGCCGGTCGCCCTGGCCCCACTCCTTCTGGCGGGCGTGTTGTGGCTGAACCGGCGCCACTTCCGCGTGCAGACGCCGCCCGCGGTCCGGAAAAAACTGGGCCTGGCGGTGGGCGGCACCTGGCTGCTGCTGGCGGGGTCCTACGCAGGCGCGTGGTTCGCTTCGGGCGGCCCCCAGCGTGACGAAGGCGTTTCCGGTCTCTTCGAGGAACTGGCAAGGCAGTATCTTCCCGTCCCGCTGCCGCAGCACTACCAAGGGCTCTTTGCCGGCCGGAGCAGCGCTGAAACCATTCTGTTCGCCGCGTCAGGACCCGTTTTCTGGAGCATTGCGCTGGCCGCGGTGTGGTGGGCCCTGCGCGGCAGCCACCGCGCCCAGGACCCGGGACAGGAGGAGCGCGAAAAAGTGCGCAGCCTGCTCCATCAGGGCGGGGGACCGCTGTCCTGGATGGCTTTATGGGAACCCAACTCCTATTGGCTAAGCCCCGACGGAAACGGCGCCGTCGCCTTCCAACCGCACGGCAGCGTCGCGCTGACGCTGGGCGACCCGTTTGGGCCGTCCACCCATCGGCAGGCGACGCTTGAGGGATTTCTTGCGTATTGCCGGGACCATGCCCTGGTGCCGGCACTCTACTCCTGCAGCGAGGACCTTTGGCCTGCTTTGCGGGGCCGCGGTTTCGCGCGGGTGGAGGTGGCCCAGGAGACCCGGCTTGACGTCCGGAACCTTGAGTTCAAGGGCAAGGAGTGGCAGAACGTCAGGACAGCGCAGAACCGCGCCGCGAAGCTGGGCATCCGCCCGGTATGGGCGCCGTACCGTGAGCTCCCTGCGGGGCTGCGCGCGCGGCTGGACGAGGTATCGGAGGAGTGGGCCGCCGGCAAGTCGGTGCCGGAGATGGGCTTTACCCTGGGCGGCGTGGACGAACTGGACGACCCCGCGGTCCTCTGCTGCCTCGCCGTGGATCCGGAGGGCGCCGTGCACGGGGTCACCAGCTGGCTACCCGTGTACGACGGCGGGAGGCTGGTCAGTCGCACGCTGGACGTCATGCGCCGGGGTGCCGCAGCATTTCCCGGCGTGATGGAGTTCCTGATCGCGTCCGCCGTGCTGGAATTGCGCGGATCGGTGGACACGATCTCGCTGTCCGGGTCGCCGCTGGCCCGCCGGCCCGAAGGCGCGGCAGGCGTGGAGGCTCCGGCTGCTGCCCTTGGCCCGGCGACGGCCGGCGGCGGACAACCTGCCGGCGACGGCGGCCACGAAAGCCTGGTGCGGATCCTGGACGTGGTGGGCAAGGCTCTGGAACCGGTGTACGGCTTCCGCTCGCTGGCGGCCTTCAAATCAAGGTTCAAACCGGAATACCGGTCCCTTTACCTTTATTACCAGGATCCACTGCACCTTCCGGCGATCGGGCGGGCCCTGACCCGTGCGTACCTGCCCGGCCTGTCCTTCGGGCAGGGCGCTCGGCTCCTGCGCACCCTGGTGCGGTAGTGCGTCCGGACTGACACTCGGTGGCAGCCACGCGCTAGCATTGAGTGCACGATGACGCACATATGCACTTGACGGAGGCCCGATGCTGGCGGTGTTGCGGGACACGACGTACCGGAGGCTATTCTCCGCCCAGGTGGTGGCCCTGCTGGGAACCGGCCTGTTGACCGTTGCGCTGGGCTTGCTCGCCTTCGACATTGCGGGAAGCAGTGCCGGCGCAGTCATGGGAACGGCGCTGACCATCAAGATGCTGGCTTACGTGGGCTTCGCACCGGTAGTGAACGCACTGGTGGCCCGGCTTCCCAAGAAGCCGGTGCTGATCGGTGCCGACCTGGTCCGGGCCGGCATGGCGCTGTGCCTGCCGTTCATCACGGAAGCCTGGCAGATCTATGTGGTCACCTTCCTGCTGCAGTCAGCGTCGGCCACCTTCACGCCGACCTTCCAGTCCCTGATTCCCAGCGTGCTGAAAGACGAACGGGACTACACCCGGGCGCTATCGCTCTCCCGGCTAGCGTATGACCTGGAAGCCCTGGCCAGCCCTGCGTTGGCGGCGTTGCTGCTGACCAGGGTCAGTTACAGCAACCTCTTTCTCGGCACGGTGGCCGGCTTCCTCGTATCGGCAGGCCTGGTTGCGGTGACAATGCTGCCGGCGCCGGATGCCGCCCCCGGGACGACAGGGTCGCTCTGGCAGCGCACCACCCTGGGCACGCGAATCTTTTGGCGGAACGGAAGGCTGCGCTCGCTGCTGGCCCTTAACCTGGTGGTGGCCGCTCCCACCGCGCTGGTCCTGGTCAACTCCGTGGTCTACGTGCGGGAGGTGCTGCGGCGGCCGGAGACGGACCTCGCGCTGGTGCTGGCCTGCTTCGGCGTGGGATCCATGCTCGTAGCGCTCTCGGCGCCGGCGCTGTTGGCGCGATACGGGGACCGCGCTGTGATGATGGCCGGAGCAGCATTGATCCCGGTGGTGCTGGCCGGTGTCACCGCACTGACGTTCCGGGCCGCCGCCTTGGCCGGCTCCGGGCCGGGTTGGTGGTGGCTGCCGGCCCTGTGGTTCCTGCTGGGCGCCGGAAACTCCACCATCCTGACGCCCTCTGCCCGGTTGCTGCGGGAGGCGTCTACGGAGCACACCCGTCCGTATGTCTTCACTGCGCAGTTTTCGCTGTCCCATGCCTGCTATATGGTGGCGTACCCGCTGGCCGGGTGGCTTGGCGCGGCCGCCGGGCTGGGACCCATGGCAGCGGCGCTGACAATCCTCGCCACACTGGGCACTGCGGCGGCGTTCGCCGCCTGGCCAGCCCGGGACGCTGGAGCCGCTGACGCAGCAGAGGAGGAGGAGGGCAGTGGAGAGACGCATGCCGGACGCCGGACCGGACAACGGCGTTAGCGGCGGAGGCGGCAGGCAGCCCTCTCTGTTCCACGCCGTCACGCCGGATGTCGCGTTGCTGGACAGCGCAGCAGCCACATTGCGCATGCTGGGCGAACCCACCCGTCTACAGCTTCTCTGGCAGCTGTCGCAGGGGCCGCGGTCGGTGACCGAGCTCGTGGACGCGGCCGCGGTACCGCGGACTGTTGTCAGCCAGCACTTGGCCAAGCTGCGCCTCAGCGGACTGGTGGACACCAGGAAGGAGGGGCGCCGCGTCATCTATTCCCTCCATGACGGGCACCTGCTGCGGCTGATCCAGGAGACCATCAACCTCGCCGATCACCGGAGGACAGGTGAGCCCAGCCACGGTTAAGCAAAGATGATCCCCGGCGATGGTGCCGGGGATCCTCTCTGTCGCTGCGCACCGGTCGGTGGCCCGGCGGCTGGAAGGCTAGACCAGGGTCACGCCGGTGGCCTGGGGGCCCTTGGCGCCCTGGCCGATTTCGAACTGAACGCGCTGGTTCTCGTCGAGGGTCTTGAATCCACCGGTCTGGATCTCGGAGTAGTGAACAAAGACGTCACCGTCGGAGTCGTCCGGGGTAATGAAGCCGAAGCCCTTTTCTGCGTTGAACCACTTCACGGTTCCCTGTGCCATGTATTTCTCCTCATTTGGAACTTGTTTAAGACCGGCACACCTCGCGCCGGCCTTGGTCACTCCGCGAGAAGAATCCTGGATTACCCGCCCTGCTCAGGGCCGGTGCTGCAGGAGCTTCGCGCTCGCAACATGTCTTGCGAGCATGAAAAACACCTACACAAAGACTGACTCAAGAATTTCATGCCCGTTCCCGCAGGTCAACGGCCCAGAGAGGCAAAAAATGCAAATTTTGGTAAAAAACAGGTTAACCGCATCGGCCCTATCGCTTGCGGATACCTAGAAGAGCCGGGACTCGCTGTCGTCCACGCCGCGCATTGCGTCATAATCCAGCGTGACGCAATCAATTCCACGGTCGTTGGCCAGGACTTTCGCCTGGGGCTTGATTTGCTGGGCCGCAAAGATGCCCCGGACCGGAGCCAGGAGGGGGTCGCGGTTCAGGAGTTCAAGGTAGCGGGTAAGCTGCTCCACGCCGTCGATGTCACCGCGGCGTTTCAGCTCGATGGCCACCGTGGCGCCGTCCGCGTCCCGGGCCAGGATGTCCACCGGACCGATCGCGGTGAAGTACTCGCGGCGAATCAGGGAGTAGCCCGTTCCCAAGGTTTCGATCTGTTCTGCCAGGAGCCGCTGGAGGTCCGCTTCCACCCCGTCCTTGATCAGGCCCGGGTCCACGCCGAGGTCATGCGAGGACTCGTCCAGTTTCTCGTGGATGTTGATGATCAGGCGGTCGTCGGTCTTGGCGGATTGGACCGTCCACTGTTCCACCACTCCCAACTCCAGGTCCACCTCGTCCGGAGAGGTGACACGGAGGGTTGCCGGCGGGCACATCCAGTTGAGCGGCTTGTAGGAACCGCCATCGGAGTGGACCAGCACGGAGCCGTCCGCCTTGACCAGGAGGAGCCTGGTCGCGAGGGGGAGGTGGGCTTTGAGCCGGCCAACGTAATCAACGGAGCATTTGGCTATCACGAGTCGCACGCCGTACAGACTACCGTCTGCCGGGGCAAGGGCTTGCGCCGGACGCCGCCGGCGTCGGGCAGAATGGAACCATGCCGCGCTCCAACCGCCCCCGCCGTCCGGTCTCCGGGAAGGGTGGTCCCCGTGCCGCAGGCAGGAAGGGCAGCAGCGAGGTGCCGGAGCTCGACCTGGAGCGCGCCCGCGCCGGCATTGCCCGCCGGGAAAGCGCGCCCGACGGCGACTGGATGGTCCGCACCATGACCGCCCGGAACGCTGAGAAGACGTATATCTGCCCGGAATGCTCCACGGCGGTCCTTCCCGGGGTAGCGCACCTGGTGGTGTGGAAGGACGACCATCTCTTCGGGACGGCCGCCGGCCTGGCGGAACGCCGCCACTGGCACACAAACTGCTGGATGACCCGCAGCTACCGTTACCGGTAGGCCGCACCGCACCGCTCCAGCCCTGCGCCCCCAGCCCGTCCACGGGCAAAGACGACATGAAACTGGCTAAGCTTGCAGGCATGACTTTTGATCCGGCGTCGTACGATTTCATCCAGTCCCCGGGGCCTGTGCCCATCCGCGCCGCAACGGTCCTGCCGGCGCGGCGCGAGAACGTGGACCTGCGCACGGCGGACGGGCACACCCTGGTGGGGGAGCTTGCACTGCCGGAGTCGGGCGAGGTCAAAGCGACCCTCATAACGCTTCACCCGCTGCCCACCCACGGCGGATTCATGGACTCGCACGTTTTCCGAAAGGCGTCCTACCGCCTCCCGGCGCTGGCCGGCGTTGCCGTGCTGCGCTTCAACACCCGCGGTACCTCGTCGCCGCGGGGTACCAGCGGCGGATCGTTCGAGGAAGGCGTGGGTGAACGCTACGACGTAGAGGCGGCCGTGGCATACGCCGTTGAGCGCGGCCTGCCCAACCGCTGGCTGGTGGGTTGGTCCTTCGGCACCGAACTGGCCCTGATGTACGGTGCTGTGGACCCCGTGGCGCAGGAGGTTGAGGGTGCCGTGCTGTTGTCCCCGCCGCTGCACCGCGCCACGGACAAGAACCTGGTGCAGTGGGCCGAATCCGGCAAGCCGTTGACCGTTGTGGTCCCCGAACACGACGACTATCTGCAGCCGGCCGAAGCCGCCTCGCGGTTCAGCCTGGTG
The DNA here is from genome assembly GCF_044755045.1 of Pseudarthrobacter sp. NPDC092419. Taxonomy (NCBI): domain Bacteria; kingdom Bacillati; phylum Actinomycetota; class Actinomycetes; order Micrococcales; family Micrococcaceae; genus Pseudarthrobacter; species Pseudarthrobacter sp. NPDC092419. The sequence continues at coordinate 69,606 of NZ_JBIVQF010000011.1, forward strand.
CCGCAGGCCCGCGTGGTGGGGGTCGACGGCGCCAAGCACCTCTGGGTGGGGGAGAAGCAGGCGTCGCGCGCGTTGATGGAAATAGTCGGGACGGTTGTTCCTGGCGGGACGCCGGGCGGGCTTCCCTCGGAGTGGGACGGGCCGGCGGCCACCGCAACGGCCTAGCTGCGGGTCCCGGGTTCCCAGGCTGCGGAGCCCGGTGCTTGTCCCGCCGGGAGCGCGTGCCCTTTAGTGTTTGTCCTGCCGGACGACAAAGATCTCCCGGATCAGGAGCAGCGCTGCCGCCGCGGTGGGGATAGCGATCAGCGCGCCGAGGACGCCCAGGAGGCTTCCGCCGGCGATTACCGAGATGACTGCCACCGCGCCGGGAACAGCCACGGCCTTTTGCATGATGCGTGGAGAGATGAAGTAAGCCTCGAACTGGAGGTAGGCGAAGTAGGCGATGGCGTAGATGGCCGCGCTCTGCCAGCCTTCGGTCAGTGACACCAGGATAACCACGACCCCGGCAATCACGCCGCCCACCAGCGGTATGAACGCAAGCAACGCCACAACGAAACCCAGCAGCAGCGCAAAGGGGATGCCCACGATGGACATCACGATGAAGGCAAACGTCGCGTTAAGCAGCGCCACGATGGCCTGGCCCATGACGTAGTTGCCGACGGAGCGGGTGATTTCTTCGGAGAGGGCCTCCACACGGTCCCGGCGGGAACGCGGCGCCAGCCGGTAGCCCCATTTCTTCATGGCCGGAAGCGCCGCCAGGAAGTAGAGGCTGAGCACCAGGACGATCAGGGCGCCGAACAGCCCGTTGGCCACCGTTGATCCGAAGCCCACCACACCACCGAAGATGCCTCCCATGGCGGCGGGGTCGTTGACGAACTTGTCCAGTTCGTCCGTGACCCGGTCGCGCACGCCGAACTGGTTGTCCAGGCTCTGGAAGAATTCGGAGTCGAGGAAGTCCCGGATCCAGACCGGAGCCTGCTCCACGATTTCGGTCACCTGTTCCACGATGGTGGGGATCAGGGTGGCAAAGAATCCAACGACGGCGCTCACCAGCACGCCGACGGAGACGAGGATGCCCGCCGGCCGGGGGATCCTGCGGCTTTCGAGCCAGCTGACCACCGGCTCCAGTCCCAGGGCGATGAACAGGGCCGCGACGATCCACAGCAGCAGCTGCGTGGTGTTGGACCCGATCCAGTAGACCAGCAGTGCGAGGCCAACGCCTACCGTGCCCATGAATCCCATGTACAGGGGGTGCTGCGGGGACATGCGCGGACCAAGGTCGCCAAACCGGGGTTCCAGCTGGTCCTGGCCGTCCACTTCGCTGCTTCCGTTGTGTTGGGCCTCCGGCGGCATTTCGAAGCGCAGCCTGGGCTGGGCGCCGGGCAGCGGCTGGCGCAGCCTGCGCATGACGAGGCCAAGGCCGGCGGCGGCAGGGAACTTGCGCCGGGCGGCAGCGGGTCCAGCCGCGGGGCCGGGCAGACCGGTTGCCTGGTTGGGTGACGCCTGGCCCTGTGACCGCCTGCCCTGTGACGGCTGGTCGGGCGCAGCACCGCGCTGCGGCGGTTGGCCCTGCGGCGCCTGACCCTGCGAAGACCGGTTTTGTGCAGCCTGGCCGCGCGCGGCCCCCGCAGGCCCGGCCCCGGCAGCGGAACCGGCAGTCGTGGAAGGGCCGGTGCCCGGGGTTGGCTTCCCGCCCGGTTGTCCGGCTGCCGCCGGGCCGCCGTCCGTCTTGTCAGTCACTGAATCCTGGGGCCTGTTCCGTGCGGGGCACCGCGTGGGCGGGCCGGTCTGTCGAATCTTCGCAAACACTATCAGCAGCCCTGTCAACAGGGCCGCAGGACCCGCTCCGGCGCCCCGCTCCGAGGACCTGGTAACAAAACGGTTACTATTGAAGGTAAACCCCCGCTGATGATAGGTGTTTCCCTTGCGTTTAAAGACTGCAGCCGCACTTGTGCTGCTCGGCCTCCTGACACTTTTGGCCGGTATCGGCCAGAGAACCATCTGGGCACCGGCAGAGACCTTTACGGCATCCCTGCCGGAAAGCGCCGCCGAAGCCCCCCTCACGGTCATTGACCAGGAGCTCCGTACCCTCCACGGCGGCACGCCGACCATCACGGTCGAAGGCGACGGCAGCTTCCTGCTGGCCGCCGGCCGGCCGGACGACGTCGAAGCCTGGGTCGGGAAAACGGCGCACAACACTGTCACGGGGGTCTCCGAGGACGGCAAGGAGCTGCAGGTGGAGCACGCCGATGGCGAGGCCACCGCGCCCAACCCGGCCGCGTCCGACCTCTGGGTGGCCACCGAGAACGCCAGCGGCGAGCTGGAGTACTCCTGGACCCCGCCCGCAGACGGCGACTGGTCCCTCCTGCTGGCCTCGGACGGAACCAAGGCGGCTCCCGCCAAGGTCTCCATGACCTTCCCCAACGACACCTCCACTCCGTGGGCCATTCCGCTCATGGTCCTGGGCGGCCTGCTCATCCTGGCCGGCGTCTTCATGGCTCTGGGCGGTGCGGCTGCCATCCGCGGCGGCGGCAAGGGCTTCGGCGGCGGCTTCGCCCGAAAAGCCCGCGCCCGCAACGAGGCGAAAGCCAGGTCCCGGCAGGCATCCGGGCTCAGCATGGTGGCGGCCGGACTGGCTGCCATCCTTGTCGCGGTCTCCGCGCCTGTGGCGCAAGCGGCCAGTCCGAGTCCTCAGCCCACCGGGGGAGCTTCCTCGGCCGAGCCTTCCCCGGGCGGAGCGGAAGGCGCCGATGCCGCGGCGTCGCCGGTCCTGCTGGACACGCAGTTCCGCCGCATCCTGGAGCAGGTCTCCAGCGCGGTCGAGGCCGGGGACGCAGCAAAGAATGCGGGCAAGCTGGCCAGCCGCGTGGGAGGTACCGAGCTTGAGGTCCGCACCCAGAACTACAAGATCCGGTCCAAGGTGGGAAGCTACGCTGCCAGGATGCCTGTCCGGGCCACCAAGCTCCTCACCACGGTGGTGACCACCGACCGCGACTGGCCGCGGTCCGTCCTTGCAGTCACCCAGGGTGACGGCAATGTTGTCCCGCAGCTGCTGACGCTGGTCCAGTCATCTCCGCGCGAGAACTACAAGCTCGTGGAAACCACCCCCCTGCAGCCCGGCGCTACCTTCCCCTCCATCAGCCGTGAAGGAACGGACACCCTGGCCGCGGATGACAAGTCCGGACTGCTCTACAGCGGTGCCGAGGCCATGGCCGGCCTGGCTGACCGGCTCACCAAGTCCAACTCGGCCTTCAAATCCAAGCTGGTGGAAGGCAACTCCTCGCCGTACATCGCAGACACGCTGTCCTACCAGGCAGAGGTGGTCAAGGCCGGAACCAATGGCAACTTCACCTTCACCCATAAGGTGGTTCCGGACAGCACCGTGGTGTTCCGCACCTCCGACGGCGGCGCATTGGTGTTGGGCAGGATCAACTTCGGCTTCCAAGGCACGCCCAAGGCCGAGGGGGACAAGCTCACCATTGGCAGCGATGCCGCCGCGCTGGCCGGAGGAACGGTCACCACAACCGGCATGGTGCTGACCTTCGCCGAATCCGTGGCGGTCTACGTCCCGCCGGCTGGTTCTGCGGACCCGATGAAACTGGTAGCCGCAACCCGCGGCCTGGTGGGCGCCAGCTTCAAGTAGGACCCGCCCCCAGTACTTCCGGCAGCGGCCGGAGTGGCTAGAGTGGAAAGCATGAGTTCGCCAGCTTCCCGCCCAGTCCCTCCTGCCGCTGCCAATCTGGTTAACCTGCGCGGCGCCGTCGACCTTTCTTCCCTGAAACGGCCTTCACAGCCTGCCCCGCAAGCGCCCGGCGGTGTTCCCGGCGGGCCGGGAACCCAGGCCGGACAGGAGACCCCTGGCGGCCAAGGCAGCCCCGAACTGAGCGTCACGGTCACCGAGGGCAATTTCCAGCAGCTCGTTGAGCTCTCGGCCCAGGTCCCCGTCGTGTTCGCGCTGTGGGCCTCCTACTCGCCCGAATCTGCCGCCATGGTGGAAACGCTGGAACGCCTCGTGGCCGGTTACGGCGGACGCCTGGTGCTGGGCACCGCGGACATTGACGCTTTCCCTCAGCTGGCCCAGGCCTTCCAGGTCCAGGCTGTGCCCACGGCGGTTGCGGTCCTGAAGGGCCAGCCCGTTCCGCTGTTCCAGGGCGGCGCCGACGAGCAGCAGGTCCGGAGCCTGTTCGATGAACTGCTCAAGGTCGCCGCTGCCAACGGCGTCACCGGAAGCCTGGGCGCCGGGGAACCCAAGGATGCCGCACCCGCGCCGCTGCCCCCGCTCCACCAGGCCGCCTTTGATGCCATCGAGGCAGGCGACTACGCCGCCGCAGCCGATGCCTACCGGCAGGCGCTCAATGAAATGCCGTCGGACCACGAGGCCAAGGCGGGCCTGGCCCAGGTAGAGCTGATGGCCAGGCTTCAGCCGCTTTCGGCCCAGGACAGCGAGGCCGTGCGTTCGCAGGCCGCCGACGAACCTGACAACCTGCAGGCGCAACTGGCGGTGGCCGATCTCGACGTCGCCGGCGGGCATGTAGAAGACGCCCTCAACCGGCTGGTCGCGTTCATCGGACGGAACTTCGGACCGGAACGGGAAACAGCCCGCGTCCGCCTGCTGGAGCTGTTCGACGTGGTGGGCGCCGGCGACGAGCGGGTGGCCAAGGCCCGCCAGGCGCTCGCCCGGGTCCTGTTCTAGTGCCTGCGCTCTTCGAACCGCTGACGCTGCGCGGCCTGGAGATCCCGCACCGGGGCTGGGTTTCCCCGATGTGCCAATACAGCTGCGATGATCCTGAAGCGCCAGGCGTGCCGAACGACTGGCACCTGATGCACCTGGGATCCTTCGCCGCCGGCGGGGCCGCCCTGATCCTGACAGAGGCCACCGCGGTCAACCCCGAGGGCCGGATCAGCCCGCGGGACACCGGCCTCTACAACGATGCGCAGCACGAAGCCTGGCAGCGCATCACCGGGTTCGTCCACCGGCACGGCACGGGCACCCGGATCGGCGTCCAGCTTGCGCACGCGGGCCGGAAGGCATCGGTCTACTGGCCGTTCTCGGACCGGCGGGGCAGCGTGGAAGCGGCCGACGGCGGTTGGACCACCCGGGGTCCCTCACCGGTCGCGTTTGACGGCTATGCCGCACCGGCTGCCATGACCGAGGATCAGATCCGCCAGGTCATCGCAGACTTCGCCGCTTCCGCTCACCGTGCCGTGGATGCCGGCTTCGACACCGTCGAGATTCACGGGGCGCACGGCTACCTCCTGCACCAGTTCCAGAGCCCGCTGAGCAACACGCGCCAGGACGGCTGGGGCGGCGACGAAGCCGGCCGCAACCGGCTCATGTTGGCTGTCGTGGATGCCGTGCGCGGTGCCATTCCCGATTCCATGCCGCTCCTTCTGCGGATTTCGGCGACTGACTGGTCGCCTGGCGGCGTGGACCCTGCCGCCTCGGTACGCCTGGCGAGGGAAGCGGTGCACCGCGGTGTGGACCTGATCGACGTCTCCAGCGGGGGATTGGTACCCCACCAGCAGATCAAGCCAGGTCCGGGCTACCAAACCGGATTTGCCGCGGCCATTCGCAGCCAGGCGGACGTTCCCACCGGAACAGTGGGGCTGCTGACCTCGCCGGACCAGGCGGAACACGCTGTGGCCACGGGACAGGCTGACGCGGTCCTGATCGCCCGGGCGGCGCTGCGTGATCCGCACTGGTGGCTGCGTGCCGCGTTCGAACTGGGGCATGACTTGCCGTGGCCGCCGCAGTATGAACGGGCCATGCCCCGACAATCGTTCTAGGGTCTAGGCTGGCAGCATGACCGTCCCGCCGCAGCCGGTAGCCCACACGGAAGTGCCAGCCTTGTCCCTTCGCGGCCTGGCCAAGCGGTTCGGCAACAAGATTGCCGTGGACGGCATCAGCCTTGACGTTCCCGCAAGGTCGTTCTTCGGCATCGTAGGCCCCAACGGCGCCGGCAAGACCACGCTGTTGTCCATGGCCACGGGACTGCTGCGTCCGGAGTTCGGCACCGCACTGGTCCACGGCATGGATGTCTGGCAGCACCCGCTCGAGGCAAAGCGGCTCCTGGGCATCCTGCCGGACGGCGTCCGCCTCTTTGACCGGCTGAGCGGGGAGCAGCTCCTGACCTACGCAGGCCTGCTGCGGGGCATGGACCGCGCCACGGTGGCCCCCCGGGTTGCTGAGCTCCTGGCGGCAATGGACCTGGACCAGGAGGCCGGGACGCTGGTGGTGGACTACTCAGCCGGGATGACCAAGAAGATCGCTCTTGCCTCGGCCCTCATCCATGCCCCTCGCGTCCTGGTGCTGGATGAACCGTTCGAAGCCGTGGACCCTGTGTCCGCAGCCAACATCCGCGCCATCCTGGACCGCTACGTGGCGTCCAGCGGAACGGTGATTGTCTCCAGCCATGTCATGGACTTGGTCCAGCGCATGTGCAGCCACGTGGCGGTGGTGGCCTCCGGCAGGATCCTCGCCGCGGGAACCGTGGCAGAGGTGCGTGGAAACGTCACGCTCGAGGAACGCTTCGTGGACCTGGTAGGCGGCAGGAACAGCACGGAGGGGCTGGAATGGTTGCGCACCTTCTGAGGCTGAAGCTGGCGCTGCTTCGCAACGGGCTGCGGCGAAGCCCGTGGCAGCTGGCCGGCATGGTCCTGGCAGCGCTCTATGCGCTCGGTGTGGTCGCCACCTTGGTCCTGATCCTCGTGGCGCTGCGCTCCGCCCCGCACGAGGCGGCCTATACCGCCGTCGTCCTCGGCGGAACCGCGGCGTTCGGCGGGTGGGGAATCGTGCCGGTGGTGGCCGCCGCCACGGACCTGACTCTGGATCCGTCCCGTTTCACCACTTTCGCCGTTCCCATGACCCAACTGCTCGCCGGCCTCGCCCTGGCAGGCCTGCTCGGAGTGCCCGGCCTTGCCACGCTCCTTGTTGCCCTTGCCACCGTTGCCACCTGGTCCACCGGAATCGTTCCGGCGCTCGCGGCAGTCGCCGGCGCCCTGCTGGGCGTTGCCGGCTGCATCATCCTTGCCAAGGTGGTCACCACCGCCACGGCCGGCCTTGCCGCTTCCCGGCGGTTCAAGGACGCCAGCGGCCTGGCCTTCCTGGTTCCGCTGGTGGTCCTGGTTCCGGTGTTGGCGGTCCTGGCCAAGGAGGGGCAGGCGCCTGCATTCCTCCCCGACCTGGCACGGGTGCTGTCCTGGACGCCCCTGGGTGCGGCCTGGTCTGTGGGCGGCGACGCCTCCGCCGGACTGGGCGGTGCCGCGGCCCTCAAGCTGCTGATTGCCGCGGCGACGGTGGCGGGGCTGACCTGGTGGTGGAAGGCGCTTCTGGAACGCGCCCTGGTCACTCCACCGTTTGCGGGTTCGGCCAAACGCGGCGGCGGCCACCCCGGGCTCCTCGGGGCCGTGCCTGCTGTTCCCGCAGCCGCCGTCATGGCCCGCTGCCTGACCTACTGGGTCAAGGACCCGCGCTATTCCGGGTCGCTGGCAGTGATCCCGCTGCTGCCTCTTGTCCTCTACTTCCAGGGCGTCCAAACAGGAGACTTCGACGGGCTGGTGATCCTTCCTCCTCTGGTGGCGTTCATTCTGGCGTGGTCGATATCCGCGGACGTCTCGTATGACAACACCGCCTTCGCGCTGCATCTGGCCACCGGAGTCTCCGGCGCGGCGGACCGGCTGGGGCGCGTGCTGGCCTGCCTCGCCTTTGCCCTGCCGGTGGTCCTGGCCTTCGGAGTGGGGCAGGCGGCACTCAACGGGTCGTGGACAGGCCTCCCGGGCCTGCTGGGCCTCAGCGTGGGGATCCTGCTGACCGGCCTCGGCCTGTCCTCAGTGGTGTCCGCGCGGTACACGGTGGCCGTTCCACTTCCCGGCGACAGTCCCTTCAAGAAGCCGCCCGGAAACGTGGCCCAGACCTTGGCCGTCCAACTCATCGGCATGGCGCTCCTGGGGGTCCTGGTCCTGCCGGAAGCCGTCCTGTTCGTGGCCGAAGTCACCACCGGGAACCACGTGCTGGGCTGGGCCAACCTCGCGGCGGGCCCACTGCTGGGTCTGGCCCTGCTGGCCGGGGGAGTCCGGCTGGGAGGCAGGTGGCTCGATGCCCGCGGCCCTGAGCTGCTGGCCCAGGTGGCGGTGAACCGGTGAAGCAGTCACCGCCGCTTTAGACAATCCGGAAAGGAATCCCCATGGAAGTAGTGATCCTCAACGGCAGCAAAGCGCCGGGACGCCTGGCCGCGGACGCCATCCAGGCCCTCCTGGAGCGCACGCCGGACGCGGTCCTGGGCCTTGCCACGGGCTCCTCGCCCCTGCCCGTTTACGATGAGCTGGCAGCAAGGCCCGGCCTGGATTTCAACCGTGTATCCGCTTTCGCGCTGGACGAGTACGTGGGGCTTCCGGAAGGCCATCCCGAGTCCTACCGAGAGGTGATCCGACGCGGGTTCACCAACCGGGTGAACATCCGGCCGGAGAACGTGCATTGCCCGGACGGGACGGCGGCGGACATTCCGGCAGCGTGCGCCGCCTACGAAGAAGCCATCGCGGCCGCCGGGGGAATCGACCTGCAGTTGCTGGGCGTGGGCACCGACGGGCATCTCGCCTTCAACGAGCCGGGGTCCTCGCTGGCCTCGCGGACTCGGATCAAGAGTCTGATCGAGCAAACCCGCAGGGACAACGCGCGGTTCTTCACCAGCCTGGCCGATGTCCCGCACCACGTCATCACCCAGGGCCTGGGCACCATCATGGAAGCCCGGCACGTGGTGCTCCTGGCCACCGGTGCGCGGAAAGCACAGGCCGTCCGGGACCTGGTGGAAGGACCGGTATCGGCCATCTGCCCGGCATCGGTGCTGCAGTTCCACCCGCACGCCACCGTGCTGCTGGATGAAGCGGCAGCTTCCGCCTTGAAGCTCGCCGACTTCTACCGGCATACCTATGACAGCAAGCCGGCGTGGCAGGGCCTCTAGCTCAGGGGCTCCGGGCCGGCGCGCCTGGGCTGGTGCCCGGCGCGCCGGCGGCGCCTTCCGGCCACCGCGGACGGCACGACGGCGGCAGGTTCCGCGGGCGCGCTGGTGACACGCCGCCGTCGGACGCGGAGCCTCACGAACGGCTAAGATGGAAGGCATGACTAGCATGACGGACCCTCTCGAAAACGACCCGATGCGCGAGCTTTCCGGGGCTGGAACGTCCACGGCCACCATTGAGCGCGAGGAACTGCGCCAGGAAGTGGAGCCGGGTGACCGGGAGCGCTTTTCGCACTATGTGCGCAAGGAAAAAATCATGGAGTCCGCACTGACCGGCGAGCCCGTCATCGCCCTGTGCGGCAAAGTCTGGACGCCGGGCCGGGACCCGCAGAAGTTCCCGGTGTGCCCCACCTGCAAAGAGGTCTACGAGGGCCTCCGCCCGGGCAATGACGGCGGCAAGGGTCCCGGAGGGGACTCGGGCAACAACAAGTAGTGACGGAGACGCTCTTTGGCGGCCCCACCCTGCCTCCGGCCTATCCGGAACGTGCAGCCTGGGGAACCGCCCCGAAACTCCGTGCCTGGCAGCAGGAAGCTCTGGACCTTTACCTGCGCAACAGCCCCCGGGATTTCCTGGCCGTAGCAACCCCCGGTGCGGGTAAGACCACCTTTGCGCTGCGCGTGGCGTCAACGCTGATCGACTCCGGCGTGGTCAATCGGGTGACCATTGTGGCGCCCACCGACCACCTGAAGCGCCAGTGGGCCGACGCTGCCGCGCGGGTGGGCATTGCCATCGATCCCAACTTCAAGAACTCGGACGGCCAGCACGGCCGCGGCTTCATCGGCGTTGCCGTCACCTATGCCCAGGTGGCCAGCAAGCCGCTGCTGCACCGGGCCAAGACGGAAGCCGCACGCACCCTGGTGATCCTGGATGAGATCCACCACGGTGGCGAGGCGCTCTCCTGGGGCGACGGCCTGCGCGAGGCCTTCGACCCCGCCGTGCGCCGGCTGTCACTGACCGGTACGCCGTTCCGTTCGGACACCTCGCCCATCCCGTTCGTCGAGTACGCGCAGGACCGGGACGGCATCCGCCGCTCCAAGGCGGACTACACATACGGCTACGGCAACGCCCTGCGCGACCACGTGGTCCGGCCCGTGATGTTCATGGCGTATTCGGGGCAGATGCGATGGCGCACCAGCGGCGGCGAGGAAATGGCCGCGTCCCTGGGCGAGGCCGCGGTGACGAAGGACGTTACCTCGCAGGCATGGCGTACGGCGCTCAACCCGGCCGGAGAATGGATCCCCGCGGTCCTGGCCGGCGCAGACAAGCGGCTCAGCGAAGTCCGCCGCACCGTGCCGGATGCCGGCGGCCTGGTCATCGCCACGGACCATGAGGACGCCCGTGCGTACGCCGGGCAGCTGAAGCGCATCACGGGGGAATCGCCCACGGTCATCCTCTCCGACGACGCCAAGGCCTCCAGCAAGATCGAGGAGTTCTCCGCAGGGGAGCAGCGCTGGATGGTGGCCGTGCGGATGGTGTCCGAAGGCGTGGACGTGCCGCGGCTCTCGGTCGGCGTGTACGCCACGTCAACCTCAACGCCGCTGTTCTTCGCGCAGGCCGTAGGGCGCTTCGTCCGTGCCCGCAAGAGGGGCGAGACGGCGTCGGTCTTCCTGCCGTCGGTCCCGCAGCTAATGGCGCTGGCCAACAGCATGGAAGCCGAACGGGACCACGCCCTGGACCGTCCGGAGAAGGACGACGACGGCCTCTTCACCCCTGAAGACTCCCTGATGGACGAGGCCAACCGCGAGGAGAAGGCCTCGGACAGCCTGACCAAGGGCAAGTTCGAGGCGCTCGATTCGCAGGCGTCCTTCGACCGCGTGCTCTTCGACGGCGGCGAGTTCGGCACCGGCGGCGAGGTAGGGTCCGACGACGAACTGGACTTTCTGGGCATCCCCGGGCTGCTGGACGCAGAGCAGGTGGGAACCCTGCTGCGGCAACGCCAGCACGAGCAGTTGAGCCGCAAGGGCAGGAAGGCGCCCGCGCAGGCTGCCGAAACCCAGGCGCCCGCCGTGCCGGACCATAGGATGCTGATGGACCTGCGGAACGAGCTGGCCAAGAACGTAGCCGCGTGGTCTGCCCGTACGGGAACACCCCACGGTGTGGTCCACACCAAGCTGCGCACGGTCTGCGGCGGCCCCGCGGTGGCCCAGGCGAACGAGGAGCAGCTGCAGGCACGCCTGCGAAAGCTCCAGGACTGGTTTATCGGGCGGAAGTAGCCGCTCAGGCCACGTCCACACCGCCGAGCTCCAGCTCAGCGACTGTTTCCTCAAGGTCTTCGGCGATCCCCGCAGTCAGCGAGCGGATCACAGTGACGGAATAGCCGGCCTGGACGGCGTCCAGCGCCGTAGCCCGCACGCAATAGTCCGTGGCGATGCCTACCACCACCACGTCTTCCACGTCGTGGCTCTGCAGCCAGTCGTCCAGTCCAATGGCGTCCTCATTGGGAGCGAACCGGTCCAGGTCCCCCGTGCCGGGCTGGCGTTCTCCGGTGGGGACGGCGTCCTCGGGCGCCAGCAGGCCCTCGAAGCCCGAGTAGGCTGCGGCGTACTGGCCCTTCTGGAAGTAGGCCTGGATGTACTCGGTGTCGAGATCCGGGTGCAGCTCCGCTCCCCGCGTGCCGGCCACACAGTGCGGCGGCCAGCTGTCCTTGAAATCGGGAGTGTCGGAGAAGTGGCTTCCCGGGTCGATGTGCCAGTCCTGCGTCGCCACGATGTGGTCAAAGGCAGCATGGTGCGAATCCACGTAGTCGCTGATGGCGCCGGCAACGGCGGCGCCGCCGGTAACGGCCAGCGATCCGCCTTCACAAAAGTCGTTCTGCACGTCGACAATGATCAGGGCGCGTGACATCAGTCCTCCTCATAAATGGTGGGGATGGCGGCCTCGCCGCGCTGGAGGCGGTTGACCACCAGAGGGAGTTCGGCCATCGAATCCGCGTGCCGCTGCCGTGCCCGGACCACGCCGTCATGGCCGGTCCAGCCCGGGAGGAGCTCGCCGTTCTTCATGAACTGCTGCAGCAGGGGCCGGTCGTTGCCGTCGTCCTCGGGCCGCTGGCCAACGCCCACCACCTCGGCAGTGGCGGTGCCGCGCTCGTTGAGCCTGCGCAGGGCGTACTTGCGGCCGCCGACGCTGGCCTTGTTCTTCGCCGCCTTTGCCACGGAAACGAAATTGCCGGCGTCGTCGGTGCGGCTGACCAGCTTGTAGACCATGCTGGCCGTAGGCGCTCCGGACCCGGTAACCAGCGAGGTGCCCACCCCGTAGGAATCCACGGGGGCCGACTGCAGCGCCGCGATGGCGAACTCGTCCAGGTCCGAGGTGACCACGATCTTGGTGTTCTCATTGCCCAGGTCGTCCAGCAGCCGGCGCACCCACTGCGCCTGGTCCACGAGGTCGCCCGAGTCCAGCCGCACCGCGCCCAGCCGCGGACCCGCAAGGTCAACGGCCCTGCGGACGGCCGCTTCGACGTCGTACGTATCCACCAGGAGCGACGTGCCCTCGCCGAGCGAGGCGATCTGGGCCTCGAAGGCGTCCCGTTCTGTGTCATGCAGGAGCGTGAAGGAGTGGGCGGCGGTGCCCACAGTCCGGATGCCGTAGCGGATGCCGGCCTCCAGGTTCGAAGTGCTGTCGAAGCCGGCGATGACGGCGGCGCGGGCAGACGCTGCGGCCGCTTCCTCATGCGTACGCCGCGAGCCCATTTCGATGCAGGGCCGGCCGTGGGCGGCACTGACCATGCGGGACGCGGCCGAGGCAATGGCGCTGTCATGGTTAAGTACGGACAGGATGTAGGTTTCCAGCATGCACGCCTCGGCGAACGTGCCCTCCACGATCAGGATGGGGGAGTGCGGGAAATAGGCGTCGCCCTCGGCGTAGCCCCAGATGTCCCCGCTGAAGCGGTAGGACGCCAGGAAATCCAGGGTCTTGCCGTTGACCACGTTGGTCCGTTCGAGGAATTCGAGTTCAGCATCTCCAAACCGGAAGTTTGCGATCCCCTCGAGCAGGCGGCCCGTGCCGGCCACGATGCCGTACCGCCGGCCATCCGGGAGGCGCCGGGCAAACGCCTCGAACACCGACTTCCGGTGCGCGGCCCCCGAATGCAGCGAGGCCTGGAGCATGGTGAGCTCGTAGTGGTCGGTGTAAAAGGACGTGCGGGGATGGTCCCAGCCGGCTGAGGTACTCACGAAAATCACTTTAGTCCCCACCGGCTCCCGCGTCTCGCTTCGCTTCGCTGCGGGCCCCTCGCCGGCGTGGCCCCACCCACCGGCTTCCGCGTCTCGCCGGTGTGGTTCCATTCATCCCCATAGAATGGACAGATGACCTTAAGCGTTACGCTCGGCCCTGACACCCAGGAGAGCACCCGGACCGGGACAGCGGAGGCCACAGCCTCCCTGACCGCCCCCGATATCCCCTGGAACCTGGTGGTCTGGAACGATCCCGTAAACCTCATGAGCTACGTCAGCTACATTTTCCAAAGCTATTTCGGCTACGCGGAGAGCAAGGCCAACAAGCTCATGATGGAGGTCCACAAAAAGGGCCGCTCCGTGGTCGCCTCAGGCAGCAAGGAACAGGTGGAACGCCACGCCGTGGCCATGCACGGTTTCGGCCTCTGGGCCACGGTGGAGAAGGCCGGCGGCGGTTCCGGCGGCTCAGGGAAATCCGGCGGATCCGGCCAGGGCAAGGGGAAACGTGGCTAAGGCATTCAAAAGCGGGCTCAAAGGCATTACCGGGTTCCTGGAACCGGCCGAGCGGGATCTCCTCCGCAGCCTTTTCAGCGACGTCATCTCCATGCTCGAGCCCGAGGAGCGGGAGGGGCAAGACCCTCTGGCCGCCCTGATCGGGCTGGACATGGACGTGGCCGAGCCGTCGGACCGCGCCATGAAACGGCTCCTTCCGAACGTTTCCAAGGACGACGACGGCGCCTCACTGGAGTTCCGGCAGCTCACCGAGCGCTCACTGCGGGAGACCAAGACCGGCGCCCTGCGGGCCGCCGCGCTGGACCTGGACAAGGACGAGATCATCCTGACGCCCCAGGGTGCAAAGCACTGGTCCATGGCGCTCAACGACGTGCGGCTCGTTCTGGCGGAGCGGCTGGACATCCGCGACGAGGCGGACGCGGACCACGTCCACAGGATGCAGGACTGGTCCCAGGCCGAGGACGTGGAAAGCTACCTGGCCCTGGTCTACAACTTCGCCACCTGGCTGCAGGAATCGCTGGTCCAGGCCATGCTGCAGTCGCTGGAACCCCGCCGGTGACCGTTGCCCCGCCGCGGCGGCCCTGTGAGAAACCAGACATGAGGCGAAGGCCACAACATCATGGCTGACACGCCCCGGACCACCTATCCTCGAATGATCATGACAACATCCCCGGGCACCCCCGCGCCGCTCCAGGACCCGCCTGCGGATACCGCCGCGCCGGTGGCCTCACGCCCCATCGGGGTGTTCGATTCCGGAGTCGGCGGGCTCACCGTGGCCCGCTCCATCATCGACCAGCTCCCCAACGAGTCCATCCTCTACGTGGGCGACACCGCCAACGGGCCCTATGGGCCCCTCCCCATCGCCGAAGTGAGGGCGAATGCCCTCGGCGTGATGGACGAACTGGTGGACTCCGGAGTCAAGCTGCTCACCATTGCCTGCAACTCGGCGTCGGCCGCTGTTCTGCGCGACGCCCGGGAACGCTACACCGCCAGGTACGGCATCCCGGTGATCGAGGTCATCCAGCCGGCCGTCCGGCGTGCCGTCTCTGCCACCCGGAGCGGCCGCGTCGGCGTGATCGGCACCTCCGCCACGGTAGGATCCCGCGCGTATGAGGACACGTTCGCCGCCGCCCCGGACCTGGCCATCACCTCCGTTGCCTGCCCCGCCTTCGTGGAATACGTCGAAGCGGGAATCACCACCGGTGCCGAACTGCTTGCCGTCGCCGAGGAATACCTGGCGCCGCTGAAGGCCGCAGAGGTGGACACCGTGGTTCTCGGCTGCACGCACTATCCGCTCCTCACCGGGGTCATCTCTTACGTTATGGGCTCCGAGGTCACCCTCGTCTCCAGTGCCGAGGAAACCGCCAAGGATGTCTACCGCGCCCTGGCCACGCACGGGCTGCAGCGCGCCGCCGCGGCGCCGCCGGAACACCACTTCGTGGCCACCGGGGACGCCCGCCAGTTTGAAACCCTGGCCCGCCGGTTCCTCGGCCCGGAGGTCCTTTCCGTGCGGCATGTCGACCACGTCGCCGCGCAGTACCCCACGGGCAGCCTTGCGCGCATCACGCCTGAGATGATCGCCGCCGCCCGGAACTCCCGGAGGCGTCCGCGCATCTCCAACTTCGTGGGAGGACCGGAGCTGTGAAGCTGACCATCGTGGGCTGCACCGGGTCATTTCCCGGTCCCGGTTCGCCGGCCTCCTGCTACCTGCTCACCGCCACGGACGGCCAGCGGACGTGGAAAGTCGTCATGGACCTGGGCAGCGGGGCGCTCGGGGCGATCCAGCGCTACACGGACCTGGAGGACATCGACGCCATTTTCCTGACCCACCTGCACCCCGACCACTGCATGGACCTCTGCGGCCTGCACGTGGCGGTCCGCTGGAAGCCGGGCGGCTGGGGCCGGGACCGGATCCCGGTATGGGGACCGGCAGCGACGGCGGACAGGATGGCCACCGCCTATGGCCTTGACCTGGACCCGGGCATGCATGAGGAATTCGACTTCACCAACTGGGCCGAGCGCGAGCCTGTGACCGTGGGCCCGTTCACCGTCACCCCCTTCGCGGTGAACCACCCGGTGGAGGAGGCCTACGCCCTGCGCGTGGAGGTGGTGGAACCCGACAAGGACGGGAGTCCGGTGTGCCGGACCCTGACCTACTCCGGCGACACGGATTCCTGCCCCGGCCTGGAAGAAGCCGCCAAGGACGCGGACCTGTTCCTCTGCGAGGCCGCGTTCGAAGAGGGCCGCGACGACGCCATCAAGGATGTGCACCTGACCGGAAAGCGTGCCGGCGAGGCGGCCGCGGCGGCCGGCGCCCGGCGGCTGCTGCTGACTCACATCCCGGTCTGGACCTCACCCACCACGGTCATGGCCGAGGCCCGGCCCGTCTTCGGCGGGGACGTGGCCGTTGCCGTGGCCGGAGTCCACTACTCCATCTAGGCTGTGCCTGGATTGGGGCCGGCAATCCGTGAGTATTCCTGGACCGGGCGTAAACCCGCGCCGGTGCAGTGGATAAGCTAATGGCATGACTTCTGAAGCAACTGCAGTACCCATCGTGCGTGCCGACGGCCGTGCGCCGGACCAGCTCCGGCCCATCAGCATTACCCGCGGCTGGTCCAACCAGGCCGAAGGCTCGGCCCTGATCGAGTTCGGCAACACCCGGGTCCTGTGCACGGCTTCCCTCACCGCCGGTGTGCCCCGCTGGCTCAAGGGCGAGGGGCGCGGCTGGGTCACCGCGGAATACGCCATGCTGCCGCGGGCCACCAACACCCGCTCGGACCGTGAGTCGGTCAAGGGCAAGATCGGCGGGCGGACCCATGAGATTTCCCGCCTGATCGGCCGTTCGCTGCGCTCCATCATCGACACCAAGGCGCTGGGCGAGAACACCATCGTCCTGGACTGCGACGTTCTTCAGGCCGATGGCGGCACCCGCACCGCCGCCATCACCGGCGCCTACGTGGCGCTCGCCGACGCCATCCGCTTCGCGCGGGACAACAAGCTGATTGCGCGCACCGCAGAGCCGCTGGTGGATACCATCGCGGCCGTCTCGGTCGGGATCATCGACGGCGTTCCCATGCTGGACCTGCCCTATGTTGAGGACGTCCGGGCCGAGACGGACATGAACGTAGTGGTCACCGGCTCAGGGAAGTTCGTGGAGGTCCAGGGAACCGCCGAAGGTGCACCGTTCGACCGCGCGGAACTCGATGCGCTCCTGGACCTTGCCCTGCTGGGTACCGGGCAGCTTGCCGCTATCCAGCGCGAAACCCTGGCTGACACCCTGTGAGTGCAGAAGAGCTACGCGGAGGCGCCTCAGCCGCCGCGGGCGCCCAGGGCGCGCGGCTGGTGCTCGCCACCCACAACCAGGGCAAGCTCCGCGAGCTCCGCGAACTGCTTCGCGGGCAGGTGCCGGGGCTCGATGTCGACACCCAGGTAGTGGACGCGGCGGCGGCAGGTGCCCCCGACGTCGTCGAAAGCGGAGTGACGTTCGCCGAGAATTCGCTGCTGAAAGCACGGGCGGTGGCGGAGGCCACCGGGCTGGTGGCCATCGCGGACGATTCCGGCCTGGCTGTGGACGTTCTGGGCGGGGCGCCGGGAATCTTCTCGGCGCGCTGGGCAGGCCGCCACGGCGATGACGAGGCCAACCTGCAGTTGCTGCTGGCCCAGCTCAGCGATGTGCCGGACGCACACCGCGGCGCGGCCTTTGTTTGCGCCGCCGCACTGGCAGTCCCCGACACCGGCGGCCTGCGGGGGCGCGAGGTGGTGGAGTACGGCCAGCTCGAGGGCTTCCTGCTGCGCGAACCGCGTGGCGACGGCGGCTTCGGGTACGACCCCATCCTGCAGCCCGTGGGAGAAGACCGCAGCTGTGCGGAACTGACGTCTCCGGAGAAGAACGCGATCAGCCACCGCGGGAAGGCATTCCGTGCCCTGCTGCCGGCCATCGTCGAGGCCCTGGACCGCCCCTGACCTGGGGTCTTATTTCTCCGGCCGGATGCCCTGGGTGTTGCGGGGCGTGCGGTGCTCTTCTTCCGGCGCGTGCTCCTCGATGAACTCGTCCACAGGGTCGGTTCCGTAAGCTTCGGCCTGGCGCCTGGCGGACATGCCGCGCAGGACTTCGACGCCGATGGGCAGCACCGAGACGAGGACGATGGCGATGAAGATGATGTCCAGGTTATCGCGGACCCAGGGGATGCGGTCGCCCAAGAGATAGCCCAGGAGGGTGACTCCGCCGCCCCACAGCAGGGCGCCGATGACGTTGTAGAGGAAGAACTTCTTCCGGCTCATCTGGGCAACGCCCACGATGACGGGGACGAAGGTTCGGATGATCGGAACGAACCGGGCCAGGATCAGCGCCTTGCCGCCGTGCTTTTCGAAGAAGGCATGGGCGTTTTCCACGTTTTCGCGTTTGAACAGGCGCGAGTTGGGCTTGTTGAAGATGGCCGGACCGGCTTTGGAACCGATGAGGTAGCCGGTCTGGTTGCCGATGATTGCGGACACCACGATCAGCAGGGCGAACAGCCAGATATTGAACTTGATGGTCTCCGTTGCCACCAGGAGGCCGGCAGTGAACAGCATGGAATCGCCGGGGAGGAAGAAGCCCACCAGCAGTCCGGTCTCGGCGAAGACGATGCCGCAGACCAGGAGCACCACCCAGGGAGCGAGGGCGGGATCAGCCAGGAAGACCTGGGGGTTCAGCCAGTCAGGCAGGAACGAGGCCAGCTGGGGCTGGACCGGTCCTGCCCCGCCCAGCATGGACACGGCGAGGTCGTTTATCACAGGAAAGTTCACCCCTCAAGGGTACTTGACGGGTTTGTGGGGTCACCGGCGGTAAAGTGGGCGCGTGGGTTTGGACTTTACGGCGATCGACTTCGAAACGGCCAACGGCTTCCGCGGATCTCCGTGTTCCGTTGGCCTGACCAAGGTGCGGGACGGCCGGGT
The DNA here is from genome assembly GCF_044755045.1 of Pseudarthrobacter sp. NPDC092419. Lineage (NCBI taxonomy): Bacteria > Bacillati > Actinomycetota > Actinomycetes > Micrococcales > Micrococcaceae > Pseudarthrobacter > Pseudarthrobacter sp. NPDC092419. The sequence continues at coordinate 88,241 of NZ_JBIVQF010000011.1, forward strand.
CGTGGAGGAAGCGTCCTGGCTGATGCGGCCCCCGGCCCATCACGACCATTTCGAGCACCACAACGTCCGGATCCACGGCATCACTGCTGCGGATGTGGCGGGCATGCCGCGCTTCGGGGACCTGTTTCCGGAAATCGGCGCCTTCATTGGCGACGACATCCTGGCCGCCCACAACGCAGCGTTCGACCTGGGCGTGATCCGGTCCGCCCTGGAAGTGTCCGGGCTGCCCGGTCCCGCGTACGACTACGTGTGCACGGTGATACTGTCCCGCCGCTGCTACTCGCTGGTATCCAATTCGCTGCCGTTCGCCGCTGAAGAAGCGGGCGTGCCGCTGCTGAACCACCACGACGCGGTCGAGGATGCCCGCGCCTGTGCAGGCATCCTCGTTGATATCGCCCGCCGGAACGGCGCCAACAGCTTGGCTGAGCTGTTCCTGTCGTTGGACCTGGCCATGCCCCGGCAGCCCGCCTTCGATCCTGGTACGGGCGTCCTGTCCAAGCCCAGCATCGCGGCCATGGCACAGGCTGCCGCCGGGGGAGCGCCCCCGGCCCGGCTGTTCCGAAGCTGGCCGGAGGAGGGCGAGAACCCGCTGCCCAACCCGGACGCCGAACCGGACCATCCGCTCTTCGGCCAAACCGTAGTGTTCACCGGGCAGCTCGCCATGGCCCGCCCGGAAGCGAAGCTCCGTTCCGCGGAGCTGGGGGCGCGCACGGAAAGCCGGGTGACCGGCCGCACCACGGTCCTGGTGGTAGGCGACGGCTTCGACGCCACGGACCTGCGGTCCGGCAGGCTGACGGGCAAGGCGCGCCGCGTCCTGGAACTCCACGGCCGGGGCCAGGCCATCGAGGTGCTGTCCGAGGGTGAGTTCCTGCAGATGGTGGGCAATGGCGCATCCGTTCACAGGAGGCAACAAAGCTTCTCCGCTTAGCCGGCGGACCCCTACCCTTGCTCTATGCGCTCCCTTTTTGCCTTCCCGAACCCCGTCAACGAGTACGCGGCACGCATTACGGCCGGCCTCGTGGTGCTGCTGGCGCTTGTTACAGCCGTGTCAGGTTCGGGCTGGGGCCTCCTGGCGATCGCCGCCGGTTTCTGGCTGAGGGTCCTGTTCGGCCCCCGCATCTCACCGCTGGCGCTCCTGTCCGTCAAGGTCATCGCGCCCAGGCTGGGCCGGACCAAGCTGGTTCCGGGCCCACCCAAGCGCTTTGCGCAAGGCATAGGTGCGGGGATGTCCACCCTGGCGCTCGCCCTGTTCGTCGCCGGTGCGCAGCCCGCTGCCTGGACGGTGCTGGGAATCCTGGTGGTGGCAGCCTCCCTGGAAGCCTTCGCCGGATTGTGCCTGGGCTGCCGGGCCTTCGCTCTCCTCCAAAGCCGCGGGCTGATCCCCGAGGACGTTTGCGAGGCGTGCAACAACATCAGTCTTCGCCGGTCGTAACCTTCACCAGCCGGGCGGCCATCCCACGGACCACGTCACGGCCCTCCAGGGCCTCCAGCCATTCCTCCGGCAGGCATCCCTCGCCATACAGTGCGCCCAGGATGTTGCCGGCAACCGAGGCCGTGGAATCGCTGTCCCCGCTGTGGTTGACGGCAACGGCCAGCGCCTCGCGGAAATGCCCTTCGGCCTCCTCCCGGGTGCCTGCGCCTCCGCCCGGCAGGGTCGCCAATGCGGCGTAAAGTCCGACGGCGAGAGCCTCCTCCGCGATCCAGCCCTCCCCGAGTGCCTCGTTAAGTTCCTCGGGGGAGACAGCGCCCCTGGCCGCCAGGTCCAGGGCAGCGGCCAGGCGCTCAGGCAGCTCAGCCGCAACGTCCGGCAACTCGCGGGCTGAGGCGGCCACCGCGGCTGCTGCCTCCTTCAGGCCCTCCCCGGATACCAGCCGGTGGATGAGGAGGCTGAAGGTTCCGGCACTCTGGCGCGCCGACGGATGTCCGTGCGTCAGGGCGGCGGCGTCGGCACTTAGCTTATAGACGGCGTCGGACGCGATATGCGGAACAAGGCCGAACGGCGCTGAGCGCATTACGGTGCCGCAGCCCTTGGAACCGGGGTTGACCGGGCGGGCGGACGTGCCCATCTCCCCGCTGGCCAGGCCGGAAATACAGGCCTTGCCGGGGTGCCGGCGGTGGTGCAGCACTGCCTGGCCGTCGATCCAGCGCGGCTGCGGTGCCGGCGCGGACGGGCTGGCGTCCTCGCCCTGGGTGGCCAGCCAGCGCAGGTAGGCGAGCCACAGGCAGGCGTTCACGTCCGCTCCGACGCCCGAATTCGCCCATTCCAGCGCTTCTGCGAGCCCGTCGACGGTGTAGAGGGTCATTTGGGTATCGTCCGAAAACACGCCCCCCTCGGGGAGCTGCGCAAAACCGGTCAGCCCCCGCCCGCCGAACCGCTGCCGGATGCCGGCAATGGAATCGAATTCGACGGCGTACCCCAGCGCGTCGCCCAGCGAACCGCCCAGCAGGCAGCCGTGGATGCGGGATTTCAGACTTGGGGCAGGAAATACGGGGACGTTGCTCATGGCCCAAATTTACCGTGGCCCGTACGGGCGCGGGGACCGGGCCGCGCGCTCTTGCCGGCACCGGTCCTGCCCGGCGTCCAAAACTGTGGCCCGGGCTGGAATAATGGTCTGGTTGCCCCTTTGCAGCCCCCGTTCCCGCACCTACCCCGAGGTCACACATGAGCATGCCCGGCACCGACCGCCACGACACCTTGCTGCCCGGAACGGCGCCCGCCGAGTACGGGTTGGCGCCCCGCCTTGCAGCCGAGGCCTTCGGAACCCTGTTCCTGGTGCTGGCCGCGGTCGGGGTACCGCTGTTCACCATCCCGCAGTCCAGCCCGCTGCCCGCCCCGCTGGCTGCAGGCCTGGCCGTCACGGCAGCAATGCTGGCGTTCGGGCATGTATCCGGTGGCCACTTCAATCCGGCCATTACGCTGGGGCACCTGCTGGCCGGTCGGATCCGGACCGTGGCGGCGGCTGGCTATGCCGCCGCGCAGCTGGCCGGGGCTGTAGCGGGCGCGCTGGTGCTGTACGGGGTCCTGCGGACCCTTCCCGGCATCGCGGACAGCCGGACAGCGTTCGACACCGTCAGCCCGGGCTACGGTGCGCACTCCATCATTGAGGCACCGCTGGCAGCTGCGTTCCTGCTGGGGATGCTTGGTGCAGCCGTGATCGTCGCCGTGTTCCTGGGGGCGGCTGGCCGCGACAACTCGAACACAGCGGCGGCGGCGCTCGCGGTGGGCCTGAGCTTTGCCGTCCTGCTCCAGCTGGGCCAGGCCATTGGGAACCTGCCGTTCAACCCCGCCCGTGCCGCAGCCTCAGCCGTGTTCAGCTCTGCCTGGGCCATGGAGCAGCTGTGGGTTTTCGTCCTGGCTCCGCTGGCGGGTGCTGCCATCGCCGGCCTGGTCTTCCGTGCTTTGCCTTCCCCGTTGGCGGCAGTGCCCGAGGACGAACCGGCAGCGCCTGCGGACCTGCCGGCAGCGCGCCTCCCGTAGAGGCCCGCCCACCGTCCGCCACGTTCTGTCAGTGCCAGCCGATAGCGTAGGAATATGCGGTTACTTCACACTTCCGACTGGCACCTGGGCCGGTCCTTCCACGGAGTCGGCATGCTCGATGCCCAGCGGGACTTCGTTGACCAGCTGGTGGACGCCGTTACGCGCCACGGGGTGGACGTGGTCCTGATCGCCGGGGATGTCTACGACCGGGCGCTCCCCGGCGTGGATGTGGTCCGCCTGCTTGATGACGCGCTGGTACGGCTGACATCTGCCGGCGCACAGGTGGTGCTCACCAGCGGAAACCATGATTCGGCCATCAGGCTGGGGTTTGCCTCCCGGCTGCTGGAACGCGGGGGCGTGCACCTTCGCACCAGGCTCGAAGGACTTGCCGAGCCTCTGGTGCTCCCGCTGGAACCCGGTGCAGGGGCAGGCAGCGCTGTCCTGGCCGTCTATGGCATCCCATGGCTGGAACCCCGGCTCGTGGCGGACCAGCTGGGGGTGGAGACCGCCAGCCATTTCGAGGTGACCCGCGCTGCTGCCGAGCTGGTCCGGACGGACATCCAACGCCGCTCCGAGGAATCGCCGGTGCATTCGGTGGTCCTGGCCCATACCTTCGCCAGCGGAGGCATCAGTTCCGACAGCGAACGGGACCTGAGCATCGGCGGCGTGGGGGCAGTGCCGCTGGACCTCTTTGACGCCTTCACCTATACCGCACTCGGCCACCTGCACGGCCGGCAGGAACTCTCAAATTCGGTGCGGTATTCGGGGTCCCCCTTGGCCTACTCATTTTCGGAAGCAAACCACCGCAAGGGTGCGTGGCTGGTGGACATCGGACCGGACGGGCTGGAGGGGGTCAAGGAGGTGACCTGGACGGCGCCCCGGACCCTGGCCGTGCTGCGCGGCAGGCTCGAAGACCTCCTGGCGTCCAAGGAATTCGGGTGGGCCGAAGCCGCATACTGCCAGGTCACCCTGACTGATGCGCAGCGTCCCGTCCGCGCCATGGACCGCCTGCGGGCCCGTTTCCCCGACACCCTGGTGCTCGGCTTCGACCCTGAGGGCGGCCCATCCGGCACGTCCGCCACCTACAGCAGCCGGCTCGCCGACGCTCCGGATGACCTCGCGGTGTGTTGCGGTTTCCTGTCACACGTACGCGGCCGGGAAGCCGATGAAGCGGAGCAGGCTGCCCTCGCCGCTGCCCTTGAAAACGTTCGTCTCCAGGAGGTGTCGCGGTGAGGATCCATTCCCTGCGGATTTCCGGCTTCGGCCCGTTTGCCGGCACGGAGGATATCGACTTCGACCGGCTCAGCGCCCACGGGCTCTTCCTCCTGAACGGTCCCACCGGTGCCGGGAAGACCAGCGTCCTGGACGCCATCTGCTTCGCGCTCTACGGTTCGGTGCCCGGCGCCCGGCAGGAGGGAAAGCGGCTCCGCAGTGATCACGCCGATCCGTCGCGGGAACCGGCGGTAACCTGCGTCTTCTCGGCCCAGGGGCGGCGGTTCGAAGTGACGCGATCGCCGGCCTGGGATAAGCCCAGTGCGCGCGGGCGAAACGGTTTTGCCACGCAGCAGGCCAAGACGCTTCTTCGGGAGCGGGTTGGGACGGACTGGAAGGAGCTGTCGGCCCGCAATGATGAGGCCGCTGCAGAGATCATGGCCGTGCTGGGCATGGACAGGGAACAGTTCACCCGCGTGGTGATGCTCCCGCAGGGGGACTTTGCCGCCTTCCTACGGTCCAAGGCCACGGACCGGCTGGAGCTGTTACAGAAGCTTTTTGGGACCGAGCGGTTCGAAGCTGTGGAGCAGGACCTGGCCCGCCAGGCGCAGTTGGCGCGCCAGGAAGTTGCCGCAATCTCCGGCCAGCTTGAAATCCTGGCGGCCCGGGCCGAATCGGAAGCGGCAGCCCTGGGCCTCCCGTCGGCTGATCAGCCGGACACGGCTGCCGAGGCCCGGATTGCCGGGCTGCAGGAGGCGGCCGTGGCCCGCCTTGCGGCGCTGAAGGACGCAGCCGGCGAGGCGGAGAGGGCCAGCAGGCAGCGGGCAGCGGCAGCCGAGGCCGAGGAAGCCCGGACCGAACGCAGGCGGCGGCTCGACGCCGCGTCTGTCCGTAGGGCTGCGGTTGAGGCAGGTGGGCAGGAGCTCGAGGGCAACGTTCTCCGGCTTGCGCGGCACCGCCAGGCAGAAGTGCTGGCCGGCCACCTTCACAACGTCGATGCCGCCGCCGCAAAGGTGCGCGCCGCCGCCGGTGCAGCAGGCTCCTCCCTCACCCTGCTGCGGGTTTCTGCAGCGGAAGAAGCGGAACTGACTGGTCTGGAACTGAGGGAAGCGGAGGCCCTGCCGGCGAACGCGGCGGCTGAACTCGGCCGGCTGCGTTCCCTGCAGGCAGTGGTGGAAGCGCGGCTCCCGGACGAGGAGCGGCTCCAGTCGCTCCGGGCAAGGAAGACCGGGCTGGTCAAGGAACAGGAAAAGCTGGCGGCGGCCCTGGCTGCTGTCAGCAGGACCTCGGCGAACCTGCAGGGCGAACAATCCCGCCTGCTCGAGGAACTGGAACCCCTGGAACGCCGGGCGGCAGCGGCTCCGCTGCTGGCCAAGGACGCCGAGAATGCCAGGGAGCTCCTGGACGTGGTTCGGCAGCACCGGCTGGCTGCCGTCGCAAGGGACGCTGCCACTGGCCGCTGGCACGAGTCCCGCAGCCGCCAGCTTGAAGCCAAGCAAGCCTGGCTGGACCTACGGGAAGAACGGCTCGCCAATGCCGCGGCCGAGCTCGCGGCCGGCCTGGCAGACGGAGCCCCCTGCCCCGTCTGCGGCAATGCCAAGCATCCGGACCCGGCCACAGGGGGTACGGCAGGTCCTGGCCTGGCACAGCAGGAGGAAGATGCCCGGCTGGTCTACGAGGACGCAGACGCGGCACTCTCCGAGGCAGCCCGCAGCCTGGCTGAAGCGGAGCAACTGGTGGCCGTGCTCGCCGGCCAGGGAGGCGGCACCGCAGAGGAAGACGCAGCAAAGGCCTGCGCGGAAGCGGTCCGTGCGGCAGGCGATGCCGCGCGCGCCGCAGAAGAACTTGAAACCCTGCGCTTCCGCCTGAGCGTCCTCAAAGAAGACCTTGACGCTGCGGCCGAGTCACACCAGGAAACAGACAAAGAGCTTGCCGCCGCCGTGTCGGCCGCCAAGGACCTGGCGGCGCAGGAGGAGGCCCTCGACCAGGCGCTGGCCGAACTGCGCGCCGGTCAACCGACGCTGGCACGCCGGCTGCGGTCACTGGGCAAGGCCGTGGCCGTCCTCGACAAGGCCGTGGAAGCGCACGCAGTCCTGGCAGCGGCCCAGGAGCGGGAGCGGGAAACCGTCGGCCAGTTTGAGCTCGCCCTGCCCGACGCAGGCTTCAGCTCGGCGGCGGAAGCCCGCGCGCAATTGCTGGACACTGCTGCAGCGTCGGCCCTCCAGGAGGCCGTGCGCGCCGCGCAGGACGAGGCCGCCCGGGTCGCCGAGCTCTTCGAGTCCGAGGACATCGTCCGGGCGTTGGAAGAACAGGCCGCCGGCTTCGAATCTGATCCGCAGCGACTGGACCTGTTGCGCGCAGAAGCCGCGGAGGCTGGCCGCGCGGCGCGGGAGGCCGAGGTTGCGGCGGGAGTGGCGGCCCGGTGCCTTACTTCGCTGCAGGGCATAGCGGCTGAATACCACGAGGCGGCGGGGGCCTCGCGCGGCCCCGCCGAGCGGGCGCAGATGCTGGCGGGCCTTGCTGAAGCCGCGTCCGGCCGCGGCGAGAACACCTACCGGATGAGCCTGAACAGCTACGTCCTGGCCGCCCGGCTTGAGCAGGTGGCCGTGGCAGCCTCCGAGCGCCTGGTGGCCATGAGCGACGGACGCTACCTGCTGCAGCATACGGACGCCCGGGCAGCCCGTGGCGCCAAATCCGGGCTGGGCCTTGAAGTGGTTGACCAGTGGACCGGCCACCGCCGGGACACCTCCACCCTCTCGGGCGGAGAGTCCTTCATGGCCTCGCTCGCGCTTGCCCTTGGGCTGGCGGACGTGGTCCAGCAGGAGGCAGGCGGCGTTGAAATCGAAACGCTCTTCGTGGACGAGGGTTTCGGGAGCCTGGATGAGCAGTCGCTGGAGCAGGTCATGGATGCCCTCGAGGGGCTCCGTGACGGCGGCCGCGTGGTGGGCCTGGTAAGCCATGTCGCCGAAATGAAGCAGCGGATCGGCACCCAACTGCAGGTGCTGAAAGGCCGGAACGGGTCCACCCTGCAGATTTCCGAGGCTCTGGAAGCCGCAGCGTAGGTCACTGCACCTAGGTGAGCACTGCACCTAGGCGAGCTGTTGCTCGATTCTGGCGGCGCTCTCCGCCAGCGCCGGTCCCACCACTGTTTCGGGGTCGTGCGGGGAGCTGATATAGACGACGGCCAGAGCGGCGGGACGTCCGCCCGGGACCCGGACGGGCGCAGCCAGCGAGGATACCCCGGCGATCACTTCATCATGGCTCGCCGAGAAACCCTTGCGGCGCGCCTCCGCCGCCTCTGCCCGGTAACCTACGCCGGTGCCCAGACGCTCCCATTCCGCCTCGGTCAGCGCGGACTGGATGGCAATGCCCGGCGCTCCGGCATTGATGGGGTGCCGGGTTCCGGGGTGCTGGGCCACGGTGGCGCCGGAATGCCGCGGTTCAACGGTCACGAGCGTGATGCAGTCGTGGTGGTCCCACACCGCGATGAACGCGGTCATGTCGAGGCCGTTGGCCAGTTGGGTCAGTTCGGGCAGCGCCGCGGACTGCAGGTTGCGGGAGACGCCCCGGGCCAGGACGGCGAGTCCGGGGCCCGGCTGGACCCGGCCGGCGTCGTCCCTCACCAGCAGCGAGTGGTCCTCCAGGGTGCGCAGGATCCGGTACGCAACGGAACGGTGCACCCCCATGGCGTCTGCCAGTTCGGCGATGGTCAGGGGGCCGGAGGAGGCGGCCAGGATCTCGAGCGCCCGTATTCCCCGTGACAGCGTCTGGGAGGGGGAAGCCTGGGCAGGTGAGGCGCCGGCCACAGCCGATCCGGGAACGTTCATGCGCTCCATCCTAGGTGTGCCACGGGTCGGAAGGCCCTCGTGTAACGGGGAACCCACCCGTAGTGTTCTCATTACGAATTACCAGTTCAACTATAGAACTGAGGACGCGAAAGCGTTAATGTTTGGGAAATCGTGTCGTGTCTCACACTTTCGTAGTACCCTACTAACTAACTGACCGTTCTGTCGGTAATCATGAAGGCGACCCGGTGGCGCAGCCGCCAATAAACAATGGAGTTTCAATGACCTCACCTTCCGCGGTGGACACACCCGCTGGCCCCAGCAGCCGGCGGGAGGAGCGCAAAGTCCTCGCAGGCACCCTCGTCGGCACCACCATCGAGTGGTATGACTTCTTCATCTTCGCCCAGCTGACGGCAACGCTGCTGTCGCCCCTGTTCCTGGCGCCGTTGAACGAGTCCAACCCCGGCCTGGCCCAGATCCTCTCCTTTGCCCTGATCGGCATCAGCTTCCTGTTCCGCCCTCTCGGCGCGGTCATTGCCGGCCACCTTGGTGACCGGCTGGGACGCAAGGCCATGCTCGTTTTCACCCTGGTGATGATGGGTGCTGCCACCGCCCTGATCGGCATGCTTCCCACTTACGCGCAGATCGGTGCCTGGGCTCCGATCCTCCTGATCCTGCTGCGCATCGTGCAGGGCTTCTCCGCCGGCGGCGAATGGGGCGGTGCGGCACTGATGGCCGTGGAACACGCGCCCCTGCACAAGCGTGGCCTGTTCGGCGCCTACCCGCAGATCGGTGTCCCGGTCGGCATGATCCTCGCCACCGGCCTCCTCTACTTCCTGAACACCAGCATGTCCAAGGAAGACTTCGCGTCCTGGGGCTGGCGGGTGCCGTTCCTGCTCTCCATCGTCCTTATTGTGGTGGGCTACCTGATCCGCCGCGCCGTGGCAGAGAGCCCGGTATTCAAGGAAATGGCTGCACGCAAGGCCGAAAGCAAGGCGCCCCTGGGTGAGCTGCTCCGCAGCCACAAGCTGCCGGTCCTGTATTCGACCATGATCTTCATCGCCAACAACGCCGCGGGCTACCTCCTGATTGCATTCTTCATCTCCTATGCCACCCGGACCCTAAAGATGCCGGTGCCCGAAGTCCTGCTCGCCACCACCCTGGCCTCCTTCGGCTGGCTGATCTTCACCCTCGCGGGCGGTTGGCTCTCAGACCGGATCGGCCGCGTCAAGACCTTCCTTACCGGCTACGCGATCGTCTTCGCCTGGATGCTGCCGATGTTCGCGCTGATCGATACCAAAAACATCTGGCTGTACGGCGTGGCGCTGTTCGTCCTCACCATCGGCCTGGGACTGTCCTACGGCCCGATGTCCGCGATGTATGCGGAGATGTTCCCCGCCCACGTGCGGTACTCGGGCATCTCCATCGGCTACGCCTTCGGCGCGATCCTGGGCGGCGCATTTGCGGCGACCATCGCCGAAGCGCTGCTGCAGAGCACCAAGTGGGCCGGCTCCATCGGCATCTACATCATGGTGCTGTGCGTCATTTCGGCCATCGGCGTGGTGCTGGCCAAGGAGACCAAGGGCAACCCCCTCGGCGTCAGCAGCCACCACTAGCATCCGGCCCGCCAGGGCAGGAGCTCCACCCCGATAACGCTCGACGGCGGGTCCGGACCATCGCGGTCCGGGCCCGTCTCGCTGCCCCCGCCAATCCGGAGCCCGGCGTGCTGCAAGCCCGGCGCAGGGCTGCGACTATGGACGGGAACGGCCCGGGGACCGCTAGTGCCTGAGGAAGCTGATTGCGTCGTCGTCTGTTAGCTGCTCAAACCGGTCGTAAAAGCTGCCCACCGCACCGAACTTTCCCGGCAGGTGCGGGCACAGGACCGCATCGGAGGCTTCCTCCACTGAGGCGACCGCTTCGACCGATGCCACCGGTGCGGCGGCAACCACGGCAGCGGCGCCTCCGCCCCGGACGGCCTCGAGGGCGGCCCGCATCGTGGCCCCGGTGGCCAGGCCGTCGTCCACCAGGAGCACGGTTTTGCCAGCGACGGCATGCTCCGTCCCAGGGTAGAGGTCCACGCGCCGGAGCAGTTCCGCGCGTTCCCGTTCCTCCACCGCGTCCAGCAGTTCCTGCCGGGCCCCCTCTTCGAGGATGCGCCGCACCAGGGATGTGTTCAAAAGGCGCACGATGCGGCCGTTGGCCCAGGCGAGGGCGCCGAAGGCAGTCTCTTCATGGCCGGGGATGCCGAGCTTGCGGACCAGCACGGTGCCCAGCGGCAAATGCAGTTCCTCCGCGACTGCGGCTGCCACCGGAAGACCGCCGCGGGCCAGGCCGAAGACCAGCGTATCCGGCCGGTCCCGGTAGCCGGCCAGCAGCTCAGCCAGGCGAATGCCTGCGTCGGTGCGGTCCTTGAATCGCCTGCGCATGTGTCCTCCCTGTGTCTTTCTTCAGGGTACCGCCGGCACTCGTCCCGGCCCCCGGTCATCCGGAGGGACCGCGGGCTACACCGCCAGGAACGAAACGGCGGCCTGCTTGAAAGCCCGGCTGGTGACGGCGTTGGTGTGGTTGCGTCCGGAAAGGGTCAGCACCTCCGCCATGGAGCCGGCGCCACGGGCCAGTTCCGCGAGTTTCGGAAGACTGTCCACCCGTTCATCCTGGTCGCCTGCCACCAGCAGCATCGGCACGTGCGGCACTGCCTCGGCGGGATCGTAGGGTTCGTCCTTGATGGCTTCGACGAGGGTCAGGAGCGCGAAGATGTTGTTGCTGGGCAGCAGCAGGGCCATCTTCAGCAGCCGCGCCGTTGACTCGTCCGCAATCGGCGTTCCGTCCGCCAGGTACCGCTGCGCGGCCACGAGGTCGAACGCAGCCAGCGGATCGGTGATGTTGGGTCCGCCCAGGACCAGGCGGTGCACGATTTCGGGCTGCGTCGCCCCGAACTCCCAGGCGAGCCTGGCGCCCAGGGAATAACCCACTACGTCCAGCCCGCTGGAAGGGTCGCCGTCCTGCACCGGCCGCACGCCGGCGTCGAACGCTGCCTGCAGGAGGTCCGCGCGGATCCTGCTGGGGGAGTAAGAGTCCCGGTCCTCCGGTGCGCCGCTGCGGCCATGGCCGGGCAGGTCGACCATGATCACCCTGCGCCCGGCCTCGAGCAGCGCGGGGAGCCAGCCGGTGTCCACCCAGTTCAGCTTGCTGGAGGAGGAAAAGCCGTGCACCAGCAGGACCGGCCGGAGCCCGGCATCGGTGTCAGGCTCATGGACCTCCGCGTACATCTGGGGGTCGGTGCCCTCCACGGTGTGCGCCTGCTGGGGTCCGGTGTGCCTGCCGCTCATGGTCTTAGTCCTCATCAAGTACGGCGCTCAGGCGGACCCGGCGCTTGGGGGCTTCATCCTTCGGCACCGTGCCCACCTGGTTCCCCGAAGGTACGCAACACTCTACCTGCCGGCCCAACTGGGTAGCACCAAGTGGCGTTTTGAGGGTTCAAAACGCCACTTGGCGCTACTTAGTTTCGGGCGTCCACCGGCTGGCGGGACCGGCCGCTGACCCTGGCGGCGATTTTGCAGGCGACGGCAATGCCGGCGATCAGGGCAAAAGTGCTGAACAGCTGGACGCGGCTGGCCTCCGCGCTGAAGCCCACCGCGAAGATCAAGGCCAGCAGGACGAGCCCGAGGATGGTCAGGGCCGGGAAGGCCTTCATGCGCAGGGGCAGGTCGAGGCCGTCACGGTCCGCGCGGCGGCGCAGGATCAGCTGGGAAACCAGGGCGGTGCCCCAGACCACCAGGCAGGTGGAGCCCACCAGTTGGAACAGCGCGGGCAGGATGCGCTCGGGGAACAGGAGTTCCAGTACGGTGGCCGCGAAGCCGAATGCCACCGAAACGGCAACGGCAAGCATGGGCACATGCGCACCGCTGAGGCGGGTCAGGAACCGGGGAGCCTCGGCGCGCTCCGCAAGTGAGTACACCATCCGGGAGGCGCCGTACAGGTTTGCGTTCAGGGCGGAGAGAAGGGCGACGACGGCCACCAGGGTGATCGCCGTCCCGGCGCCGGGGATGCGGGCAACATCCAGCACGCCCGCGAACGGGGACGCCAGGCCCTCCGACGAGGCGGGCAGGACGGCGGCGATCACGAAGACGGAGCCGATGTAGAAGACCAGGATCCGCCAGAGGACCGTGCGGATGGCCTTGGTCACGCTGTGCCGTGGATTCTCGGTTTCAGCTGCGGCCACGGAGACGATTTCCGTGCCGCCGAAGGCGAAGATGACCACGAACAGGGCGGACGCAATGCCCGCCAGTCCATGGGGGGCAAAGTCGGTGGTGAAGTTGCTCAGCCCTGGAGACTTCACGTCGGGCAAGAGGCCGAGCAGCAGGGCTGCGCCGATGACCAGGAACATCACGATGGCGGCCACCTTCAGGATGGCGAACCAAAACTCGAACTCGCCGAAGTTGCGGACACCAGCGAGGTTTATGGCGGTAAAGACCACCATAAAGACGAGCGCCAGTGCCCATACCGGAACTACGGGCCAAATCGAAAACAGGAGCCCTGCCGCGCCGAGCGCTTCGGCTGCGATGACCACCACCAGCTGGAACCACCAGAGCCAGCCGATCGTCGCCCCGGCAGTCCGGCCCATGGCGCGCTCTGCGTAGACGGAGAATGCGCCGCTGTTCGGGTTGGCCGCAGCCATTTCACCGAGCGCCCACATCACCAGGATGATGAGGGTGCCGGCCACCAGGTAGGAGACCAGGACGGCCGGGCCTGCCGCCTGGACGCCCGCGCCGGAGCCGAGGAAGAGGCCCGCGCCGATGGCGCTGCCCAGCCCCATCATGGTGAGCTGGCGGGATTTCATGCTGTGGCCCGCGGCGGCCGCCGGCCGTGCGGGAAGGGACTTCGTTGTCATGAGCAGGGGTGACCTTCTTGGGGTTAATGGGTGGGGCGCGTTGTGGGCCCATTCGAATTTACCGCCTGCCTGGCGGCTCCGGAGAATGAAGGGCGTGCAACCATGGAAGCAAGTTGTTCGGAAGATGGCGGGAATTCCATGCAAGTTGCGGACCCCTGCCGGCGTTGTGCAAGGAGTTTGCCCCATGGTTGATGCGCTGGATGCCAGGATTGTCCGATTCTTCACGGAGCAGCCGCGGGCTTCCGTCCTGGAAGCGTCGAGGACCCTGGGTGTAGCCCGGGCAACGGTCCAGTCGCGGCTGGACCGGATGGCGGAGACGGGCGTTATCAGCTCGTGGGTGCCGCAGCCCGATCCGGCCAGTTTTGGATTTCCGGTGGTGGCCTTCTGTTCGCTCACCATTAACCAGGACGCCGGCCACGACACTGTAGCGGAGGCGCTCGCCGCCATTCCCGAAATCATCGAGGTGCATACTGTCTCCGGCAGTTCTGACCTGATGGCCCGCGTGGCGGCCCGCTCCAACCCGGACCTGCAGCGGGTCCTGGACGCCATGATCGCCACGAAAATGGTGCAGCGGGCCTCCTCGGTCATCGTCCTCAATACGCACTTCCAGGGCCGGACGCTGAACCTGCTCGAGGCCGCCGCGACGTAGCCGCCCGGCGGCCCGCAGAAACATTTCCGCATCCGGGGCTGCAGCCGTAGAATTAGTTTTGGTCAACATGACTATAACTAGGACTGCCGCTGGGGCAGGTCCCCGGACTGGCCGAGGGCGGTGAATCGTGTTCAACAGTGCTGCGAACGTGTCGGAGCGCCGCACCGCGCCGCCCGCCCTGGCCATCTCCACGGTGATCTTTGCCCTGCGTCCCAGTGCCACCTCCGGACGCCCGACGCTCTGGCTGCCGCTGGTCCGCCGGATCCGGGAACCGTACAAGGGGATGTGGGCACTGCCGGGCGGGCCGCTCAGCCACGATGAGTCCCTGCAGGATGCGGCCTCCCGCAACCTGCGGGAAACCACCGGTCTTGCCCCCACCTACCTGGAGCAGCTCTACGCTTTCGGCGGCCTGCACCGCTCGCCGTCCCAACGGGTGGTGTCCATCGTGTACTGGGCCCTGGTCCAGCCCACCGAGGCGGCCCTGGCGGACGAATCGGAGAACGTCCGCTGGTTCCGTGCCGACCGCCCGGGCGAGCTGGCATTCGACCACAACACCATCGTGGACTACGCGCTCTGGCGCCTGCGGAACAAGCTGGCCTACGGGTCGGTTGCCTACCACCTGCTGGGCGAGTACTTCACGCTGGCCCAGGTCCGCGAGGTCTATGAAGCGGTCCTCGACCGCAGGCTGGATCCCGCAAACTTCCGCCGGCAGCTCAAGGCTGCCCCGGAGATCGAGGAAACCGGCGAATACCTCCAGGGCGGCAAACACCGCCCGCCCCGCCTTTACCGCTACACCGGCCGGCCCGGCCTGGATCCAGACAACAGGAGCACACCATGAGCAGCGTCAACACTGCCATCCAGCTGATCACGCGCGAGCAGGCCGCCAACAGCGCCACGGCCGCCGCCGGCACCTGCAGCCCCGCCCTCGCCAAGGGGCCCTGGGACTTCGACCTTGCCGAGGCGCTGGCAGGCGCGCCCGCGTACGGTCCGGGCGCTTCCAGCGGAGACACCGCACCCGCCAGCACGCCCCGCCAGGGCCAGCTTCCCGAGGAATACAAGAAGGCCAGCGACGAAGAACTGGCCGCCCGGATCCTGGCCGCCAAAGAGACGCTGGGGGACCGGGCCGTCATCCTGGGCCACTTCTACCAGCGCGACGAAGTGGTGCAGTACGCGGACTTCGTGGGTGATTCCTTCCAGCTGGCCAACGCGGCGCTGACCCGGCCCGACGCCGAGGCGATCATCTTCTGCGGAGTCCACTTCATGGCCGAGACCGCGGACATCCTCTCGTCGCCGGAACAGGCGGTGATCCTGCCCAACCTCGCGGCCGGCTGCTCCATGGCGGACATGGCGGACGCCGACTCCGTGGCCGAATGCTGGGAACAACTCGAGGAGATCTTCGGAACAGAGCCCGACGCCGACGGCCGGGTCCCGGTCCTTCCCGTCACCTACATGAACTCCTCCGCAGCCCTGAAGGCTTTCTGCGGCGAGCGCGGCGGGATCGTCTGCACCTCCTCGAATGCCGCAACGGTGCTGGAGTGGGCGTTTGAGCGTGCCCAGCGGGTGCTGTTCTTCCCTGACCAGCACCTGGGCCGCAACACCGCGAAGGCGTTGGGTGTCCCGCTGGAGCAGATGCCCATGTGGAACCCGCGCAAGGATCTGGGCGGGAACACCGAACAGGACCTGGTGGACTCGCGGGTTATCCTGTGGCACGGGTTCTGCTCCGTTCACAAGCGTTTCAATGTCGCGCAGATCGAGAAGGCCCGGGCGGACTTCCCGGGCGTCCAGGTCATCGTCCATCCCGAGTGCCCCATGGACGTGGTGGACGCCGCGGATTCGGCCGGTTCCACGGACTTCATCAAGAAGGCCATCGCGGCCGCCACGGAACCCACCACCTTTGCCATCGGCACTGAAATCAACATGGTGAACCGACTGGCCGCCGAGAACCCGCAGCACACCATCTTCTGCCTTGATCCGGTGATCTGCCCCTGCTCCACGATGTACCGGATTCACCCCGGCTACCTCGCCTGGGTGCTGGAGGAGCTCGTGGCCGGCCGGGTGGTCAACCAAATTACGGTGGATTCCTCGGTGCAGGCAAACGCCCGCACCGCACTGGAGCGCATGCTGGCCGCACGGCCCCAGGGCTAAGGCGTCCAGTCATGTCCACCTTTCCTACCACTGACCCGGCCGGGCACCATGGAGGCAGCACGCAGCGCCGGCTGATCGTCGTCGGCAGCGGCATTGCCGGACTGTACGCCGCGCTGCTCGCCGGGGAAGCCGGCGTCCCGGCAGTCCTTGTGACCAAGGGCGGCCTCGGCGAAAGCAACACGTGGTACGCCCAGGGCGGCATCTCTGCGGTGCTTGACGACCCTGCCCCGGGTGACACAGCGGCCGCGCACATCGCCGACACCCTGGCTGCCGGTGCCGGCCATTGCAACGAGGCGGCCGTGCGGGCCATGTGTACGGAAGCGCGCCGGGACATCGCGGGGCTGCGCCGCTTTGGCGTGCTTTTTGACGTAGAGCCCGACGGCGGTCCCGCCCTGGGCCTCGAAGCCGCCCACAGTGCCCCGCGGATCCTCCACGCGGGAGGGGACGCAACGGGCGCCCGGGTTTCGCACGCCCTGGTCCGCGCCGTCCTGGACCGGCAGGCCCGGGGGAGTATCAGCATCATCGCCGGCGCCCACGTCACAGCACTTATCCGGGACGGCGGACGGGTCACCGGCGTCCAATACCTGCGCGAAGGCCGCACCTGCACCCTTGCAGGCAGCGCCGTGCTGCTCGCCACCGGCGGGGCAGGGCAACTGTTTGCCCAGACCACCAACCCCGCCGTAGCTACGGCCGACGGGCTGGCGCTCGCCGTCCGTGCGGGCGCCGAGGTGGCCGACCTGGAGTTCTTCCAGTTCCACCCCACCTGCCTGGTCCGGACCACGGCTGCGACACCGGGCGCTGCCCAGGACGGACCGCTGCTCATCTCCGAAGCCGTCCGCGGCGATGGCGCGATCCTCCTGGACGCCGGCGGACGCCGCTTCATGCGCGCCTACCATCCGGACGCCGAACTGGCGCCGCGCGACGTCGTCTCCCGCAGCATCGCCCTGCACCTGGCCAAGGTCGGCGACCCCAACGGGCATGTGTACCTGGACGCGCGGGTCATCGAACAGGAACGGGGTGCCGGGTACCTTGCCTGGCGGTTCCCCACGCTGACCCAAAAAACCCTGGACGCCGGCATCGACTGGACCAGGGAACCCGTGCCCGTCGCGCCGGCCGCCCACTACTGGATGGGGGGAGTCGCCACCGATCTCTCCGCCCGGACCTCCGTACCCGGCCTCTACGCCGCCGGCGAGGTGGCCCGCACCGGCGTCCATGGCGCCAACCGGCTGGCCAGCAACTCGCTCCTCGAAGGGCTCGTCTTCGGCCGTCGCGCTGTTGAAGACTTCCTGGCGGGCAGCTCCGCAGGTCCCTCGGCGCCTGCGCTCCCGCCTCGCACCGGCGAACGCCTCGCAAGCTCGGCGGCCGGTGCGGACGCTCACGCGACAACGGCGCTGCCGGGACCTCCGGAGCTGCCATCGGGATCCGAGGTGACACAGCCCTGGTCCGTCAGGCGCGACGTCCATCCTGTTCCCGAACCTATCCAGTCCGCCACCGCGCGACCCACCCCGTTCTCACGGGAAGCCCTTCGGCGGTTGATGACTTCGCATGCCGGGGTATTGCGCACTGGGACGCTGTTGCGGGAGGCGGCTTTGGTGCTCGAGGGGTGGGCCGCCGTCGTCCGTCCTGACGCGGTGGATGCTGAACCGGTGGCTTCCGGTGATGCTGCTGCGCACGAGGACCGGAACCTGCTGCTGGCGGCGCAGCTGCTGGTTGCCGACGCGCTGCGCCGCCCCGATTCCCTCGGCGCCCATTACCGCAGCGACGATCCAGAAGAAACCCCCGTTTTCCGCCCGAAAGTGAGCCTTTTCCATGACTGAAACCAGCGTCCGTGTCCGCGGGCTTGATCTGGCCCTGCCGGCCGCCGCGGTGCGGGAGATCCTGGAACGGGCGTTCGCCGAAGACGCCCCCGCCGGGGACATTACATCCCAGCTGCTGATCCCTGCCTCGGCCCGGGCCACCGCTGTGCTCAACGCCCGGGTGCCCGGCGTCTTCAGCGGCGCCACCGTCTTCCGCGACGCCATGCTGCTGGTGGACCCGGCTATCAGCGTCGAACTGCTCGTCGCGGACGGGGAAACGTTCGACGCCGGCACGCACCTCGCCCGGGTCAGCGGCCCCGCGCGCCCGGTCCTCCTCGCGGAACGGGTCGCACTGAACCTGGTGCAGCGCATGTCCGCCATCGCCACCCGCACCGAGGAGTTCGTCCGCTTGGCCGAAGGGACCAAAGCCCGGATCACGGATACACGCAAAACCACCCCCGGCCTGCGCATTCTGGAACGCTTCGCCGTCCGGTGCGGCGGCGGCGCCAACCACCGGTACAGCCTGTCCGACGCGGTCCTGGCCAAGGACAACCACTTGGCCGTCATGACCGGCGGCGACCCCGCCAGGCTCACTGAACTGCTCGCTGCCGCGAAGGCCCAGCTGGGGCACACCACGCACTTCGAAGTGGAGGTGGACCGGATGGACCAGATCGAACCGGTCCTTGCCGCAGGCGTGGACACCATCATGCTGGACAACTTCACGGTGGAGGAACTGAAAGCCGGGGTTGCCCTGGTGGCGGGACGGGCACGCGTGGAGGCCAGCGGCAACGTCAACCAGGCCACCGTGGCCGCCATCGCCGCGTCGGGGGTGGACGTGATCTCCATCGGAGCCCTCACACACACCGTGGCCGCCCTGGACCTCGGCCTGGACGTCGAACTCAGCGTGGAGTAGGCCGTGATCTTCCTCGACGCCGCCGCCACGACGCCCGTGCGGCGCGAAGTGCTCGACGCCATGTGGCCCTACTTGAGCGGAGAGTTCGGCAACCCGTCCAGCCACCACAGCCTGGGGGAGTCGGCGGCCGCCGCGCTCGCGGACGCCCGTGCGTCCGTCGCCGCCGCCTTGGGCTGCCGGCCCGGGGAAGTGGTCTTCACCTCCGGCGGCACGGAAGCGGACAACCTGGCCGTCAAAGGCATTGCCCTGGCCCGGCAGGCAGCGGACCCTTGCTTGGACCGTGTGCTGGTCAGCGCCGTCGAACACCCCGCCGTGGAGGAATCCGCACGGTACCTGGCGAAGTACCACGGCTTCACCGTGGACGTGGTGGCCGTGGACAGGGACGGGCTGGTCAGCCCTGAAGCTTTCGCCGCCGCGCTGCGGCCCGGCACCGCGGTGGCCAGCATCATGTACGCCAACAACGAGGTCGGCACCGTCCAGCCGGTCGCTGAGTTGGCTGCGCTGGCCCGGGACCGCGGCATCCCGCTCCATACCGACGCCGTCCAGGCGGCCGGCTGGCTGCCGCTGGATGTCCGCGGGCTCGGTGTCGACGCGCTCAGCATTTCGGGGCACAAGCTCGGGGCACCCAAAGGCTGCGGGGCGCTGTATGTGCGGAGCCGGACCCCGCTGGAACCGCTGGTCCACGGCGGCGGCCAGGAACGCGGCCGCAGGTCCGGGACGTCCAATGTTGCCGGGGCGGTGGGGCTGGCCACGGCACTGTCGCTGGTACAGACGCGGCAGCCAGAAGAAGCAGGGAGGGTTACGGCCCTCCGCGACGCTTTCATCCGCGCCATACTCTCCAGCGTGCCGGGTGCTGAGCTCACGGGGCACCCGGTCCACCGCCTGCCGTCGGTGGCCTCCTTCTGTTTCCCAGGCACGAGCGGGGAGTCCGTGCTGCTGGAACTTGAACGGCAGGGCGTGGTGTGCTCCAGCGGCTCAGCCTGCGCTGCGGGATCCGACGAACCCTCTCCCGTGCTGACCGCCATGGGTGTTCCGGCCGCGGTGGCGCAGACCGCCGTCCGGTTCAGCTTCGACGCCTCCGTCACCAGGGAGGACCTGGACGCGGCCGCCCGCGCGGCGGCTGCAGCCGTGGCCGGAGTCAGGTCCCTGGGAACCCGCTAGCGGCGGGATCCTGGCAGTACCGGGCACGTCGGAAAATCCAGTGCCGCAGCAGAGTGAAGCGCACGGCCGTGGCCACGAAACAGGCAAGCGTGGTCGCCAGCAGTTCCTGCCCCACCGTGGCGCCGGGATGAAGCCAATGCAGGATGCCCAGGCTGCCCCGGTGCCGGCGCCTAGTACGGCCCGTCCTGGTACAGCTCGCCGGCCGGGATCTCCACCGCGAGCCGGTTCGCAGGCCCCGGCAGGGGGCACGCCCATGCCTCGTTGTAGGCGCACGACGGGTTGTAGGCGAAGTTGAAGTCCAGCACGAAAGCGCCGTCCTTGCCGCCGGTTCCATGGAACGCCCCCTTGATGGTGTCCAGCAGGTAGCGTCCGGCGCCATAGGTTCCGCCGGGCTGGCCGGCAGTGGCATCCCGGAACGGCAGGAAGATTCCTCCGCCGTAACCGCGGAGCTTCCAGACGGCGAGCTGGCCCATTTCGGGGAGGTCGAAGGTGCCCAGCCGGACGAAGTTCACCACGCCGTCGGTACCGGTCTCCACGCTCATCTCACGTCCGGCACCCTCTTTGGTCAGCGGGACGTGGAAACGGTAGATCGGATCATAGTCCGCAGTCCGCAGCCCGGAGAAGCTGGCCTTGCCCTTGGCAGTCAGCGGCGAAGCGGGATGGGTGGCGAACATGAGGTCGCGCTGGTGGCGCCAGTAGGAGTGCGCCTCGGCCGGGTTGTCCGCGGCTATCCTGCGTACCGCGTCGTACAGGGCAAACGTCCGCAGCCGCCAGTCGGCAACATCGAGGGCGGACATTTCCGCCAGTTCTTCCTGCATTCCGCCGTGCTGCTCTTCCGCCATACGTCCACCCTAGTGCCCCGGAACCACAGCCGGAGTACGACGCCGGCATGCGCCAAGGTGCCTTGCCGCATCGGGGAGCCGCCGTGGCGCCCGCCTGCCGGGAAGCTAGGCTGGCTGTATGAGAGGCCAGGCTGCACGCACACCCTATCCGGCCACCGCTCCTGCGCTCTTTGCGGCAGCGGCGCTGTTCCTTTCGGGCTGCACCGGCCCGGGAGGCGGCGGGTCCGGGTGGACGGCCGCGCCCGAGGCGCCACCGGCATCCGAAGCGGCAGGCGAGGACCCCGGCGCCACCGCCACCTCCAGCCCCTCGGCAACTTCACCAGGCACTGCGGACCCGTCGGCCGGGCCGCAGCCCGCAGCCACCGCGTCCGCCTGGAAAACCTACTCGGCTCCGGACAAGTCGGTCTCCTTCGAACTGCCGGAGGGATGGATCGTTCAGTCCGTGTCGACTGCGAAAGGCACCCTGGCAGGCGCGCTCGCACTCGAGGTGAAGAAGCCCGACGGGACTTTCATGGCCGCGCTCCGGACGGGACTCCCGCCGTCGTCCGCCACATGCTCCGAAGCCGCCAAGCGGGAATACACGGTGCTCAGCAGCGTCCCGGCGGGAAACCTGGCCGCGGGGTCGGTGGCCGGAACCATCCCGCCCCGGGTGGTGTTCCGCGTCATCAAGGGGTACCGGTACTTCGGCTCGTACGGCATCACCAACGTGGTGGCCGGGACCGACGGCCGGGCCTGCGAACTCCGGAATACAGTCCGCGGACCGGCTGCCAAGGGCGACTACTCGTTCGGTGACGTCCCCGTGCTGCGGGCGTTCGCCGCGGATGAAAAGGTGGCCCCGGCCAAGGCGTTCAACACCCTGGCGGAGGCGGGGGAGTACGCGGCGGAAAGCGAAGACTTTGCCAACGTGCAGCGGATGCTAATGTCTCTGGAGATCGAAGACTAGTCCAGCTGCCGGCCGCCACCTTGGGCCGGAACGTGCGGGGGCTGGCTTCCCGCCGTCCACACCCCGGAGAGTCATGGAACGCACCGTTTCCGCACGCCTGGTCTTCAAGACCACCGCCAACACCAAGGTGGCCATGGCCATCGCTGTCGCGGAAAACAGCGGGTACTCCCGCTTCGACGAATCGCTGTCCGTCGAGGCCGGCGGCGTACAAGTACCCCTGACCGCCGTGGCGGACCATCACGGCGGCCGGTTCCACTACATGGAGTTCACTGAGCCGGCCGAGGTCACCGTGGACTACGCGGCCACCGTGTCCGGCCGCGGGCTGCCGCAGGAGGCCGACCTGGCGGACCGCATCCGGTACGTCCGACCCAGCCGGTACGCCGAATCAGACCGACTCCTGCCCACTGCCTACGCCACGTTCGGCCAGGCACAGGGCGCCGCTCTGGTCAGGGAAGTCCGCGCCTGGGTGCACCGGGAACTGCGCTACATCAGCGGGTCCTCGCGCGGCACGGACGGCGCCGTGGAGACGCTGCTCGCCCGCCGGGGCGTGTGCCGGGACTTTGCCCACCTGACCATCGCCCTGCTGCGGTCCAAGGACGTACCCGCGCGGCTCGCGGCCGTTTACGCACCCGGTCTGAAACCCATGGACTTTCACGCGGTGGCCGAGGCCTGGGTGGACGGAGCCTGGCATGTCATCGACCCCACGGGCCTCGCGCCGCGCGAATCAATGCTGCGCATCACCGCCGGACGGGATTCGTCGGACACGGCGTTCCTGTCCACGGTGGGCGGCAGCCTGGCCCTCAGCCAGCTGCGGGTCTCCGCAGAGGTCAGCGGAACCCTGCCGGCCGAGGATCCGGAAGCGATGGTCCGGCTCGGCTGAATCCAGCCCTACCGCGCCGGGCGCTGCGGCAGTGACGCCCGCAGCTTGTCCGTCAGCCGCTGGAGCTCCTTCTGCTCCGCGGCCGTCAGTGCCGGGGTCATCAACTCGGCGATGTCCCGGACGTGCTCGCGCCCGATTTCTTTCTGGAGTTCCTGGCCGGCTTCGGTGAGCTTAAGCAATACGCCCCGGCCATCGTCCGGGGCGGGCATCCGGGCCACCAGCCCGCGCTTCTCAAGACGTTCCACCAGCCTGCTCAGGCTCGACTGGCTGAGCAGGACATTGTCGTTCAGCTCATTGAGCCGGAGCCATCCGGACGGGCACCGGGACAGGGTGAACAGCACGTCGTACTCGTTGACCGCCAGCCTGCGGAAGGCGGGGCCGGACTGTAGCCGCCGCATCACCGCAACCTGGGTTCGGAACAGGGACTCCCACGTTTCGGCAGCCAGCCGCACGGGGGACGCTGAGGTTTCGCCGGCCACCTATGCCCCCGCCCGGGTTTCGGAAGCCTCCTGCGCCGCCACCGAGGCTGCGAGGCGGTTGGCGTGGATGGGCGGATCCGGGACGTGTGCAGGCTTCTTGTCCGCGTACTCCTTGCGGAGGACCGGGAGGACTTCCTCGCCGAACAGGTCCAGCTGCTCCAGCACCGTCTTCAGCGGCAGGCCGGCATGGTCGATCAGGAACAGCTGCCGCTGGTAGTCGCCGAAGTATTCGCGGAAGGTCAGGGTCTTCTCGATGACTTCCTGAGGGCTGCCCACCGTGAGCGGGGTCTGGGCGGTGAAGTCCTCCAGCGACGGGCCATGGCCGTACACGGGCGCATTGTCGAAGTAGGGCCGGAACTCCTTCACGGCGTCCTGCGAGTTCTTCCGCATGAAGAACTGTCCGCCAAGCCCCACGATGGCCTGGTCTGCCTTCCCGTGGCCGTAGTGCTCGTAGCGTTCGCGGTACAGGCCGATCAGCTGCTGGTAGTGCTCCTTGGGCCAGAAGATGTTGTTGGCGAAGAAGCCGTCACCAAAGTAGGCCGCCACTTCGGCGATCTGCGGCGTGCGGATGGAGCCGTGCCACACGAAGGGCGGCACACCGTCCAGCGGGCGGGGCGTGGACGTGAAGTTCTGCAGCGGCGTCCGGAACTTGCCGGACCAGTTCACGGTGTCCTCGTCCCACAGCTTGCGCAGCAGGCTGTAGTTCTCGATGGCCAGTTCCACGCCGTCCTGGATGTTCTTACCGAACCAGGGGTACACCGGTGCAGTGTTGCCGCGGCCCAGGACCAGGTCCACGCGGCCGTCTGCCAGGTGCTGGAGCATGGCGAAGTCCTCGGCGATCTTGACCGGATCGTTCGTGGTGATCAGCGTGGTCGCCGTGGAAAGGATGATCCGCTCCGTCTGGGCGGCGATGTAGGCCAGCGTGGTGGTGGGGGAGGAGGAGAAGAACGGCCGGTTGTGGTGCTCGCCGAGGGCATACACATCCATGCCGATTTCTTCGACCTTCTTGGCGATGGCCACCGATGCCTTGATGCGTTCGTGCTCGGTGGGAGTCCGGCCGGTGGTGGGGTCGGTGGTGATGTCGCTGACGCTGAAAACACCGATCTGCATGGTGTGCCTTTCCGTTGCGGGACCGCTTGAATTGGTTTAATAGTAAACCAATTTAGATGCATTTGCATCTATTGCCTCGTGTAACGTCTTTATCGGCCGAATATTCCCGCCGGCAGCCATGAGCTCAGCCTGCCTGCTCCGGACCTCCGTTGGCCGCCCGCCGCCCGCTGACCTTGGGCACCATTCCCGTGGTCCAATCCCGGAATTCGTCCTCGACGTCGGACGCGGACACGAATTCCGGACGTTCCTTCAGTTCGCGCAGCAGGGCCTTCTTCTCGCGCCGGCCCTCCACCAGCCGGTATAGCACGGGTACCAGGACGAGCGTCAACGCAGTGGAGGAGACCAGGCCGCCAACCACGACGACGGCGAGCGGCTGGGAGATAAAGCCGCCTCCCCCGGTAAGTCCCATGGCCATCGGCGTCAGGGCAAAGACGGTGGCCAGCGCAGTCATCAGGATCGGCCGGAGCCGCTGGCGCGCGCCGTGGGTGATGGCGTCCTGGACGTTCATGGCCGGTCTGCCCTCCCCGGGCCGGCGGTACTGGTTGATGAGGTCGATGAGCACGATGGCGTTGGTCACCACGATGCCCACCAGCATCAGCATGCCGATCAGCGAGGGGAGGCCCAGGGGGACGCCGGTGACCAGCAGCAGCGCCACCGCTCCGGTGGCCGCGAACGGAACCGATACCAGCAGGATCAGCGGCTGGACCAGGGATTTGAACGTGGCCACCATGATCACGTAGACGATGGCGATCGCCGCGAGGAGGGCCAGCCCCAGTTGCCGGAACGATTCGGCCTGCTGCGTGGTGGCACCGCCCAGCTCCGCGGTGACGCCTGGAGGAAGGCCAACGCCGGCAAGGCGCTTTTCCACTTCCGCACTTACGGCACCCAAATTGGAGCCGGACGGCGTGATCGATACCTTCGCGGTCCGCTGGCCGTTACTCGCGGTGATGCTCACCGGGACGTCCACCTGCTCCACGCTGGCGATACTGCCAAGACGGACCGGACCGCGGGCTCCGGGCAAGGCGATATCCCGGACCGCTTCGATACTGGTGAAGCGCGTTCCCTTGCCGATCCGGACAGGAAAGTCGGTAGTGCCGATGCGCACTTCACCGGCCGGCACCGGGCTGATGGTGGAGGCGAGCACACCGGCCACCTGTTCTTCGTTGAGGCCGGCAGCCACCGTCTTGGCCCGGTCCACCCGGACCTGGACTACGGGCTGGCCCTCTGAGAGGTTGGTGGCCACCTCGCTGGTGCCCGGCGTGCCTTCCATCGCTGCGACCATGGCGTCGCTCGCGGTCCGGAGGTCCGCCGTCGTTGCCGCCTTCAGCGTGATGTCGACGGTGGAGGAGGTGCCGAAACCGCCCTGCTGGGTCCCCACGGACACCTTGCCGGATCCGGGCACCTTGGCCAGTTCGGCGCGGACTGTCTCCCGCAGCTCGTCCTGGTCCGCCTTTTCGTCCGTCACCACGGTGAAAGTGGAGTTGGAGGACCCCGTGGAGACGAGCGCGGCAAACCCCGCCTGCGCGTTCCCGGAGGTCACCTGGATGTCCTTGACGCCGTCGATGGTCTGCAGCGCCTCCTCCAGCCGGGTGGCGGCGGCGCTGGTGTCCGCGAGGCTGGTGCCCGGGGGAAGGACCTGCCGGACTGTCATACTGTTCTGCCCTGAACCGCCCAGCAGGTTCGTGGCCAGCAGCGGTGTCATGGCCGCGGTTGCGCCCAGCACCAGGACGGCCGCCACCAGCGTGGTCACGGGATGCTTCTGGGTGGTCCGGAGGATGGGCAGGTAGCCGCGCTGGAGCCTGCTCCGCTGTTCGGAGGCCAGCGCCTTGGCGCGGGCTTCGGCGGCATGCGCCCGGGCCGCGGGGGTCCCGGACGAGAGTCCGACGGCGGCTCCCGGGTTCCTGAGGAACCAGTACGCCAGTACGGGGACGATGGTCAGTGAAACCAGCAGCGAGGCCAGCAGCGCCATGGTGACGGTCAGGGCGAAAGGGCGGAACAGTTCGCCGGCGAGCTCGCCTACGAAGGCGATTGGCAGGAAGACGGCCACGGTGGTCAGCGTCGATGCGGTGATGGCGCCGGCCACCTCGCGGATGGCCGTGAGGATGGCGGTGACCTTGTCCTCGCCATAGGTGAGGTGGCGCTTGATGTTCTCGATGACCACGATCGAATCGTCCACCACGCGGCCGATCGCGATGGTCAAGGCGCCGAGGGTGAGGATGTTGAGCGAGTAGCCGGTCGCGGAGAGGCCTATGAACGTGACCAGCAGAGACAGCGGGATGGAGACCGCCGTGACCAGCGTGGAGCGGGTGGACATCAGGAACACCAGGATGACCGCCACGGCGAAGCCCAGGCCCAGCAGGCCCTCCGTGGTCAGGTCCTTGATGGACTTCTCGATGAACGGCGCCTGGTCGAAGACAGGAGTGAACTTGGCATTGGAGCCGAGTTCGGCCTCAAGTTCAGCCAGCGAATCGCGGACGGCGTGGGAAATCCCCACCGTGTCGCCCTCCGGCTTCTTGGTAACGGATACCGCGAGCGTTTCTTCCCCGTTGGTCCGGGTGATGGACGTCCGCTCATCGTCCTGGATTGAGACGTCGGCCACCGAGCCGACAGTGGCTGCCTTCTTTGCCCCGGAGAGGGGGAGGGCGCGGATCGCATCGATGGAGTCCACCGGGCTACCGATCTGCAGCGAGAGCGTCTTGCCTTTTTCCTCAAGGGTTCCGGCGGGGATGAGCGCACCGTTGTTGGAAAGGGCATCGCGGATGGCGCTGATGCCGGTGCCGGCGGCGGCCATATCCCTGGTCCGCGGCAGGATCTCGATGTGCTGGGTGGCCCCGCCAGTGACGTCGGCGCCGCGGACGCCGTCAATCTTCTGCAGGCGCGGCACGCTCAGCCGCTGCAGGTCTGCGTTGAGCTCGCTAAGCGGCTTGTCCGAGGACACGGCCAGGAAGACGATGGGGAAATCGCTGATGTTGCCGGCAATGGCCTGCGGCTGGACGTCTTCGGGCAGGGTGCGCTTGGCGTTGGAGATGGCCCGGTCAATCTGGTTCCGGGCCCGGTCCAGGTCCGCGCCGTAGGTGAAGGCCAGGGTGATCTGGGAGACGCCGTTGCGCGACGTGGAGGAAGTGGATTCCAGCCCCTCCACGCCGTTCAGCGCGGTTTCCAGGGGAGCGCTGACCTGCTTGTCCACCACTTCCGGCGAGGCGCCGGGCATGGCGGTGAGCACCGTAATCTGCGGAAACTCAATCGAGGGAATGAGTTCCTGCTTCAGCGAGGACATGGTGATCACGCCGAAGACGGAGGCAAAGACGGTGATCAGTGCGATCAGGGCCCGGTTCGCCAGTGAAAGGTGTGCCAGCCTGAACATCGCATGTTCTCCCGGTGGTGGTCAGAAGCTGGCGGAAATACTTTCCAGCTGGAGGGACTTGGCCGTTGCCTTTTCAAGCTCCATGGCGAGGTCCGGATTTTCATCCAGCTTCACCCCGTAGCCGGGCATCATGTCCTTCAGCTTGGACTGCCAGCCCTTGAAGTTCCGGGGGAACGTCTTCTGCAGCAGCTCGATCATGATGGGCACTGCAGTAGACGCACCCGGGGATGCGCCCAACAGTGCACCGATGGAGCCGTCGCGGCCGGCGATCACCTCGGTGCCGAACTGCAGGACACCGCCCTTTTGCGGGTCCTTCTTAATGATCTGTACACGCTGGCCGGCCGTGATCAGTTCCCAGTCGCCGTCGCGCGCCTCGGGGTAGTACTCCCGCAGGGCTTCAACCTTGTCGCCGTGACGCTTGGCCACCTCTTTGATGAGGTAGGCCGTGAGGTCCATGTTGTCCTTCGCCACAGCCAGCATGGGGATGATGTTCCCGGGCCGGATGGACAGGGGCAGGTCCAGGTAGGAGCCGTTCTTGAGGAAGTTGGTGGAGAAGCCGGCGTAGGGTCCGAAGAGGAGGGACCGCTTGCCGTTGACATAGCGGGTGTCCAGATGGGGAACGGACATGGGCGGTGCTCCGACGGAGGCCTGGCCGTAGACCTTGGCGCTGTGCTGGGCCGCGATGGTTTCGTCAGTGCACCGGAAGAACTGTCCGGAGACCGGGAACCCTCCATAGCCCTTGCTCTCGGGGATGCCGGAGGCCTGGAGCAGGTGCAGGGCGCCGCCGCCGGCGCCTACGAAAACGAACTTGGCGTGGATCTTGCCGTGCTCACCGGAACGGGGGTATTTCAGCGAAAGGTCCCAACCGCCGTCGGCCGCCCGGGAGATTCCGGTGACATCGTGGCCGTAGTTGACCTCCACCCCATTGTTGGCCAGGTAGGTGGTGAGTTCGCGGGTCAGCGCGCCGAAGTCGACGTCGGTGCCCTCGGCGGCGCGGGTGGCTGCAATCTGCTGCTTGGGGTCACGGCCCTTGACGATCAGCGGCGCCCACTTGGCGATCTGGCCGTGGTCCTCGGAGTACTCCATGCTCCGGAACAGCGTGTGGGACTTCAGCGCCTCGTAGCGGGTCCTAAGGAACCGGCTGTGGTCCTCGCCGATGACGAAGCTCATGTGTGGAACTGTGTTGATGAAGCCCTTGGGGGAACCGATCAGGTTCTGGTCCACGAGGTGGGACCAGAACTGGCGGGACAGCTGGAACTGCTCGTTGATGTGCAGGGCCTTGGCGGGGTTCACCGAGCCGTCCTTGGCTGCGGGGGAGTAGTTGAGCTCGCAGAGCGCAGCGTGGCCGGTTCCGGCGTTGTTCCAGGGGCCGGAGCTTTCCAGCCCCGGCTCGTCCAGCCGTTCGAAGAGCGAGATGGTCCAGTTCGGCTCCAGCTGCTTAAGGAAAGCCCCCAGCGTGGCGCTCATGATGCCTCCGCCAATCAGGACGACGTCGGCATGAGGGGTTTTGGAAATGAAGGTCACGATCAGTCTCCGATTGCTGCGGCTCTGGCTGTCACAGAATATCCCCGCCCGGCGGACATACTGAAATTGAGCCGGTCCGTCAAGGCTTTAGCTGGACCTTCGTGAAAACTTCATGCAGCACGGGAGAAGCCGGGTAGCTGAGGACCCGGTCCGAGAGGGCCAGCGCCGAG
Source organism: Pseudarthrobacter sp. NPDC092419 (assembly GCF_044755045.1). Classification (NCBI taxonomy): domain Bacteria; kingdom Bacillati; phylum Actinomycetota; class Actinomycetes; order Micrococcales; family Micrococcaceae; genus Pseudarthrobacter; species Pseudarthrobacter sp. NPDC092419. The sequence continues at coordinate 117,583 of NZ_JBIVQF010000011.1, forward strand.
ATGGGGAATGCGATGGGAACGGCCGGGACGGTGGCCGCGATCTGTTCATTGATGGTGTGATACAGCTCATCCCGCTCGTCGCCCTGGGGGAGCCCCCGGGCGCGGTTGATCTTGGCGAAGACCTGCGGATCCTGGTAGCCGAATTCACCGTTCTTCTCACCGAACAGTGGGCCCACGAAGTTATCCGCGTCCGAATAGGAGCCATTCCAGCCGAGGAGATGCAGCGCGTGGTCCCCGGCCGACTGCACGTCGTGGAGGTAGCCTTCTGACCACTCCACCGGGACCGGGCGGATATTGAAGCCGGCGGCCGTGAGCTGCCGGCTGATTTCGGCGTAGACCTTTTCCGGCGTGGGCAGGTAGGGCCGGGTGACGTTGAGCGGATAGTAGAACTTCAGCGGCTCGCCTGCATAGCCGGCCTCCTGGAGGTACTTTTTCGCCTTGGTCAGGTCATGTCCCAGCTCGGGCGCGTCGTTGTTGAATCCGCTGATCTTGGGCGGCACGAATTGGGTCGCCTTGCCGGTGTTGTCGATGAAGAAGCGCCGGATCAGCGTGTCCTTGTCGATTGCCATTTCAATCGCCTGCCGCACCTTGAGCTTGCGCAGCACCGGAATTTCCTGGTTGATCCCGACATACATGACGGAGAACGGGTCCCGCTGGACGATCTGCTTGCCCCGCTTGACCAGTTGGTCGAAGTTTCCCACGGTCACGGCGTCGTAGCCATCGATCGTGCCTTCCAGGAGGGCGTGCAGGCGAGCCTGGGGGTGGGTGTAGGCCTTGAAGTTGATGGTGGCGATCTGGCCGCGGTCACCCCAGTACGAATCGTTGGTGGCGAGTGTGACGCTCGATTCGTCCCACGCGGTGAGACGGAACGGTCCGGTGCCCACAGGGCGGGTGGCGAACCGGGAGAGCCGCTGGCCGGCCCGGTCCTGGTCCAGCACGTCGGCGGTGTCCTTTGCGAGCGCCGCCGGAGACGCGATCGCGAACGCGGGCAGTGTCAGTGCCTGGAGGAAGGCGGTGAAGCGCTGGTTCAGGTCGATCCGGACCGTGTGCGCCGATACCGCTGTGCAGCCCTTGAAGATCGAAAGTCCGGCGTCGTCCGCATGTGCCTTGAACACCCCTTTAAAGGAGATACCGGGAGCCTGGTCGCGGAGGGCACGGGGCAGGGCGAACCACCGGTTGAAATTGGTGCACACCGCCTCGGCATTAAAAGGAGTGCCGTCCTGGAATGTGACGTCCGTCCGGAGCCTAAAGGTGTAGGAGCGGCCCTCGTTGGACTCGCTCCATTCGGTGGCGAGGAGCGGCGTGGGCTGGCCCGTGGTCTGGTCAACACCCACCAGGCCCTCCATGATCTGGCGGGTTATGCGCTGGGACTCCACGTCGTTGGAGAGGGCGGGATCCAGGCCGAGCGGCTGCGCGGCGGTGCCGAAGTTGAAGGTCGCGGTGGGGCTTGTCCCTGCCCTGGAACCAGGGGAGCCCTGAGATGGCGACGGACCGGGCGCGCCTGTGCACGACGTTGCCCCCAATGCCAGGAAGGCGGCTCCGGTCAGGAGGACAGTCCGCCGCGATGTACTGCTGGGCACTCGTTACCACCTCGGGATGTTCCGGCTCCGCCGCCTGCGGGCCGGACCCCAGTCTAATTGACGCAGCTTGGCGGCGGGGGGGGGGCCGGGGGGGGGGGGGGCCCCCCCCCGGCGCGGGTTGGGCCCACGCCCCGGGTGGAGGTGGGCCCGTGGCGCAACCCCACCCAAGACCCCGGGGGGCAGT
>NZ_JBIVQF010000012.1:0-12631 GCF_044755045.1 Pseudarthrobacter sp. NPDC092419
CCCGGTCCCATTCCGAACCCGGAAGCTAAGACCCACAGCGCCGATGGTACTGCACCCGGGAGGGTGTGGGAGAGTAGGTCACCGCCGGACACACATTGGTCGAGGCCCCAACCACACGGTTGGGGCCTCCCACATTTAAACCCACACCCTCTCTCACATCCCGCAACGAATCAAACAACCCTCCCGCACATCCCGCACCCAGCCGGGCAACCCTCCCGCACATCTGTTGCCCTTCAGGGCAGTCCCAGCCATGTGAAGATGGCCACGATGCGGTCCCTGGCGTTCGGTTCGTAAGCCGCCGAGGGCGTGCTCCCCTAGAATTGATGGAGATGTACGGACTTCGAAGCGCTTGATTTCGGGTTGCGTAGGAAAACGAAACACGGATACGAGCGGCTGCAGTTGCGCCAGTAGTCGGCTCTCAACAGGAGGAATCCACATGGCTGAGCACAACGGCGGCAACCGCAGGAATGACCGCGGGCCCTTCCGCGACAACAACAACTCCGGCGGAGAGCCGCGTGGTTTCCGCGCACGCAACACCCGCGACGGATCCGACTCCGCGGGCCGGCCCGAGCGTGGCGGCAAGCCCTTCGGTGACCGTGACCGTAAGCCGTTTGGTGACCGGCCCCGTCGGGATGAGGGTGAGCGTCGTAGCTTTGGCGGCGGCGGTGACCGCGACCGTAAGCCGTTCGGTGACCGGCCGCGCCGCGATGAAGGGGAGCGTCGTAGCTTCGGTGCGGGTGACCGTGACCGTAAGCCGTTTGGTGACCGGCCGCGCCGCGATGAAGGGGAGCGTCGTAGCTTCGGTGCGGGTGACCGTGACCGTAAGCCGTTTGGTGACCGGCCCCGTCGGGACGAGGGTGAGCGTCGCAGCTTTGGCGGCGGCGGCGAGCGTGACCGTAAGCCGTTTGGTGACCGGCCGCGCCGCGATGAGGGTGAGCGCCGCAGCTTCAGTGGCGGTGACCGCGACCGTAAGCCGTTCGGTGACCGTCCGCGCCGCGAAGACGGCGACCGCCGCACCTTCGGTGCAGGGGAGAACCGGAAGCCTTTCGGCGACCGGCAGGACCGCGGACCCCGCAACTTCGACCGTTCCGCCGATCGTTCAGCTGACAGGGGCCCGGACCGTGGTTTCAGCCGCGGCCCCGCACGCGACGGTGACGGCCGGGACAACCGCTACTCCCGAGACAACACCCGTGACTCGGGCCCCCGCGGTTACGGCCGCCAGGAGGACCGCCCCGCACGGGTCCCCAACGTGCGTGACCTCCGCAGCGCCAACCGGCCGGACCGCGAGCGTTCGCCGGAAATCGATGAGGACGTCACCGGCAAGGAACTGGACCGCGCCACGCAGCATCAGATCAAGACACTCGAGGCGAAGAGTGCCGAATGGGTTGCCCGCCACCTGGTGATGGCCGGCCGCCTGATCGATGAAGAGCCTGAACTGGCCTTCCAGCACGCACTGGCCGCAAGCCGCCGTGGCGGCAGGCTCGCAGCCGTCCGCGAAGCCGTGGGCCTCACTGCCTACGCTGCCGGGCACTACGGTGAGGCGTTGCGGGAGTTCCGCACCTACCGGCGGATCAGCGGCTCCAACGTCCACCTCCCGGTGATGGCGGACTGCGAACGCGGCCTGGGCCGGCCCGACCGTGCGCTGGACGTGGCACGCTCGGAGGAAGCCCAGGACCTGGACGCGCCCGGCAAGGTCGAGCTCGCCATCGTGGCAGCCGGTGCCCGCACCGACCTGGGACAGCTGGACGCAGCGGTCGCCGAGCTGGAAATACCGCAGCTCGACATCAACCGGGCCTTCTCCTACAGCCCCCGCCTCTTCCGTGCCTACGGTGACGCCCTCGCCGCTGTGGGCCGCGAAACTGAGGCCGACAAGTGGAAGAAGCAGGCCGTCGTCGCCGAAAACGCGCTGGGCCAAGGCATCGACGAGGAACCCGACATCATCGACCTCGGTTGGGACGAGGAAGAGGAAGCACGGGAGGAAGCGGAACGTCGCCGGCTGCTGGCAGGTGCCAACAAGACGGCGGACACCCAGGCTGCGGCCCCCGCTGACGCAGAAGCAACGGACGACGCCGGCACTTCGGTAATTGCCGAAGCTTCCAGTGCCGCTTCACCGGCCGACGTCCAGGACGACAACATCGACGACGCCGAAGCCGACTTCTTCGTCTCCGATGACGCGGAGTCGGACCAGGATTCGGCGGAAGAGGACGAAGACCAGGACGACGCCTCCAACGCTGACCGCAACGAGGACTGAAAGATGGCGGACGTCCCCCTGATTGCCCGCTTCGACGCCCTGCTCGCGGACCTGGACGGCGTCGTTTACGCCGGCCCGCACGCCATCGCGGGTGCTGTGGGGTCCCTGCAGCAACTGTCAGGACTGGGCATCGGCCTGGGCTACGTGACCAACAACGCCTCGCGCTCTCCGGCGCAGGTGGCGGCACATCTGCGTGAGTTGGGCGCCCCGGCGGAGGACCAGCAGGTGGTCAGTTCCTCCCAGGCTGCTGCGGAGCTGCTGGCATCGCTGCTGGCGCCCGGCGCCCGCGTCCTCATCACCGGCAGCGCAGCGCTGGCGCGCGAAATAGAACTGGTGGGACTTTTGCCGGTCCACAGCCAGGATGAACAGCCGGTGGCCGTCGTCCAGGGCTTCAACCCTGAGCTCGGTTGGAAGGACCTGGCCGAGGCAGCCTATGTGGTCTCCGCCGGTGCCCTCTGGGTTGCCACCAACACGGACATGTCCATCCCGCAGGCCCGCGGGATTGCCCCCGGCAACGGAACACTGGTGGCTGCGGTCGCCGCCGCGACGGGGCAGCAGCCCAGGGTTGCCGGTAAGCCGGAAGCCCCGCTGTTCCACGCTGCCGCTAAACGCCTCGGGGCAGAACGCCCGCTGGTGGTGGGGGACAGGCTGGACACGGACATCCTGGGCGGTAACAATGCGGGCTTTGCCACCGTAGCGGTCCTGACCGGCGTCGACACCCGTGAGAGTATCCTCGCGGCCCGGGCGGCTGAACGCCCGGCCTACATCATCGAAAACCTGCCTGACCTGTACCGGCCGTACCCCGAGGTGACGCATGAGGACGGCACCTATTCCTGCGGTGATGCAACGGCCAGGGTCGCCAACGGCGCCGTCGGCATCATCGGCCGGCAGGATGACCTGAATGCCTGGCGCGCTGCCTGCGCTGCCTGGTGGGCAGCGACGCCGGACGCCACTGCGCCACACGCGCCCAAGCTGGCGTGGCTTGATCATTAGACTGGTTGGATGACTGAGCTGACCGAACCTGAAGATTCCGCAGCAGCCCAGCCGTCCCGGGAGTGGCCCGCAGCGGAGCGCGCCGGGCTTTCGGCCGGAGCAGGAGTGACAGACCAGGTGGTGGCCGAAGCCATCAAGCGACTGGAGGCAGTGCCGCATCTGCCGGTGGCGGACCAGGAAGCAGCGTATAACGAGCTTCACGACGACCTTCTGGCAGCCCTCAACGCGGACCCTGCCGACCCAGCCGATTCAACCGGCCCGGCCGGCACCGTCGCGGACGGCGGCGCCTGATGCCGCTCCGGCTCGACCAGGCACTGGTGGCCCGGGGCCTGGCCCGGTCACGGACCCACGCTGCAGCGCTGATCGCCGAAGGCAGGGTCAGCTCGGCCGGACAGATCCTGGCCAAGGCCTCCCTGCAGGTTGATGAGGCCAGGGACCTTTCCGTTCAGCACGACGATCAGGACACGTACGCCAGCCGGGCAGGACATAAACTGGCCGGCGCCCTTGACGCCTTCCCCGGGGTCTCTGCCGAAGGCAAGCGCTGCCTCGACGCCGGCGCGTCCACCGGAGGTTTCACCGACGTCCTCCTGAGGCGCGGCGCCGCGCACGTGGTGGCGGTCGACGTCGGACACGGCCAGTTGGTGGCCCGGCTGCGGGAAGATCCCCGCGTGGAAGTCCACGAGGGCCTGAACGTCCGCTACATGACGTCCGGGGACATCGGGGGCCCGGCGGAACTTACCGTGGCCGACCTCTCCTTCATTTCGCTGACGCTCGTGGTCCAGCCACTGGCCGACTGCACCCTGCCCGGCGGTGACCTGGTCCTGATGGTCAAGCCCCAGTTCGAAATCGGCAAGGACCGGCTGGGCCGTACGGGCGTAGTGACGTCGGAGCGGGAGCGCCGGCTGGCCGTTGAAAAGGTGGCCGGGGCGGCGTTCGATGCCGGACTGGACCTGTGCGGACTGGCGGCCAGTCCGCTTCCCGGCCAGGACGGAAACGTTGAATACTTCCTGTGGATAAGACGCAGGATGAGCCGGGACCTGCCTAAGATCGAAGAGCGGGAGGCAGCTGTGTCTGCTCTGCTTGGACGAATCTGGCCGAACCACTAGAGAGCGGAACCGAATGAGCAGGCGTGTATTGGTCCTTGCCCACACCGGCCGCGAGGAATCGCTGAAGGCTGCCTGGGAGGCGTGTGCCCTCCTGCATGCCTCCGGAATCGTGCCCGTGATGCAGGAGTCGGAGCTCCAGGACATGGAGCGGTTTTTTGGACACCTCGCGCAGCCGGTGGAGATCCTGCATGACCACGTCCGGCTTCCCGACGTGGAGCTGGTCATGGTGCTCGGAGGTGACGGCACCATCCTGCGCGCAGCGGAACTGGTCCGCGAGGTGGACGTCCCGCTCCTGGGCGTGAACCTTGGCCACGTGGGGTTCCTGGCCGAAAGCGAGCGGGCTGACCTTGCCCAGACGGTCGAATGGATCGCCAGCCGCGAGTACACGGTGGAAGAACGAATGACCATCGACGTCCAGGTGTGGGTGCGCGGCCAAAAGATCTGGCACACCTGGGCGCTGAACGAGGCAGCCATCGAGAAGGCCAACCGGGAACGGATGATCGAGGTGGTCACCGAGGTGGACGAGCGTCCGCTGACCTCCTTCGGCTCGGACGGCATCGTACTGGCCACGCCGACCGGTTCCACGGCCTACGCCTTCTCCGCCGGCGGCCCGGTGGTGTGGCCCGAGGTCGAGGCCCTGGTGATCGTCCCGATAAGCGCGCATGCCCTTTTCGCCAAGCCCCTGGTGGTCTCACCACGGTCAAAGCTGGCCGTGGAAGTCCTGGGCCGCACCGATGCGCAGGGCGTGCTCTGGTGCGACGGGCGCCGGTCGGTGGACCTGCCGCCGGGCTCCCGGGTGGAAGTCACCAAATCCGCCACACCCGTACGGCTGGCACGCACGCACCAGACGCCCTTCTCGGCCCGGCTGGTGCGCAAATTCGAACTCCCCATCCACGGCTGGCGCGGGCCAGTGCCTAAGGCCGAGGCCATTACCACCGGCCCCATCCCTGTGGTCCGGACCCCGCGCCCCATGCCCCCGCTGCAGGCCACCCACCCGGACGCAGACACCGACCCGTCAACCGCGAAGTGAACCAATGCTTGAAGAACTGAGAATCCGCGACCTGGGCGTCATCACCGACGCAACCCTTCCGCTGGGACCCGGGCTCAGCGTGGTAACCGGCGAAACGGGTGCCGGCAAGACCATGGTGGTTACCGCCGTCGGACTCCTGCTCGGGGCCCGTGCAGACGCCGGCGCCGTGCGCAGCGGAGCCAAGAGCGCCAGTGCCGAGGCGGTCGTAAAGCTCGAGGCGGGCCACCCCGCCGTCGTACGCGCCCTGGAGGCGGGAGCCGAGGCGGAGGAGTACGACGGCGCCGCGGAGCTGATCCTCGCCCGTCGCCTCGGTGCCGACGGACGCAGCCGGGCTTTCCTGGGCGGCCGCGCCGCGCCGGTGGGCGCCCTGGCGGAGGTGGGCGAATCGCTGGTGGTGGTTCACGGCCAGTCGGACCAGATCCGCCTCAAGGGGGCGGTGGCCCAGCGGGGTGCCCTGGACAAGTTCGCCGGGGACGCGCTGGCCGGGCACCTGGCTGCCTACCAGGAGCTGTACGCCGCCTGGAAGGCAAACCAGGCGGAACTGGACACGTTGCGCAGCGAAGCCCGGGACCGCCTTCGTGAGGCAGAGTCCCTTCAGGCGGCCTTGGCCGAAATCGACGAGGTTGATCCGCAGCCCGGCGAGGACGAACTCCTGAAGGCCGAAGCCGTGAAGCTGGCCAACGTGGAGGAGCTCCGGATCGCGGCGAGCACCGCCCATCAGGCCCTCATCGCCGAGGATTTCGGCGAGGCGGAGGACGCCACCACCCTCATCGACGCTGCCAAGCGCACCCTGGAGCACGTGGCGGAGCACGACGCCGAACTCGGTGCCGCTGCCACACGCCTCGCCGAGGTGGGCTTCCTGCTCAACGACATCGCCACCGAGCTGGCCAGCTACCAGGCCGGACTTGACACCGAAGGCCCGGAGCGGCTGGCCGAGATCGAGGACCGCCGTGCCGCGCTGGCCAAGCTGGTCCGGAAATACGCGCCGAGCATTGATGAAGTGCTGGAATGGGCGGAGACCAGCCGTGCCCGGTTCGACGAACTGCAGGATGATTCCAGCCGGATCGAGGCCCTGGAAGCGGAAGTGGTCCGGGCGGAAGCCGAGCTGAAAAAGCAGGCGGCGGCCATCAGCAAAATCCGGACGAAAGCCGCGAAGGACCTCTCCTCCCGGGTCAGCGCCGAGCTGACCGCCTTGGCCATGGCGGATGCCACGCTCGTGATCAACCTCGAACCGACGGGCCAGCTGGGCCCGCATGGCGCGGACGACATCGGATTCCTGCTGCAGCCGCATGCCGGGGCCCCCGCCAGGCCGCTGGGCAAGGGGGCGTCCGGCGGTGAACTTTCCCGCGTGATGCTGGCCATCGAAGTGGTGCTGGCAGCCGTGGACCCTGTGCCCACTTTTGTCTTCGATGAGGTCGATGCGGGCGTAGGCGGCCGGGCCGCCGTCGAAATCGGCCGGAGACTGGCCATGCTGGCGCGCCACGTGCAGGTGCTGGTGGTCACCCACCTTCCCCAGGTGGCGGCGTTCGCGGACCAGCACATCACCGTCACCAAGACATCTGTCCGGGGGGCCGACGGCGGCACTGCCACCGGGTTCACCTCCAGTGATGTGCGCCTCCTCGACGGGCCCGAACGGGTCCGGGAACTGGCCCGCATGCTCGCCGGCCAGGAGGACTCGGAGTCGGCGCGGGCACACGCGCAGGAACTGCTGGACGACGCAAAACTCCTGCCACAGCGCGCCTGACCGGCCCGAACGCGGGTCCGCCGGTATACGGATCGGCGAGCCCGCCGGGCGGGCGGCCCTTGCCCAACGCACGCCGGGCCTGCAGACTTGGACGTTTGGGGGAACAGTGTCCCCGTCCGTGGAAGGCTCATTTGATGATAGGCTCGAATTCCGTGGTGCAGCGATCAAATTCCCGTGTAAATTCCCGGTTCCCGGGCTCGTCCAAGACGACCAAGCACATCTTCGTAACCGGTGGTGTGGCGTCCTCGCTCGGTAAGGGGCTGACGGCTTCGAGCCTCGGCCACCTCCTGCGGGCGCGTGGCCTGTCTGTAACTATGCAGAAGCTCGATCCCTACCTCAACGTGGATCCCGGCACGATGAACCCCTTCCAGCACGGCGAAGTCTTCGTCACCGACGACGGCGCCGAGACCGACCTGGACATCGGACACTACGAACGCTTCCTGGACGAGAACCTCGAAGGCTCGGCCAACGTGACCACCGGCCAGGTGTACTCCACCGTGATCGCCAAGGAACGCCGCGGCGAGTACCTCGGGGACACTGTCCAGGTCATTCCGCACATTACCGATGAGATCAAGCGCCGCATGCGCCTGCCCGCCGAGGGCAAGAACGCCCCGGACGTCATCATCACCGAAATCGGCGGCACCGTGGGCGACATCGAGTCCCAGCCGTTTCTTGAGTCCGCCCGCCAGGTCCGCCAGGACATCGGCCGGACCAACGTGTTCTTCCTCCACGTTTCACTGGTGCCCTACATCGGCCCGTCCCAGGAGCTGAAGACCAAGCCCACGCAGCACTCCGTGGCCGCGCTGCGCTCCATCGGCATCCAGCCCGAGGCCATCGTCATCCGTTCGGACCGTGAGGTACCCGACGCCATGCGCGAAAAGATCGGCCGCATGTGCGATGTAGACATCGACGCCGTGGTCAACGCCGCGGACGCGCCCAGCATCTACGACATCCCCAAGACCCTGCACACCCAGGGCCTGGATTCTTACATCGTGCGGGCCCTGGACCTCCCGTTCAAGGACGTGGACTGGACCAGCTGGGACCGGCTGCTGGAAGCAGTGCACAACCCCAAGCACCACGTGGAAATCGCGCTGGTGGGCAAGTACATCGACCTGCCCGATGCCTACCTTTCGGTCACCGAAGCGCTGCGCGCCGGTGGTTTTGCCAACGAGGCCAAGGTCAAGATCCGGTGGGTGCCCTCCGACGAATGCGAGACCCGCGAAGGCGCCATCAAGGCCCTGGACGGCGTGGACGCCATCTGCGTGCCCGGCGGCTTCGGCATCCGCGGCCTGGAAGGCAAGCTGGGCGCCCTCAAATTCGCCCGCGAAACCAAGCTTCCGGTCCTGGGCCTGTGCCTTGGCCTGCAGTGCATGGTCATCGAATACGCCCGCAACGTGGTTGGCCTGGAAGGTGCTTCCTCCAGCGAATTCGAGCCGGACTCCAAGTACCCCGTAATCGCCACGATGGAAGAGCAGCTGGAATTCGTCGAAGGCGGCGGAGACCTGGGCGGCACCATGCGCCTGGGCCTTTACGAAGCCAAACTGGATGAAGGCTCCGTCATCGCCGAAACCTACGGCAAGACCACAGTGAGCGAACGCCACCGCCACCGCTATGAGGTCAACAACAAGTACCGCGACCAGATCGCCGCCCAGGGCCTGGTCTTCTCCGGCACGTCGCCGGACGGCAAGCTCGTGGAGTTCGTTGAGTTGCCCGCCGACGTCCACCCGTACTACGTGGCCACCCAGGCCCACCCCGAACTGAGCTCCCGGCCCACCAGGCCGCACCCGCTCTTCGCCGGCCTGGTCAAGGCCGCCCTGGACCACCAGAACGGCACCGCCACGGCGGCCGCCGGCGCATCCGGAGCCAAGGCATCGGGTAGCGTAGCGGCTAAGTAACGCACAACAGAAGAAGGACGGCGCGATGCCCGGTACACCTGAAACCAATCCTGCTGGAGGCCACGTTTCGGATGCACCGAGCACGCGCCGTCTTTTGTCTACCGAGAAGGTTTACGACGGCCGGATCTGGGATGTCGTCAGCGACACCTTCCAGCTGCAGGACTCCGGCCACGCCCTGACCCGCGACTACATCGACCACCCTGGCGCTGTGGCTGTCCTGCCCATGAACCAGGACGGGGAGATCCTGCTGCTGAAGCAGTACCGGCACCCGGTAGGAATGGACCTGTGGGAGATCCCGGCAGGCTTGCTGGACGTCGAGGGCGAGGATTTCGTAACCGGCGCGGCCCGGGAACTCGCCGAGGAAGCGGACCTCGCCGCAGGCACCTGGAACGTCCTGGTCGACTTCTTCAACTCGCCGGGCTCGTCCAGTGAGGCCATCCGGATCTACCTGGCCCGCGACCTGACGGAGATTCCGCACCACGAGCGCCACGATCGCACGGATGAAGAAGCGGAGATCGAATTCCACTGGATCAGCCTGGACGATGCCCTCGCCGGCGTCTTGGCGGGCCGCCTGCACAACCCGAGTGCCGTCGTCGGAATTCTTGCGGCCGCCGCGGCCCGTGCTGACGGCTACGCCGGGCTCCGCCCCGCGGACGCCCCCTGGCCCGAACACCCCAGCCAGCGCTGATGGCCCCCTCGGCTGAAGCCGCAGAAGTCCGCGCCGCGGCACCACCCAACGCCATCGAGCGGGCCATCACCGATTACCTTCAGCACATGGGCGTCGAACGCGGCCTCGCCGCGAACACGCTGGCGGCCTACCGCCGCGACCTGGCCCGCTACGCCCGCTACCTCGCCGCTGCAGGCTGCTCCCGACCCGCGGACATCACCCGCCGGCATGTCACCGGCTACGTCCAGGCCCTTTCCGACGGGTCCGACGGCGGCTCCGTCCTGGGCGTGCGGTCCGCGGCCAGGACGGTGGTCGCGGTCCGCGGCCTGCATAAGTTTTGGGCGCTCGAAGGGCACACCCCGGCGGACCCCGCCAGTGAAGTGCACCCGCCCATGGCCGGCAAACGGCTGCCCAAGGCGATCAGCGTCAATGAGGTCACCCGGATCCTGGAGGCGGCCGGAACCGACACGGCCACAGGCCTAAGGGACCGCGCGCTGCTTGAATTCCTATACTCCACCGGTGCCCGGATCAGCGAGGCGGTGGGCCTGGACGTGGACGACATTTCCCTGCCGGAGAAGGATTCATCGGATGCTGGCCCCGCCATTGTGCGCCTGTTCGGCAAGGGCTCCAAGGAGCGGCTGGTCCCGCTGGGTTCCTACGGGGCCCGGGCCCTTGACGCGTACCTGGTCCGGGGCCGGCCGCTGCTCGCCGCCAAGGGCAAAGGCACTCCCGCGCTCTTCCTGAATGCCCGCGGCGGCCGGATCAGCCGGCAGAGCGCGTGGACCATCCTGAAGGCGGCCGCGGAGAAGGCCAACATCACCCGGGACGTTTCGCCCCACACCCTGCGGCACTCATTCGCCACTCATCTCCTGGAAGGCGGCGCCGATGTCCGCGTGGTCCAGGAACTGCTGGGCCACGCATCCGTCACCACCACCCAGGTGTACACGCTGGTTACCGCGGATACGCTCCGTGAGGTCTACGCGGCTGCGCACCCGCGGGCCCTCGGATGAGCGCCGCCGTCACCCTCTGCTTCCTGGTCCGGGACGGGCGCGCTGGCCGGGAAGTCCTGCTCGGTCTGAAGAAGACGGGTTTTGGGCGGGGCAAGATCGTTGGCCTGGGAGGGCATGTGGAGCCCGGCGAGACGGACGCGGAGGCCGCCTGCCGAGAGGTCTACGAGGAGTCGGGGGTGCTGGTCCGGCAGGAAGACCTCCGCGACGCCGGACTGGTGGTCTTCGATTTTCCGGCCCGGCCTGAGTGGAATATGAGCACTCGGCTGTTCGTCGCTGCGCGGTGGTCCGGCGAACCGGTCGAAACCGCCGAAATCCTCCCCGAGTGGTTCGGAACAGCCGCACTGCCCGTCGAGCGTATGTGGCAGGATGCGGCCCACTGGCTCCCGCTGGCCCTGGACGGAACCGTCCTCCGGCTGACCGTGGTCATGGACGACGACAACGAAAGCGTGCGGGAAGTCCTGGACTACACGTCCCGCTGAAAACGACCGCCCCAGGAACTGTAACCGTCCGGGCCTGGCCGGAAACTATACGCTTACATGCAGGTGGGCCACACGAAGTCAGGGGGACCGTGCTTTCCGAGCGCGAGTTGGACGGCGCGGGACCCACCGAAGTTTCCTGGCTCCTGACCGTTACCCGCAACCTTATCGGTAACGCGTACCGGGCACGTGACCGGCACCGGGCGCTGCATGAAAGGCTCAGCCTCACGCCTGTCGCCTCCCCGGCAGGGGAGGGCGACAGCGACATCACAGTCGTGGAAGATGCCATGGCGGCGCTGCGTGAAAAGGATCGCGACATCCTGCAGTTGGCCTACTGGGATGAGCTCACCATCTCGGAGATCGCCCAGGTCCTGAAATGCACGCAATCGACTGCAAAAGTGAGGCTGCATCGGGCAAGGGAAGCATTCCGCAAACTCGTCCCGACTCTTTGCGGCCACTTCGACCAGAAAGTCGGTGCCTAGCCATGGACCCCATCAGGAACCTCGTCGCCGGAGCCGACCCGCTGGGGCATGGCCCCGCCACCCCGGATCCCGAACAGGCCCTCAGCGCAATGCTTTCGCGTCCCGATATTTTCGCCGACCGGCTGTCCGCGGACATTCCCACCCTCGCGGAGCGGAGAAGGGCCCGCGCCCGCGTGCTCGCCGCCGTGACCCTGGCTGCCGCCGCCGTGGCGGCTGGCATCCTGGTCGCCACCAGCCTTGAACCCATTGCCGCCCCCGCACCAGCCAGCGAGCCCGTGGCAACCCAGTCTGCTTCCGCCATTGCCAGTACCAGTGCCGCGCCGACACCCACGCCGGCCGGCTGGGAACGGTACTCGAACCAGTCCGCCGGCGTCGCCTTCGACCTGCCCCCCGGCTGGGCGGTCATCGAGCACAGCGTGGACGGCGCTGCGCCGTCCGTCCGTCTCGACGTACAGAATGAACGGGGGGCGAAAGTTGCCTCGCTGATTCACGCGCAGCCGGGCGGTCTCGGCGGTGCCTGCGGGCCGGAAGCGGTTCCCCTGCTCACCCTTGATTCGGCGCCGGTAACCGTTCCCTACCGTGCCGCCGAGGGCGCGGCAGCGCCGGAGTTCAGCTATCGGGTACTGGACGGAACGGGAAGCGGCCTTGGGGTGAACGGCTCCGTAGGCCTCTCCCAGCCGGACCAGCAGGCTTCGGCGGCATGCATGTACTACAACACGGTGTCCTCGCCGGTTGGGACGCTGTCCTTCGCCTCGCAGTTCCAGGTGAATCTGGGGGGCGAGGGTATGGTGTTCGCCTCGGTTGCCGAAGCGAAGGCCTACATGGCGACCGGTGAATACGCCCGGCTCAAGCGCATGATGGTATCCCTCGATCTGGACCTGTAGACAAGTGCGGCGGGGGGGGCCCCCCCCCCCCCCCCCCCCCCCCCCCCGGGGGAGCACCAACACCCGCGCCGGGGCCCCGGGGGGGTGGGCGAA
>NZ_JBIVQF010000013.1:0-3908 GCF_044755045.1 Pseudarthrobacter sp. NPDC092419
TGTGTGTCCGGCGGTGACCTACTCTCCCACACCCTCCCGGGTGCAGTACCATCGGCGCTGTGGGTCTTAGCTTCCGGGTTCGGAATGGGACCGGGCGTTTCCCCCACGCTATGACCGCCGTAACCCTTGTACCCGTCACCAGCCCTGGGGGTGGTGTGGGAAATCTGTGGTTACAACTTGCTGTCCCCGTTGTGGGGGCAGTTTTGTGGTGTTGTTATTTAGTTGTTGGTTCCGTGCCGGGACAACCCGTGGGTTGTTGGTTGGGAACCACATAGTGGACGCAAGCAGTCTTGTTTCTTGGTGGTGTAAGTTGTTGGCCTATTAGTACCGGTCAGCTTCACGAGTCGTTAGTCCTCGCTTCCACATCCGGCCTATCAACCCAGTGGTCTGGCTGGGGGCCTCTCACACACGAGGTGTATGGAAATCTCATCTTGAAGCGAGCTTCCCGCTTAGATGCTTTCAGCGGTTATCCCATCCGAACGTAGCTAATCAGCGGTGCACTTGGCAGTACAACTGACACACCAGAGGTTCGTCCGTCCCGGTCCTCTCGTACTAAGGACAGCCCTTCTCAAATTTCCTGCGCGCGCAGCGGATAGGGACCGAACTGTCTCACGACGTTCTAAACCCAGCTCGCGTACCGCTTTAATGGGCGAACAGCCCAACCCTTGGGACCTACTCCAGCCCCAGGATGCGACGAGCCGACATCGAGGTGCCAAACCATGCCGTCGATATGGACTCTTGGGCAAGATCAGCCTGTTATCCCCGAGGTACCTTTTATCCGTTGAGCGACGGCCATTCCACAATGTACCGCCGGATCACTAGTCCCGACTTTCGTCCCTGCTCGAGATGTCTCTCTCACAGTCAAGCTCCCTTGTGCACTTACACTCGACACCTGATTGCCAACCAGGCTGAGGGAACCTTTGGGCGCCTCCGTTACTTTTTAGGAGGCAACCGCCCCAGTTAAACTACCCATCAGGCACTGTCCCTGACCCGGATTACGGGCCGAAGTTAGATGTCCAAAGTGACCAGAGTGGTATTTCAACGATGACTCCACCCGAACTGGCGTCCGGGCTTCAACGTCTCCCACCTATCCTACACAAGCCACTCCGAACACCAATACCAAACTATAGTAAAGGTCTCGGGGTCTTTCCGTCCTGCTGCGCGTAACGAGCATCTTTACTCGTACTGCAATTTCGCCGAGTTTATGGTTGAGACAGCGGGGAAGTCGTTACTCCATTCGTGCAGGTCGGAACTTACCCGACAAGGAATTTCGCTACCTTAGGATGGTTATAGTTACCACCGCCGTTTACTGGGGCTTAAATTCTCAGCTTCGCCTTGCGGCTAACCGGTCCTCTTAACCTTCCAGCACCGGGCAGGAGTCAGTCCGTATACATCGTCTTGCGACTTCGCACGGACCTGTGTTTTTAGTAAACAGTCGCTTCCCCCTGGTCTCTGCGGCCCCGATCCCCTCCCACCAGCAAGTGGTGTTCAAGGTTGGGGCCCCCCTTCTCCCGAAGTTACGGGGGCATTTTGCCGAGTTCCTTAACCATAATTCTCTCGATCGCCTTAGTATTCTCTACCTGATCACCTGTGTCGGTTTGGGGTACGGGCGGCTAAAACCTCGCGTCGATGCTTTTCTCGGCAGCATAGGATCACCAAATCCCCCCATACGGGGGTCCCATCAGATCTCAGGCATCATGAACAGCGGATTTGCCTACCGTTCGCCCTACATCCTTAGACCGGGACAACCATCGCCCGGCTCGGCTACCTTCCTGCGTCACACCTGTTAATACGCTTGCCTCCCAGGATCAGGTCCCGCGCTCCACCAAAACCCTTCACCCACAAGGGGTGTCGGGCAGGTCTCGGGCGGTTAGTATCCCCTGTTCAACATGGGCGGTTTTTCGCCGGTACGGGAATATCAACCCGTTGTCCATCGACTACGCCTGTCGGCCTCGCCTTAGGTCCCGACTTACCCAGGGCAGATTAGCTTGACCCTGGAACCCTTGATCATTCGGCGGACGGGTTTCTCACCCGTCTTTCGCTACTCATGCCTGCATTCTCACTCGTGTAGGCTCCACCGCTGGTTTACACCGCGACTTCACCGCCCACACGACGCTCCCCTACCCATCCAGGCGCCTGAACCACAAGGGCTTAGCTAATACCTGAATGCCACAACTTCGGCGGTGTACTTGAGCCCCGCTACATTGTCGGCGCGGAATCACTTGACCAGTGAGCTATTACGCACTCTTTTAAGGATGGCTGCTTCTAAGCCAACCTCCTGGTTGTCTTCGCAACTCCACATCCTTTCCCACTTAGCACACGCTTAGGGGCCTTAGTTGGTGGTCTGGGCTGTTTCCCTCTCGACTATGAAGCTTATCCCCCACAGTCTCACTGCTGCGCTCTCACTTACCGGCATTCGGAGTTTGGCTGACGTCAGTAACCTTGTAGGGCCCATTAGCCATCCAGTAGCTCTACCTCCAGCAAGAAACACGCAACGCTGCACCTAAATGCATTTCGGGGAGAACCAGCTATCACGAAGTTTGATTGGCCTTTCACCCCTACCCACAGCTCATCCCCTCCATTTTCAACTGAAGTGGGTTCGGTCCTCCACGACGTCTTACCGTCGCTTCAACCTGGCCATGGGTAGATCACTTCGCTTCGGGTCTAGATCACGCCACTGCAACGCCCTATTCAGACTCGCTTTCGCTACGGCTCCCCCACACGGGTTAACCTCGCGACGTAACACTAACTCGCAGGCTCATTCTTCAAAAGGCACGCCGTCACAACTACAAGGCTGCTCCGACGGATTGTAAGCACACGGTTTCAGGTACTGTTTCACTCCCCTCCCGGGGTACTTTTCACCTTTCCCTCACGGTACTGGTCCGCTATCGGTCATTAGGGAGTATTTAGGCTTATCAGGTGGTCCTGACAGATTCGCACGGGATTTCTCGGGCCCCGTACTACTTGGGATACTTCCCAGGCGGCGCACAACATTACGGTTACGGGACTAACACCCTCTCTGGCCGGCCTTTCAAAACCGTTCACCTATGCACGCGCTCTCACCTCACCAGTCCGGCAGAACTGGAACGGAAAGTCCCACAACCCCGACCATGCAACGCCCGCCGGCTATCACACATGGAACGGTTTAGCCTGATCCGCGTTCGCTCGCCACTACTAACGGAATCACTATTGTTTTCTCTTCCTGCGGGTACTGAGATGTTTCACTTCCCCGCGTTCCCTCCACGCACCCTATGTGTTCAGATGCGGGTCACCAGGCAACTCGCGCTCCTGGCGGGGTTTCCCCATTCGGACACCCTGGGATCACAGTCCGGTTATCGACTCCCCCAGGCTTATCGCAGATTCCTACGTCCTTCTTCGGCTCCTAATGCCAAGGCATCCACCGTGTGCTCTTAAAAACTTGACCACAAAGATCAAAAACAAAAAACACTCGAGAGAACCACGAAAACCAACCACACCCCAACACCCCAAAGGGCATCAACAGCACGGCCAGATCCAGGTTCATATTCTTGGAAATTGCTTCTTATAAAAGATGCTCGCGTCCACTATGTAGTTCTCAAACAACAACCCCGTACCACACACCCCACACACAACACCCCCAAAGGAGCGAACCATGCATGATCGATGCAGCCAGGAAACCAGAAACAAACAAACCCGGGCAAAACCCGGCCCTGTTGCCTCAGGACCCAACAGTGTGCCAAACACTAAGCCACCCATCCCCCAACCCGCCGTTCCAGGACACCCCCACAAAGGAAGACATCCGTACTGAACAGGAAAAGAAACACGCAGCCGCTATTCGTTGATATTCCACCCTTGAGCACCCGCCGCAGAACAATCGTCTGCGCAACGGGCATATACTCCTGACAAACCACACACCCCGCATACACGGG
>NZ_JBIVQF010000013.1:4005-5558 GCF_044755045.1 Pseudarthrobacter sp. NPDC092419
AGGCAATGACCTGTAGGTGCTCCTTAGAAAGGAGGTGATCCAGCCGCACCTTCCGGTACGGCTACCTTGTTACGACTTAGTCCCAATCGCCAGTCCCACCTTCGACAGCTCCCTCCCACAAGGGGTTAGGCCACCGGCTTCGGGTGTTACCAACTTTCGTGACTTGACGGGCGGTGTGTACAAGGCCCGGGAACGTATTCACCGCAGCGTTGCTGATCTGCGATTACTAGCGACTCCGACTTCATGGGGTCGAGTTGCAGACCCCAATCCGAACTGAGACCGGCTTTTTGGGATTAGCTCCACCTCACAGTATCGCAACCCTTTGTACCGGCCATTGTAGCATGCGTGAAGCCCAAGACATAAGGGGCATGATGATTTGACGTCGTCCCCACCTTCCTCCGAGTTGACCCCGGCAGTCTCCTATGAGTCCCCACCATCACGTGCTGGCAACATAGAACGAGGGTTGCGCTCGTTGCGGGACTTAACCCAACATCTCACGACACGAGCTGACGACAACCATGCACCACCTGTGAACCAGCCCCAAAGGGGAAGGACTGTTTCCAGCCCGGTCCGGTCCATGTCAAGCCTTGGTAAGGTTCTTCGCGTTGCATCGAATTAATCCGCATGCTCCGCCGCTTGTGCGGGCCCCCGTCAATTCCTTTGAGTTTTAGCCTTGCGGCCGTACTCCCCAGGCGGGGCACTTAATGCGTTAGCTACGGCGCGGAAAACGTGGAATGTCCCCCACACCTAGTGCCCAACGTTTACGGCATGGACTACCAGGGTATCTAATCCTGTTCGCTCCCCATGCTTTCGCTCCTCAGCGTCAGTTAATGCCCAGAGACCTGCCTTCGCCATCGGTGTTCCTCCTGATATCTGCGCATTTCACCGCTACACCAGGAATTCCAGTCTCCCCTACATCACTCTAGTCTGCCCGTACCCACCGCAGATCCGGAGTTGAGCCCCGGACTTTCACGGCAGACGCGACAAACCGCCTACGAGCTCTTTACGCCCAATAATTCCGGATAACGCTTGCGCCCTACGTATTACCGCGGCTGCTGGCACGTAGTTAGCCGGCGCTTCTTCTGCAGGTACCGTCACTTTCGCTTCTTCCCTACTGAAAGAGGTTTACAACCCGAAGGCCGTCATCCCTCACGCGGCGTCGCTGCATCAGGCTTGCGCCCATTGTGCAATATTCCCCACTGCTGCCTCCCGTAGGAGTCTGGGCCGTGTCTCAGTCCCAGTGTGGCCGGTCACCCTCTCAGGCCGGCTACCCGTCGTCGCCTTGGTAAGCCATTACCTCACCAACAAGCTGATAGGCCGCGAGTCCATCCAAAACCACAAAAAGCTTTCCACCCCCCACCATGCGATGAGGAGTCATATCCGGTATTAGACCCAGTTTCCCAGGCTTATCCCAGAGTTAAGGGCAGGTTACTCACGTGTTACTCACCCGTTCGCCACTAATCCACCAGCAAGCTGGCTTCATCGTTCGACTTGCATGTGTTAAGCACGCCGCCAGCGTTCATCCTGAGCCAGGATCAAACTCTCCGTTGAAG
>NZ_JBIVQF010000014.1:0-1350 GCF_044755045.1 Pseudarthrobacter sp. NPDC092419
TGTGATGAGTCGAGACATCCTTCACGGATGAGTCGGGTCATCGGTTACACCCCGGTCTTCGGACCGGGGTGTTTTTCTTTGTCCGGATGTTCTGGGTTGGTAGTTCCGGTTTGGGTTGATGGTGAGCTCGCGGATGATTTCTCCGGTGGTGGCGTCGCTGATGATGACATCGGTGTCGTGGATGAGCATGAGGACGTGTTTGCGGGCGTGGGCGCGGCCGATTCCGATGTGGCGTAGCCTGCCTGCGTAGCGGAGGGTGAGTTTCCCGAATTGGTCGACCCGGTCTATCCGGTGTCGCCAGTGGTCTCCTTGTCTTGCCCCTGCGGGCGCTGCTTTGGGTGTTGCTGTGTAGGCTGTGGCCGGGGTGCGGCGGTCCAGGGCGCGGTGCGGGCGTTCGTGGTTGTAGATGTGGCGGAACTTTTCCAGCTGTTCGTTCAGGTCCTCGAGGGTGTGGGCGCGCGGCTGTCCGGTGAGCCAGCGTTTGAGGGTCTGGTGGAAGCGTTCGATCTTTCCTTGGGTTTGCGGGTGGTTCGGGGAGCCGTTCTTCTGGGTGATTCCGAGGGCGTGGAGTTGGTGTTCGAAGGCGTTCCGGCCGCCCCGGCCGCCGGAGAAGCGGGTCGTGTAGACCATGCCGTTATCTGTCAGGGTCGAGGCCGGGAGCCCGTATTCGGCTGCGCAGGCCAGGAATGTGGTCACGACTGTGGTGACGGTGACTGGTTGGAGCGCGGTGCAGGCGAGCAGGTAGCGGGAGTGGTCATCGAGGAAATTCAGGATTTCGGTGTCGGTGCCGTCGGCGAGGGTCCAGTGGGTGAAGTCGGATTGCCAGGTTTCGTTGGGCTGGTGCGCTTCGAAGCGGTGCAGGGAGGCTTTGGGGCGTTTCTTCGGTTCAGGGGTAACCAGGCCGGCATGGTGCAGGATCCGGCGGATTGTTGAAGTCGATGGGGGTCGCAGTCCTTCCCGTTCGAGGTGCCAGGCGATGGTGACCGGGCCGGCGTCCAGCCCGGCGGTCTGCAGGTCGTGGCGCAGGGCCAGGATCCGGGCAGCGGTCTGCGGGTTAGTCCGGCGGGGGTTGTTCAGCGGGCGTTTGGAACGGGGCTCGATGGCGGTGATGCCTCCTGCGGCCTCACGCCGGAGGAGTTCGTGGACCCAGCGGCGGCTGACTCCGTAGCGGCGGGCTGCATCCGAGACGGTCAGCCCTTGGTCGCGGACGGCGAGGACGATGACTTTCTGCTTCGACATGCACCATGCTCAGCCGCTCCAGGGTGTGAACGATGTCCCGACTCACCGGTGAAGCATCAACTGGGAACGATGTCCCGACTCATGTGAGAACTATGTCGTGAAACTAGACAC